>DAIDAG010000040.1 GCA_027310725.1 Sideroxydans sp. | reverse complement strand
CACGGCGCGCCGCACGGCGACTTGTACGTGGAGATCCATATCAAACCGCATAGCGTGTTCCAGCGCGACGGCGACGACCTGCATTGCGAAATGCCGATCAGCTTCGCCACCGCGGCATTGGGAGGCGAAATCGAGATACCGACCCTGGACAGCAAGGCCAGCATCAAGATCCCTGCCGAGACACAGAGCGGCAAAATCTTCCGTCTTCGCGGCAAAGGCATCAAAGGCATGCGTACCCACACCCATGGCGACCTGCATTGCCATGTCGTGGTGGAAACGCCTGCCAAGCTGACCGACCGCCAGAAGGAATTGCTGCGCGAGTTCGAGACCATCAGCCAGAATGACAGTGAACGGCACAGCCCGCGCGCCAAGTCGTGGATGGGCAAAGTGAAGGATTTCTTTGCGCAGTAATCTTGTGCAACGGCGCGGCGATTGATTTATGATTCGCCGCGTCGTTCAACCCGCGCAAGGAGCAACACCATGAGCATCACGCTTGTCCTTTTAGGCATCTGTGTCGTCGCACTGATCTACAGCATCACCCTGTACAACAATCTCGTCAGTCTCAAGCATGCCGTCAGCAAAGCCTGGGCAAACATCGACGTGCTGCTCAAGCAGCGCCATGACGAGCTGCCCAAGCTGGTCGAAGTGTGCAAACAGTACAAACAGTTCGAGCAGGAGACATTGCAGCGCGTGATCTCCGCACGTTCGCAAGTGCAAGCAGCGCGCGAGGGACAAGACATCGAAGCCCTGGGCAAGGCGGAAGGTGCGATGCGGGCCAGCCTCGGCGGTCTGTTTGCGGTGGCCGAAGCCTATCCGGAGTTGAAAACCAACCAGAATTTCATGCAACTCCAGGCCCGCATCACCGGACTGGAAAATGGCATCGCCGATCGGCGAGAGTTGTATAACGATTCGGTGAACATCTATAACGTCGGCATAGAACAATTCCCCGGCGTACTCATCGCCAACATGTTTGCCTACTCATCAAAACCTTTGCTGGAGTTCTCCACTGCCGAGAAAGCGGATGTGGATATGAAGTCACTTTTCGGCCAATAAAACTTGAACGATTTTCGTCGCGCTTAACTTATGTCTTTCTCGCCCCGGCGCGAAAGACCAATTTAGACTCCACAGAAGGGAAAACACCATGAAAAAACTGCTCGCATTGGTCTGTACGCTGGGAATCGCGCAACCCGCGATGGCCGCCAGCATTTCCACGCTGCAAAACCTGGGTCAATCAGACTTCAGGATACTTTCCGAAGACCTCGGCGCTGCATTGAGCTACAAGCCCGTCACTCCGGCTGCCCCGCTGGGCGTCACCGGGTTCGACATTGGTTTCGAAGTCACGCAGACCGACATGTCCAACAGTGCGGCAGCTTGGAGCAAAGCCACCAACGGCGGAAGCCCGGTCAGCAATCTGTATATACCCAAGCTTCACATCGACAAGGGATTGCCCTTCGGCATCGATGTCGCGGCTTTCTATTCCAAGATACCCACCACCAACATCTCGCTTTACGGCGGTGAATTGCGCTACGCGATCCTTGATGGCGGCCTCGCCGAACCTGCAGTCGCCATTCGGGGCTCCTTCACCAGGCTGGGCGGAGTAGATCAATTGTCGTTTGATACCAAGGGCCTGGACCTCTCCATCTCCAAGGGCTTCGCCATGTTCACTCCCTATGCCGGCATCGGCGAGGTCTGGGTCAACAGTTCCGCCAATGTCACCGGCGTTAACGGCGTCGCCTTGTCACAATCTTTCACCCAGGGCAAAGTATTCGCCGGCGCCAATTTGAACCTCGGCTTCAGCAACCTGGCCGCGGAAATAGACAAGACCGGCGGCATACGCTCGATCGGCATGAAACTGGGTTTCCGTTTCTGACAAGCCTTCCCAGCTACGCGTAGCCAAAGAGGACGGCGATGCTGACCACCCTCCGTCGCGAATACACACAACTCATCACCTCCGGCGGACAACTTCTCCTGTTGTTCGTCGGCATCAAACTGGAATCGCATACCGGATGGTTGTGGTGCCTGGGCATCATGGCTGTCGTCAGCCTGTTCGCGTGGTATTCCACCCTGTATCGCCTGCGCGCGATCAGCGGCACACCCACATCGCGCATCGCCTCTGCTGCACAAGGCTATGTGGAGTTGATCGGACAGGGCAGAGCGGACGGTGTCCCGATACTCTCCCGATATTCAAATCTGCCGTGCCTGTGGTGTCGTTACAAACTCGAGCGCAAACGCAGCGACAACAAGGGATGGAATACCGAGGAGCATGGCGAAAACAGCGCTCCGTTCATCATCGACGACGGCAGCGGCCGGTGCGTGGTCGATCCGCAAGGTGCGGAAGTGCTGACCAAGCACAAGGACAGCTGGACGAAGGGCGACTATCGATACACCGAATGGCGACTGCTGGATATCGACTACATCTATGCCCTGGGCGAATTCAAGACGGTGGGCGGCAGCAACACGACCCTCACTCAAGACGAGTTGGTCAAGCAGGTCCTGTGCGAATGGAAAGCGGATAACGCCAACCTGCTCAAACGCTTCGACCTCGACAATAACGGTGTGCTCGACATGCAGGAATGGATGCTGGCGCGCTCGGCTGCCAAACGCGAAGCCGAAAAACGAATGAACGAAGTGCTCGCTGAACCGGACGTCAATTTCATGCTGCAGCCGCGTGACGGGCGCCTGTTCCTCATCAGCAATTTCGACCAGGACAAGCTCGCACTCCGCTACAAACTGTGGGCATGGGCGCACATCGTCATCCTCTTTGGCGCACTTCTCAGCATGGCCTAGATAGTGAGACAGCCCTGACTTTTGGATGATTTTTTTCTCTGAAATGATCTAATATGGATCGACTGCGGGAATGCGGGAAATACAACCACCGCCAGTATTGTTTTCCCCTGGGCATCGGGTATCCGTTTGCAACAAACAGAGAGGAGCTTGCGATGAAAAACTATCTTGCCATCGGGATTTTCGCACTATCAGTTTCGCTGCCTGCCTATGCAGCACTCAACACCGGTGCGATAGCGCCAAGTTTTGTTACCCAGGCATCACTGGGCGGCAAGGTATTCACATACTCCCTCAGCGATGCACTGAAGAAGGGGCCGGTGGTGCTGTATTTCTATCCGGCCGCGTTCACAAAGGGCTGCACGATCGAGGCGCATGATTTTGCCGATGCCATCGAAAAATATAAAGCTCTCGGTGCGACAGTGATAGGCGTTTCGCATGACGATATCGAGAAGTTGAACAAGTTCTCAGTAAGCGAATGCCGGGAAAAATTCCCGGTGGCGGCCGATCCGGATCAGAGCATCATGAAATCCTACGATGCGATACTCGCGGCAAAACCGGAATATGCCAACCGGGTTTCCTATGTCATCTCCCCCGCCGGCAATGTCATATTTTCATACGCAGACATGAACCCGGACAAACATGTCGAATACACGCTTGAAGCCGTGCGGAAATGGAATGCGGAACACAAGCCGAATTGACTCCGCCGGCACCTGATCTTTAATCGGGAAAGTCGGTTCCCGACGACTTTCCTGCTTGTACCCAGGTCATCGGAAGCACATCAAGAAATCATTCACATCGCCGCATAGCGCTTCTTTGCAGCCACAGCGTTGACGATGTAACCCCGTGTCTCTTCATAAGGCAATCTGGTGCGCAACGTCTCGTAGACCTCTTCCGGGCGCATCGAGTTGATCTTGTCCAGCGCCTCTTCCTGGCGCGCCTTGCCGTTCAATTTGCTGAACGCGCGGTAAACGTTGCCGGGGCCGGTGTTATAGGCGGCGATGGCGCAGTATTCGCGCGATACGGCATTGCGGATCTGGTGCAAAGGGCTGTCGTTCAGCAGGATGCCGAGATAGGTCGCCCCCAGCTCGATGTTGTTGCCGGCGTTGAACAGATACTCCTTGTCCGGCATCGCATCTTCGCCCTTGGCCTTCCGGTACGCCTCGCGTCCGCCACTGGACGGCACCAGCTGCATCATGCCGTAGGCCGGTACGCTGGAAACCGCATAGGGATTGAAAGAACTCTCGATCCTGATGATGGCGAAGATCAGGCTGCGGCTGACCTGGGTGTCGTCGGAAAACTTGCGGACCGTGGCGGCATATTCCAGTGCGCGTTTATCCAGATGCGCATTCACCATTCTCATCTGCACATAAAGCACATTCTTGCGCTCGCCGTTGGCATCGATGGTGCGACTGTGCAATTGACTGGTCACCAGATAGTCGGCATAGCGGTCGATATCTTCACGGGTCTTGAGCACCACATCGTCCTGATCCACTACCAGGTCCTGCAAATAGGGCTTGCCGCCAACCGGTATCTCCTTGTCCGAGAACAGATCGACGGCGCCGGGGTCGTCCGGCGTCAATAGTGCCACCACTGCCGCGTTACGAAGTTTCTCTTTGGCTTGCGCTTCGTCCAGTTGCTCGATGAGGATGGTCCCCGCATCGTAATCCACCACCACGCGGTTCTTGTAGTTCTCGGTGTACTTCACATAGCGCGTGCGGCTGGGCAACACGGCGGATTCGCGTTTGCCCCACTTTGCCCCGCTTTGCTTTTGTACATTGCCGATCAGCCGGTTGTAATCGGCCTTGACCTTCTTCATATCGGAAAGCATGAGTTCGGGGTTGTACTTATAGGCATTCGCGCGACGTTCAGCCATGCCCTTCAGCGCCGCGCCGGGATCCTTCGCCGTCGCCACATTGATCATCTGCTGCGAGGTGCAGGCAGGCAGGCAAAGTGCACCGGCCGCGATCAACGTCAATCCGTTCCTGAGTCTCATCGGAACTCCCTATTTGTTCTCCAGCACCTCCCAACGCGCCATCAGCTGCAATAGCTCCGCTTCGATCTCTGATGCTCGCTGCTGCAGTTGTTTGGCATGCGACGGATTATCGCGGAAAAGCGCGCCTGCCCCCAGGGCCGCAGTGATCTCCTCCTGCTCGCGTTCCAGCACTTCGATGCGCTGCGGCATCTCGTCCAGCTCGCGCTGTTCCTTGAAACTGAGCTTGGCCGGAGTCTTGGGTTTTTCCGCGACGGTCTTGGTCGGCGGCTTTGTTGGTGCCGCGACCGATGACTTCCGGGCGGCCTCGAATTTCTTCACCCGCACCCAATCCTCGTAACCCCCGACGTACTCCATCAGTTTGCCGTCGCCCTCGAAAGCGATCACCTGCGTCACCACATTATCGAGGAAAGTACGGTCGTGACTGACGATGAACAGCGTACCGTCATATTGCATCAGTAATTCTTCCAGCAATTCCAGCGTTTCGATATCGAGGTCGTTGGTCGGTTCGTCCAGCACCAGCACGTTGGAGGGCCGCGTAAACAGGCGCGCCAGCAACAGGCGGTTGCGTTCGCCGCCGGAGCAGCTCTTCACCGGCGAACGCGCACGTTCCGGTGCAAACAAAAAGTCGCCGAGATAGCTGATGACGTGTTTCTTCGCACCGCCGATCTCGATGAAATCCGAGCCCTGGCTGATGGTGTCCGCCAGCGTTGCGTTGTCGTCGAGCTGCGCGCGCAACTGGTCGAAGTAGGCCACGCTCAGTTTGGTGCCCAGTTTCACCTCGCCGCTGTCCGGCTCCATCTCGCCCAGAATGATCTTGAGCAGCGTGCTCTTGCCCGCGCCGTTCGGGCCGAGCAAACCTATCTTGTCGCCGCGCTGGATACGGCAGGAGAAATCGTCGATGACCTTGCGCGTGCCGAAGGACTTGCTCACATGCGACAGTTCCGCCACCAGCTTGCCGGAGCGGTCGCCCACGTCCAGATTCATCTCCACCTTGCCGAGCTTTTCGCGCCGCGCCGCGCGTTCCAGCCGCAAGGCTTCCAGCCGCAACACTCGCCCCTCGTTGCGCGTGCGCCGCGCCTTCACGCCCTGGCGTATCCACACTTCTTCCTGCGCCAGCACCTTGTCGAACTTGGCGTTCACCACCGCCTCGTCGGCGAGCATGCGCTCCTTGATCTTCTGGTACGCCGCGAAGTTGCCGGGGAAGCTCGACAGCTTGCCGCGATCGAGTTCGACGATGCGGGTGGCGACGTTATCCAGGAAACGCCGATCATGGGTGACCAGCAGCACGCTGCCGCGGAAACTGGTCAGCAGCCCCTCCAGCCATTCGATGGAGGCGAAGTCCAGGTGGTTGGTCGGCTCGTCGAGGATCAGTACTTCCGGCTCCGCCACCAGCGCCTGCGCCAGCGCCACGCGCTTGCGCACACCGCCGGACAGCGAACCCACCAGCGCTTCCGGATCGAGTTCGAGCCGCTGGATGGCGGTTTCGATGCGCGCCTGTACCGCCCACCCGTTCTGCGCTTCCAGCTTGGTCTGCAGCGGTTGCATCTCTTCCAGCAGTTTGTCGTAATCGGCATCCGGTTCGGCCAACTGATGCGACAGATGATGGTAATCCGTGATGAGCTGATGCAGCTCGCCCAGGCCGCGCGCCACTTCGTCGAATACAGTGGCATTGGAATCCAGTACCGGCTCCTGGCTGACAAAACAGATACGCGCGGAGGGCTGGCGCCACAACGTTCCGTCATCCAGATGTGCCTGTCCGGCCAGCACCTTGAGCAGGCTGGATTTCCCGCCGCCGTTGCGTCCGATCAGGCCGACACGCTCCCCTTCGTCGAGTTGAAATTCCACATGGTCCAACAGTGCTACGTGACCAAAGGCCAGCGAGGCTTTATCCAGCGTGATATACGGCATTTAACTTTTCTTTTCTTGTGGCAGGGTGGATTGATAGAGCAGCGAGAAACCGATGGCAAAGCAGCCCATCGCGAAGTAGCCGAATGCTGTGGTGAAGGTATCCAGCACCAGATGCGTGTTGTGGTCCTCGATACCGGACTGGAAGAACTGGAACGCGAACAGCAAACCGGCCAATACGTTTCCGGCCAGCAAGATCCGGTGTCCAGGTCTGTAACCATTGCCTTCGGGCTTGCCATGCGGCGGCAAGCCGCGCATGAAGTGCCAGGCCACGTAAATCAACAGCAGCAAGAGCAATGCGCCGACCATGCGTCCCGCCACACTGCCTTCCGGGGTGGGCGCACCCAGCATCTCCAGCAGGGCATTCCCTGCAGCAGCCACCCATCCCATGGCCAGCGTCTGCAGCATAAAGAACCACGCGGCAAATATATTCAGATTCTGATGCTTCATCACTTCTCTTTCGCAACCAGCTGCTGTAAATCTTCAATGATCTCGGTGGAGTGCCTGGAGGTCTCGACTTTTTCATACACTTTTGCGATCTTGCCATGCGGGTCGATCAGGAAGGTGTAGCGTCTGGCAAACTTGACCAGCCACAGGTTCATCAACGCACCGTAACGTGCCGCCACCTCGGCGGACTTATCCGCCAGCAACGGGAACGGCAAGTGGTATTTTTTTGCGAACTCGGCATGGCTGTCGCTGTCGTCCACACTGATGCCGACCACCTGCGCACCCATCGCCGCCAGCTTGTGCATATCGTCACGGAAGGCGCATGCCTCCTGGGTGCAACCCGGCGTGTCGTCCTTGGGGTAAAAATACAGCACCAGCCATTTACCCGCAAACTCACCAAGGTTATGCCGCACCCCGTTCTGGTCAGGCAAATCGAAACCCGGCGCAGGCTCGCCCACTTTGGGCAACTCAGCCGCGCGCGCCATCTGGCTCACCAATATGAATAATGAAGCAAACAAACCGAGCAGAATCAGCCATTTCATGGTGCTCCCCGAGTCTTCGGATAATTGGGGGACGAATTTTACGTTAGAATGCGCCCGATTCTGAATGATTCGCTCAGGTCCTCGTAGTTAAATGGATATAACCGGCCCCTCCTAAGGGTCAATTACAGGTTCGATTCCTGTCGAGGACACCATATTTCGAGACCTCCTTATTCCACAAGGCGCTTTTTCGTTTGCGTGCGGCATTCGAACGCATGGATCTCGGCACATTATGAAAAGATGCACCGATAACCCAGTGCCACAAATCAGTTTAGTTTCACTCGCACACCTTCGTCGATCTGATTGGCTGGATGTCGGACTACCACCTCACCTGGATCGAGCCCTGCCAAAGCCTCAGCCTCCTGGGAGTTGCGTTGCCCGATCGTCACAACGCGCCGCTTGGCCACCCCTTTCTCGACCACAAAGGCGCACCATGCGTCGGCGCAACGGAACAAAGCGCTCGCCGGAACCTTGGTGACCGCCTCGGCGGTCCATACGACGATATGCGCATTTACGCGATAGCCGTCACCCAACGACTGCGGGACATCGACAAAATCCGCCACCACGTTGGTGCGCTTTTCTTCGACGCCCAAGGCGGATACTTTGGTGAACGCATGTGGCTCGACGAGCCGCACCTTGGCCTGCAACGGGCCTCCACCCCAGCCATCGAGAATGACCGGCATGCCGGGCTTGACCTTGACTGCTTCGGACGACAACAGTTCGATCACGACTTCAAGCTTGCTCATATCGCCCACGGTCAGCAGCGGAGAACCTGCAGCGACGACACGCTCGCTCTGGTCCGGAATGTTCAGGATGCGTCCTGCAACAGGTGAGCGCACCTTAAAGAACGCGCCTTTTCCACCCTGCACCGCGATCAATCCTGATTCTGCAAGGCTGACCTCCGCTGCTGCAGACTTGACCCTGAAGCGCGCGGCTTCCATTTCGTTGGCGATGGTGATCTCGGCGTTGCGTGCCTGCTCGGCTGCCTGGCTGGACATGAAGCCATCCTTGACCAGGCGTTCGACACGTTTGCTTTCGCGCCTGGCTTGCTCAATATCTTCCTGCGCGTGGCGCACAAGCTCTTCGGCCTCGCGCTGCCGTGCCTGTGCGGATGCGATCCTCGCGGTCTGTTCTCTGCGCTCCTGTATGCTCAGTGGCAACGGGGCAATCTGTGCGACGACCTGATTCTGCCGCACCGCGTCGCCGTCATGCAATTCGATGCGAGTCAATCGTCCTGCTACCGGCGCAGTGACGACAAAGCGGTCATGGGCACGCGTCTCGCCCTGTTCGTCTACGGTGACCTGCATGCCGCCCTTCTGCACCTGCCCCGTATCGACGCGCAATGGCTCGGGACGGAATAGCAACGCAATCAGTGCGAGGGAGGCGATGGCAGCGAGCCAGTAAATTGTTTTGCGCGAAGACAGCTTCATGTCATTCCTCATTCACGTGTTTTAAGCACCGCGATCAGATCCAGATGCCTGAGTCGCCGCGTCACCAGCAATGCCGAAAGGATAGCCGAGATCAGCGCCGCGATCACAGGATAGACGAAGGTCATCTGGCTAAAGACCAGCGGCAACCTGAACAGCTCGCGGTCGAATATCGGCACCAGCGCTGCACACATGCCGTAGCCCATCGCCAATCCGACCGGTATCGCACATATCGTCAGCAACGCCTGTTCTCCCAGCAGCAGCACGACGACCTCACGTTGCGTGAAACCGAGCACACGCAGGCTGGCCAGTTCGTTGCCGCGCTCGGAGAGCGCGATGCGCACGCTGTTGTAGACCATGCCGCCGATGATGATGGCACCGAACAGCATTTCGATGACGCTGACGTAAGAAAAAGCAGTGTCGATGATTTCTTTTACACTATTCACCATGGCGGATCGTATCGCCACGCCGCTCACGACGGGCATGCGCTTGAGGTGCGCATAAAGCTCCTCCTCATGCCTGGGATCGACGCGCAACCAGGCGCCCGATATCAGATGGTCTTCGCGCAGCAGGCGGGCGAGCGCGCCTGCATCCATGTAGGCGCTGATGCCGATCGGCTCGTCGGACAGTCCCGCGACAGTCACTTCGCGTACCTCGCGGTTACCTTCCAGCACTTCCAGCATGACGGTGTCGCCAGTGGCTACTCCCAACATCTCACCGAGCTTTTTGGTAAGCAGCAGGCCATCCGGCGGTAATGCGATTTTGCGCAATCTGCTGTCGACGATCTGGTGCAACTCACTGTCGGAGGCGAGGCCGGTCAAAGCGATCTGTTTGCTGCGATGTCCATGCCTAAGTCGCACCTGCACCACGCGAAACGGCTCCGCTCGAAGCACGCCGGGCAGTTGGTCTATCTCGAATACAGCCTTGGCAGCGCGCGGTTCGTGGAACAGCACAGTAACGTTGTCGCGCTGCACCACATCGAACTGCACCATCATCATGTGATCCACCGCATCGAACATGAAGCGGGCGACCATCATCAAGCCCACTGCGACGCCGATACCCATCACCGAGAGCAGCGCCTTCCATGGTTTGCGCACGATGTTGCGGACGATCATGCGAACTGACGAAGACATCCATCGCGCGACACCCGACCTTTCCAAGATGCCGGCGCGAAAGTTTGCCGGAGCCTCGGGCCGCATCGCTTCGGCGGGCACCAGGGCGGTAACGCGCCTCGCCGCGGCAATGGCGCCGGCACAGGCGGCAAGCAGGTTGACCAACGTCGCCCAGAACAGCACAGCGGGGCTGACCACCAGCGCGAGGACCGGGAAGTGGAAATAATCCCGGTACAGGTTGGTGACCTGCCCGCCCAGATAAAGTCCGAGCAAGAGCCCCGGCAACAGGCCGAGCAGCACCGTGGCAAGGGCGAACTTCAGATAATGCATTCCCACACTGAAGTTGGAATAGCCGAATGCCTTGAGCAGCCCGATCTGCGTGCGCTGCATGACCACGAGGCGCGACAGCACGATGTAGATCAGAAATACGGCCACCGCCAGAAATATTGCCGGTATGTAGGTTGCAGACACCTCGATCTCGCCCAACTCGTCGTTGAGGAACCTGGTGGAGAGCTGGTCGCGGCGGGGATAGGCACTGAGTCCGCCATAGCGAAGCAGCAGCCGATCAAGGCTGGCAATGACCTCTGCTTCCTCGGCCCCCTTGTTGAAGCCCTGCGGGGCCAGCGTCAGGGAGACATCGTTAAACGCACCCTGCATGTTGTAGGCGGATGCGAGCGCCTCGCGGCCCATCCATAGAACACCAAAGCGCTTGTTGTCGGGAAACAGCATGCCTTGCCCGACCTCATAGACATATTCGGGGGAAAGCGCGATGCCGACCACGGTCAGTTCGCGCCAGCGGCCATTGAGGATGGCGCCGATCCTGTCGCCGACATCCAGATGATTGGCTTGCGCGAACACTTCGCTGAGCAGCACTTCATCCGGATGCACGGCCTCGATATAACGTCCGCGCCGCAAGTAGAAATCGTTGATCATCGCGGACTGCTGCTCGGGGATAGAGACCAGTCGGCCGGTGGCCGGTTCATTCAGGCCGGGAACATCGAGCGTCACTTCCGCGACCACGCGGGTCTGCACTTGCGCCACACCCGGCAGCGCTCGTATCTCATCGGCCAGGCCTTCCGGCGCGCGCTTGAGGCTGGCAAAGACATCCGCAAAGCGGTAGCTATCGTAGTAGCTCGCTTGGGTCGCCTGCAGCGAAAGATAGGCGCTGTGCATGCTGACCTGTGCCGTGACACCACAGCACACAACCAGGGCCGCCGCGAGCACCTGACCGCGCAGGTGCCAGAGGTCGCGCCGGAGGATCTTGCCGAGCGGCTTCACCAGGATATCTCCGACGGCCTGATCTTGACTTCGTTGCGCAGAACTTCGGTGATTGTTCCACTACTGATGCGGATGACACGGTCGGCCATGCCGGCAATGGCGGCGTTATGGGTGATCACGGCAGTGATCGTGCCCAGTTCGCGGTTCACCCGTTCCAGCACTTCGAGCACCAGCTTGCCGGTGGCATAGTCGAGCGCGCCGGTGGGTTCGTCGCACAGCAGCACGTCTGGACGCTTCGCCACCGCACGCGCGATCGCCACGCGCTGCTGCTCGCCGCCCGAAAGCTGGGAAGGGAAATGGTCGCGCCGTTGGCCCAGGCCGACCAGGTCGAGTGCGTCGGCCGGATCGATCGGATGCCCGGCGATCTCGGTCACAAGTGCGACATTCTCGAGCGCAGTGAGGCTGGGAATGAGATTGTAGAACTGGAACACGAAGCCCACGTGCTCGCGGCGGAAACGCGTCAGGCCGTCGTCGTCAGCCCGGGTCAGGTTATGGTCGCGGTAGAAGACCTCGCCGCTTGTCGGCCGGTCGAGGCCGCCCAGGATGTTAAGCAGCGTGGACTTGCCGCTGCCGGATGTGCCGAGCAACACCGCGAATTCGCCCCGCAGCAGATCGACCGTCACGTCGCGCAAGGCATGCACCTCGACCTCGCCCATGCGGTAAATCCTAGATACGTTGTGCACGTGGAATACCGAATCCGGATTGGTGAGTTTCGCTTCTGCCGACTTTTTGTCATCAGTCAGATGCACTTCCGGCTGCATCGGAGGCAAATGAGTCATCTGTTTGTTTTTCCTCCTCGATTGCCCAAAGAAACGGCAGCCACCTTTGAACTTGATATCAGCATGGCATGAAGTACAACAAGACAATAGACGTTTATCAACATGAAATCCATATATACAGATTCGAACTTCTCTGGAAGGCTGCTGAAAGCGGAATCACTGGATGGGCAGTAATGACTGGATGCGAGATCAAGGACAGTGCGCCACCCTCATCCGCCAACACCCCCGCTTTACCTGCCGATGAAGCCTCTTCCCGTCATCTTTTGCAGCATGTCATCTGCACTATATGGTTGAAGTTATATATATTTTGGCATATTGACACATTGCGGAATAAAGCTGTACTTTGCGCACACTTAATAAAAAATGACCATGGAATACGCAAGCAGATGCAATTCCTAAAATTAATTTAATGATTTTGCCGACTGATGGTTGTTAGATTTCTTCACTTGCCTGGAGCATGACCTAAATCAAGAATAAGGCCGCCTGAAACCAATAAATATTCAGCGATTTCCCTCACCCTGCCCCGTAAATCCGGGGCCGCCCAGCCGGGAAATGCCGGCCGGTTAAACACCGCACTTGCTTGCCCGTTTGATTTGTATTGTCTTGTTCGTGCTGTCGAAGCAAATTGAACCTGAGGGAGACACTGAATGGATGGCCCCCGACTTAGCCGTTTGAGCAAACTGGATATCAAGAGGATCGTCCTGATCTACGCCATCTTTGCCGGACTGTGGATCGTGCTTTCGGATGAAGCTCTGGAATGGTTTATCGCGGACTCGTCAACCCTCCAGATCGCACAGACTTTCAAGGGCTGGTTTTACGTAGTTGTCACTTCCCTGCTGCTCTACTTCCTGCTTGGACGATCAGTCGACAGGAACGAAAGTGCCGGCGAGCCCGAACGATACCCCGGCCTGGTCAACTGGAAGCCCTGGCAGGAATATCTTTTCGCCGCAACGGTCACGCTCACCACATTGCTGTTACGCGAAAGCATCTCCATATCTTTCGGCGAACGACCTTTGCTCATCCTGTTCATGTTCCCGATCATTCTGAGTGCGGCGATCGGTGGATTCGGTCCCGGAATGGTCTCCACTTTCATTGCAGCCGCTTCCGTCACTTTTATTGTTTTTCCCACTGCCGCGAGCTTCCGGCTCGAACATTCCTATGACTTGCTTCAACTGGGATTCCTGGTCGTAAACGGATTGCTCGTCAGCATCCTCAGCCTGATGCTGCACGAGGCACGGCACAGGTCCGACCGGGAGCGCAAAAAAACGCTGGCCAGCCTGGATGAAAAATCCCGGGCATTGCAACTGCTCAATGCCATTACCGAGGGTTCCACCGATGCGATCTTCGTCAAGGACATCGACGGACGCTATTTGCTGCTCAACGAGGCTGCCGCACGCTTCGTCGGGAAGTCCGTACAGGATGTCCTGGGCAAGGATGACACAGGGATCTTTCCGCCCAATCAAGCGGCACTCATCCAGAGAAACGACCGAGAAGTGATGCAGGACAATCAGGTCACGACATTTGATGAGAATCTCGACACACAAAACGGCAAATTGTTTTTCCAAGCCACCAAGGGCTCGTTGCATGACGACGCAGGCAGGGTGGTTGGTGTGTTCGGCATCTCGCGCGACATCACCGCGATAAAAACGATTGAATTTGCGTTGCGGCGCGAACGGGATCTCACCCAGCGCTATCTCGATACAGTCCAGAGCATCATGGTCGCCCTGGATGATGCAGGTCGCATCACCATGATCTCCCGCTATGGCTGTGAGTTACTGGGTTACCGCGAAAACGAACTGCTGGGCGAGAACTGGTTCAAGACGTGTCTGCCGCAGCCGGAAGGGATGGATACCATCCTGCCGATATTTCGCCGTATCTTGGCGGGAGACCTGGACGATCATCAGCACCTGGAAAATTCGGTGCTTTGCCGCGACGGCAATCGGCGGATGATCTCCTGGCGCAACAATTACTTCAGGAACGAAGCGGGCAACATTGTCGGCACGCTCAGCTCGGGGGAAGACGTTACCGAGCGCAGAAAAGCGGAGGAAGCGCTACGCGAGAGCGAGGAGACTTACCGCTCGCTGTTCGAGCATATGCTCAACGGCTTTGCCTATTGCCGCATGCTTTACGAGAATGACAGCCCATCTGACTTCATCTACCTGAACGTCAATGAAGCCTTCACTTCCCAGACAGGACTGAAGGACGTCACCGGACGCAAGGTCAGCGAGGTGATTCCCGGCATCCGCGAGGCCGATCCCGAATTGTTCGAGAAATACGGACGCGTCGCGTCGGGCGGCAATCCCGAACAGTTCGAAGTTTTCGTCCATGCTCTGGGCATGTGGTTCGCGATCTCGATATACAGTCCGAAACCGGAGCACTTTGTCGCCGTGTTCGATGTCATCACCGAAAGGAAGAAGGCCGAGATCGCCATGCTTCAGCAAACCGCAGAATTGCGCCAGCGCAACGACGAACTCGAACGATTCAACCACGCCACGGTGGGCCGCGAACTCGACATGATCGCACTTAAGCGGCAGATCAATGAACTTTCGCATCTGCTTGGACAAGAACCTCCCTACCCGCTGGAGTTTCTGAACAGGCCGTCCAAAGGCAAGGCTCCATGAAGCTGCGTCTGTTCTTCTCCATCCTGCTGCCTTTCATCGCTTGCGCAGTGCAATGGTTGTTGTGGGACTACGTCAAGCCCTACGTCTGGCTCCTCTTTTTTCCTGCCGCATATTTCAGTGCCTGGATCGGCGGCAGGGCTGGCGGCGTCGCCGCGACGATGATCAGCGCACTACTGGCCTGGTTTGTCTTCATGACCCCCTCTTTCACCCTTGCGACGAGTAGCTCGGCATCGGTTTTCTCCGTCTTGATATTCATTTTCATGGGTATGCTCTTCACCTTTTTCTTCGAGCGGCTGCGGCTGGCAATGCGACGCTCTGACCGTCGATTGCAGGACAGCGAAGTCCGTTTTGAAGCCACCTTTGAGCAGGCGGCCGTCGGCATTGCACTTGTTGGGCTGGATGGACACTGGCTCAGGGTCAACCGCAAGCTCTCCGAGATCGTCGGCTACCGTCACGACGAATTGCTGGTCCTGACGTTCCAGGACATCACCCACCCGGACGACCTGCAAACCGACCTCGCGCATGTTCAACAGATGCTCGCTGGCGTGATCGCCAGTTACACGATGGAAAAACGCTACATCCGCAAGGACGGCAACATCGTCTGGGTCAGCCTCACCGCCTCCCTGGTGCGAAAGCTCGATTCGGCACCGGACTACTTTGTTTCCGTCGTTGAGGACATCCAGACGCGCAAGCAAGCGGAAGAAAGGCTCAAGGAAAGCGAAGCCGCACTGCAGGAAGCCCAGCACCTGGCCGGCATCGGCAATTGGAAATGGGATACCGCGACCGGCCGCCATACCTGGTCCGATCAGATATATCTGATCTACGGGCGAGACCCGGCCCAGCCTCCGGCCATCTATCCTGAAGTGCAACAATATTTCACCCGAAACAGCTGGGAGGAACTTTCGGCTGCCGTGGAGGAAGGTATGGCGACAGGAATGCCCTACGAATGTGACGCCGAAGTGGTGCGCTCCGACGGAACGCACCGCTGGATCACTGCCCGGGGACATGCCACACGCGACCTCAACGGGGATGTGATCAATCTGCACGGCACGGTACAAGATATCACCACACGCAAACTTGCCGAACAGGCACTGCGCGAAAGCAGGGAACAACTCCAACTGTTCATCAGGCATGCACCTGCAGCGCTCGCAATGTTCGACCGCGAAATGCGCTATCTCTCGGTCAGCAGGCGCTGGCTCGACGACTACGCCCTCGGAGATCGCGATGTCACCGGACACTCTCACTACGAAATCTTTCCAGAAATTCCGGATCGATGGAGAATTCTCCATCAACGCGGGCTCGCAGGAGAAGCCCTGCGGGCCGACGAGGACCGGTTCGAGCGCGAGGATGGCGCTGTCCAATGGCTGCGCTGGGAAATCCTCCCCTGGCGCAAAGCCGACGATACGGTGGGCGGCATCGTGATTTTTGCGGAAGACATCACGCGATACAAACAGGCAGAGGAAGATATCCGCCAGCTCAATGCCAGCCTGGAGCAGCGCGTGATCGAACGTACTGCCGAACTGTCCGCTGCAAACCGCGAGCTGGACAGCTTCGCCTATGCCGTTTCACACGACCTGCGTGCTCCCCTGAGAGCCATGACAGGCTTCAGCCAGGCGCTGAAGGAAGACTACGGCAACCAGTTGCAGGGGGAGGCCAGGACTTACCTGGAACAGATCGAACTCGCCAGCCGCAAGATGAGCGAGCTGGTCGACGGTCTGCTGGTTCTGTCGCGCAGCACACGCGGCGAGTTGCAGCACGGCTTCATCGATATCTCGGCGCTGGCAACCCGGCTGCTTGAAGAGTTGAAGCACAACGATCCCGGGAGGACGATCTCTTGGCAGGTCGAGCCCGGCATGCATGCCACGGGCGATGCGCACATGATGGAAATCGTATTCAGCAACCTGTTGAGCAATGCATGGAAATACACCGGCAACACAAGGAATCCGGCCATTCGCGTTTTCTCGGGAGAAATCGATCACACGCGCTGCTTCAGTGTCGCCGACAATGGCGCCGGCTTCGACATGGCCCACGCCAACCGTTTGTTCCAGCCTTTCCAGCGCTTGCACCGCCAGGAAGAATTTCCCGGCATCGGCATCGGGCTTGCCACCGTGCAACGCATCGTCCATCGTCACGGCGGCGAGATCAGCGGCGAGGGGTATTCGGGCTCCGGTTCGACCTTCTGCTTCACCCTGCCCTTCAACGTTGGGGAAAAGACATCATGAAAGAAAAATCCATACTGCTCGTTGAGGACAACCCACAAGATGAAATGCTTACCCTGCGTGCCTTGCGCAAGGCAAACCTGATCAACCGGGTCGATGTGGCACGGGATGGACAGCAGGCGCTGGACTATATGTTCAGGGAAGGCGAATTTTCCAATCGCGACGGTCCCGATCTGCCGGCCGTGGTGCTGCTCGACATCGGGCTGCCACGACTGTCCGGGCTGGAGGTGCTGGAACGGCTCAGGGCAGATCAACGCACGCAGCTGATCCCGGTGGTCATCCTCACCTCATCGGACGATGAGCACGACCGCCTGAAAAGCTATGAGAATGGATGCAACAGTTTTGTCCGCAAGCCGGTCGAATTCGCCGAGTTCGCCGAAACTGTGGCGCGGCTGGGTGTCTACTGGCTGGCTACCAACGAACCTCCACCGGCAGAACGATCATAATGAACAGCCCGCTGAAAATACTCGTCATCGAAGACTCGGTATCCGATTATCTGCTGCTGGAACGCTTCCTGCGCCAGCAGGATTTCGCTGCCGACTTTACCCGCGTCTACAGCAAGACCGACCTGGATGCGGCGCTGCCCGAAAAATGGGATATCGTGCTTTCGGATTACAGCGTACCGGGCATGGATTTCCAC
Organism: Sideroxydans sp.; assembly: GCA_027310725.1. Taxonomy (GTDB): domain Bacteria; phylum Pseudomonadota; class Gammaproteobacteria; order Burkholderiales; family Gallionellaceae; genus Sideroxyarcus. The sequence goes on along the minus strand of DAIDAG010000040.1, from coordinate 74,636 downwards.
ACAACGCTGCAACAGATCCATGCACAATGGCCCGACCTGCCCGTGATCATCGTGTCGGGCAGCCTGACCGAGGAAATGGCAGCGGATCTGCTGCGTCAGGGACCCACGGACTTCCTGCTCAAAGGACATTTGGCTCGCCTGCCCGCGGCGATCCGGCACGCACTTGAAGAGGCAAACGAGCGTACCGCCCGGAGGGCCGCAGAAGCAGCTTTGTGGCGGAGCCAGGAAAGTGCCCTGGAAGAGCAGCGCAAGGCACGTCTGGCCTCGCTGAACCTGATGGAGGATGCCATCGCCGCCCGCGAACAGGCCGAGAAGGCGAACGCGGCATTGCTGGAATCTGAATCCAAATACCGGCTGGTGTCCGACAATGCCTCCGATTTCATCTTCTGGCTGGGCACGGATGAACGGTTCATCTACGTCTCGCCGGCCTGCGAACAAATCTTCGGGCACGCCCCCGAGGCATTCCTGTCTGACCCCGAGATGATGATCAAACTTCTACACCCGGACGACCGCGAAGCCTACCGGCAACACCTCGCCGATAGTACTCACGCGGACAATGCAGATCTGGAGTTCCGTTTCCTGGGCACGGATGGTGAGTTGCGCTGGCTGTCCCACAAATGCCAACCCATGTACGACGAAAGCGGCAAGCATATCGGCCGGTGGGGCAGCAACCGCGACATCACGGTGCGCAAGCAGGCCGAAGCGCAGCGCGATCTGTTCAGCGACGCACTGCGCCAGTCGGCGCACCCACTTTTGCTGGCTGACGCCGAGTTCCATATCACCTATGTCAATCCAGCTTTCTCAAATCTATTCGGTTACCCGCTGGCAGATGTGGCAGGCAGGCATGTCTCGCTCATCGTACCCGCCACCGGCAAGTACACATCCGAACGCGATGAAATCATCGTGCATCTCCGCAAGTCCGGAAATTGGTCGGGCGAGGTGGACCGGCTGGCCAGTGACGGCTCGCTGATACCCACCGTCGCGACCATCGCGTCGATCCAGGGCGAAGGCGGAAAACACACCGGGTATGTGGCCAGCTACCTGGACCTGCGTCCGTTGCGCGAGAAAGAGTCCACACTGCGCAAACTCTCGCTGGCAGTGGAACAAAGTCCGGAGAACATCTACATCACGGACCTCAATGGCAATATCGAATACGTCAACGAGTCTTTCGTGCGCAAGACCGGGTATGGCCTCAACGAAATCATCGGCCGGAATCCGCGCATCCTGCATTCCGGCAAGACGCCGAGAAGCACATATGAAGATCTCTGGAAAAACCTGCTGGCCGGCAACACCTGGCAGGGCGAGTTCTACAACAAGAGCAAAGATGGCAGCGAATATATCGAACACGCCATCATCAGTCCGATCCGCCAGCCGGACGGACGCATCACGCACTACGTGTCCGTGCAGGAAGATATCACCGAAAAAAAACGCGCCGAAGCCGAGATCAACCGCCTTGCCTTTTACGACACGCTCACGGGACTTCCCAATCGCTCCCTGCTGCTGGAACGCATGGCACAGACCTTGGCCATGACCCGTCGATTCAGCCATCACAGTGCGATGATCTCGTTCAACATCGATCGCTTCAAGACCATCAACGACGCGGGAGGACAAACGCTGGGAGATGCGCTGCTCAAGGCGGTGAGCGAACGGCTGATAGCCAGTCTGCGCGAAGGAGACGTCGTTGCGCGCATTTCCGGGGACGAGTTCGGCATCCTGCTGACCGACCTTTCGCCTCAACATCACACTGCGGCGCATCTTGCCCTGCATATCTCCGAGAAGATCCATTCCGGCCTGCAGGAACCCCTGCAAATCGGTGCCGAGCATCTTTCCCTCACCGCTTGCCTGGGCATCGCGCTTTTCCCGGAAAACGACGAAGACCAGCCGCTGGACATCCTGCGCCGCGCCAATACCGCGCTACACCACGCAAAAACCAGAGGAAGAGGACAGACCGCATTTTTTGAAGGCGCACTGGACGAGATCGCCAAGCAGCGCTTCGACATCGAACGCGAGCTGCATCAGGCCATCCTGGCTGACGAGCTGCGGGTATTCCTGCAGCCGCAAGTGGATGCAGCAGGCAGCATCGTCGGCGCGGAAGCGCTGGTGCGCTGGCAACATCCGCAGCGCGGTCTGGTACCGCCGGGCGCATTCATCCCGATCGCGGAGGAATCGAACCTCATCGTCGAGATCGGCAACTGGGTATTCGCCAAAGTCTGCAGTCTGCTTGCGCGCGAGGACATGGTCGCCCTGCCGATCCGCATCGCGGTCAACATCAGTCCGCGCCATTTCCGCCAGCCCGATTTCATCGACCAGATCAAGCGCGGACTCGCCGGCACCGGTGCCGACCCGACGCACCTCACGCTGGAAGTGACGGAAGGACTGGTGATCGACAACATCAACGACGTGATCGCCAAGATGACGGAATTGAGCGAGATGGGTATCCATTTCTCGATGGACGACTTCGGTACCGGCTATTCTTCGCTGTCCTACCTCAAGCGTCTGCCCATCCACGAATTGAAGATCGACAAGAGCTTTATCCAGGACCTGACGATCGATCCCGAGGACGACGCACTGGTCGAGACCATCCTCGCCGTTGCCAGGCTCATGCACGTGAGGGTCGTTGCGGAAGGCGTGGAGACCGCCGAGCAGGCCGCGTTCCTGAATCTGCGCGGCCAGGTCATCCATCAGGGTTATCTGTTCGGTAAGCCGGAACTGGCGGAAACGGTGATCGCGAAGATCACCGGAAGAAATAGTTAACCTGCGACGGTCGGCACCCGCGCCGTCAGCGCGCACATCAACTCGTAGCTGACCGTTCCGGCCGAACTTGCGACATCCTCCACCGGCAAGCCGGCTCCCCACAAGGTGACGCGGCTGCCGACGTCGGCATCGGTTATCCCGCTCAGGTCGACACCCAGCATGTCCATCGACACGCGCCCCAAAGTGCGGGTGCGCTGTCCGTTCACCAGGATCGGCGTGCCGGTCGGTGCGTGACGCGGATAGCCGTCGGCATAGCCACAGGCTACCGTGCCGATGCGCATCGTCGTAGCGGCGCGGAACAGCCCGGCATAGCCGATGCGGTCGCCTGCTTTCAGTTCGCGCACCGAGATGATCTCGCTGCTCAACGTCATCACGGGCTTCAGGCCGAGTTGCTGCGCACTGGTATCGGCGAACGGCGAGGCACCGTAGAGCATGATGCCGGGGCGCACCCATTCGCTGTGGGTGGACGGATAACGCAGCAGCGCGGCGGAATTGGCGAGAGATCGCGGCGCGCGGTAGGAGGCGGTCAGGCTCCTGAAACGTTCAAGTTGCTCCGCCACGCCTTCCGGCTCGTCCGCATGGGAAAAATGCGTCATCAAGGTGATATCGCGCACTGCCGGATGCGATTTCAGCTTTTCCATGGCTGCCGGAACCTGCTCCGGCACAAAACCCAGACGGTTCATGCCGGTGTTGATCTTGAACCACACCTGCAAGCTGTTGCGGCGCGGGCAGGCATCGAGCATGTCGAGTTGGTGCATGCTGTGGATGACCGTAGACAATTCGTATTCGGCAATCAGCGGCAGCTCGTCCGCAGTAAAGAAGCCTTCCAGCAGCAGGATGGTCTGGCGAAAACCCGCTTCGCGCAGGGCGACGGCGTCGCGCACATCGAGCATCGCGAAGCCTTCTGCCTCGTTCAGCGCCTCGGCCACCCGCAGCAGGCCATGGCCGTAGGCATTCGCCTTGACGACCGCCATGACGCGGCTGGGAGCAAGTCGCCGCGCCACACGCAGGTTGTTCTGAAGAGCTGAAAGATCGATAAGGGCTTGTATCGGGCGGGGCATGGATTTAAAGACTGAAGCAGTTAAACTGCCGCGAATGATAGCAGGCCATAAATTTTCGTGTTATAAAAGACCGTCCCCCATAATGATAATTCCATAGTGAATCGCGGCTTTTACACCATCCCGGCAGCACAGTTCTTTTGGTTCCAGCCAGACTGCAAGGCAGTCTTTAACGCGCTGCGCGCATCAGCCTCCGCCGAAAGAACTGGAACATGAACCGCGGTTTCTACACCATCCTGGCGGCGCAGTTCTTTTGGTTCCGGCCAGACAAAAAGACCGTCTTTAACGCGCTGCGCGCATTAGCCTTCGCCGAAAGAACTGGAACATGAACCGCGGTTTCTACACCATCCTGGCGGCGCAGTTCTTTTCAGCGCTTGCCGACAATGCGCTCCTGTTCGCCGCCATCGCCCTCCTCAAGCAGGAAAATGCCCCCGGCTGGCACACGCCTGTACTGCAACAGTCGTTCATCATCTCGTTCATCGTGCTGGCGCCTTTTGTCGGCGCATTCGCCGATTCGCTGCCCAAAGGGCGCGTGATGTTCATCAGCAACGCGATCAAGATGCTAGGCTGCCTCGCCATGCTGTTCGGCGTCGACCCCCTTTTCGCCTACGGCCTTGTCGGTTTCGGCGCGGCGGCCTATTCGCCCGCAAAGTACGGCATCCTCACCGAGTACCTGCCGCCGGAAAAACTCGTGCTGGCAAACAGCTGGATGGAAGGTCTCACGGTTGCTGCCATCATCCTCGGTGCGGTATTGAGCGGCATCCTTATCAGCCCTTCTATTGCCGACGCGATGCTGCACTGGTGGGATGTGCCGTTCATCGATACGGGTATCGATACCGCGCCCGAACTTGCAATCACTATTGTCCTCGGGCTGTATCTTGTTGCCGCAATATTCAACCTCTACATCCCGACACTTCCCATCGACCACAAACCGTTCAGGCGCAACCCGGTATTCCTGATCAAAGAGTTTGCCCACTGTTTCAAATTATTGTGGAAAGACCCGTTGGGTCAGGTCTCACTTGCCGTGACGACCTTGTTCTGGGGTGCGGGTGCGACTTTGCGGTTGCTCGTGCTGACCTGGGCGGCAGTCGCGCTGCATTACGACATGAGTAGTGCCGCCAAACTCACCGCTTGGGTTGCAGTGGGCATCGCGATCGGCGCAATATTGGCGGCACGCATGGTCAAACTCGACCATGCCGTGAAAGTGTTGCCGGTCGGCATCGGCATGGGCCTGCTGGTGCTGGTGATGACACCGGTCACCAGCCCGCTGCTCGCCACCCTGCTGCTGATCGGTATCGGCGCTATGGGCGGTTTCTTCGTGGTACCGATGAATGCCCTGCTGCAACACAGGGGGCACTTGCTGATGGGAGCCGGCAGTTCCATCGCCGTGCAGAACTTCAACGAGAACATCAGCATCTTCCTCATGCTGGGGATCTACGCCCTGATGGCGAAACTCGATTTCTCGATTTATACCATCAACATCGTGTTCGGCCTGCTGATGGCCGGCATCATGAGTCTGCTTTACAAGAAGCACGGCCACGACCAAGATACCGGCCTTACTTAGCCTCCACCAAGGAGTTCAACATGGAAATCTGGATACTCGTGCTGCTGATCCTGCTCAGCGGTTTCTTTGCCATGTCGGAGATGAGCATAGGCGCGAGCCGCATGCCCATCCTCACGCAGATGGCCGAAACCGGCAACGAAGGAGCCAGGATCGCTTGCGAGTTGCGCAACCAGCCGTCCCGCTTGCTGGCAGCGACACAGATCGGCCTCACCGCATTGGCTACCCTGCTCGGCGTTTTCGGCGAATCGATGTGGGTGCCGCGCATCGAATCCGCTATCGAGACCGACATCGCCATGCTCGCCTTCGCGAAATATCCGCTGTCGCTGCTGCTGGTGGTCGGCAGTATCACCTTTGTCACCATCGTGGTCGGCGAGATCATCCCCAAGCGTATCGCACTGGCCAGGCCGGAAACCATCGCCTCGACGCTTGCCCCCCTCATGGCGCTGTTTGCCAGGTTAAACCGTCCGTTCATCTGGGCACTGGCGGTCGCTAGCGAAAAAATACTCGCACTCTTCCCGTTCAAGGAAAGCGCGGAGTACCTCGCTTCCGACGAGATACGCGCCATGATCGCCGCCGGACGGCGCGACGGGGATCTGGATGAAACCTCCGGCGAATTGCTCGGCAACGTGTTCCGCCTCGACGACCGCAAGGTGGCGAGCGTGATGACGCCCGCCAACGACATCATCTATCTCGACCTGCAGGCACCAAGCCAGATCAATCTGGAGAAGATCAAGACCCAGCGTGTCTCGCGCTTCCTCGTGTGCAAGGGAGGCCTCACCCAGTTGGTCGGCTACATCGAGAGCCGCGAACTGCTGCAGCATCTGCTGGAAAACGAGCCGCTCGATCTCGGCAAGCTGCCGACGCACGCCATCCATTACATTCCCAACACCCAGTCGCTGATCGGGGTGCTCGATTTCTTCCGCGCACAAAAGACCCACATTGCGGTCGTCGTCAACGAGTTCGGCCAGGCCGAAGGGCTGGTCACCATGAGCGATCTGCTCTCGTCCGTGGTCGGCGACGTGCCGAGCTCGGTGGATGAGATGCCGCTCGCTGTGCAACGCGAGGATGGCTCATGGCTGCTGGATGGCTTGCTGCCGCTGGACGAAATGAAAGACAAACTCGGCCTCAACGCACTCCCGGAAGAGGACCTCGGTAACTACCACACCGTCGGCGGTTTCGTCATCACTGCCGTCGGGCACATCCCGAAAAAAGCCGAAACCTTCGACTGGAACGGCTGGCGCTTCGAAGTGGTCGACATGGACAAGAACCGCGTCGACGAGATATTTGCCCGCCCCATCGGCCCTGCGATCCCCGACGAATAAGGCTGGAATGATGAGGGCCCACAGTGCCGCATTCGGGCAACTGCCAGCAAGCACTCTACCGTCAACCGAGGAGTACACCATGACCTTCCGTACCGTTGTTCTGCTGTGCGTATCCCTTCTGCTCGGCGCATGCGGCCAAAGCGACAACCAGCCCGCACCCAAACTGTTCAAGGACCAGCGCGACGTGCTCGACAAGGCAAAGACCGTCGACCCCGCGATGCAGAAACAGGATGATGAACAAAGGAAGGCGATAGAACAGCAAACGAAGTAGACCGACGCGGTATCCAAATATCGGGATTATTTGCGGCCAGTGCTACTCAACACCGGATGTCGTTCGAGGACAGGATTTCCACCGGCTCGCCAAACCGCGTTCAGGCGCCTGTATCTGCGCGCTCCAGCGGCCCTGACGGCTGCCGTCTCAAGGCACTCAAGCGGTTCTCCACTTCCTTGTTTGCGTTCATCATGCTCTGGCGCACGAATTCGATGTGGTCGCGCGAAGCGCGGGCGGCGACATCGGGCTGATGTTCCCGGATGGCTTGCCAGATCGTGTAGTGCTGTGAACGCAACTGATCCCATCGCTGCGGCCGCGCATGCAGGTGCTCTAGACTGTTCGAGACATGGCCGTGGATGAGTCGCATCAGGCTGGCAGTCATGTGACCAATCAGGACGTTATGCGCCGCTTCCGCGATCGCCTGATGGAAGGCCACGTCCGCATCGATGCAAGCATTCATGTCCTTGCTTCCATAAACGGAATCCAGCGTGGCATACAGTGCATCCAGGCGTTCGATATCGACATTGGTGGCGCGTTCCGCCGCAAGATAGGCTGCCTGGCTTTCGAGCATCTGGCGGAATTCGAGCAAGTCGCTGTGCAGCATCGGGTGCCCGCTCAGCATCTCCTGCCATGGGTCGACGAAGTGCGCTTCCAGACGGTTGGTGACGAACGTCCCGCCGCCGTGGCGCGAGGCAAGCAACCCCTTCGACGTCAGCTTCTGGATCGCTTCGCGCAACGTCGGGCGCGACACACCCAGTTCAACGGCGAAATCGCGCTCAGAGGGCAGCCGATCTCCGGCCTTCAGCGAACCTTCAAGTATGCGTTTCTCGAGTTCCCCTGCGACGGTATCGGAAATACGGACAACAGCAGGACGGCTTTGTATCATCGGCTTCTTCCTTGGTAAGACCACTTAAATATTATTTCCAGCACAAAAATTAGTCAACAATAAATCGTTGACAAGATTATATTTATCACATTATAGTCTTCTCATCAATGGTAAGACCACTTTACCAATAACGACAGGACGGGGAGAGATTATCATGGCAACAGATACATCAGGAGAGCGGCTGTACCCGCCCAAACCTGCCGATGTTTATCTTTTCGCCACTTGCCTCGTCGATCAGTTTGCCCCGGAAGCGGGACTCGACACGGTCAATCTGCTGGAGCGCGAAGGCATTAAAGTCCATTTCCCCGAACAACAGACATGCTGCGGCCAGCCCGCCTATAACAGCGGTTATCCGGATGAAGCCCGCGCCGTGGCCCGCCAGCAACTCGATTTGTTTCCCCAGCCTTGGCCGGTGGTCGTACCTTCCGGATCCTGCGCTGCGATGATGCGCCACCATTACCCGAAACTGTTTGCAGACGATCCGGTCTTGCTGGCCAAGGCACGGGAACTCGCGGAGCGTATTTTCGAGCTGACCGAATTCCTCGTGCATGTGGTCGATTTCCGGCAGCAGGATCTGGGAACGCCCTGCACGGTTGCATTGCATACTTCCTGCCATGCCCGTCGCGAAATGGGGTCGCACGAAACGAGTGCTGCGCTGCTCGGCAGCCTGGCGAACCTGAACGTGGTACAGCAGGCGCGCGCGGAAGAGTGCTGCGGATTCGGCGGAACCTTCGCCATCCGCTACCCCGAGATCTCCGAAGCGATCGTCAGCGACAAGGTCGACAGCCTGCGCGCGACCGGCGCCGAGCGTGTGGTCAGCGCCGACTGCGGCTGCCTGTTCAATATCCTCGGGCGTGCCGCGAAGCTGGATGAGATCGCCGGGCGCGATACGGCTTCATTACCGGGAGAGCACATCGCCAGTTTCCTCTGGCACCGCACATCGAAAGGCCAATCATGAGCGCGCGCGACAAGATACTCGGCCGTCTGCGCGGCGCAAGCGCAGTGGCTACGTCATTGCCGGATGTCGGCAGCTGGTACGCCACCCACCGCCGCAACGAAGACATATCACGGCGTATCGCGCGCATGTGCACCGCCCTTGAGGCCGTCCACACCGAAGTGCACGTCACCACTACCCGCGACTGGCCGGAACTGTTGCTGCAGATCGCGGCCGGCAAGGGACTGCGCAACCTGCTCATCGGCGAGAACACGCCGCATGGTGCGGAACTTGAATCGCGCAAGCCGCAGAACCTGCAACTGCTACGCTATGCAAACCCCATCGAAACCTGGCGCGACCAGTTGTTCGACGCTGTCGATGCATCGCTGACATCGGCCAGAAGCGCCATCGCGGAAACCGGCACGCTGATCCTGTGGCCCACCCCGGCCGAGCCGCGCCTGATGTCGCTGGTGCCGCCGCTGCATTTCGTCCTGGTCGATGCAACGAACATACATGCCGATTTCCATTCGGCGATGAACGCCGAAGGCTGGCAGGGCTCGATGCCGACCAACGCACTGCTGATATCGGGCCCTTCCAAAACGGCCGATATCCAGCAGACGCTGGCCTACGGCGCACACGGCCCCCGTGAACTGGTCGTCTTGCTGTGCCATCCGGAAGGGGGCGTCGCGTGAGCCAAGTCATCCACTTCCACCCGGACGACGACTTCAAGGAGCGCAGCAGCGCTGCCGTGCACGACCCCGCCCAGCGCAAGAACTTCCGCGGCGCGATGGACTTTCTGCAGGAGAAGCGGCGCGTCCAGTTCCCCGACCAGGATGAACTGGCCGGCCTGCGCGAACTCGGCGCCGCGATCCGCCGATACAGCCTCGCCAGGTTGCCACAACTGCTGGAACAGCTTGAGAAGAATCTCACCGCCAACGGCATTCAGGTGCACTGGGCGGAAACGGCAGACGAGGCCAATGGCATCGCGCTCGGCATCGCCCGCAGGCACAATGCACGCAGCATCGCCAAAGGCAAATCCATGGTCAGCGAGGAGATCGGTTTCAGCCACGCGATGGCGGATGCCGGCATAGACGCGTTCGAGACCGACATGGGCGAATATATCGTCGAGCTGGCCGGCGAGAAACCTTCCCACATCATCATGCCGGCCATCCACAAGACCAAGCAGGAGATCGCCGCGCTGTTCGCCGAGAAGATCGCCGGCGTCGACTACACCGAAGACGTCGACGCGCTGATCAGGATCGGTCGCCAGGTGCTGCGCCGCAAGTTCGCGGAGGCCGACATCGGCCTTTCGGGCGTCAATTTCGCGGTGGCCGAGACCGGCACGATCTGTCTCGTCGAGAACGAGGGCAACGGCCGCATGTGCACCACCGTTCCCAAGGTGCACATCGCCGTCACCGGCATCGAGAAGATCGTCGAAAAACTCGAACACGTACCGCCGCTCTATAGCCTGCTGACCCGCTCGGCGACCGGCCAGCCGATCACGACCTACTTCAACATGATCAGCCATCCGCGCCAGGCGGGCGAAAAAGATGGCCCCGAAGAAGTGCACCTGATCCTCGTCGACAACGGCCGCAGCCAGGCTTACGCCGACGAGCAATTGCGCGCCACGCTGCAATGCATCCGTTGCGGCGCCTGCATGAACCACTGCCCGGTGTATGCGCGGATCGGCGGCCATGCCTACGGCACGACGTATCCCGGCCCCATCGGCGCCATCGTCTCGCCGCATATGCTGGGTCTCGACGCAACCTATCCGCTGGCCTTCGCCTCCACGCTGTGCGGAGCCTGTGTCGAAGTCTGTCCGGTGAAGATTCCCATCACCGACATCCTGATCCGTCTGCGCAACGAAGCACAGGCACGGCCCGGCAGCGCGGACGCCTCTTTGCGCGGCAGCGGTGCCGGCCGCAAGTCGTTCACCAGCGCGATATGGAAAAGCTGGTCGCTCGTCTACAGCCGGCTCGGGCTCTATCGCCTGACATCGTGGTTCATCAGTCGCGGCCGTGCCTTGTCTCCCACCGATCAGGGCGCCTGGACGCGCAGCCGTACCCCGCTCACCCCCGCCCCGAAACGCCTGCGCGACCTGTTGCGCGAGCGATGGCGATAGCCAGATCAGCCAGTCACTTTCATCTACCGATAGAAGCGGTCAAACAGGTCTGCACCGACGACCCAGGGCAGTTGCTTGCACCGGGAACGGTAAGCACCCTCGTGCCGACCCATACAACGAACCAGCAATTCGATACAAAATAGAGGAGATTCACCATGCAGCCCTGGCAACAGATATACGATCCCGCAGGCAACCTTTGGCTCTCGTCGCTGATCGCTGCGATACCGATCATTTTCTTTTTTGTTGCCCTGGCTGTTTTTCGAATGAAGGGATATATCGCCAGCACCGTCACCGTTGTCCTGGCGCTGCTGGTGTCGATCTTCTTCTACAACATGCCGGTACAAATGGCGCTGGCATCGGCCGGTTATGGCTTCCTCTTCGGCTTGTGGCCTATCGCCTGGATCATCGTCACCGCGGTGTTTCTGTACAAGGTCACGGTAAAGACCGGACAGTTCGACATCATCCGCTCCTCGGTGATATCCGTGACGGAAGACCAGCGCTTGCAAATGCTGCTGGTCGGATTCTCATTCGGCGCTTTTCTTGAAGGTGCTGCGGGATTCGGCGCCCCTGTGGCAATCACTGCAGCCCTGTTGGTCGGGCTGGGGTTCAACCCGCTCTATGCCGCCGGCCTGTGCCTGATCACCAACACCGCCCCGGTCGCTTTCGGCGCGATGGGCATCCCTATCATCGTGGCAGGCCAAGTCACCGGCATCGATGCCTTCAAGATCGGCGCAATGGCGGGTCGCCAACTGCCATTGCTGTCGATCATCATCCCTTTCTGGGTCATCATGATCATGGACGGCTGGCGCGGTGTGCGCGAGACATGGCCGGCAATCCTGGTGTGCGGTGCAACCTTCGCGGTCACCCAGTTCCTGACGTCCAACTTCATCGGCCCCGAGTTGCCTGACATCACCTCTGCTTTGGTGAGCCTGATATCGCTTACGGTGTTCCTGAAATTCTGGAAACCCAAAAATATATTCCGTTTCCCCGGACAGGAAGTGACGCTGAAGGCGGAAAGCCACTCCTTCGACCAGGTGCTGAAAGCATGGTCGCCCTTTGTCATCCTGACGATCTTCGTGACCGTGTGGTCGCTCAAACCCTTCAAGGCCCTATTCGCCAAGGGAGGAGACCTGGTCTGGACGGTCATCAACACGCCGGTGCCGATGCTCGACAAGCTGGTCATAAAGATGCAGCCCATCGTCAACGCGCCCACTCCCTATCCGGCCGTTTACTCGTTCAATTGGCTGGCAGCCACCGGCACGGCGATATTGCTTTCCGCCATCGTCACCGTGCTGGTTCTGCGCATGAAGCCGGCGGATGCGATCAAGACTTTCGGCAGCACCCTGTACGACTTGAAGTGGCCGATCTTTTCGATCGGCATGGTGCTGGCCTTCGCTTTCATCGCCAACTACTCCGGCCTGTCTGCAACGCTGGCGTTGCTGCTGGCGGGTACAGGTGTGGCCTTCCCGTTCTTCTCGCCCTTCCTGGGATGGATAGGCGTGTTCCTCACCGGATCGGATACGTCATCGAACGCGCTGTTCTGCAACTTGCAGGCCAACACCGCACACCAGATCGGCGTCAGCGACACCCTGATGGTGGCGGCAAATTCGACCGGCGGCGTCACCGGAAAGATGATCTCGCCGCAGTCCATCGCGGTAGCCACTGCAGCGGTGGGCCTGGTGGGACATGAAGGCGATCTGTTCCGCTTCACGCTGAAACACAGCCTGATGCTTGCCGGAATCGTTGGCGTGATCACCACGGTGCAGGCTTATCTGTTACCGTGGATGATCCCATGATCAATAACAGATAACGGTGTCGGCCAAAGAGCCGGCGCCGACAAAGGAGACCATAATGAACAGTATCCGGGAAGTCTATGAATGGGCCGAGCGGGAAATCTGGAATACGCTGACGAAGAAGCTGATGAGCTTCCTCTTCCTGTTCATTATCGACCTCCTTTATCTGCTCACGTATTTCAAGGTCCGCCAGGATATACAAGGCACACTGGCGAGCAACGGCGTCCCCGATGCCACTGCGATTTCCATCATGGCGGACTTGAATTTCGGCCTGAACGTACTGGCCACGCTGACGGTTGTCTCTCTCGTCTGGAATATCCTCCAGATTCTCTACATGCGGCATTTGATCGTGCGTCCGGTCAAGACCATCACCGGCATTTTCGAGGAAATCAGCAAGGGCGAAGGCAACTTCTCGCGCGACCTTCCGCTCACCACCCACGATGAATTCAGGCAGTTGGCCCGGAGTTACAATCTTTTCGCGCACAAGATGCGCCAGATCATCGGCGAGGTGCGCAATGTGAGCGTGTCCATCGCCCGCGATGCGGTCCTCGTCAATGTGAATCTGGATGAAACGGCAACCAACGTGCGCCAACAGGCAACATTGACGGACAGCGTCTTCATTGCCAGCAACGAGTCGACCAAGGCGATCGATGGCGTGTCGCAAAGTACCCAGATCATCGCCAATTCGACCAACGTCAATCTGAAACAGGCGCGCATCTCGTTGAACGAGATGCGGGACATCACCGAAAGGATCAATTCTGTCGGCGAGAAGGTACTGCGCTTCAACCATACCGTCGACGATCTGTGGCATCGCTCCGAAAACGTCAATCAGTTCGCGACGCTGATCCGCAAGGTGGCAGACCAGACCAATCTCCTGGCCCTGAATGCCGCCATCGAGGCAGCACGGGCCGGCGAGGCGGGGCGCGGTTTTGCCGTCGTCGCCGACGAGGTCAGGAAGCTCGCGGAAAGCGTCAACAAGGCAGCTTCCGAAATCACCGGCAACGTTGCCGCCATGTTGTCACAGGTAAGAAACACCCGCACCGAGAACGACGAAATCAATGCAGACGTCCAGCATACGCGTGAAGTGGTGGGACGATCTTCCGTGCAATTCCAGGTCATGGTGGGAGACTTCGAGCGCACAGGCGAACAGCTGCTGCAAATCGCGGCCGCAATGGAGCAGTTATCCGCAACGAATGCCCAGGTGCATGAGAACGTGGTGGCCATACACGAGCTGTCGGCCAATGTCTCCACCCACATGGTGGATTCGGGCAAACGCACGGCGGTGCTGTCCCAGTCGACCGAAGGCATACAGGAGCTGGTTTCGCGTTTCAATATCGGCGCCGGCACTTTCGAAGAAGTCGTCGGGAAGACCCGTTTGTTCCGCGACAAACTCAAGAATACGCTTGGCGAGATGGCCAACTCCGGACTGGACATTTTCGACAGGAACTATATCCCCCTCGGCAAGAGCAGGCCGCAGAAGTATCGGGTGTCCTGGGGCGAAGAATACTCGCGGCGCTGTCAGACGCTGCTGGAAGAGGCATTGAACCTTATTCCAGATTGCATATACGCGGTTGGCGTCAATACGGACGGTTACTTGTCGTCACACAATCTGAAATTCTCCAAACCTCTCACCGGCGACGATGCGGTAGATATCGCCGGCAACCGCTGCAACCGGAAATTCGAAAATCCCGGAGAGCTTCGGGCTGCAAAGAATACAAAGCCGGTGTTGTTGCGCACCTACCTGCGAGACACGGGGGAAGTTCTGTGCGATATCGCCATGCCCATCGAGATCGATGGGCGCCTGTGGGGCAATGTCAGGGTCGGGATCAGTGCCGAATCACTCATAAGCGCGACGTGATATGCGGCTCTTTATCTGCATCAAGCTTGTTTCATATTGCCGATTTCAGCCATGGCAATAGCGTTATATGGGCGATCAGCGGGAGTGCGCCATGCCTGAGCCTTATCTTGACGAAGAGTTGCTTGCCGGACTGCGGGAGTTGGCCGAATCGGCCTTTCCGAAACGCTGCGGGAATTGCGGCCGGGAGTATCGGAGTACCGCCGACTTCCTCGCTGCCACGCGGCCATTGCGGGTCGATTGCAGCGGGTTGAAGCAAAGTCTGGGCGATGATGGCAAGTTGATCGTGGATCTGTTCCGGAACTGCGTCTGCGGTTCCACTTTGCTCGAGAGTTTCTGGAATCGGCGCGATACCAGCGAGGACGGCATCGGGCGCCGCATGCGATTTCAGGATATGGTCGACAAATTGGTCGCAACGGGTCGTACGGCGGGAACGGCGCGAAATGAACTCCTGAAACTGATGCGCGGACAATCGATTGACCTGTTGAATCTTGCAGCACAAAAAAAGACCGGGGATGTGTAGGGATGTACAACGCGCTATCGTCGAATTTTGATTCGCAGGCTTCGTTGATAATTATCGCTTTTGCTGCGGGAAGAGCTACAATTATCAAACCGTGTGGATTCTCGCCGGCAGGTTTGTTCCGCAAACTGAAACGAACAGACATGCGTCGGAACGCCATGTCTATGCCGATCGATCGCTGCTTAGCCTGTCTGGCCCGAATTCTGGTCATTCCAGTTCATTTGCATGACCCCACCCTCCCAATAAACGAACTTGTCTGAAGGAAAAATAAATTGGCAAACATCGGCCTCGTATTAAAACAGGAAATCTCTCGACTGACGCGCAAAGAGTTGCGCAGCGAGACTCAAAGTCTGAAGAAAGCTTCGGTGCAATATCGGGCCGAAATTGCAGCTTTGAAACGTCGCACAGTCGCCCTCGAACAACAGTTGTCGCGCCTCGCAAAAACGATCTCGAATAATGCCGGGGTAAAGGCAGATCCCGAAGTGACAGGCAAGGTACGTTTTACTGCGAAGGGATTTAAATCGTTAAGGCTGCGTCTGGGATTGTCTGCCATGGAAATCGGGACTTTGCTTGATGTATCGGCACCAACGATCTATAACTGGGAGGCTGGCAATTCCAATCCCCGTGCCCGGCAATTGGAAAGGATAGTTGCACTGAGAGGCATGGGTAAACGGGAAATCCGTGCCATACTGCAGAACCTTTCCAAGTAAGCCCCGACAGAACTTCGTGGCACGCAGGTTGGGCCCCTTGGGGCATCACCGGTAGCGGCCGTTAGAACGCATGGGCGCATCCGCCCATGCGACCTTGCATTGATACTGGATATTTTTGAGGAGTTGATTTTGCCTGACAAATCGGACGAAGAAAGATACATTCAGCACAAGGAACGAACCGAAAGAACTTTGAAAAAAGTGGTCATATTTGCTGCAGCAGTCTTTGCAGTCATTATTATTGGCGCATTTTTCGTTTGAACCTGCCCGAATTCGTATCGAATCGGCTCCGCCAGAGGATTCGATGCGACAACTGCACATACCGCAACCTATCCGAATCATTTCGGCTTGAGTTTCATGGCACATTTCACAATTATTGCTAAAGGCTAGAGGCTGGATGCGATCGTGGCTATCGTCACAGACAAAGCAGCCAGCCAGCCGAGCTCGCTGATATATCTGGTGTCATCCGATGAAAGCTTTTCATTGTTGTGCACTTTTGAATTCAGCTTTTCCAATTCCGCATGCAACTCTTTCAGCTTGCCTTCCTGAATCTGCAATTCTTCCCGTTTTAATTGTTGTGCTTCCTGCAGCTTGGTTACTTCCGATTTTTGTGTCATGACTGTTCCCTTTCGTCTAGATATTGCCGGATTTGTTTGCTCTGTTCTGCCAATCGGGGCACGCAAGATTTCGCCGGCTTCCGGTACGGATAGAACTTCCCGGAGCCATATGTCTCCTTGGACATCAAGCCCGCCATTGATACCGGATCAGGTATCGACGCAGCAAAAGTTTACCTATTCATTAACGAAAATTCAGTGCGGAACCCAACATAGGAAAACCACCCAGGCCGTTGCAGCACAATAAGCGGGCGGGACAGCCAGAAGGCAATCGGCATGCACGCACATACCCGCCATCCTCCATTCAACCTTGCCAAGGCTGGTTGCATGGCGACGTACAGCCGCGATCAGGCAAAGCGTTGCTGCAGATACCTGATGATATCGTCGGATTCATACATCCACTGAACATTGCCCTGGGCATCAGCGATCCGCAGGCAAGGCGTCTGGATTTTTCCGCCTCCCTTCATCAGATCGGCGCGGATGGCCGGGTCATGTTGCGCATCGCGCAATTCGATCGGCAACGACAACCTTGCCATTTCCTTGCGCACTTTGATGCAGAACGGGCAGGTCTTGAAATGGTAAAGCGCCAGGCTGGCGCACTCCTTGTCGATCTTCTGTTGCGCGTCACCCGCGCGCACGATCCCTTTGGGCATGGAAAGTTTCGCCCATAGCAGCATGAAAGGATTCAACACCAGCCGCAGGGCTCTGAAAAACATTTTCATCATCTCTTTTCCTTGAATATTCCGATGTTCCAAGTGCCGGACCACGGCAAATGAACGGAAATGATTTTACTGAATCCGCGGCTGCGTGCGGGGTGTACATGTCCCCGTTTTTCATGTGGTCTATGGACCGCCAGGATGCCATTATCAGTTGTGGGTCGGGTTAGCGTAGCGTAACCCGACATGATGAGACAGGAGCGGTGGCAACGTCGGGTTACGCTACGCTAACCCGACCTACGGAATCTCGATTTTTGTATGGCCTATGGGGCACTAGGATACGATTACCAGTTGCGGCTCTTCATATAGCGACTTGATCACGACCTTGCGAATCTCCGGCCGGTCCGGGATCTGGAACAACACCGGCGTCAGCATCTCCTCGAAGATTCCCCTCAGACTGCGAGCACCCACTTTGTACTCAAACGCCATTTCGGCGATCTGCAGAAAGGCCGCGTGCTCGATTTCCAGTTCGACACCCTCTTCCCTGAGCGTTTCGCGAAACTGGTTATAGATCGAATTGCGCGGCTCGATCATGATGCGCACCAGCAGCTCCTTGGACAGATTCTGAAGATTGGCAATGACAGGCAGTCGTCCGGCGAATTCGGGGATCAGTCCGAACGTGAACAGATCGTTCGGCTTTACGCGCGAATTCAATCGGTCGAGGACTTTCTGGTTGTCGCTGCCGTCGACGGAAATGAATCCGAACGCGTGGCTCGTTGCAGTGATGCTCTCCAGGCCGACGAACGCGCCCGCGCAAATGAAAAGAATATTCGTCGTATCGAGCGTCTGCGTGCTTCCCAGTCTGACCGAGGCCCCTTCCATGATCTTCAAAAGCGCGTGCTGCACCCGCTCCCCCGAGGTGCCGCGTTGCTCCCCTTCGGAAGTCTTCAGCTTGTCGATCTCGTCGATAAAGACGATCCCTCGCTGGGCCATGGCGATATCCCCCTCCGCCTTTTCCAGCAGGCGCTGCAGCAAGGCTTCGATCTCTTCGTTGACGTATTTGGATTGTGCCAGCGAAGTGGCATTGGCCGTGACGAAAGGCACCCGTGCGATGCGGGACAGGGTTTCGCAAAGCAGAGTCTTGCCGGTACCGGTCGGCCCGATCAGCAGGATATTGCTCTTGGCGATCTCAACGCCTCCGAGTTGCCGTTTGCCGAACCTGCGGTTATGCGAATACAAGGCCACGGACAGTACCTTCTTGGCATCTTCCTGACCGACGACGTACTGGTTCAGATAATCGGCAATGGCACTGGGGGTCAGTTTCCTTGCTGTCGCTTGCTGCCCGTTTGAATCATCCATACCATTCTTCCTCTTCGATCTGGCGCAAACTTCATCGCGATGTCCTGGCACTCTACCCTGATGCCCGACTTGTCAGCAAATCCTGAAGCCTGCCCCAGGCTTCCGTATTCGCTGTGCTGCCGGGAAGCTCTTCGGTGGTAAAACTCGCAGCATATGCGAATTCAAGCCCGGACAACGGTTCTTGCGCTGTTCCCAGTTTTTCCAGCACGGTCACATCTGCTTCCGAAGCATCATTGCGCCGCTGCTGGATGCGTTCACGTAACGTGCGATCTTGCGCCTGTAATGTGGCAATGGCGAATGGCACCGACAAATTTTGTGCGAGCCGACGGAACATCTCGCGTTCCTCCTGTTTGAGGAAAGCCGCATCCACGATCACGGGGAATCCCGCATCCAATAATTCGTTTGCCAGTTCGCGCAAGTGCGCGTAGGTTTTCAGGGTCGCCTCGGGACCGTAGATACCTCCGGCACGCGGGCCGCTGCTTTCGAGCGCATTCAGACCAAAAAAACGCTTGCGTTCGACATCCGAACGAATGCGTATGGCCCCCATCTGCTGCAGTGCAAACTGGGAGAACGTGGTCTTGCCCGAACCGGGCAGGCCGTGCGTGATGATCAACACGGGACGGTGCCGGTCCAGGAATTGCCGCCCCAGCGCCAGATAACTGCGACACATCGCCAACTCATCCGATCTTGCGCGTCTGGATATTCCGCTTTGGCCGGCCCGAATGGCACAAACCTTGGCGCGCACGGTCGAGCGATAGGCAAGATAGAAGTGCAGCACGCCGGCGCCCGCGTAATCGCCGCTAGCCTCCAGACACGCATTCAGCAGACGCCATGCATATTCGGGATGGCCTCGGTGCAAAAGATCCATCACCGTGAATGAGATCTCATCCATCACGTCTATCCAGCGCAAGGAGGGATTGAACTCGATACAGTCAAATAGAAAGGGAATATCTCCGTCAAGCACGATGTTGCCCAGATGCAGGTCGCCATGGCATTCGCGCACAAAACCCAGTGTGCGGCGTTGCTCAAACCTTTCTTTGCATGCGGCGAACTCGGCATCGGTGGCGGCATCCAGCTCGGCGATAACCGCCCTGTCCGGCGCTTCTGTCAGGTACTCGCGCAGCTGCTCAAAGTTTTGCCTCGCTGCCGCACCGATCGATGCGGCGGTCCCGAACCCCGAACCCGCATCCGCTGTGGGCAGGCCGGCATGAAAACGGGCGATGACGGCGGCAAGATTGTCGATGTGCAGCAGTGTCACCCTGCCACGCACCAGCAAGCCGTCCATCAGGTTTTCGGGGGCAAAGCGACGCATCCTGACGGCATATTCGATCGCGGGTTGCGTACCGAGCTCCGGGTTGTCCGGGCTGCCCCCGACAGGAATGGTGTCCAGATAGATATCCGGTGCGGTGCGCCGGTTGAGCCTGATCTCTTCGTCGCAGCAAAACCGCCGCAATTCCAGTGTCGAGTAATCCAGAAATCCGAGATCGAGCGCCTTCTTGATCTTGTATGCAAAACTCCCAACCAGCAGCACCCATGAGATATGCGTCTCGATCAGTTGAACGGATGACGGGGTCGTTGGATAGCGGCTCGGATCGCGCAGTGCGGCGATGAGCTTTTGCTGGATCGTGTAACTGCTTTGGGGAGCGCTCATGGATTTTGCATTCCATCGAAACTGCCGGGACCGATACGCTCATCTTACCAAAGGCAATCTCCCCCAAGCAGATAACGTTGCCTGTCCCGTTGCTGCCGGAACAGGCTCTATCTGTTCAGTTCAAACAGCGCGATGGACTCCACGTGCGAAGTCTGCGGGAACATGTTCATCACGCCGGCCGCTTTCAGCGTGTAGCCCTTTGCATGCACCAGCACCTCGGCATCGCGCGCCAGCGTAGAGGGACTGCAGGAGACATACACAATGCGTTGGGGCGCGATCTCCGGCGTGATGGACCTCATGAGCTCGATGGCGCCGTCGCGCGGGGGATCGACCAGCCATTTATCAAAATGCCCCAGTTTGGCCAGTGCAGTTTCATCCATCTCGAACAGGTTCATCGCACGATATTCCACCCCCACCCCACCCCTCCCCCGGAGGGAGAGGGAGTTTTTATCGAGGCCGTTGTATTCGGCGTTTTGTCTGGCGCGTTTCACCAGTGCGTCGCTGCCTTCGATGCCCAGCACTTGCGCGCCGCTTCTGGCGATGGGCAAAGTGAAGTTGCCCAAACCGCAGAAGAAGTCGGCGATGCATTCATCCGTTTGCGGCTTCAACAAACGCATGGCACGGCTGACCATCAAACGATTCATGTCGCTATTCACCTGGGTGAATTCGGTCGGCGCGAACGGCATGGTGATCGCGAATTCAGGCAGGCTGTAACTCAACTGGGGTGCATCCAGCGGGTAGAACGGCACGACGGTTTCCGGCCCCTTGGTCTGCGTCCAGAACTGCACATGGTGCGTATCGGCGAATTCCCTGATCAGGGCTTCATCCGACGGCGTGAGCGCGGCGAGGATGCGCAGTACCAGCACATCCACATGCTCGCCCACGGCCACTTCGATCTGGGGAAGGATGTCGCGCGCAGTGAATTTCTCATTCAGCTCGCCCAGCAGCGGCAGCAGGCCGGCGATCTTGGGCGTCAGTATCTCGCAATGCTGCATGTCCGCCACGTATTTTCCGTTCTGCTCGCGGAAGCCCACCAGCGTCTTGTTCTTTTTCAGCACATGGCGCACCGACAACCGAGCGCGCTGGCGATAGGCCCAGGCTTGTCCGTAGATCGGCGGCAAGACGACTTCGGGCTTGACCTTGCCGATGCGCTGCAGATTGTCCTCCAGCACGCGCTGCTTGATGGCCACCTGTGCACGCGGTTCCAGATGCTGCATGGAACAGCCGCCGCAGACGCCGAAGACCGGACACTTCGGCTGCACGCGCATGAACGACTGCTTAAGGATCTGCTCGACCTTCGCCTGCTCATAGTTGTTCTTTTTTCGGTACGAGGAATAGGTCACGCGCTCGCCGGTCAGCGCACCCTCGATGAAGATGACCTTGCCGTCGGCATGCGCGATGCCGCGACCTTCGTGGTCGATGGATTCAATGATGACGGGGTTCATGCGGATTTCTTTTCAGGCCATTGCGCGAGGAATTCTTTCCAGTGCGCTTCATCGGATTTGCCAAGTGTGGCACGGATCAGTTCGCATTCCTTTTCGTAACGTGCCCTGGTGAATTGCCCGCGCATCAGCTGGAAGCGCGCGAACACCAGGTACGTATTCACCACATCGGTCTCACAGTAGTTGCGTATCTCGGCCAGCTTGCCTTGCTGATATGCCTCCCATACCTTGCTGCCGTCCATCCCCAGCTTGCCGGGAAAACCGATCAGCTTCGCCAGTTCATCCAGCGGCGCATTGGCACGTCCGGTGTACATCGCCAGCAAGTCCATCAGGTCGAGATGGCGCGAGTGGTAGCGGCTGATGTAGTTGTTCCACTTGAAGTCCTTGTCGTCCTCGCCCTGATCCCAGTAGCGCGGAGACTGGATGCCGTGGATCAGCCCGCGATAGTGCAGCACCGGCAGGTCGAAACCGCTGCCGTTCCATGAAATGATCTGCGGGGTGTATTTTTCGATTCCGTCGAAGAAACGCTGGATGATGCTGCCTTCGTCCTCGTCCATCTCGCCCAGCGTCCACACTTTGAAGTTGTCGCCTTCGCGCAGGACGCAGGAGATAGCCGCGACGCGCTGCAGGTGATGCGGCAGGAAATCGCTGCCCGTCTTCTGGCGGCGCATCTGGAACGCCATCTCCGCCACTTCGGCGTCGTTCACCGCACTGTCGAGCTCATACAGGGCACGCAGCCCGGCGATGTCGGGAATGGTTTCGATGTCGAAAACTAAAGTCGGGTTCATGGTGAGGATGTCAATTGCGGACGGGCTGCGATTTTAGCAAACCCTGACCGTTATCCGCCCGTGAATTAGCCGGACACGGATCCGGCTACTTGTATTTGCGGATCAACCCCACCAGGACGCCGAATATCTCCAGTGTGCCCTGCGGGCGTATCACCGGAAACGCCGGGTTGGCCGGACGCAGGATATATTGGCCGCGTTCCTTGTCCAGCGTCTTCAGCGTGAACTCGTTATCCACGATGGCCACCACGATATCGCCGATATTGGCGAGGTTGCGTTTTTCCACCACGGCGATGTCACCCTCGCGGATACCCGCGTCGATCATCGAATCGCCTTTCACAGGGATCATCGTGGTCGTGGAAGGCTTGTCGATCAGCATCTCGTCGATGACGAAGTAGTCGCCCTGCGTCTCGCTCACCGCGACGGGCATGCCGGCCTGCACGGCGGATTCGGCAAAAGGCCGGGCGAAGAACTGGCGGCTGGGTATCCACATCCCGTCCGGCGTGCGCTCGACGAATCCGGCCTTCTCCAACCGGTCCAGGATAGCTTTCACCCAGGACTTGGAGGCGATGCCGAACACCTCGCACAGCGCCGCATAGGAAGGTATGCTCTTCCAGGACGCGTAGTAATCCTGCAGCTTGGCCAGATACTCGGCATCCCTGGCACTGGGGTCGGAATCACTCATGATGTCTCCTCTACAGAACGAACGTTCTTGCATCCTAAAGAACGAGCGTTCTGCTGTCAATACGCAAGGCATAAAAGAGTGCGGCAGAGAATCGGGCGAGGCCCTTGTCGCACCCTTGCTAGAATGCCGCCCCTATCCACGGAGACACACTCTTGAAAAAGATCAAGCGCCTGTTGCTCGCACCGCTTACATGGCTCGCCGCGATCGTTTTTCTGATAGAGGAAGCGATCTGGGACTGGACGGCGGCATTCATGGCCAGACTGGGCGCGATGCTTCTGGTTCGAGCCATCGAGAAGCGCATCGCCACGCTGCACCCTGGCTGGGCGCTGGTCACTTTCCTGCTGCCCAGCCTGATCCTGATACCCGCCAAACTCATCGGCCTGCATGCCATCGCCGCCGGACACTGGCTCATCGGCAGCACCGTGTTCGTGCTGGCGAAGCTGATGGGCATGGCGCTGTTCTCGCGCATCTTCAACCTCACGCGTCCGGCGTTGATGCAACTCGGCTGGTTCGCGCGCCTGTATGCTTTCGTGATGTATTACCGCAACCGCATCCACGCCTATCTGGATAACTGGGCGGCCTATCAACGCATCAAGCAGCGCATCCTCATGCTTGTCGATGCCTTCAAAGCACGCTTCAGCCGTAAAAATTGAAGGAACTCATGGTCTTTTCGTCCTTGACGCGCAGCCCCGGATAGCAAAGAATCGCCGCGGCGCTGCCCGGACTCGATTGCAAACTATCTTGTGGAGAGATCATGAACAGAAACTTCGTCGCAATCCTTGGCTTGATGACCGGTTTACTGACTGTTGCGGCTTACGCTGCGCCCGGCGAGTATTGGGAGGTCACCAGCAAGATGGAAATGCCGGGCATGCCTTTTGCCATGCCCGCAACCACAACCAAGGTGTGCATTCCCAAAGGCGCCGAAAACAATCCCGAAAAAACTTCCGGCGACAAGAGCTGCAAGATGACCGACGTCAAGACCGTCGGCAACAAGACCACCTGGAAAGCACGCTGCGACCGCGACGGCGAAGTGATGACCGGCGTCGGAGAACAAACCACCACGGCCAACGGCTACGACGGCAAGATGCAATTTTCGGGCAAATCTCACGGCCAGGACATGAACATGAATATGGCGTTCAGCGGCAAGCGTATCGGCGGCAGTTGCGATTCGGAAGAAGCGGTCAAGAAAGCGAAGGAAGACGCCAGCAAACTGAATGCTCAAATGTGCGATACCTCCCGTTACCACAATACCGCTGAATGGATCAGCGGCTCCGGACTCATCCTGCAGGAAGGCTCTCCTTGCGCCAATCAACGCAAGCAGTTATGCGAACTGGTACGCAGGGACACACCCAAAGACGCGGACGCCTACAACGCTCTGATCACAAACGACCAGATGACCGGCAACATGCTCTCCATCGCAAAGGAGTGCAAATTGGACATGGCTGCCACTACCAAGTCGATCTGCAAGACGATCAATGGCGAAAACTACAACCGGCTCTCTGCACATTGTCCTGCTCAGGCCAAGGCCTATCGCGAAGTTCAACGCCGCAAGGATTGCGAGGGACGCAGTTACACCGCAGAGACGCGCGCCGCGGACATTAGAAAATGCCTGAGCGGCAAGAGCGACTCCCCGGATGACAGCGCATCGGGCGACGCTGCGGCAGCGCAGAAATCCAGCGATTCCTCCGGCAGCAATACCGCTTCCGATGTACTGGAGGCTGCCAAGAAGCTGAAAAGCAAATTCGGTTTCTAGGTGCGCAAGGTTCTTTTCATCGGGCTGTGGCTGCTGGCCAATACTGCATGGGCAGCATCGCAGTCCGATCCGTTCCCCGAAGTCGCCTCTGCCTATCTGGTCGAACTGAACGGCAAACCGATCTGGGCCAGGCATCCCGACCTGCGCCTTCCACTCGCCAGCCTGACCAAACTTATGACCGTGCTGCTGGTGCTGGAGCAGACGCGGCCTGATGACATCGTGACCGTCACTCCGTTAGCCATCCGCGAAACCGGCTCCCGCATGGGGCTCAAGAGCGGCGAACGTTTTCACGTACGGGATCTGCTCGCAGCCGCGCTCATCCCGTCGGCCAACGATGCCTGCCATGCGCTGGCCGATCATGTCGACGGCAACGAATCCAGGTTCGTTGCGCGCATGAACCATCGCGCCCGCGTGCTCGGCATGCGGAATACGCATTTCATCAATGCCTGCGGACACGATAAACCGGGGCATTATTCCAGTGCGGCAGATCTTTCCATTCTGGCGCACGCATTGCTTGAACACCCGCCTCTGCTTGACGCGACCTCGCAAAAGAAGATGCAGATCGCCACGCTGGACGGCCAGCGCAGCTACATGCTTGAGAACAAGAATGCACTGATAGGCCGCTATGAAGGTGCGGTCGGCCTCAAGACCGGGTTCACGCCGAACGCCGGAAAGTGCCTGGTCGCCTATGCCAAACGCGGCGATAACACCGTGCTGCTGATCATGCTGCACGGGCATGACCGCTGGTGGGACGCGGTTGATGTACTCGATCTGGCCTTCGACCATGCACGCGATACGCCCTGAATCCCAGACCAGAGTGCTGATGTGGCTGACGCTGGCGGCGTGTATCGGCTATGCGAATGTACTCGGCGGTGCATTCCAGTTCGACGACTACAACGTCATCGTCAACGAACCGCACGTCCATACCTGGGCTGGCTGGCTCGGCGGTCTTGGCAGCGGCATACGCCCGCTGCTCAAATTCAGCTACACCCAGAACTGGACGATGGGCACGGGCGAGGCCGGTTTCCATCTCGCCAACCTCCTGATCCATTTGGCTGACACTTACCTGGTATACCGACTTGCGCAGGCATACATCCGCCAACAATGGCAGCGCGACAGCCTGCGGCAGGCTCCGCTGTTCGCCGCGCTGCTGTTCGCAGTACATCCGGTCAACACAGAAGCCGTGAGTTACATCAGCGGCCGCTCCGCCTCGCTGATGACACTGTTCTATCTGACCGCATTGCTCAGCTACGTGACCGGGCGCACCCGTGACAGCAAAATCCATTTGTATGTCGTGACCCCTCTCCTGTTCATCCTGGCACTCGGCGTCAAGGAGACGGCGATCACTTTTCCTTTCGCACTCCTGGTCTGGGAAATGGCTTGCGGCGGAAGATGGCAGATCGCGATCAAACCGCAATGGCCGGTGTGGGCGGTGTCGGTTTGCGCAGTGCTGTTCTTCATATCCAGCGACAGTTACTTCGCCCAGATGCAGCGCAGCGCCGCGTTCAACGGCCTGCATGGCAATATCGCCACACAGATCTCAGGTTTCGCCTATCTGTTGAGGCAATGGGTGCTGCCGCTGTGGCTGAACATCGATCCCGACCTTCCGCTGCGCACCGGTTTCTCCGGCGCGCTATTGCCGCTCTTCTTTTTCATCGCGGCTTTTGTGGTGATGCTGGTCTTCTGGCGCAGGCGCCCCTGGCTCGGCTTCGCCCTTGCATGGGTGATGTTGCAGCTGATACCGCTTTACCTGTTCTTGCCGCGCCTCGACATCGCCAACGAACGCCAGATGTATCTGGCGGGGTGGCCGTTGTTTCTCGCCATGAGCATCGAACTCACGCTGTGGTTGAACGCAGCGACATTGCGCTTGGTTGCTGCCGCTCTGCTGCTTTCCCTCGTCAGCCTCACCGTACTGCGCAATCAGGTCTACGCCAACGAGATCAGCTTATGGGAAGACACCGTGACAAAGTCGCCCGACAAGGCGCGCGTGCACAACAACCTGGGCCACTCGTATCTGCTCTCCAACAGGAATGATGAAGCGCGGCGTGAATTCACCATTGCACTGCAGCTTGATCCGCAACTCTACCAAGCGCGCTACAACCTGCTTCAGCTGGAGGATGAAAATGAAGAGCGCGGGAGAACATCCCGGCCCTGAATCTTCCGGCTAACCTGACGACAGGATGCGGACTTTCTGCATGGCCACGGCTGAAGCGGCGGTACGGGTTTCAACACCGAGTTTCTCGAATACGTGCTCCAGGTGTTTGTTGACCGTCCGGTGACTGCTTTCCAGGATGTCGCCTATATCGCGATTGGTCTTGCCATGTATGACCCAATAAAGCACCTCGGCTTCACGGGTAGTCAAACTAAAAGTCGAAACAAGTGCCTCGATAACAGAAGCATGACTTTCTTCCCTGAGTACGATCAGCAACTCTCCATCGTGCCCTTGGCTACCGAGGGGCTGAAGACTGGCGAGCAGCCTTCTGGAGTCCTTGACCACGACTATCGGAGGTTCACTGCCATCCAGGACTGCCTGTTGCGCTTTCTTTAT
This sequence comes from Sideroxydans sp., assembly GCA_027310725.1. Classification (GTDB taxonomy): domain Bacteria; phylum Pseudomonadota; class Gammaproteobacteria; order Burkholderiales; family Gallionellaceae; genus Sideroxyarcus. Next base: position 47,357 of record DAIDAG010000040.1, on the reverse strand, counting down.
CCAGGGCAACAGATACGGCTGCGCATGTTCGTTATCGACGTCGAAATATTCCAGGAGCAGTTTGCGCGCCCTGGGCGTCTGCCAGATCATGCGGCCATCGGTCTCGCGCACGACAACGGTAGCCTGTCCGTAATCATCCAGCACGGTGCGGGCCTGTTTTATCTGGCGGGCATTTTGCATGTGTGCGGCAATACGAACCAGCACCTCCCGCGGCTTGATGGGCTTGGTGACGTAGTCGGCACCGCCGCTGGCGAAGGCCGCCACCACATGTTCGGTTTCAGTGAGCCCTGTCATGAAGACGATGGGGATATGCTGGGTGGCAAAGTCGGTCTTCATTCTTTGCGCCACTTCAAAACCATCCATGCCCGGCATGAGCGCATCCAGAAGGATCACGTCGGGTCCGCTCGTGCGCGCCCGCTGCAAGGCATCTTCGCCATTGGTGGCAACGAGGACCGTATAGCCTGCCTCTTCCAGCGCATCGTGGAGCAATGAAAGATTTTCCGGTACGTCATCCACGATCAGGACGACATCCCTGCTTACACGGTCAAGATGTCCCATCATTGCCCTCCAGTCCCTGGCGCAAGATTTCCTGCATGGTGTTGAACTGGAACTGATTTGCCAGTTGGCGCATCCTGTCGACAAATTCTCTGAAAATGGAATCGATCTTCTCGATCTCTTCCAGTTTGTTCAGTATCCCCCGTACATAACCGAGCTCGATCTGTTCGTTCAGGCCGCGCAAGTGTTCTCCGGGAGGATACGGTGCCTGCTTCGGGGCGGAAGAAACGCCCACGAGAGCGGGTACCTCGACGGTCTCCCATTCCAGATCGAGATGCCGTCCAATCCAGTCTATCAGCTCATTCACGCTGACCGGCTTGGTGATGAAGTCCCCGGACGATATCCCCACATCATTGTCCGCATTCTTTTCAAAGACGTTGGCCGAAATGATCGCGATCTTGCTGTCGATGAATCCGGCTTCACGGATACGCCGTATGGTCTCCCAGCCGTTCATTCCCGGCATGGCGATATCCATGAATATCAGATGGGGACAGAAGCTGGGAACCAGATCCAGGCATTCCTGGCCGGAGGCGACCTGGACCAGGTAAAACCCGAGAGGCTCCAGTATGCTGACCAGCAGGTCCCGATCCGTTTTCTCATTGTCTACGATCATGATGCGACGGCGTGCGCCTACATAGCCGATATACTGGATCCTGAAACCGCTCTGGACAGCCTGAACCGATTGGATGTGCGGCAGGAAAAGCCGTATCCGGAAGCAACAGCCTTTCCCCGGCGAGCTTTCCACGGTCAGCTCGCCGCCCATCAGGTCCGTGAGCATTTTTGCGATGGTAAGCCCGAGCCCTGTGCCCCCTGTGGAGCCGATATAGTTTGCGCTGCCTCGTGCAAACGGCTCGAAGATGCGCTCCATCTCTTCCGGCGCAATCCCCGGCCCCGTGTCCTCGATCTCGAATGTGGCCATATCGCTCTGGAATTTGAGATTGCAGATCACGCCGCCGCGAGTGGTGAACTTCACGGCGTTGCCCAGTATATTGATAAGGATCTGACGCAGCCTGCTCGCATCCGCCCGCACCAGAATCGGCAGATCGCCCGTGGTCCGGTAGCCGAAATCGATGCCCTTGTTGTGCGCCTGAAGTTCGAACATGTCCACGATCTGTTGTACGAAATCGGGAAAACACAGGGGTTTGATGTCCAGTTTCACTTTTCCTCCTTCAATCCGCGCGATGTCCAGCGTGCCTTCGATCAGCGACAACAGGTGATCGCCGCTTCTGCGGATCACGCTGACTGCCTGTCTGCGATTGGCAGGAATGGCCTCGTCGCCATCGAGAATCTGGGCATAGCCGAGTATGCTATTCAGCGGGGTACGCAGTTCATGGCTGATCGCCATGATGTAGCGGCTCTTGGCCTGGTTTGCATGATCGGCGGTCAACTTCGCCTGCTGCAGAAGCTGGTCCGTACGATGATGGGAGTCGATCTCCTGCAGCAGGAGTTGCGTCTGATGGTTGGCCTCTTCCTGGGCAACCCGCCGGCTTTTGTTGGCAAGTACCATCCACCAGGCGATGACGCCGGATACCAAGAGCAGGCCTGCCGCGAGCCGGAGAAAAATGTCCTGCAAATGATGCAGCAGAACGGCATCGCCTTCGTTCAGGGTCAGGCTTTCCTGGTAGTAGACCAGGCCGATCAGCAATCCGAGCAGCGAGATGAATCCGGCCATCAACAACATATACTGGCCGAGTCCGGCTTCCAGATAGGGCTTTAATGAGGCGGGCAAGAATCGCCCCAGGAAGGCGGCCCATTGCTCCGTCAGGCGGGCCTGGGGTTTACAGAGGTCATGGCAGCGTGCATCCAGGGTACAACACAGGGAGCAGATGCTTCCCTGATATGCCGGGCAATTGGACATATCCTCCGCCTCGAAATCCGTGCCGCAGATGCAGCATGTATGCGCTGTTGCACCGGGAGCGGCGCTGAGAGGTTGGGGATGGCGGGCAATATAATAACGGCCTCCGGTGAGCCATGCGAACAGCGGCGACAAAACGAGCGGCAAGCCGAGCGAGATGAAGATGGCGAAAGGCTGCGCTGCCTGGCCGAACACTCCCAGATAGACCGATATCGACAATGCGGATGCAATGCCCATCGTACCGAAGCCTACGGGATTGATATCGTAAAGATAGGCGCGGCGAAATTCGATACCCCGAGGGGATAATCCAAGCGGCTTGTTGATCACCAGATCCGCAACTACGGACATCATCCATGCCACCGCCACGTTGGAGTAAAGACCCAGAACCCGGCCCATCACCTGCAGCAGGTCAAGTTCCATCAGCATGAGCGCGATCAGCGTATTGAAGACGACCCAGACTACGCGTCCCGGGTGGCTGTGGGTAAGGCGGGAAAAGAAATTGGACCAGGCCAGAGAACCGGCATAGGCATTGGTGACATTGATCTTCAATTGCGAAACGATCACGAACGTCGCCGTCGCGGCGACCGCCCAGCCTATATCGGGAAACACATAATTACTGTAGGCCGCGAGATACATCTGAGTCGGATTCACCGCCAGCGCTTCCGGAAAGCCATGCTGGATGGCAAGAAATGCCAGCAGGGCTCCACCCAGCATTTTGACCACGCTCAGCACCAGCCATCCCGTTCCTCCGACCAGCACACCGATCAACCAGCGGCGACGGTTCATCGAGGTGGGTTCCGGCATGAAGCGGAGGTAATCCGCCTGCTCTCCCATCTGGGCGATGATTGCCATGGCGACGGTGACGGCCGCACTGAAAAGGCGAATATCAAAGTCGATCCCATTGTGACCGCCATAACCGAAAAATCCGGCAAAATCCTGCGGCCTGTATACCAGCAGAAACAGGTAGGGCAGGCACAACATGATCAGCCAGATCGGCTGGGTCAGGGTTTGCAGGCGACTGATCGCCGTAATGCCTCTGGTCACAAGGGGGATCACCACGATGGCACAGATCAGGTAGCCCCAGACCATCGGAATATTGAAGGCGAGCTTGAGGGCGGAGGCCATGATGGCCGCTTCGAGCGCGAAAAAAATAAAAGTGAATGCGGCATAAATGAGTGAAGTGATCGTGGAACCTAGGTATCCGAAGCCGGAGCCGCGAGTCAGGAGATCCATATCAAGACCATAAAGAGCCGAGTAGCGACTCAGAGGCAGGCTTACCAGAAAGATGATCAGTCCGGTCGCAAAAATGGCCAGTGCCGCATTGACGAACCCGTAGTCGACAAGAAGCGTGGCCCCGATCGCCTCGAGCACCAGGAATGAGGCAGAGCTGAATGCGGTGTTGGCAACCTGCCACTCCGGCCACTTGCGGGAACTGCGGGGGGTGAAGCGCAACGCATAGTCTTCCAGCGTCTCATTGGATACCCAGGTGTTGTAGTCTCTGCGCACCTTGAACACATTCTGAACGGCACCATCTTTGCCGACCTGACTGTCGCTGTTCGCATTCATTCAATTTCGCATGTCATTGAATGCGGCAAATGTTCCTGCCTGCTCACAACATGCCCTCCTGCCGGATAAAGCCGATGATTTCCCCGAGCCCGGTTCCGATCTTCATGTTCGAGAAAATGAAAGGCCGTTTGCCGCGCATTCTGCCCGCGTCCCGATCCATGACTTCCAGCGATGCCCCCACCATCGGTGCCAGGTCGATCTTGTTGATCACCAGCAGATCCGATTTGGTGATTCCCGGACCGCCCTTGCGCGGGATCTTTTCACCGGCGGCGACATCGATGACGTAGATCGTGAGGTCGGACAGTTCTGGGCTGAAGGTGGCGGCAAGATTGTCGCCACCGCTTTCCACAAAGATGATATCCAGGCCGGGAAAGCGTTTGTTGAGGCGATCCACGGCTTCCAGATTGATGCTCGCATCCTCGCGGATGGCAGTGTGCGGACAGCCGCCGGTCTCGACCCCGATGATGCGATCCGGCGTAAGCGCTTCGTTGCGCACCAGGAACTGCGCATCTTCTTCCGTATAGATGTCGTTGGTGATGACGGCAATGTTGTAGGTGTCGCGCAAGGCAAGACACAGGGCGAGGGTCAGGGCCGTCTTGCCGGAACCGACCGGTCCGCCGATACCGACGCGCAAGGGTTGTAGTCGCTGGGTCATGATCTGAATAATCGCGTGTATTGGGTTTCGTGACGGCTGCTGGCGATGGAAAACGCCGGCAGGTAATTGCAGGCAAGCTCGATCGGCGTCTGCTGCGCCTCGACCGCAAGCAGGTGCAGGCGACGCCCCAACTGGAGCAGCAGACGCTGCCCCGCCGTTTGTCCGAACGGCACCGCTTTGACTGCCGCCATGACTTGATTCTCGGCCCATGCCCACAGATAGCCGGAAACAGCGTCCCCGACCGGGATGGACCAGGCCGCCGCCGCGCAACTCCAGGCGAGCGGAAAGCTGGGGGCGGTAAAGGCAGCAAGGTGACGCGTCGGAAAATCTCCGAGGTCTACAAGCAGACGCGACAGCGAATATCCCATTTGCAGGGTCTCGGCACGCAATTCGGCGGTTTCGCGGCTGGCAACGAAATCCGCATCCAGTTCGGCGAGCAGGTGCATGTCTTCTCCTCGCCACGACGCGATCATATGCGTCAGGTAAACCGCCTCGAATCGCCCGCTGCCGAAATCGAGGCAGTCGCCGATCCAGGCCAGGGCCGAAGCTTCGCTATTCACGGAAGCCGTCTCCACCGCCCATTCCAGTCCCTGCGAGTAGGTATAGGCGCCGACCGGCAAGGTCGGGCTGGCAAGCTGCAGCAGGCGTATCAATGCGGCACTCATGACGCACGTTGCTTCAGGATCATATCGTGGATGCGCGCGCCCCTTCCCTCGCCGTCGGCGCTGTGCCCATGGGCATGGCCGCCGTGACCGCCATAGGCGCCGCTCTCCGGCTCGAAGGGGGCCAGCGTCTCGACGACATCGAGCCCCAGGCCGCTGACCATCTCTCCCAGGACGTGATCTTTTGCGAAGCGCAGCAGACCCGGTTGCAATTGCACCGCAACATGCCGGTTTCCAAGGTGATAAGCTGCCCTGGCGAGCGCCAATGCGTTGTCGCTACGAACTTCCATCACCGATTCGAGTGCCGCCATGATCAGGACGATGCGGCCGTCATCCGCCTGCAGGAGATCCCCGCCGCGCAGCACGGTGCCGCGCTCCAGAAACAGTCCCCCCTCCTCCCCGCTCTCAAGCCGAGTACGCAACCGGCTCTTGCAGCGCAACTCGAAAGGCAGCACCAGATGCTCTGTCGCCACGGCACCCTCCAACGCTTTTTTTTCTATGAGCAACATGGCTAGAACAGAAAATATCTCTGGGCCATCGGCAGGATGCTTGCCGGTTCGCACACCAGCAACTCCCCGTCGGCACGCACGGCATAGGTTTCGGTGTCCACATCGATGTGCGGCATGGCGCTGTTGTGCAGCATGTCCAGCTTGCTCACCTTGCGGGTGTTCTTTACCGCGACCAATGTCTTTGCGAGGCCCAATGCCCTGACCGCCTCGTTTTCCAGTGCCGCCGCGGAAACGAAAGTGAAGGATTTTTTCAGGGCGGAACCGAAGCTGCCGAACATGGGACGGTAGTGCACGGGTTGCGGTGTCGGGATGGAGGCATTGGGATCGCCCATGGCGGCCGCTGCGATCATGCCTCCCTTGAGGATGAGACTCGGCTTGACGCCGAAGAAGGCGGGTTTCCAAAGTACCAGGTCGGCCAGTTTGCCGACTTCTACCGAACCGACCACATGGCTGATACCGTGTGTGATTGCCGGGTTGATGGTGTACTTGGCGATGTAGCGCTTGATCCTGAAATTGTCGTTGCGCGCACTGTCCTCCTTCAGCGCGCCGCGCTGCACTTTCATCTTGTGCGCCGTCTGCCAGGTGCGGATGACGACCTCGCCGACCCGCCCCATCGCCTGCGAGTCGGACGACATCATGGAAAACGCGCCCAGATCGTGCAGGATATCTTCGGCTGCGATCGTCTCGCGCCGGATACGCGACTCGGCAAAGGCCACATCCTCCGCAATCGATGCGTCGAGATGGTGACATACCATGAGCATGTCGAGATGCTCGTCGATGGTGTTCACCGTGTAAGGCCGTGTCGGATTGGTGGAGGATGGCAATACGTTCATTTCCCCCACGGCCCTGATGATGTCGGGCGCGTGTCCTCCGCCCGCCCCTTCGGTATGAAAGGTATGGATGGCGCGGCCCTTGAAGGCCTGCAGCGTCGTCTCGACAAAACCGGATTCGTTGAGCGTGTCTGTATGGATTGCCACCTGCACGTCCATTTCATCCGCGACGGTCAGGCAATTGTCGATTGCGGCTGGAGTAGTTCCCCAATCCTCGTGCAGCTTGAGACCGATCGCGCCCGCTTCGACCTGTTCCCTGGCCGGATCCGGCAGGGATACATTACCCTTGCCCAGAAAGCCCAGGTTCATCGGAAAGGCATCTGCAGCCTGCAACATGGAATGGATGTGCCACGGACCCGGCGTGCAGGTGGTGGCGTAAGTCCCGGTGGCAGGTCCTGTACCGCCTCCCAGCATGGTGGTGACACCGGAGGTCAATGCTTCGTCGATCTGTTGCGGGCAGATGAAATGGATATGGCTGTCGATCCCGCCTGCGGTGACGATCATGCCTTCCCCCGCGATGATCTCCGTGCCGGCCCCGATGGGAATGTTCACACCCGGCTGGATATCCGGGTTGCCCGCCTTGCCGATCGCCCAGATGCGGCCTTCCTTGATGCCGAGATCGGCCTTGACGATGCCGGTGACGGCGTCGACGATCAGCGCGTTGGTGATGACCGTGTCGGCCACGTCGCATGCGCGAAGCTGGCTTTGCCCCATGCCATCCCTGATCACTTTGCCGCCGCCGAATTTCACTTCCTCGCCGTAGATCGTGAAGTCCTTTTCGACTTCCAGCCACAGTTCGGTGTCCGCAAGACGTACGCGATCCCCCGCCGTGGGGCCGAACATCTCTGCATAAGCCTGCCGGGAGATTTTTACTGCCATGGCATCATGTCCGGGTAACCGTCGATATTTGCATTTCCTCGTCCTTTTCCAGCGTAACCACTTTCACAAACTTCCCATGATCCGGCCCTGGAAGCCGTAAATCCTGCGTTCGCCTGCGAGCTCCACCAGCTCGACGGTGCGCACCTGTCCCGGCTCAAAACGCACTGCCGTTCCGGCGGCGATGTCCAGCCGCATCCCCCGTGCCAGATCGCGCTCGAACGCGAGTGCGTCATTGGTCTCAAAAAAATGGTAGTGCGAACCGACCTGGATCGGCCTGTCGCCGGTATTTGCAACTGCAAGCCTCTGCACCCTGCGGCCGACATTCATTTCGATCTCGCCTGCTTCTATCTTGTATTCACCCGGTATCATCGCCGCTCCTATACGATCGGATTGTGCACAGTGACCAGCTTGGTGCCGTCCGGGAAGGTCGCCTCGACCTGGATATCCGGGATCAATTCAGGCACACCTTCCATCACCTCGTCCCGCCGTAACAACGTGCTGCCATAACTCATCAGCTGGGCGACTGTCTGACCGTCGCGCGCGCCTTCCATGACTGCCGCTGTGATCAGCGCAACGGCCTCGGGATAGTTGAGTTTGAGACCGCGCGCCCTGCGCCTTTCGGCAAGCAGGCTGGCAGTGAAAATCAGAAGTTTGTCTTTCTCGCGCGGTGTCAGCTCCATCTTTCCTCCATCAGGTGTTCCAGATACGCGGTATCAGCGCTTCACGTCCAGCCAGGGCCGGACGCAATATTTGCCATAGCGCGATCATCCAGTCCTTGGCAGCCTCGGAGGAGTGCCCAAGGTAGCGCGCCACCAGCACATCGGGCAGTAGCGTCAAGCCATGGAGCGCCCCCTCCTCTGCCGGAATCTGTTTTCTGCAGTCCGCCAGAAGCTCGGGAGCCAGCCCGGTTCCAGTTGCCCAAAGCGTCGCACCGACGCTATACCCTGCAAGCCCCGCGGGTGACTGCAACAATCCCGACCCGCCTTCCAGCATGCCGCGTTCCAGCCATACCGGCTTGCCGTCCCGCTCGATCCGGGTCGACACGCGCATCTCCCCGGAAGAGAAACGTTCACCGGATGCACGCCGCCCCAGACACAGAATTTCCCATCCGATGAAGCAGGCCTTTTCCGCCAGCGACACGTGCATCTGCATGTCCGCCAATGCGCCGTCGAAAACGATGCTTTCCTGGGGAAGCCATTCCAGCACGCCCCCTGTACCCACTTCGAAATCCAGCCGCTGCGATGCCCTGGAGCCCGCGCTGCGATACCACTTTCCGGCGCCCGGTGTCGTCAACAAAACGTGAGCCCCCTCCTTTACGGCTGCTGCAATCTCCAGCTCATCCCCTCCGGCGATACCCGCCGGCGGATGCAATAACAAAGCGTGGCAAATCTCCTGGCCTTCGGGATAGAGCGCTTTCTGCACCCGAAGCGGGCCGATGTGGGCTCTCCGCACCAAAATGGTGGCATCGCCTCTGCGCTCAAACTCGAGCTCCAGTCTGGCCAGCCAACGCTCTTTGGTTTCTATGGATGCAAGCATTCGGTATCACGTGCAAGCATCGTGCCATCCTGTATACAGGCGGCGCCGTTGCGTTAATCCCCCGCGGGATTCAGGCCATTCACTCAGCGATGCCGGACGTCATCGGGATTCGGTATGCCCGGAATGGGGCACTCCTCGGTTCCGACCATCGGACGCGTGAACTGCTCAACCATCTCTCGCGTCCCCTCGGGATCGCTGATCCATTTTTCGTAGAAACCGAACGGGCAGGCGGCAACGCCCTTGTCGCCATCGCCGGAATTGATCATGCCGGTGTAGCCGCGGTGCAGCAGTTTGAACAGATGATTTTCGGATTGGCCATTTTTCCGGAAGTCGCGGATCAGGTTCTTGGACAGCGCCGCATACTGGATCCCCATCTCTTCTTCCCCGCACTCTCCCAATGTCCGTCCGTCGAAGCCGATCAGCGCAGAGTGCCCAAAGTATGAATACACTCCATCGAATCCAGCGGCATTGGCGACCGCCACATAAGTATTATTGGCAAACGCCATGGCCTTGGAGATCAAGATCTGTTGCTCCTTGGCCGGATACATGTAACCCTGGCAGCGCACGATCAACTCGGCACCCTTCATCGCGCAGTCGCGCCATATCTCCGGATAATTGCCGTCGTCGCAGATGATGAGGCTCACCTTCAGTCCTTTCGGCCCCTCCGAGACATAAGTGCAGTTGCCGGGGTACCAGCCTTCGATGGGCACCCAAGGCATGATCTTGCGGTATTTCTGGACGATCTCGCCCTGGTCGTTCATCAGGATGAGCGTGTTGTAGGGAGCCTTGCGCGGATGCTCTTCATGCCGCTCGCCGGTGAGCGAGAACACACCCCAGACCTTGGCCTTGCGGCATGCTGCGGCGAATATCTCGGTTTCCTCGCCCGGAACGGCGGAGGCGGTTTCATACATTTCGGTGTTGTCATACATGATCCCGTGGGTGCTGTACTCGGGGAAGATCACGAGATCGAGTCCGGGCAATCCGAGTTTCATGCCTTCGATCATGCGCCCGATGGCACGGGCATTCTCCAAAACTTCCGCCTTGGTGTGCAGACGGGGCATCTTGTAATTGACGACCGCCACACCGACGGTATCGTTGCTGCTGGAAATATCTCCGTGAATCATTATCTACCTCTCAGAATCCGGTTAAATGAAATTGCCTAGTGACTGATCATCCAAGGCCGCTTGTTGGGGAACGACTTCGGGACAGCGGGTGCCGATGCGTTCGCCTTTGCCGGTGTCTTGCAACAGCCGCACCCCCGCGGATGACCGTGCGACGCCGACAGTTTCGGTTCGTGGCTGGCTCTTTCGTTGGTTGCCATGGCATGGCGTACATCACTCGCCATATCGGCCAGGAACGGGGCAGAAATCAGGATCCGCTCCGCGTACGAACCGCACTGCGGACAATTCGCCGGTGCATCGCGTTCGGCGATCCGCCGCATCGCCTCGAACGGCCCGCAATCGAGGCATTGGTAGTCATAGATAGGCATGGCTTATTTCAAGTCGAGTGACAAGGGAATGTCGGTGTTATCGGTGATGAATTTCACCGGGCCTGCCGAATTCGGACGGATGTCGAATTCGAAGATCTCCGTCGGCAACCACAGCGTTGCGCAGGAGTTCGGAATGTCGACCACGCCGCTGATATGGCCCTGCACCGGCGCCGTACCCAGGATCGAATACGCCTGTGCCTTGGTATATCCGAACTTGGTCATGTACGAAATCGCATTCAGGCAAGCTTGACGGTAGGCCACATTCACGTCCAGATAGTGCTGCTTGCCCGCTTCGTCGACCGAGATGCCTTCGAAGATCAGGTAGTCGTTATAGTTCGGCGTGATCGGGCTGGGTTTGAAGATCGGGTTCTTGATGCCGTACTTTTCCATGCCACCCTTGATGAGCTCGACCTTCATGTGCACCCAGCCCGCCATCTCGATGGCGCCGCAAAAAGTGATCTCGCCGTCGCCCTGGCTGAAATGCAGATCGCCCACCGACAAGCCGGCACCTTTCACATAGACCGGGAAGTATATTTTCGAGCCGCGCGACAGGTCCTTGATGTCGCAATTCCCGCCATGCTCACGCGGCGGCACGGTACGGGCGCCTTCGGCTGCGGCTTTGGTCTTGGCATCGCCCTTGAGCTTGCCCATGTGCGCGGTCGCCGCGAACGGCGGATTGGCGAGCGGCGGAACCCGATCGGGCTCGGTCGCGATCAGGCCGACTTCGCGCGTATTCCATTTGGACAGCAGATCATGATCGGGCAGGCAGCCGATCAGGCCGGGGTGGATCAATCCGGCGTAATTGACTCCCGGCACGTGGCGGCTCTTGGTGAACATGCCCTGGATGTCCCATATGGATTTTTGCGCATACGGAAAATGGTCGGTCAGGAATCCGCCGCCGTTCTTTTTCGAAAAGAAGCCGTTGAAACCCCACAGGCTATCCTGCTTTGCCCCAATGTCCAGCAGGTCCACCACCAGCAGGTCGCCGGGCTCGGCACCGTGCACACCGACGGGGCCGGAGAGAAAATGCACGATGGACAGATCGATATCGCGCACATCGTCGGCGCTGTCGTCGTTCTTGATGAAGCCGCCCGTCCAGTCGTAGGTTTCGAGGATGAAATCGTCACCCGGCTTGACCCAGCAGGCCATGGGAATGTCCGGATGCCAGCGGTTGTGGATCATTTCGTTTTCATACGGCGATTGTTTCAGGTCAACCTTGATGAGTGTTTCGGCCATGATTTTTCTCCTTGTTTAAGAAATTGAGTCAGTGCTAAATCAAATCGGTAGTCGGAATTCAAATTGACAGATATTGGCTGATTGTCTTTTCGTCCACATTGGCACGCTGGTCCTCGTAAACGAATTTGCCCTTGTCGATCACAAAGAAGCGGTCGGCAATATCCAGAGTGAAACTGAGCACTTGCTCGGATACGATGATCGTTAGGTCGCGCAGATCCCTGATCTCCTTCAGGCTCTTTGCGATATCCTTGATGATGGACGGCTGGATGCCCTCGGTCGGCTCATCCAGCAGAAGTACCTTGGGGTTGGTGGCGAGAGCCCGCGCGATCGCCAGTTGCTGCTGCTGCCCGCCGGACAGATTCCCGCCCTTGCGCGTTCGCATATCGAACAGGACAGGAAAAAGCGCATACAACTCTTCCGGAACGCGGCCCTGCGCCGAAGCCGGGAGGCCGGTCTGGATATTCTCGACAACGGTCATGTTGGAAAAAATCATCCGGCCCTGGGGCACGTATGCCAGGCCGTGCTGAACCCGCTGGTAAGGTTCGAGTCCGTCCAGTTGCTTTCCATCCACGGAAATGCTGCCACGAATCGACGGGATGATCCCCATCAAGGTCTTGAATAGCGTGGTCTTGCCCATGCCGTTGCGGCCCATCACCGCAACGATCTCCTTCTTGCCGACGTCAAGATTCAGTTCGTGTATCACCTGGCTCTGACCGTAGCCAGAATCGACACCGCTAACGCTAAATATAGGATTCGACATATTTCCCTCAGTGCCCAAGATAGACTTCAATGACTTTCGGATTGTTTTGCACCGCGTCCATATTGCCCTCAGCCAGCACCTTGCCCTGATGCAGCACAGTGACCTTGTGCGCGATGCGCTTCACGAATTCCATGTCGTGTTCGATTACGATCAAGGACCGTCCCTGCGATATCTTGTTGAGCAGTTCGGCGGTCTTCTCGCGCTCGGAAACGCTCATTCCGGCCACGGGCTCATCCAGCATCAGCAACTCCGGGTCCTGTATGAGCAGCATCCCGATCTCCAGCCATTGCTTTTGGCCATGGCTAAGCAAACCGGCTTGCACGTTCAATTGTTCGGAAAGGAAAATTGTTTCAGCGATCTCCAGAATCCGGTCCGTCACATCCTGGGTTCGTTTGAACATCAATGAGCCAAAAACGCTACGCCCTCTAGGGAATGAGATTTCGAGATTCTCAAGTACCGACAAGTTTTCATAAATCGAAGGCGTCTGGAACTTTCGGCCAACGCCCGCCTGGACGATCTTGTATTCGGGGAATTTGGTGAGCTCAATGCCGTTGAACTGAATGGAACCGCCCGTCGCCCTGGTCTTCCCGCAAATGAGATCCAGTACCGTGGTCTTCCCGGCGCCGTTCGGTCCGATGATCACTCTGAGCTCATTCTTTTCCACGTACAGATTCAGGCCGTCCACCGCCTTGAAACCGTCGAACGAAACTGTCAGGTCTTCAACCGTGAGTGCGAATTCATAGCTCATTTTGAAGCTCCGTTTTAGCCGGGGTTAATATGGCCGGGGGATTTTTCTTTTTGAATTTCCCCGCCAGGCTTTCCACCCTTCCCTTCAAATAGACATCGTATAAACCAGCCAGGCCATTGGGAAAGAACATGACGACGCCGATAAACAGCGCGCCCATGAACAACAGCCAGAGCGAAGGGAACGATTCCGAGAATGCCGATTTTCCGTAATTGACCAGCAGGGTCCCATAGACCGCCCCGACCAGGGAGACCCGCCCGCCGATCGCCGCAAAGATCACCATCTCTATCGAAGGCACAATGCCGATCAGCGAGGGAGACATGAATCCGACCTGCAGGATGAACATGGCCCCGCCGATGGCCGAGATCATCGCCCCCATGCTGAAGGTGAAAATCTTGAAGTTGGCGACGTCATAGCCGGAAAATCTGACCCGGTCTTCCTTGTCGCGCATCGCAAGCAGCAGACGTCCGAACTTGGATGAAAGAATGAAGCGGCACAGCATGATCACGCCGAGCAACAGTGCGCCATTGACGTAATACAGGATGTACTTCGCGGATTCCGTGTTTATGTTCCAGCCGTGCAGCGTCTTGAGGTCGGTGATCCCGTTGATTCCGCCGGTCATGCCTTGCTGCCCCACGACAAGGATCGTCAGGATCGCCGCGATTGCCTGGGTAATGATCGAGAAATAGACTCCGCCGACCCGTCTCTTGAACATCGCGGTGCTGATCACATAGGCCAGAACGAGCGGAACCATGATGACCGCAGCAAGCGTAAAGATCAGGCTGTGGAACGGTTCCCAGAACAAGGGCAATTGAGTCACCTGATTCCAGTCCATGAAATCCGGAATGCCGGGCGTGGTCTGATGGGCCGTGCTTACCGGATCGGAGGCTTCCAGCTTGAGGTACATGGCCATGCAGTAGCCGCCCAAACCGAAGAAGACGCCCTGACCGAGACTTAGAATCCCGCCATAGCCCCAGACCATCACCAGTCCCACCGCCGCAAATGCGTAAGTCAGGTATTTGCCGACCAGATTCAGTCGGAAGATGTCCAGCCACAGGGGCATTACGATAAAGATGAACGCCGCCAATATCGCAAGTTCGATTGCACCCTTTTTTCCGCCCAGCCAATTACTGTAGAAAGCATTCATGGTTTTTCCTTTACTCAATCTATTTTCTTACCTTGCTGGTGAACAAGCCTTCGGGTCGCAACATCAGGATGATGATGATCGTGAGCAAAGTGACCACCTTGCCCATGGCATTGGTCAGGAAAAATGTCAGGATCGATTGCGCCTGGGCAATCGAGAATGCCGACGAGACGGTACCGACCACGCTGCCCGCACCGCCAAACACCACCACTAAAAATGTGTCGACGATATACAGGGAGCCGCTGGTGGGGCCGGTCGATGCGATCGTGGTGAAGGTCGCACCCGCGATGCCCGCTATTCCGCATCCGACTGCAAAAGTAACCCGGTCGATCTTCTTTGTGTTGATGCCGACCGAGCCGGCCATGACCCGGTTCTGGGTCGTTGCGCGAACCCTGAGCCCCCAGGTGGAACGGTAGAGAAAGAGAATGACTGCTGCAGTCACAACGACAGAGATGCCCATAACGAAAAGGCCGTTAAGAGGTATGTCGATATCCGGCGTGGGTTTCCATGAACCCATCAGCCAGTCCGGCAGGGTTGCGCTGACCTCGCGCGCCCCGAACACGGTGCGGAATATCTGCTGCATGATCAGACTCAGGCCCCAGGTTGCCAGCAGCGTATCCAGCGGACGTTTGTACAGATGCCTGATCAGCAGATATTCGACCAGGTATCCCGCTGCGAAAGCGATGCCGAAAGCCGCGAATATGGCGATCACAAAATAGTAGGGCATCAAAGCCGGGAAGTATTGTTCCGTCACTTTCGAGAACAAATAGATCGTGTATGCCCCGATCGTCATGAATTCACCGTGAGCCATATTGATGACGCCCATTTGCCCGAAGATGATCGCGAGGCCGAGCGCCATCAACAACAGCACGCTGAACAGGCTCAAGCCGGAGAAGCCCTGCATGACCACGATTGACCATAAATCCGATATCGAATAACCGCCCATTACAATATCTCCAATGACTTAAATTCGATTTTGCTGACGTGATCGGTCATCCATCGTTCGCTGCACGACGGATGACCGGTGCCGGATCAATAACCTTTGGGGAAAGGATTGGGCATGATGTAGTCAGACGTGTACACAATGTCGGCCTGACCGTCCGCGCGCCATTCGCCTATCCGCAAACGGGTCTTAAGGTGGTGATTGCTCTCCAGGTAGACCATTCCCTCCGGGGCATCGAAGCTGATCTGACCGCTTTCCTCGGCCTTCACGACTTTGTCCGTATCAAAGCTGCCTGCCTTTTCAACCGCAGCCTTCCACAACCAGGGACCTTCGTAACCCGCCTGAGTCACGTCGCCGATAGGTGCACCGGCTCCCCACTTGGCCTTGAACTTCTTCACGAATTCCTTGTTGCCGGGTGTGTCGAGGGACTGAAAGTATTTCATTGCCGAATAGAATCCGAGCAGATTCTCGCCGCCGATGCCGTTGGCCTCATCCTCGGTCACTGACAATGTAAGCAATGTGTGATCTTTTCCGGTGATGCCTGCGGCTTTGAGTTGCTTGAACCAGGACACGTTCGATCCACCCACGACGGCGGCATAAATCACGTCTGGCTTTTTCAGGCGGATCTTGTTGATCGTCGAGCCGAAATCGGTGCTTCCGAGAGCGGCGTACTCTTCGCCCACGACGGTCCCGTGCAATACGGTTTCAATGTATTTGCGCGCCAGCTTCATGGTTGTGCGCGGCCAGATGTAGTCCGAGCCGATCAGGTAATAAGTCTTCGACCCTTTTGTTTTTGCTACCCAATCCAGGCCGGCAAACACCTGTTGCGTGGCCTCTTGCCCCGTGTATACGACATTCTTGGATTGCTCCAGTCCTTCATAAAAGGTCGGGTAGTACAAGAGCCCGTTATCGCGTTCCAGAACGGGAAGTACCGCCTTGCGCGACGCCGATGTCCAGCATCCGAATATCGCCGCCACATGATCCGATTCCAGCAGCTTCTTTGCTTTCTCAGCAAACGTCGGCCAATCCGAGCCACCATCCTCCTGAATGACTTTTATCTTTCTTCCCAGGACGCCGCCCATCGCGTTGATCTGGTCAATCGCCAGACGCTCGGCTTCGATAGCCCCCGTCTCCGAAATGGCCATGGTTCCGGTTGACGAATGAAGCTGCCCCACGATGACTTCAGTATCGGTGACCGCCAGATGTGTCGTGTCGACCTGAGAGGTGGGCGGTGTTGCACCGAAAGAGCTTCCGGCAAACGCGATCAGCAGCGTGGCAGCCACTGCATTTGCCACCGTTTTGCGCACAGGCAAGAACGATACATTTTCGGGACGGCCTGCGCGATTCCACGTAGGTGACTTGGATTTTTTTCTTAACATGACAATTACTCCTTAAAGTTTTGTATGGAAAATCAAACAACGCTTGAATCAAAAATACGCCTGCAAGCCATGGTTGAAGAATAGAATTTCCGCGGCCGACAATGAATACGTCATCTGACTTACACGGCCTCCGCATTGACGCGGCAACGCCTCTCGCAAAGCCTTTACTTCAAAAATCAGGAAGACTTTGCGTTCGTCGTCAGGCGTGCCCTTTCGCTGTACCGGCCGCCAGGAAACACACCGCCTTATTCCGGCCGCAAAAAAAAAGCGGGGAATATCCCCGCTTGAAGTGAAACACCACCATGAATCGCTCTTAATACTGGAACTGGTAACCGACTATGAATTGATTGCGATCGACCGCGGAAGGAACCAGCCGGGTATCACTCAGCTTCGAGTAGACCGCGCTGATGCGTGCGTTATGCCCATCCATGACGTAGTTGACGCCAATGTCGCTTTGCTTGTTTGTCGTCTGGGACACATCGCGATTGAAATTCTGGAGTCTGACGAAAGGCTGAAGCTTGCCAACGCCGATTTGTTCGGGGAACATATATTCCACGGTCGCGAGATAAGCTTTCCCCGCGACCAGACCACCCACATTGGTTCCTCCGGGACAAACACCCGAGCCCGGCTCACCCGAGCCGCAATCGACCGCCCCCAGGCCATACTTGTAATAGGCACCCTCCACGGTGACCACGCCATCGCCGGGGATCTTTTTCTCGAACAACAGGTCGGTACTCCAGGAATTGTAGTTACCCTGCGCTGCAGGAGATGAGCCTACACCGGCATTCTGATGTTGCATGACAATCGCGGCGGTCAGGATATCCTTGGATCCGTAATAAGTACTCGCGGTGTAATAAGCCGGTGCGGGTTCCGGATCGAGGAAATTGATTGCCAGGCGGCCTGCATATAGCGGATTGGCAGCAGCATTGGAACCTCCCGCAACGGCATTGTGTCCGGTAAATGTTCCGACCGAGTATACGATCGCACCTCCCAGCGGCTTACCCCAGGCAAGCATACCGTTGTCGCGACCTATCGCGAGATTGGGGTAGGCCGAAACCACTCCGGGGAACTCCCAGGCATTCAGATAGAAGGGACCATCCAGGTTCGACCTGTCGGACGGCGGTATCAATCTGCCGACCCTGACATTGAAATTGTCGCTGAGCCCAAGCTCGGTGAACCCGTCCATCAGAACGATGTTTCCCGCCGCATCCCGCTCGGTATTCAAAGTACCCCTGATCATGTCATTGAGCTGGCCGCTTATATACAAACGCGCGTTGTCGACATTGAATGTCTTTGAGCGCGATACACCGTCGGGTGCACCATCCTGCAAACTGGTAAAGCTGCTCCTCAGGCCAAAACCCAAAGACAACGATTTGCCATCTCCCATTTGAAAGGTCTGGTCGGCATGGCTGGCCGAAGCAGCGGTCAGACTTGCCAGTACCGCAAAGCCCGCCATGAATGATTTCCAGTGTCTACCGGCGACGATCGAATTGCTGCAGTATTTATGTATCATTGTCGTACTCCTAGGGTTTGATTAAAAAATTGATCGGTCAGGGTGCAAACGAAATACGGGCTCAGTTTAGATAAATACATACCGCGAGCTGAATACGTCATATGGCGTATGCATGGAAATCGGTCCGGTTTGCCGGCGACACAGATGGAAGCGGTTTTTTAAGGAACGAATGGGCACTCGGCGGTGTTTGCCACCCGAAAAATGATCGGTGTTTCCGGTTGTGGGTTATTGATGGGCAAGACCATCTCCTGGAAGATTCTTCAGGAGATGCGGGGGATTAAGGGAGTATGGAAGAGCGGAACCGGAACTTTGGAACACGTGCGAACCCTGCAATTCTTTCGCGGCAATGCCTGCCCCGAATCATGCTTTCAGATTCCGAATTCCATCGGCACAATTGTTTGGCGATCAGTCAGCGAATTCGCCCATGGGATATTCTCCCAAGCTTTACGCCAACTTCCCCGAGGCGACCGATCCGGGATATCGATGCCATGCCGCCTGGATACCCGGTGATCATCATTTCTTAGCGACCTCTTTGCACTGGTACTCACCACGCAGCCCTTGTGCGCCAATAATCTCCAAAAGCCCGGACGCTGTATTCAAAGATCCTTTTGAAGCGCTCGATGCGATTGGACTCGCCGGCCCCGCATGACATATTTCCTGCTGAGTGGCGAAGGTCACAAGCGAATCACTTGCTTCGCAAATCTCGTAGCGGTAAGTCGAAAAGATATCGGATCCGGAAATTTTCAATCGGCGCCCCTCAAAATGCAGGGACGGGAATTCCCGATAAGGCACCATTCCATTGTCGGTCTTGCCCGCGCACTCATAGTTTTTGTCGTGCGAAATGTCGCCGAACCCGGAAAGCAGGCAGACGGCAACAAGAATTACAATCAAAGATGTACCCGGTGAGCGCAAGGAATTCATGTTCGCGGCTGATATTTGTTCCATGATGGATTTTTTGCAGCTTACACCAAAGCTGTCATCCGAATTTTACATTCAGGAATTATTCTGGCCGGGCATTTGCAGAAGCGGGCAAGCTGCAATCGAATTCGATGGAACTATTTTTGGGTATGGCACTCGTATTCGCCGTATGGTTTTGTTTTGCGTTTTTTAAGCCTGACAGGCGATAAATTCCACAGGAGAGGAAGACAATGGGTTTTTTCAAGATATTTCCTGCAGCAGCGGGCATCATCGCTTTGACTGCAACAGTCAGTTTTGCACGTGACCAGAGGGAATGTGAGGACGGCGATTTTTGCAGAACGATCATTGCAAATCGCGATTCCGCCAATCGTGCCGATGGTACATCCAATGAACAACTTCCCGTTTCGACTGATAAAGAAAGCGGGAGCGTTTACCATGTCGAAATTACCCGCGGTTTAAGCACATGGCTGGTTTGCGTCGATGCTTACACCGGAAAAATCCTGGACAGGCGCGACAGTCACTCGATTCCGGTTTAAAACTTTGCTGAATATTGCCTGCCGTCCTGAACAGGGCGAATAAATTCAACAATGGCCTGTTCTTAACCATCATCCATAAAATGCGGTACGATTTATTCGTCCGTTACTTTTTACATTGAAAATCATGTCAGTCTTACAAACCCTTGCAACCATTCTGATCGGTTTGTCATTGGGGGGACTAGGTGGATGTACGACGACGACTGCCAGTGGCGCGGTGGGTGCCGACCGTCCGCAGCTGATGCTTATTTCTTCCGAGAAACTCGATCAGATGGCTGCACAAAGCTATGCCAAACTGACTTCCGATGCCGTCAGCAAAGGCAAGTTGAATGAGGACCGTGCAATGCTCCAGCGCGTTCGCGCAGTGGCCGCCCGCATCGAACCTCAGACCGCCGTGTTCCGCCAGGACGCGCCCGGCTGGAAATGGGAAGTGAACGTCATCAGCAGCAACGAACTCAACGCGTTCTGCATGCCTGGCGGCAAGATCGTGTTCTATTCCGGATTGATCAACACGCTCCACCTCAGCGACGACGAGATCGCCATCGTGATGGGACATGAGATTTCGCATGCCTTGCGCGAGCATTCGCGCGAACAGGTATCGCAGGCGATCGCTGCCCAGACTGCGATTGGGATCGGGACCGCTTTGCTCGGCTTCGGCGGAGGATCTGCAGACCTGGCATCTGCCGGATACGATAATTTCATCGCAACCAAGTTCAGCCGCACCGACGAGAGCGAGGCCGACAGGATCGGCCTCGAACTTGCCGCGCGCGCCGGGTACGATCCGCGCGCCGGCATCAGCCTGTGGCAAAAGATGATACAGGCCAGCAAGGGGGGCGGGCGGCCTCCTGAATTCCTTAGCACACACCCAGCCGAAGAAAACCGCATCCAGCAGATACAGGCCTTGCTGCCAACGGTGATGCCCTTATATGAAGACGCGCATCATGCAAATTGACGCCACGGACAGGAAAATCGCCAGCTTCAATTCCTGATGCGTCAAAACCAGATTTCCGGATAGCGTCTTGACTCGGGAATGTTGTTAACCAGCACCGCCACCAGCAGCATGATCAAGGGCCCCAGGGTGGCGGGTATCAATACATACCAGTATCCCAGTTTATGAAGCGCCGGGGATCCCATCACCGCGATCAGGCTTGTGGCGGCGCCGGGCGGATGCAGCGTTTTGGTGGCATGCATGATCGCGATGGCAGTGGCTACCGCCATCGCTTCCGCGAGCCAGGGGTAATGCTGGAACAGCTTCCAGCAGGTGACGCCAACAAGGGCAGAGAGGATGTGCCCTCCCAGCAGGTTGCGCGGCTGGGCAAGGGGGCTCCGTATGGCACCGTAAATGAGTACGGCGGAAGCACCGAAAGAACCGATCATCAAAGTCAGATCGGTTCCTTCGAAAAAGAAGTGATCCACCCAGGCCACCGCCGACATGCCCAGGAATGCGCCGATCCATGACCAGATGATCTCGGAGTTGCTGACACGAGGCGGACTGCCTCGTGTAGAACCACTCATCTTTTTGAAGTATTCAGGGATTTTCAACGGGGACTTCCCTGATGAAATGCGGCAATGAAATCCTTGCGCAACAGCACGCCAAGCAACCGGCCTTCGCTGTCCACGATGGGAGTGCTTCGACCGTCATGCTTGTGGAACGCACTGACCACCTCCGCGAACCCGGCATCCCGGGTCACGGTAATAGCCGGGATCGTCATGGCTGCGCTCACATGCGTCTCATGACAACGATGCTTGAATTCGAAAGACTCATCCAGCATGGCCAGCAGCAGCTCCAGGAAAGTATCTACCTTCAGTCGCCGAAGGAAATCAGTCTCGGTGAGCATTCCCGTCACGCGGCCGTTTTCATCCACGACAGGCAGGCTCTTGAGGCCGGACCGAACGAGGGCTTTGGCTGCTTCGTCGAGATACATGCCGGGCAGCAAAGGCTCGATACCCGTGCGCATGAGACTTTCAGCCCTGAAATTATCGAACAGGCGCCCCATCGCATGGCGATGAGCCAGGTGATAGATCGTCCTGAAGTCTTCAGTGGAAATATCCAGATAGCCTGGAATGTGTTTCATTGCGTCCAGAATGTCTTCGTCGACCAATTCGACTTCCGTCACTTCATCTGAAGCAGAACCAGCGTTTGGACGATCGTTCGAAGTACTTGTCATCCCTGAAAATCAACCAAGTAAATTACAAGGGTTTATTCTATCAGTTCGGCTGCCCAACCCGAAATCCAATACGGCGCATCAACCTACTTTTTCCCACAAGCGTATTTTAAAAGATGTCCAGCCATCGAATCGGGTAGTGCGGGGTCCCAGTCACTGCTGGGAGCGGACGACTTGGATACGACGCTCCCGTGCCCCAGGTTTTCGGAATACAACAACACGGCCAGGTTTCTCGATTGCGCTGTTACACAGTCGTATTCATCCTGCCCCATGGACGAGAGGTATGTTGAATTCTCGAATTTCCTGGGTGTCTTGGCGTCATACAGAATCCACATCGTCACTCTCTTGCCATTCTTATGAATGGTGGATTGATTTACATAAGCCATAACGACGTCGTCCCGAACAACGGCAGTGCCGAAATAGACCCATTCCGCATTCGCGCTGCCGCTCGCGATGGCCAGCATAAATATCAGGATAATTTTTCGCATTGCAGTACCCAATAGTCTTGTATTACGTTATCCATAGCTTATTGATTATCCGTATGGTGGACACCGCCAAGTTACGGCTCCGGTCGGGTTCTGCCAGTTCACCCGAATAGGCGGATGACAATCAGGAAGTGCAGGTGGTATCCATCCCTACTTATGCAGCCCCCTTTGCATCCTTAAATACGGCCCTTGCAAGCGCCCCCCAAAGGCTCCTGTTGTAACCGGATCGAACCAGGGGTAGGATGACCCGGTGACGTATTCACTCGTCAGCAAGGAGGCATCATGGCAATCAGCGCTATCAACTCCAGCACCAACTCACTGCAAGCATTCCTGCAAGCCCAACAGACCCGACAAGCACTGCAAGATGCACAAACCCAGCAGGCATCACAGGCTCAACAAGCAGTACTGGACCAGCAAGTTCAACAGACACAGCAAACTCAACAATCTCAGCAGGCACTGCTGGATCAGCAGACCCGGCAGACACTTCAGGCTCAGCAGGCACTGCTGGATCAGCAAGCCCAGCAGTCCTTGCAGGCTCAGGCATTATTGGACCAGCAATCTCAACAGGCCGATCAGACACAGCAGGTCCAGCAAGCTTTGCAGGCTTTTCTTGCTCAACAGGCATTACAAGGCCAGGCTCCCGGCTCAAATATCAACGTCACGGCTTAAGCTGAATGCAGTGATGTCCGATCCTTTCGCCTTAATTGGCGCCTCCCGACCGTAGCGCGTCTGCACGATATTCGCGACTGATGAATTGCGTCACCGGCCTATAAAGCCTTTATATCGGCATACACAGTCGTCCTGTTCCTGCCTTGTTTTTTGGAGGCGTAGAGAGCCTTGTCGGCATGCCCAAGCAAATCAAGCAGACTGTTACCACTGACGTATTCAGCCACCCCGACAGAGATGGTAATCCCCCCTATCTTCTCCTGGGCGTCGACGCGATGGATCTGGCACCCCTCTACGGTCTTCCTCATATTTTCCGCAACCGTGCAGGCGCCCGATATATCCGTTTCTGCCAGCAATAGCGCAAACTCTTCCCCGCCCATGCGGCCGACGGAATCCTGTCCGCGAACCTTGGACTTAAGTGTGTTGGCGACAGCGCGTATGACCTTGTCGCCAAACAGGTGCCCATAGGTATCATTGATCGTCTTGAAATGATCGATATCCACCATCAACAGACATATGCCACTGCCTAGAGCCGCCTGATTGGAAAGTGCTATTTTTGCGCTGTTCTCAAACCCGCGCCGGTTGAGGATACCGGTCAATGGGTCGATCAACGCCTCCCCGCGGGCAGAATGAAGCTCCAGGTGCAGCTTTTCCACTTTCTGCTTGCTGGCCGCCAATTCGGACTGCAGATCCTGCATGGAATCGATCATTTTGCTTGTATCGTCGGCCATATTCTTGATCAAGGCACTCAGACTGACCGGATCCGGATTCTGTTTCAGCGTATCGCCGTAGGCATGCAAACTGGTGTCGAATCGATATGCCTGCTTTTCTGTCTCTATGGTTGATTCGGCCAGTTTTCTTAGCAAATGCTGGATATCTTCCCGCAATGCCCATTCCACATCCATGTTGCACTCGGATACATATTTGAGATACAGCCCTTCAATGGTCGTGTCATCGAGTCTTTCACCGCTGCCGACCTGCCTGACGAGTGTCTCGCTCAACGCCGGATTGATGCCAGTAACGTACTCGTACCACACCGCATAGTTTTGCGGCGTGAATGCTGCCGGATGTTCGGCCATTTTTTGAATCAGCAAACGCAGGATCTCCTCGCTTGCCTGACGGTCGTGTTCGTATTTCACGCTTTTGCTTTCCGGAATGCGACCTGGAAATCTTCTTGCATGCAAGTCTACCCCCAGTCGTTAGCTTATCCAATGATATCCGGTTCAATTCCGGTTTCGGCTTTAGCCTTACGTCCGGTTTCAGGAAAATTCCCGATGACCGCATCGGTTTGCGATTTCAACCGGTCGACGCAACACATTGGTTAAACCGTTCAGCCGGTGTTTCGAAGTTTAACGTCTTTCGAGGACGTTCATTCAACTGGCGAGCGACCGCATTGAGTTTCGATTGAGAGTGTGCCGACAAGTCTGTTCCTTTGGGGAAGTACTGTCTCAATAATCCATTGGTGTTCTCATTCGTCCCACGTTGCCAGGGATTCTGCGGATCACAGAAATAGACTTTGATGTCGGTTGCCAGCGTGAATCGCTTGTGGTCGGCCAATTCACTGCCCCGATCCCAAGTCAGCGATTTGTAGAGTTCCTGCGGTAACTTATGAGAATGTTTGATCAGCGCGTTGATGACGGTCTCGGTATCCTTGCTGGGTACTTTCACCAGCATCACATAGCGTGTCTTACGTTCGACGAGGGTCGCAATCTGACTGTTACCGCTGCCGCATAACAGATCACCTTCCCAGTGTCCCGGTACCGCTCGGTCTTCAACCGTGGCAGGACGCTCACTGATCGATACGGCATCCGTGATCCTGCCGTGATCTTCTGTCTTCTGAGTATGATGACGTGAACGACGCATGACGCGAGTTCGCCGCAAGTGTCCCAGCAGTTCCTTCTTCAAGGCGCCTCGGGCCTGGATATAGAGGCTACGATAGATGGTTTCGTGTGACACCTGATTACTCTCGTCGCTTGGGTTTGTCTGCTTCAGCCATCCGGCAATCTGTTCCGGTGACCAATTCCCTTGGAGCTTGTCGGCCACAAGGTGTGCCAATGCCCGATTCTCGGCAAGTTTACAGGTCTTGGGACGAAGTGTCCGATCCCAAGCCGCCTGTTCAGCCTGACTCGCACGGTAACATTCCTGACCACCATTGCGCTTGAGTTCGCGACTGATGGTGGAAGGAGCACGCCCGAGGAAAGTTGCAATCGAGCGAGCCGACTGGCCAGCGACCACGGCACGCGATATCTCTTCTCGTTCAGCCAAAGTCAGGGCTAATATGGAACGCCGTCGTGGTGCAGGTCGTATCCCTCCACTCTCTGCCAGGATGCGTTGGATTGAAGAGTGGTTTCGATCAAATAGTTGTGCGATATGCTGAAGAGAATCGCCTTTTTGCCAGCGTTCCCACATTACTGCTTTTTGGTCTTCTGTATAAAAAGTCCGAGTTCTGTATTTCATTATCAACACCTCCTCTTAAACATTTTAAGATAAAGTGTTGCATCGACCGGTTGAGTCCGCAGTTCCTTCCTGCCATTTATCTGCGAGTTTCCCCGATGATGGGCCATTACCGAAACCGGACACAAGACTTTCAAATCCGATTTCAACTTGCTGTGCCATTGCGCAATGAATAAGGGGAAACCGAAGTTTCCCCTTATTCATTGCAATCTTATACCAACGAACAGCTAGTGAATCAGGCGAAGTTCTTCGCCGCGAAATCCCAGTTCACCAGATTATTGAGGAAGGTCTCAACGTACTTGGGACGCATATTGCGATAATCGATGTAGTACGCATGTTCCCACACGTCGACGGTCAGGATCGGCTTGCCTTCGCCGCTTTTGATCGGAGTACCGGCTGCGCCGAGATTCACGATGTCGAGCGAACCGTCCGCCTTCTTCACCAGCCAGGTCCAGCCGGAACCGAAGTTGCCCACCGCGGAAGTCTGGAAGGCTTTCTTGAATTCGTCGAAGCTGCCCCATTTTTTTGTGATGGCATCAGCCAGTGCGCCAGTCGGTGCACCGCCGCCCTGTGGCTTCATGCAGCTCCAGAAGAAAGTGTGGTTGGCAACTTGTGCCGCGTTGTTGTAGATGCCGCCGGAAGCCTTCTTGATGATGTCTTCAAGGCTGGCGTTCTCGAATTCAGTCCCTTTGATAAGGTTATTCAGATTGGTGACATAGGCCTGATGGTGCTTTGCATAGTGGTAATCGAAAGTCTCGGCAGACATGTGCGGCGCGAGTGCTTCCCTGGGATACGGCAGAGCGGGCAATTGGTGTTCCATGACAATCTCCTAATCGATTTACTTAAAGTGGGAATGGCGTAACCATCGGTGCGGAATATACCATACCTTTATGGTTGGGTATTATTCAACCGTCTATCCTACATGGTTTTCCGAATTTTAGAATCGGGCGACACGCCGAATGTCTTACAATCCTCATCCATGAACGACACAAACAAACAGACCGGCGCAGCCAAGACCTCCCGCAACCCGATCAAGATCATTCCCCTGGTAGAACGCCTGCGCAAACCTCAGTGGATACGCGCCAAACCCGGCATGGGTTCGGGCTTCAACGAAGTAAAACGACTGCTGCGAGACAACCAGTTGCACACCGTGTGCGAAGAAGCCTCCTGCCCCAACATCGGCGAATGCTTCAGTAAAGGCACGGCCAGCTTCATGATCCTCGGTGACGTGTGTACGCGCCGTTGCCCGTTCTGCGACGTGGCACACGGCAAGCCGCTGCCGCCCGACGCCGACGAACCGCAAAATCTTGCCCGCTCCATCGGCATCCTCAAACTCAAATATGTCGTCATCACCAGCGTCGACCGCGACGACCTGCGCGACGGCGGTGCACAACATTTTTCCGATTGCCTCACCGCTATCCGTGCTTCTTCGCCCGGAACCAAACTGGAAACGCTGGTGCCGGATTTCCGCGGCCGCCTCGACGTTGCGCTGGACGCGATGGCCACGAGCCTGCCCGACGTGCTCAACCACAATCTGGAAACAGTGCCGCGCCTGTATTCTCTGGCACGCCCCGGCGCCGACTACGCGCACTCGCTCAAGCTGCTCAAGGAATTCAAGGCACGTTTCCCGCAGGTGATCACCAAATCCGGCCTGATGCTGGGGCTGGGCGAGACCGATGAAGAAGTGCTGCAAGTCATGCGCGATCTGCGCGAGCACGATGTCGAGATGCTCACACTTGGCCAATACCTGCAACCTTCCGACGGCCACCTGCCGGTGCTGCGCTATGTGACGCCGGAAGCCTTCAAGGCGTTCGAGGACGCCGCCAAGGAAATGGGGTTCTCCCATGCCGCCTGCGCTCCGATGGTGCGTTCAAGTTATTTTGCAGATATTCAGGCGGAACACGCCGGGGTGTAAAACAGCCTGTATTGGCATACCGACAGCATTCTTTTGCAACGCTGCTCATCGGGAGCAGGTACCAAATCAAAAAGGCGCGGAATGAATCCGCGCCTTTTTTTGTCGACTGCTTTATCAGTTAAACGTCAGGCTTTGACGTTGATGATAGTACCTACCGTCTGACCACTGGTATTCACGGTGGGCTTGGGTTGGGTTTGTGGCTGGGCTTGCGCGTTCGCTGCAGCGGCTTTTGTGGCATCGTCGCTATCACTGTCGTTCTCCACTTCAGCGGCTCGCTCAGCCTGGGATTGCGGCTGGGGCTGCACCAGAGACACGTAACTGCTGCCTGCATTCGCATTGGCCGGACTGACTACCATGTGTATCTCCTTTGATCTGGCACTCACGCACTTCTGTGCGTCTACCGTTCTGGTATCGGCAAGAATCGCGGCAACTTTAATCGTTTTTATATCCCCTGACAATCTTGCAGGTTATTTGTTGCCAAATTTGAGTTTCAAGCATCGCAACGCAAAAACCATCTGCGCCGAAAGGTGTAAACTTCTACAGTGGTTATATAAATAAAATAGACACTGTCGGTCTGCCAGGCTGCAAGAACAAAAATAAAGACACGACGTGCTGCAAGCAGGAGGATGGTGTCTCACCAGTATGTTGCACGCGCTTCAGAATCTCAGCTTGAAAGCCAAGGTGACCGTGTTCACCCTGGGTCTTTTCCTGCTCTCGATCGCAGTGATCACTTACCAGTTCTCGGCCAACCTTGAACGGGAGATGGAAGTATCGCTGTCCAGCCAGCAGTTCTCCGAAGTCTCATTTGTTGCAGAAAGCATAGACAACGCAATCAGGTTGCGCATCGACTCCCTTGCGTTGGTCGCCAGTTCGATTACTCCCGCAATGATGGCAGACCGGAACCGCATCTCTTCTTTTCTGGAAGCGCGCAAAACCATCAATACACTTTGCACTCTGGGGGTCATCGTCATCTCCAGAAACGGGAATGGCGTTGCAGACTTTCCGCAGGTTGAAGGAAGGGGAAATGCGGACTTCAGCCAGACCGATTTTTACCGCCAGGTGATGACAACGGGAAAGGCTTCTTTCTCCAAACCGAGTCTCGGGCGTTTCGTAAAAGACCCGCGCCTTGTCATCGCGGTACCCGTCTTCGACAACAAGCACCATATCATCGGAATATTCGCGGGCGTCACCAGCCTGAGCAACAACAGCCTTTTGAGCAACTTCGACGCCAAATCGCACCCCAACAGCAGTGCCTATCTGGTCATCTCGCCCCGCGACAATCTGTTCGTCTCCGACACAGACAATCTGCGCACCTTGCAACCACTACCCGCGCCGGGCATCAACGTGATGCACGACCGCTACATGAGCGGTTACGAAGGTTCCGGTGTCACGGTCAATTCCAATGGCGTCGAAGAACTCACGTCGTCCCGGCACATTCCCAGCACCGGCTGGTTCGTGGTGGCGCGCCTGCCCACTTCCACGGCGTTTGAACACATCTCGCATATCCGCAACGAAGCGATCGCCACCGCCGGCATCGTTTCCCTGCTCACTATCGCGCTGCTCTGGTTGTTCTTGCGCCACGAACTTTCACCCCTGTCGCGCTCCGCCGCGCTGGTGGAGCAGCTCGCCAATGGGTTCATTTCTCCTTTGCGCCACATTCCGCTGGAAGGCAGCCCGGAGATTCGAAAGATGCAGACAAGCTTCAACCGATTGCAGGAAAGGCTCCTGAATGACGAGGTCGACCTGCTTGCGGATAAGGCATTGTATCGCTCGATGTTCACCAACAACTCGGCAGTCAAGCTGTTGATCGACCCCGGAGACGGCACGATCGTGGACGCAAATCCCGCCTCCGCAGCCTACTATGGCTGGCCGGTAAAGGAGTTGCGCAAGATGCGCATCACCGACCTCAACATCATGGAGCCGGAACTGTTGAAACAGGAAATGGACCTTGCCCTTCGCGAGCAGCGCCAGTTCTTCCGGTTCCGGCATCGCCTGGCCTCGGGCGAGGTACGCGATGTCGAAGTACATTCGGGGCATGTGGAATACCGCGGCAGGGATTTGCTCTATTCCGTCATCAACGATGTCACCGACCGCGAACAGGCACTCCAGCGCGAACGGATACGCGGCGAAGTGCTGGAGATGCTGGCCCGCGGCAGGGAGTTGAGCGACATTCTCAATGCCATCGTGCATCAGGTCGAATCCGAGCAACCGCAATTGCTATGTTCCATCCTGCTGCTCGACAAGGACGACAGGCATCTGCACATCGGCGCAGCGCCGAGCTTTCCCGATTTTTTCAACAAGGCGGTGCAGGGTTTTGAAACGGGGATCGGGCGCGGCTCCTGCGGTCACGCTGCCGCTACCGGTGAGCGCATCGTCGTCTCCGACATCCAGAACCACCTCTACTGGGTGCCATACAAGGAATTGGCCGCCAGGGCGAATCTGTCCTCGTGCTGGTCAGAACCCGTGTTTTCATCCAGAGGCAAGATACTGGGCACGCTGGCGTTATATCAGCATCAGACTGCTTCGCCGGATGCGGCACAGATCCTTCTCATCGAGGAGATGGCGAAGATCGTTGGCATCGCGGTCGAACGCAAACTGGACGAGGAGAACCTGCAACTCGCCTCCACCGTGTTCCAGGCCAGCTCGGAAGCCATCGTCATCACCGATGCGAACAACAGGATCATCGCGGTCAATCCTGCCTTCACCCGCATCACGCAATACGATGCCGCCGAAGCGGTCGGGCAAGATCCCAAGCTGCTCAACTCCGGCAAACAGGGCAAGGAGTTCTACCGCGCTATGTGGTCTACCATCGAGACCTTCGGCAGTTGGCAGGGCGAGATCGTCAACCGCCGCAAGAACGGAGACATATATTCCGAATGGCTGACCATCAATACCGTGCGCGACGCAAACGGAGCGGTACGGCAGCGCATCGCCATCTTCTCCGATATCACAGACAAAAAACGTAGCGAAGAGATCATCTGGCGGCAAGCCAATTTCGACGTGCTCACCGGACTGCCTAACCGCCGATTGTTCCATGACCGCCTGATGCAGGAGCTGAAACGAGACGAACGCGAGCAACACTCTATGGCGCTGATGTTCATCGATCTCGACCACTTCAAGGAAGTGAACGACACGCTGGGACACGAGGCGGGCGACAATCTGCTGGTCCAGGCTTCCAAGCGTATCGCCGGCTGCATCCGCGAATCGGACACACTGGCACGGCTCGGCGGGGACGAGTTCACCATTATCCTGCCCGGCCTGGCCGATCCCAAACGCTTGGGCATACTGGCCGACACCATCATCCATATCATCGCCAGACCGTTCATGATCGGCGAATCGACCGCCTACGTCTCCGCCAGTATCGGCATCACCCTGTACCCGCAGGACGCGGACAATTTGACTTCGCTCTTGAAGAACGCGGATCAGGCGATGTACGTTGCGAAGGGCAAGGGGCGCAACCAATACAGCTACTTCACTTCTTCCATGCAGGACGCCGCACAGACCCGTTTGCAGCTCAGCAACGATCTGCGGAAGGCACTTGAGGGCGGGCAATTCGAAATCTACTATCAGCCCATCATCGATCTGGCCACCGGGCAAGCCGCCAAGGCTGAAGCACTGCTGCGCTGGCATCATCCCAGGCTCGGCTTCGTCAGTCCTGCCGTATTCATTCCGCTGGCTGAGGAGATCGGCCTCATCAACAGCATCGGTGACTGGGTATTCCGTCAGTCCGCGCTCAAGGCCAAACAGTGGTGCAATGACAGCAACAGTCGCCGGCTGTCTGCCATGCAGATCAGCGTGAACAAGTCGCCGCGCCAGTTCATCACGGGTGAAAGCAATCTTGGCTTGCTCGATTGGCTGCGTGCCCTCGATATCCCGCCGAGCTGCATCGTGGTGGAGATCACCGAAGGACTGCTGATGGACGACCGCGCCGAAGTGCAGGAAAAGCTGCTGGCGTTCCGCGATGCCGGCATCCAGGTCTCGCTCGACGATTTCGGCACCGGCTATTCGGCGATGTCCTATCTGCAACGCTTCGACATCGATTACCTGAAGATAGACCAGTCCTTCGTGCGCAACATGGTGCAAAACCCGGGCGACCATGCCATCGCCGAGGCGATCATCGTCAGGCACACAAGCTGGGCATGAAGGTTGTTGCCGAAGGTGTGGAGACCGTGGAGCAACGGGATTTGCTGGTGGCCGCCGGATGCGACTTCGGGCAGGGATACCTGTTCGCCAAACCGATGCCGGCAGACGATTTCGACCGTTACCTGGAAAACAGCGTAACCGTTTAGTCGTTCACCCGGCCGCGCAACGCTTTGGTTTCTCCGCGCCTGACTTTACTCTCCAGACGTTTCTTCCTGGCGCTACGGGAAGGCCTGGTCGCCACGCGCGGTTTCGGTTTCACGGCGACCGATAGCAGCAGGGCTTTCAGGCGACGCAATGCTTCAGTGCGGTTCTGCTCCTGATTGCGATATTCCTGTGCCTTGATGACGACCACGCCGTCCTTGGTGATGCGCTGGTCGTTGAGCTGGAGCAGGCGTTCCTTTAACTCCTGCGGCAACGACGCTGCACAAATATCGAAACGCAGATGCACCGCACTCGACACCTTGTTCACGTTCTGTCCGCCCGCCCCTTGCGCGCGCACCGCGGTCAGTTCGATCTCGCGTTCCGGGATGATGACGTTGTGGGAGATGTACAACATGGCCTAATTTTTAGGAAACTTCAATTGGACATCAAGACAGCCACATTCCCTCTCCCGCAAGCGGGAGAGGGTTAGGGTGAGGGGCGTTGAGTAGTAACTCATTCTTTGCATCGCATAGCCCCTCATCCCCGCCCCTTCTCCCGCCTGCGGGAGAAGGGAGAAGTATTCCTGAACAGCCCTATTCACCCCAACACCTGTATCAGCACATCGCCCAGCGTCACTACCTGCCCCGCATGGATCTTGGCGGTCTTGCGCGATTCCACCTGCCCGTCGACCGAAACGACACCCTCTGCAACCAGCGCCTTGCCCGCCCCGCCGCTGTCGCACACGCCGGTGAGCTTGAGCAGCTGGTTCAGTTCCACAAATTCTCCGCGCAGATGGAAGTCAATTTGTTGCATTAGATGAACACCTCCAAGAACCGTTGCGAGCGGTTCGAGTGCAAGGCGCACGGAACGGAGCTACGAGACATACCATGAAGGTAGGCGAAGAAGCGAGTACCGCGCAACGCGGCAATCGAATCGCGCAGTAGGTTATTGAAGGTGTTCACAGCTTGACCGCATGTTCGCGCGTCGTATGGAACACCACTTTCGGCCAGCGCTCCTGCGTCAGTTTCAGGTTGACGTTGTTCGGTGCAAGGTAAGCCAGGTTGCCGGCCGCATCGATGGCGAGATTGTGCGACAGCGCCTTCTCGAAATCGGCGAGTATCTTCTTGTCGTCGCAGGTCACCCATCGCGCGCTGGTGGTGCTGGTGCCCTCGAACATCGCATCCACGCCGTATTCGCCCTGCAAACGGCTGGCCACCACGTCGAACTGCAGCATGCCGACCGCGCCCAGGATCAAATCGCCGCCGTCCACCGGCTTGAACACCTGCACTGCGCCCTCTTCGCCCAGCTGCTGCAGTCCCTTGTGTAACTGCTTCACCTTGATCGGGTTGCGAATGCGCACCGAGCGGAAGAAGTCCGGCGCGAAATAAGGAATGCCGGTGTACTGCAATACCTCGCCCTCGGAGAAGCTGTCGCCGATCTGCATGTTGCCGTGGTTGGGCAGGCCGATGATGTCGCCTGCATACGCTTCTTCCACCTGCTCGCGGCTGGAGGCCATGAAGGTCACCACATTGGATACCCGTATCTCGCGGCCGATGCGCAAATGCTTGATCTTCATGCCGCGCTCGAAATGGCCGGAACACACGCGCAGGAACGCGATGCGGTCGCGGTGGTTGGCATCCATGTTGGCCTGGATCTTGAACACGAAGCCGGAGAATGCCTGCTCGTTGGGGTTCACGACACGCGCCGTGGCGTCGCGTGCGATGGGCGCTGGCGCCCAGTCCAGCAGCGCATTCAAAATCTCGCGCACGCCGAAGTTGTTGATGGCGGAACCGAAGAACACCGGCGTCTGCTTGCCATCGAGGAAGCGCTGCAGATCGAACGGGTGCGATGCGCCGTGCACCAGTTCCACTTCCATCTTCAACTGTTCGATCTCCAGCGGAAAGCGTTCGGCCAGGATAGGGTTATCGATACCCTTGATAACCTCAACTTCACCGTCAGCCTTTTCTTCGCCCGGCGTGAACAATAGGATCTCGTCGCGCAACAGGTGGTACACGCCGCGGAAGGTCTTGCCCATGCCCACCGGCCAGGTTACGGGCGCGCACTGTATCTTCAGTACCGACTCGACTTCGTCCAGCAGTTCCAGCGGATCGCGCACCTCGCGGTCCATCTTGTTCATGAAAGTGATGATGGGCGTGTCGCGCATGCGGCACACATCGAGCAACTTGATGGTCTGCGCTTCCACGCCCTTGGCCGCGTCGATCACCATCAGCGCCGAGTCCACGGCGGTGAGCACGCGATAGGTATCTTCGGAGAAGTCCTGGTGGCCGGGTGTGTCGAGCAGGTTCACCACATGGTCGCGGTATTCGAACTGCATCACCGAGCTGGCGACCGAAATGCCGCGCTGCTTTTCGATCTCGAGGAAGTCGGAGGTGGCATGGCGACCGCTCTTGCGCGCCTTCACCGCCCCCGCCAGCTGGATCGCGCCGGAGAACAGCAGCAGTTTCTCGGTAAGCGTGGTCTTGCCCGCGTCGGGGTGGGAAATGATGCCAAAAGTGCGGCGGCGCGCCACTTCGCGCGAGATCTGGTCGCGCGGAACGGCTGCGGGTTCTTTCAGTGTCTGTTCTATATCAGCTGACATGGTGCTTGCCTGTGAAAAAGGCCGCAAGTCTAATGGCTTGGAGGGGGAATGTCTAACCGGGTTTTCGGGTAAAGCCAGCCAGTCGCAGGCGACGCAACTGAACTCAACTCATATGGCCATAGGATAGTCGCGAATCGCTTCTTTGCAGCGGCGAAAACCAGGAACAGACTTCAGTTATCCGCCAGGAACAGCAGTCAGCGGGCAGACGGCAATTATGTGCAGGTCATCTCCGTCAATCAAATCAAGGCCGGCATTTGTACAACTTGAAAGCTCGCTTGCCGTACTCAGACGAATCACCCTTCACGACCGTGTCTGCACCTGCATCAACAGCCTCATTGCGCGCCATTTGATACAAATTTGCTTCTACGTCCTTCTCAATTCGATATTTGGCAAAGACGCTCACGATGACAGACCCCTTGGACTGACAGCTGGCAACCTGGTTTGCTTCCGCCAGTGTCACTTGATCCGCTCCTTCGTGAACCCCGATGAAGATGTTGTTTGCACATCCGCTCAACCCGGCAAACAGTGGCACGATGGCAACGATGGCCAATATTCCTTTTGAAAATTGCATGGCAAACTCCTGATAGTCGCTTCAAAAATTATCACATCCGATATGAGTGCTGGACGGCAATGCCGTTAACCAACATGCACACCAAGTGAATCGCGTTGCACTTTATAGCAAATTGGGCGGCAGCATTGGAGAAAAATTGAATGACTGAATGGGTTGGGTGATACATGTTTCCGGTGGCTGCTATCATGAGGTCTGCCAACTAGGGGTGATCGTCGAACCCAGCCAAACAGCGGAAACACATGGATGCGCTCTAAATCGAATTCATGGAAGGAATCGCGTGAAGACAAGAACAAGAAGGAGGCACATATGAAGAAGTTGCGTGGCGTCATCCTGTTAGCTTCACTCGCAGTGCCTATTGGTGCAAATGCCAACTGCATTAATGATCTTTACGGAAATGTAGTGTGTGGAAAAGGTCAATGCGAAGCCGATCGGTTTGGGAAGATATATTGTGCCGATGCAGGTGGTGGGGCAATGAAAGATCAGTTTGCGAATGTTCAATGCGGGGTGGGATATTGCGCGAAAGACAAATTCGGGCACGTCTGGTGCTCGAAGGAACCAGGTGGCGGAGCCGCAACCGATTCCACTGGGAAAGTAAAATGTCTCGGCGGTTGTGATGAGGGTTCGCCAAGCCAGTGCAAAGAAGGTCATTAGAGACATCTGATGCCGGATTGAAGGTGGAAAATGGACTTTGTGATGTTCAATTATTTTAGGCCGGCTTTTGGAAACTGCTATGCCTCTTGTGGGTTCATTTCTGTCAACCGGCACAGTCCGCCTTCATGCAATTCAACTTCCAATCGCATGAACGTGAGCAGCAAATTTCATTGCAGCAATCTGACAGATCGCGTCAGATCATCTTCGAGTTAATACATTTTGAAAAAACGACAGTCTTTCACTCCGCCGTTAACTCAGCCCACTCGTCATCGGTAAACACCCGTGACCTCGTATGGAATGCCTTGCCCTCCGGCCCCTCCAGCGAAAACGTGCCGCCGCGCCCCTCGATCACGTCGATGATCAGCTGGGTGTGTTTCCAATACTCATATTGCGATTTGCTGATGTAAAAAGGACAGCCGCCGATCTCGCCCAGAAATTCGTCTCCGGCACCAATAGTGAGTTCACCCGGCAAATAGCAATTGGCCGCACTGTTGTCGCAACAGCCACCTGACTGATGGAACATCAATTCGCCATGTTTGCGTTTCAAAAAATCGATGAGCTCCAGTGCGGCTTCAGTAGCAATCACTTTTTCAACCATGATTTTGATCTCCAAAAAAACGGGGCGGTTTCCCGCCCCATATAAAATTGCCCGCAACCAAAGTCAAGCGTAATGCTTAGAAGAAGCCCAGCTTCTGCTCGCTATAGCTGACCAGCAGGTTCTTGGTTTGTTGGTAGTGGTCGAGCATCATCTTGTGCGTTTCGCGTCCGATGCCGGATTCCTTGTAGCCGCCGAATGCTGCACCGGCTGCGTAGTCATGGTAGCAGTTGGTCCATACACGACCGGCCTTGATGGCGCGCCCCATGCGATAGGCCACGTTGCCGTTGCGGCTCCACACGCCCGCGCCCAGACCGTACAAGGTGTCGTTGGCGATAGCGAGTGCTTCTGCTTCGTCCTTGAAGGTAGTCACTGCCAGTACCGGTCCGAATATCTCTTCCTGGAAGATGCGCATCTTGTTGTGGCCTTTGAACAACGTCGGCTGCACGTAGTATCCGCCTTCCAGGTCGCCGCCCAAGTGAGCTTGTCCGCCGCCTGCCAGCACTTTGGCGCCTTCCTGCTTGCCGAGGTCGAGGTAGGACAAGATTTTGGTCAGTTGTTCCTTGGATGCCTGGGCGCCCATCATGGTGTCGCTATCGAGCGGATTGCCCTGCTTGATAGCCGCGACACGCTTGAGTACGCGTTCCATGAACTTGTCGTAGATGGATTCATGGATCAGTGCGCGCGATGGGCAGGTGCACACTTCGCCCTGGTTGAAGGCAAACAGCACGAGGCCTTCGATCGCCTTGTCCAGGAAGCCGTCATCCTTGTCCATGACATCGGCGAAGAAAATGTTGGGCGACTTGCCGCCCAACTCCAGCGTCGCCGGGATCAGATTATTCGCAGCAGCTTGGGCAATAACGCGGCCCGTGGTCGTGGAACCGGTAAAGGCGATCTTGGCAATGCGTTTGCTCGTGGCGAGTGGCATACCTGCTTCGCGTCCAAGACCGTTGACGATGTTCAGCACACCGGGCGGCAACAGGTCGGCAATCAGGTCTGCCAGTATCAAAATGCTGATCGGTGTGGACTCGGCAGGTTTCAGCACCACGCAGTTACCGGCACCGATGGCTGGCGCCAGTTTCCACGCCGCCATCAGGATGGGGAAGTTCCACGGGATGATCTGGCCTACCACGCCCAGCGGTTCGTGGTAGTGATAGGCGATAGTTGTCTCGTTGATCTCTGACAAGCTTCCTTCCTGGGCACGCAAACAGCCGGCAAAATAGCGGAAATGGTCGACGGTCAAAGGAATGTCGGCGTTCAGCGTCTCGCGGATCGCCTTGCCGTTGTCTACTGTTTCAGCGTAAGCCAGCAGTTCCAGGTTGGCCTCAATGCGATCGGCGATCTTCAACAGCACATTGGAGCGGTCGGTAATCGAGGTCTTTCCCCACTTGTCGGCAGCGGCATGCGCCGCGTCGAGCGCCAATTCGATGTCCTCTGCTCCGGAACGTGCAGCCTTGGTATACGGCTTGCCGGTGATCGGTGTGATGACGTCGAAGTATTGGCCTTTGACCGGGGCAACCCACTTGCCGCCGATGAAGTTGTCGTATTGCTTCTTGAAAGAAATCTTGGCACCGGCGGCACCGGGGGCTGCGTAAATCATGTTTTTTCTCCTCAGTTCAATATATCTATTGGATATCTATTGGCGATTGCAGGATCGTTTCCGATGTATCGCTGCGATATCTATGTCTCAAGTAACGTGCCAATGCCAATATACCGATCAATATATTGATTTAAAAAAGCTTTCAACAAACAGTCGCCAATTTTTCGCATATTGCATAACGTTCCAAACTGCGACAACTGTCACAAAACGGAACAGTTGAACATTTTTTTGGTGCCCAACTATTGTTCTGCATTTTGGAATGCTGCTAACAGCTTGGCATCAGCCGTCAAACGCTATGTCGCAAACTGAATAACTTGGTCTGTCTCGTAAAAAAGTATTTAAGTATTAATAATCCGTCTCTTGCCGATTCGTACGTTTGATTGATCGCAATTTGTCCATTTCTCTGGGCACAGAGAATTTCCCCTATTGTCAGCCATGTTAATACTTGACGAAATAAGTTGGCGGCAGTAATTTACCAGTCGGTTAATTACAAATCAGGTATCTTGGAAATGTCAGTCGACCGTCTCAGCAGCACTTTTGCGGCACTCGCCGACCCAACCCGCCGCGCAATTCTGGCCCGGCTGGCCTTGGGTGAAACATCTGTCGCCGAACTGGCCGCCCCGTTCTCGATCAGCCCACCCGCCGTCACCAAGCATCTCAAGGTATTGCAGCGTGCCGGGCTCATCACGCAGGGCCGCCAGGCGCAATGGCGCCCGTGCAAGCTGGAAGCCGCACCGCTGCAGGAAGCGGCCAGCTTCATCGAGCAGTACCGCCAGTTCTGGGAACAGAGCTTCGACCGGCTGGACAGCTATCTGCAGGAACTGCAAAAACAGGAACAGGAAAAGAAGACCGTTCGCAAGAACAAGAAAAAGGCATGACTCTAACCCAAGGAGAATGGACATGGACGCAACCGTGAATACCGCTGCACACCAGGAAGAATTCGTCATCTCGCGTATCTTCAACGCCCCCTGCAAACAAGTATGGATGGCCTGGACTGAACGCGAACAACTGATGCAGTGGTTCGGCCCGCAGGGCTGCACCCTCTCCCACGCCGCGCTTGACCTGCGGGTCGGCGGCACCTTCCACTATGCGATGCGTATGCCCGACGGGCACGAGATGTGGGGAAAGTGGACGTTTCGCGAGATTGCGGCCCCGAAGAAACTGGTACTGATCAACTCGTTCTCCGACGCACAAGGCGGCATCA
This sequence comes from Sideroxydans sp., assembly GCA_027310725.1. GTDB lineage: Bacteria > Pseudomonadota > Gammaproteobacteria > Burkholderiales > Gallionellaceae > Sideroxyarcus. Next base: position 8,461 of record DAIDAG010000040.1, on the reverse strand, counting down.
CGCGCCACCCCCTGTCGGCCAGTTGGCCGCTGGAGATGCTGTCCACCACGACATTCGAGGCACAGGGAGACAAGACCAGGCTCACCATACGCTGGTCGCCCTGGAACGCCACCGAACAAGAACGCGCTACCTTCAACGCGGCACTCAACAGCATGGAACAAGGCTGGGGCGGGACATTCGCGCAACTCGATGCATATCTGGAAAAACAAAGAACGAACACAGCGGACAGAGAGATCGTCATCAGTCGCGTCTTCGACGCCCCGCGCGAACTGGTATGGGAGGCGATGACCAAGCCTGAGCATGTTGTGCATTGGTGGGGACCGAATGGTTTTACCAACACGCTGGAGAAAATGGATTTTCGCGTGGGTGGGGTGTGGAAGCACATCATGCACGGACCAGACGGTACGGACTATCCGAACAAGAGTGTGTTCACTGCCATCGTTGAACCTGAACGCATCGAGTTATGCAATGGAGGCACATATAAGGGCGACCCGAACGCGAATTTTGATGCGACATGGACGTTCGAGGTGGTGGATGGACAAACCAAAGTGACCATACATCTGGTCTTCCCTACAGCGGAAGCACGCAACATGGTGGTGGAGAAATATGGTGCGATTGAAGGCGGACATCAAACATTGGCGCGTCTTGCGGGCTATTTATCAAAAGTCTGATCAGGGAGAAAATCATGAGAAAAATCGTTTCGTTTGTACATGTGTCACTGGATGGTTTTGTCGCCTCGACCGATGAGGGCATGGCTAGCCTCGGCTGGATAAGCCTTAGTGACCATCTATTTGAATATGTGGAGCAAAGGATTCAGCAGGCCGACACTGCATTGTACGGACGCAATACTTACCAGATGATGGAATCGTATTGGCCCACTGCGGCAGATAAACCCAATCCCACTCGACACGATATTGAACATTCGCGCTGGTATAAAAATGCCGGAAAAATCGTATTGTCGAAAACGCTGCAAGAAAAAAATCACGTCAATACAAAAATCATCAGCAGTAATTTAACCGACGAACTCAACAAGCTGAAGCAAAGTGCGGGCAGCGAAATCCTGATGTTTGGCAGTCCCACCGCCACCCACGCGCTGATGGCGGAAAACCTCATCGACGAGTATTGGCTGTTCATCAATCCGATTTTGCTGGGGCAAGGTGTTCCCTTATTCAAAAACATCAAAGACAGAACCGCACTCACGCTGGTAAAAAGTAAAATTTTTGCGTCGGGTGTGGTGTGTCTGCATTACAAATTAAACCGTGATCAATAAATGAGCAGGGGCGAACATGAGCATTGCAGAAAACACGGAATTATCTATCTCACGCGTGTTCGATGCGCCGCGTGCCCTGGTGTGGCAAGCGTGGACTGACCCCAAACACATCGAGCAATGGTGGGGGCCGCATGGCTTTACCAATCCGTTGTGCCAGTGGGATGCGAAGCCCGGCAACGCCATTCTCGTGCACATGCACGGCCCGCAAGGTTCACCGTTCGATTTCGACATGCCTATGGGCGGCGCATTCGAGGAAGTCATCGCTCCCGAACGACTGGTGTTCATCACCAATGCCATGCCGGACGAAACCGGCCAGCCGCAACTCGAAGTGCGCAACGGCGTGACCTTCGAGGACTGCAACGGCAAGACCAAAGTCACATTGCATGCAATCGTTCTGCGGTCTACCCCTGCCGTAGCAGGTGCCATTGCGGGCATGGAGCAAGGCTGGACGCAAAGCCTCGAAAAACTCGCCGCACTCCTTGATCAATTGGCGTGAATATCTCCGCCACGGTCAACGCCCGCCGTCTTGAAGGCACCAGTCTTGCGACGACCACAATCGAACGTTTTGATGACCGCTCACTTTAAAATCGGGAAAAGCAGGATGACTCCTGCTGCAAAAATATTTGTTGTTCCATTTATGGAACACCCCATCCCGTATTAACCGCTTTATCTTTCCCTGCCTGCAACCTAACATGCAGGCACTCTCCTTCCGGCACGCCGGGAATAGAGAACCAAATGGGGCAGCGCCGTTCCGCTGCAATTGAAAAGTGGGCCACGATACCCGGCACCCAAAGTGCCTTGATAAAACGGCCACAGTAACCAAAGGAATCGAACATGTCCGAAAAGAAACCCCATATCGCCCAGAAATCCCCTTTCGCCGTCGCAGTTGAAGCCGGCAAGAGCTACTGGTACTGCACTTGCGGCAAAAGTGCCGGACAGCCTTTTTGCGATGGCAGCCACAAAGGCAGCGAGTTCACTCCCAGGGAATACAAGGCCGAAAAATCGGAGACTGTCTATTTCTGTGGCTGCAAGCACAGCGGGAACGGCATGACTTGCGACGGCACCCACCAGAAGCTGTAATCCCGGACGATGTGATCTAAAGAGGGCGCTGCAAAGTGTGCGGCGCCCTCATTCAACCTCCCCGTCCACGTAGAACCATTTCCCGTTTTCGAGCACGAAACGGCTGACTTCATGCAGCCGGTACGCGCGTCCATTCATTTTGTAGCGGGCCACGAATTCGACCCTGGCGTGTTCCGCATCCGTTTGTTCATGGCGTTTGACTTGCAGGCCGATCCATTGGGCAGGCGCTTCTTCCGCCAGGCCCAATGCAGACGGGCGAGTGGAAGAATGCCAGGTCGCGAGCAGGTAGTCTTCACGCGGCAGCGTGTAGGCGGTATAGCGCGAGCGCATCAGCGCTTCGGCGGTGGGTGCGGGTTCGTTTCCCTCGATGTAACGTGCGCAGCAATTTGAAAAATCCTTGTTGCTGCCGCATGGGCACAGGCTGGATGAGCTATTCATGTTCGTTTCGCCAACTGATACTTGACCCATTCGGGCTTGAGTATTGAACCAGACACGGGGAATCGTGCCCGGTCCATACATGGAAAATCCTGGATGAAGTCTACCATTGCGAGGATGCCGCGCGAGACTTGCGTCGAGCTCAAGAAGTTTGTGGATCTTGCTGTCGGGTGCGTACCGCCCGGTGTGATCGAAGCGGATGCCCGTGGATCGATTCAACGACAGGGTTCAAGGTTTGTCGCAATACTCACTTCGGGAAAATGCGGCAACCGCAAAAAAAGGCCCGGTCGGGGGGCCGACCGGGCCTTAGTACATCAGGTGCTCATCAGGGGGAGGAGAAACACCCGCGTGCATCTTCTACCTTTGCGCCGCCCCGCTCTGTGCGTTAGCACACTTAAAGTCAAAAAATAGAATACGCCTGAATTCGGAGTAGCATAGACGTGTTCCCGCACAAACAAGGGTGTTCTGTGACAATCAAGAAAGTCGTGAGAAATCCCAAAAACCCTCCCGTCGAGGCCAAACCGGCACCAGTGAAAGTCAAACAAACAGATGCCGGCTTCCATATCGTTGGCATCGGTGCCTCGGCCGGCGGGCTGGAAGCGTTTGAGCAGTTCTTTCGCAGCATCCCGCCGGACAGCGGCATGGCTTTCGTGCTGGTATCACACCTTGACCCCGATCACGACAGCATGCTTACCGAGATCCTGCAGCGCACGACCACCATGCCTGTGGTCGAGGCCCGGGATCACGTAAAAGTGGAGCGGAATTGCGTGTATGTGCTGCCGCCCAACCGCGAAATGGCCATCTTCCACGGCAATCTGCAGCTCAGCACACCGGAAATGCCTCGAGGACAACGCATGGTCATCGACTCTTTCCTGCGTTCGCTGGCGGAAGATCAGGGCGAAAAAGCCGTCGGCATCATCCTGTCGGGTACCGGTACCGATGGCACGCTGGGACTGCGCTCCATTCAAGGCGCGGGCGGTATCACGCTGGTGCAGGATCCGGGCACCGCGAAATACGACGGCATGCCGGTCAGCGCGATTCAGGCAGGCTATGCTTCCTATACGTTGCCGGTAGAGAAGATGCCGGAGCAATTGCTGAATAACAAGCTCAAGTTGTCGATCACCAAGGAAGCAACGCCATCGCCGGCCGCTGAAAACGGTTTGAGCCGGATCCTGATGCTGCTGCGCTCAGGCACCGGAAACGACTTCTCGCTGTACAAGAAAAGTACCATAGGCCGCCGCATCGAACGGCGCATGTCGCAACACAACATCGACGACATGGATACTTACGCACGCTACCTCAAGGAACATCCGCCTGAAGTCCAGTCGCTGTTCAAGGAGTTGCTGATCAACGTCACCAGCTTCTTCCGCGATCCGGAGGCGTTCGTCGTGCTCAAGCAAAATATTCTCCCCGAGCTGCTCAAGAACAAGCCGGAACACTATGTGTTCCGCGTCTGGGTGGCAGGTTGCGCCACCGGCGAAGAAGCCTATTCCATCGCCATACTGCTGCATGAACTCATGAGCGAGAATCAATCCGTTTTCAAGACCCAGATCTACAGCACTGACCTCGACGACGATGCCATCGCCATCGCGCGCGCCGGCGTCTATCCGCCCAACATCGCCCAGGATGTCACGCCGGAAAGGTTGCGCCGCTTCTTCATCAAAGAAGATGCAGGCTACCGCGTAAAAAAGGAGATCCGCGAGATGGTGGTGTTCGCCACCCAGAACATCATCAAGGACCCGCCTTTCACCAAGCTGGACTTGCTCAGTTGCCGCAATCTGATGATCTATCTGGAACCGGAGTTGCAGAACCGGGTCATCCCGGCGTTTCACTACGCGCTGAAGCCGGGTGGCGTGCTGTTCCTCTCCCCTTCGGAGAGCATCGGCAACCATGTCGAACTTTTCACGGCGCTCAACCGCAAATGGAAGTTCTACCAGACCACGCCCTCGATCGCTTCAAACCGCACCATGATGTCCAGCGGACTGTCCTGGACCAAAGATAACCCGACCAAAGGTCCTGATGACGTGACTGCCCAGATCAAAGAAACCGACTTCGCCGAATTGACCCGGCGCGCCTTGCTGCAGTCCTATGCCCCGGCCTCGGTCGTGACCAATACCAAGGGGGACATATTGTTTGTGCATGGCGACACCGGAAAATACCTGCGTCCCGCCCCCGGCCAGGCCACGCTCAATGTGATCGAAATGGCGCGCGAGGGATTGCAACTGGAATTGCGTACCGCCATTCAGGAAACGGCCGACAAAGGGATCCCTGTCCTGAACCGGGAAGCCTCATTTGGAAGCAACGGCAATATATTCAGAGTCAGCTTCAGCGTGCGTCCCTTGCCCGTTGCAAACATCGGCCAGGGGTTGCTGCTGGTGAGCTTCCAGGACGTGATCGCAAAGCCGGAAAAGGCAGCCGAATCGTCCGCAATTGCGGGAAAGCCCGCGCGCGGCAAGCGCCCCGCAGTATCGGCGGAACAGCGCCGCATCGAAGAACTGGAACGCGATCTGACCTATACCAAGGAAAACCTGCATGCCACCATCGAGGAACAACAGGCCTCCAACGAGGAGCTCAAGTCCGCCAACGAGGAGATGCAGTCCACCAACGAAGAACTGCAGTCCACCAATGAAGAACTGGAAACCTCCAAGGAAGAACTGCAATCCGTCAATGAGGAACTGGTGACCGTCAACGCCGAACTGCAAAACAAGATCGAGCAACTGGCCGGCATGCAGAACGACATGAAGAATCTGCTCGACAATATCAACATCGGCACGGTCTTTCTCAACGACACCCTGAATATCAAGCGATTCACGCGCGAGGCAGTTCAGGTCTATCGTCTCGTCGCCTCGGATGTTGGCCGCCCGCTGGGCGATATCAAATCGAACATCAAGGATGACGATCTGCTCGCCGATGCACAGGCCGTGCTCGATACGCTGGTACCGCGCGAACGCGAAGTGAGCACCGCTTCCGGTGCCTGGTATCAGGCACGCATCCAGCCCTACCGCACACTGGACAACGTGATCGACGGCGTGGTGCTGACTTTTACCGACATCACCAAACGCCTGCTGGCCGAAACCGCGACGCGGGATGCGCGGGAATTATCCGAAAGCATCGTGAACACGGTGCACGAACCGCTCATCGTACTGGATGGCACATGCAAGATCGTCCTGGCCAGCAACTCGTTCTACGATAGCTTCAAGGTCTCGCCGCAAGACACTGTAGGCCGCCAACTGTACGAATTGGGCAACCGGCAGTGGGACATCCCGAAACTCAGGGAACTGCTGGAATCCCTGTTGCCGGGCAACCAGGTAATCGAAGGCTTCGAGGTCGAGCATGACTTCCCGGTCATCGGCAAACGCAAGATGCTGCTAAACGCGCGGCGCATTACCGGCAAGGCGGAAGGAACGCCCTTGATCCTGCTGGCGATAGAAGAAGTCAAATAAAGAGGCAACAACCCGGTTTTAAGGATGCACCATGGACGACAAGACAAAAATACCGAACTCCCTGCGCTCAGAAGCCGAGGCACGCATCGACAAAGAGCAGATGGTGCTGGTGAACCCGCAACCGGGCGAGGAGCTGCTGCATAAACTCCTGCATGAACTGCAGGTGCATCAGGTCGAGCTGCAGATGCAGAACGATGCCTTGCGCCAGGCGGAGATCGCCATGGAGGAGTCCCGCGACCGTTACGCGGATCTCTATGACTTCGCGCCCATCGGCTATCTCACCCTGAGCCGCGAGGGCATGATCAACGAGATCAACCTCACAGCCGCCGATATGCTGGGCGTGGTGCGAAGCAAACTGATCAAGCGCCGATTTTCGCAATTTGTCGCCGAGGCAGACCGTGATCGCTGGTATCTGCATTTTGGCAGCGTACTGAAGCACGACCAAAGACAGCGGTGCGAACTGGTGTTTCAGCGCGAGGATGGTTCGCACTTTAGCGCCCAACTGGATTCGTTAAAGGTGCGCAATGCGCTTGGCTCCGAGGAGCTTGAGCAGGCACCCGGCCTGCACACACCGGGCGGGGCATTCTCGGTGCGCATCGCCGTTACCGACATCACCGAGCGCGTGCAGGCCGAAACCGCGGTCACAGAAGCGCGCGAATTCGCCGAAAGTATCGTGGATACGGTGCGCGAGCCGCTCATTGTGCTGGACGATGCCCTCAAGGTCGTTTCCGTCAGCCGCTCGTTCTACCAGAAATTCAATGTCACGCCGGAAGATACCGTGGGCCGCCAGATCTATGAATTGGGCAAACACCAGTGGGATATTCCAAAACTGAGGGAATTGCTGGAAACCATTCTGCCGCACAACCGGGTTCTCGAAGACTTCGAAGTCGTTCATGATTTCCCGGGCATCGGAAGACGCAGGATGCTGCTCAATGCAAGACGCCTCATCTGCAAGACAGGCCGGACACAGTTGATCCTGCTTGCGATGGAGGATGCCACTGAACGCGGTTGAGCGTCGGGTGAATCAAACAGGATGGAGGGTTAGCACACCGAATTCATCCCGCAACTGTTGTACGTGCGGTAGCGCACATAACCGCCCCGGATAGCATGCTATACAGGTATATGCGGCTTGGCCTTTGCAGTATTTCGCTTCTATATTTCCGTTGCATTATCGGTTTTACCTATCAGCTGCACGCTCCGGAGACAAGAATATGGTTGCCAAGATGTCCACACAGCAAACACCCTGGCAGAACCACCTTCTCGCCTCGCTGCCGAAGGAGACATTCGAACGCATCGCTCCCCATCTGGAATCGGTCCCGATGCCGCTCGGTGAAGTCCTGTATGAATCCGGCGACCAGCTGCATCATGTCTATTTCCCGACGACCGCCATCGTGTCGCTGCACTACGTCATGGAAAATGGCGCCTCGGCAGAGATATCGGGCGTGGGCAATGAAGGCGTAGTCGGAATTTCCCTTTTCATGGGCGGCAATACCACACCCAGCCGGGCCGCAGTATGCACCGGCGGTTACGGCTACCGCCTGAAAGCCCAGGTGATGATGGAAGAATTCAATCGCGCGGGACCGATGATGAAATTGATGCTGCGTTATACCCAGGCATTGATCACGCAAATGTCCCAAACCGCCGTCTGCAACCGGCACCATTCGATGGAACAGCAAATGTGTCGCTGGCTGTTGCAGACGCTGGATCGCTTGCCATCGCAGGAACTGATCATGACGCAGGAACTGATCGCCAGTATGCTCGGCGTCCGGCGCGAAGGCATCACGGAAACCGCGGGCGATCTCCAACGCGCCGGTTTGATCAGTTACCGCCGCGGACACATCACCGTACTGAGCCGTGCCGGATTGGAAAAACACTCATGTGAATGCTACGACGTGGTCAGGAAAGAGTTCCATCGTTTGCTGAAGGAGGCATAACGCCATGTTCTTTACAAAACCTGAATGCAAGATTGTCCAAAATCCTGTTTTTCTTTGCAGGAAAGTCAGCCATGGTTGAACAAACAACACATTCGGCATTGCCCAACCAGACTGCAGGAACGGCGGAAGGAGTCATCGAGACCGCACGTTTGGGGACCTTGCTTAAAACCGGCGCCCTGCAGAACGCGATCCTCACCAGTGCCAACTTCTCCAGTATCGCCACCGACGAAAAAGGGGTGATCCAGATCTTCAACATCGGCGCCGAGCGCATGCTGGGCTATGCCGCCGCCGACGTGCTG
>DAIDAG010000034.1 GCA_027310725.1 Sideroxydans sp. | reverse complement strand
CGCTATAATGCACGACAATCCAAAAGCGGGATGGACGCAATGTTCTTCCCGCTTCTTTATGTCCAGTTCAAGGGAGCATCCGGTGTCGCAAACAAGTCCTGCCATTCTAGTTTTAGCCGATGGGACAGTGTTTCGCGGAACCGCCATCGGCGCCTCCGGCAGCAGTGTCGGCGAGGTGGTGTTCAACACTGCCATCACCGGCTACCAGGAAATCCTCACCGATCCGTCCTATTGCAAGCAGATCGTCACATTGACCTACCCGCATATCGGGAACGTGGGCTGCAACCCTGAAGATGTGGAATCGCGCCAGGTATTTGCCAGCGGTCTGATCATTCGCGATCTGTCCATGACGGTCAGCAACTTTCGCAGTACACAGTCCCTGCCTGAATACCTCAAGGCCAACAATGTGGTCGCCATCGCCGGTATCGATACGCGCAAGCTGACACGCATCCTGCGCAGCAAGGGCGCACAGAATGGTTGCATCGCAACGGGCAATGACGTGGAGGCGGCGTTGAAAGCGGCGCGCAACTTTGCCGGACTGGCAGGAATGGATCTGGCGCAAGTGGTGAGTTGCGACAAATCTTACGAATGGACGCAACGCGAGTGGGAATTGGGCGTTGGGTATCAGGATTTGGGAGCTGGGATTTCGGATTTGGGGAAAGGCGATGCAGCCAAATCCAAAATCCTAAATCCCAAATCCTTCCACGTAGTGGCCTACGACTTCGGCGTGAAGCGCAATATCCTGCGCATGCTGGCCGAGCGCGGTTGCCGCATCACTGTGGTTCCAGCGAAGGCCAGCGCTGCCGAAGTCCTCGCGCTGAAGCCGGACGGTGTGTTCCTGTCCAACGGCCCCGGCGATCCGGAGCCGTGCGATTACGCGATTGCAGCGACTCAAAAATTCCTCGAGGTGGGCGTGCCGCTATTCGGCATCTGCCTGGGGCACCAGATCCTTGGTCTGGCGTCAGGTGCAAAGACGGTAAAGATGAAGTTCGGCCACCGCGGCGCGAACCATCCGGTGCAGGATACGCAGACCAAACGCGTGATGATCACCAGCCAGAACCACGGTTTTGCGGTGGATGCGGCGACGCTGCCGAAGAACGCGCGCGTCACCCACATCTCGTTGTTCGACGGCACGCTGCAGGGTTTCGAATTGACCGATAAACCCGCGTTTTGTTTCCAGGGGCACCCCGAAGCGAGTCCCGGACCGCATGACGTGGACACACTGTTTGATCGCTTCGTTGCGATGATGGGCAAGTAAATGGCAAAGCGTACAGATATTAAGAGCATCCTGATCATAGGCGCGGGTCCCATCGTCATCGGGCAGGCGTGCGAGTTCGACTATTCCGGTGCCCAGGCTTGCAAGGCGCTGAAGGAAGAAGGTTACCGCGTCATCCTGGTGAACTCGAATCCGGCGACCATCATGACCGATCCGAACATGGCGGATGCGACCTACATCGAGCCTATCACCTGGCAGATGGTGGAGAAGATCATCGCCAAGGAAAAGCCGGATGCGATCCTGCCGACCATGGGCGGACAGACCGCGCTGAACTGTGCGCTCGATCTGGCCAAGCACGGCGTGCTGGAAAAATACAAGGTCGAGATGATCGGCGCCTCGCGCGATGCCATCGACATGGCGGAAGACCGCGAGAAGTTCAAACAGGCGATGACCCGCATCGGTCTGGCCTCGGCCCGTTCCAACATCGCTCACAGCATGGAAGAGGCCTTGCAGGTGCAACAGGCGCTGGGCTTCCCGACCATCATCCGTCCGTCCTTCACCATGGGCGGCAGCGGCGGCGGTATCGCCTACAACCGCGAAGAATTCGTCGAGATATGCGAACGCGGCCTGGAAGCTTCACCCACACGCGAACTGCTGATCGAGGAATCTCTGCTCGGTTGGAAAGAATACGAGATGGAAGTCGTGCGCGACCGCAACGACAACTGCATCATCATCTGCTCCATCGAGAACCTCGACCCGATGGGCGTGCATACCGGCGATTCCATCACCGTCGCCCCGGCGCAGACGCTGACCGACAAGGAATACCAGATCATGCGCGACGCCTCGCTGGCGGTGCTGCGCGAGATCGGCGTGGAGACGGGCGGTTCCAATGTGCAGTTCTCCATCAACCCGAAGGACGGGCGCATGGTGGTGATCGAGATGAACCCGCGCGTGTCGCGTTCCTCGGCGTTGGCGTCCAAGGCTACCGGTTTTCCCATCGCCAAGGTCGCGGCCAAGCTGGCCGTCGGCTATACGCTGGACGAGTTAAAGAACGACATCACCGGCGGCGCCACCCCGGCCTCGTTCGAACCGACCATCGATTACGTGGTGACCAAGATCCCGCGTTTCGCGTTCGAAAAATTCCCGCAAGCCAACGACCGGCTGACCACGCAGATGAAGTCGGTTGGAGAGGTGATGGCCATCGGCCGGACTTTCCAGGAGTCGTTCCAGAAGGCCCTGCGCGGGCTGGAAGTCGGCGTAAACGGGCTAGATACGAAGTTCGGCGATCGTGAGGCCATCGTATCCGAACTGGGTAATCCCGGCCCGGATCGCATCTGGGCGGTGAGCGATGCGTTCCGTCTCGGCATGAGCGTTCAAGAAGTATTTGACGTCAGCAAGATCGATCCGTGGTTCCTGGTGCAGATCGAGGACCTGATCCGTCAGGAACAGGCGCTGGCAGGCCATACGCTGGAAAGCCTGACTGCGGATCATCTGCGCACGTTGAAACGCAGCGGTTTTGCCGATGCGCGCCTGGCTAAATTGCTGGGTATCGACGATGAATCGGTGCGTGCCTATCGCCATGCGCTGGGCGTGCGCCCGGTGTTCAAGCGCGTGGATACCTGCGCTGCCGAGTTCGCCACCAACACCGCCTATATGTATTCGACCTACGAGGAAGAATGCGAATCTCAGCCTACCGGCAACAAGAAGATCATGGTGCTGGGTGGCGGACCGAACCGCATCGGCCAGGGCATCGAGTTCGACTACTGCTGCGTGCATGCCGCGCTGGCAATGCGCGAGGACGGCTACGAGACCATCATGGTCAACTGCAATCCCGAGACGGTTTCGACCGACTATGACACTTCCGATCGCCTGTACTTCGAGCCGCTGACGCTGGAAGACGTGCTGGAAGTGGTGGCGGTGGAGAAACCCGTCGGCGTGATCGTGCAATACGGCGGTCAGACTCCGCTCAAGCTGGCACGTGGTCTGGAGAAAAACGGGGTGCCCATCATCGGCACCACACCGGACATGATCGATTGTGCGGAAGACCGCGCACGCTTTCAGGCGATGTTGCGCGACTTGAATCTGAAGCAGCCTCCGAATCGTACGGCAAGCAACGTGGCCGATGCAGTGGCCGGTGCAGCCGAGATCGGTTATCCGCTGGTGATGCGCCCATCCAACGTGCTGGGCGGTCGCGCGATGGAGATCATCCATGCGCAGTCCGATCTCGAGCGCTATATGCGCGATGCCGAGGAGATGTCGGAGACCTATCCGGAGCGTATGCCCATTCTGCTCGACCGGTTCCTGAACGATGCCATCGAAGTGGATGTGGATGCGGTGTCCGACGGCACGCAAGTCATCATCGGCGGCATCATGGAGCACATCGAGCAGGCGGGGGTGCATTCCGGCGACTCGGCATGTTCGCTTCCGCCATACTCATTGTCGGTCAAGCTGCAGGACGAATTGCGCCGCCAGACCGTGGCAATGGCGAAATCGCTCAATGTGGTCGGATTGATGAACGTGCAGTTCGCCATCCAGGGCGATACCGTGTTCGTGTTGGAAGTGAATCCGCGAGCCTCGCGTACCGTGCCGTTCGTATCCAAGGCTACCGGCGTGCCGCTAGCAAAGATCGCCGCACGCTGCATGGCCGGGCAGTCGCTGGAGCAGCAGGGATTTACCAAGGAAGTGATTCCGCCGTATTACTCGGTAAAAGAAGCGGTGTTCCCCTTCATCAAATTCCCCGGCGTGGATACCATCCTCGGTCCAGAGATGAAGTCCACCGGAGAGGTGATGGGCGTGGGGGAAACTTTCGCCGAAGCCTTCGTCAAATCCCAGCTCGCCGCCAGCGTGAAGTTGCCGAAGGGCGGCAAGGTGTTCATCAGCGTGCGCGAAGAAGACAAGGCAGGTACAGTGGAAGTTGCTCGTACATTGAAGCAGCTCGGCTTCACCATACTGGCCACTCGAGGAACCGGATCGGTGATCACGGCGGCTGGAGTCGAAGTGACCGTGGTGAACAAGGTTGCGGAAGGGCGTCCACATATCGTGGATATGATCAAGAACGGTGACGTGAGTCTCATCGTCAATACGGTGGATAGCAGACCTTCCGTGATGCGCGATTCGTATTCGATCCGCCATGCCGCACTGCAAGGCCGTGTAACCTACTACACTACGCTTGCCGGTGCGCGCGCCGCCTGTATGGGTATGCAGCACCTGGCCGAGTTGCAAGTCTATGACGTGCAGTCCCTGCACCGTCGTCTGGAAAAATAAAAAAATAGAAAGAAGGGGAAAGCGGCATGAGTAAAGTTCCTTTGACTGTGAACGGCGCCGAGTTATTGCGCCAGGAGTTGCACCGCCTGAAGACGGTGGACAGACCTTCGGTCATCAACGCCATTTCTGAAGCGCGTGCGCAGGGTGATCTATCGGAAAACGCCGAATATGAAGCGGCCAAGGAGCGCCAGTCGTTCGTCGAAGGACGCATCGTCGAGCTGGAATTCAAGCTGGGCAGTGCGCAGGTCATCGACCCGAAAACGCTCAATGCGGACGGACGCTGCGTGTTCGGTTCGACCGTGATCCTGGAAGACGCCAACAACGGCGATGTCGTGACCTACCAGATCGTCGGCGACGATGAAGCCGACATCAAGAAACGCAAGATTTCCATCAGCTCACCGATTGCACGGGCATTGATAGGCAAGGTGGTTGGAGATATCGCGGAAGTGCGGGCGCCGGGCGGAATCCGCGAATACGAAGTGGTGGAAGTTCAATACGTTTAGTCAGGTTTTTCCTTCCCGGGTATCGGGAAGGATCAGGTGCGGCTGCCGAGTTGTTTTTTGCTTTGAACGGCCTTGCCCTGGCGACGTTTGGGGGGCTTGGCGATTGGAACCTCCAGAGGGCGAAACACGACCAGTATCTTGCCTATGTGCTGTACCGGGCCTGCCTTCAGTTGTTCGCATATCTCCTGCAACATCGCTGCACGCGCTTCCCGGTCGTCGTTCATGACGCGGATCTTCAGCAGATCATGGCTTTTCAGGCTGCGCTCGATTTCATCCAGAACGGCAGGCGTCAGGCCGGCGTTGCCGATGATGACGACAGGATTGAGTGCATGCGCGCGCGCCTTGAGGTCGCGGCGCTGTAAAACGGAGAGAGATAACATGATGAGTGGTTTTCCTGATTTAAGGCGCGGATTCTAAACGATGAAGGCTTCTAAAACCAGCAAACAATGGATGCGCGAGCATGTAAACGACCCTTATGTGCAGCAGGCACAGAAGGACGGGTATCGTTCCCGGGCTGCATACAAGCTGTTGGAAATAGACGAACGCGACCACCTCATCAAGCCCGGCATGGTGGTGGTGGACCTGGGGGCGACGCCCGGCGGGTGGTGTCAGGTGGTCGCAAGCAAACTCGGTCAGCAAGGGCGCATCATCGCGCTGGACCTGCTCCCCTTGCATCCGCTACCGCGGGTGGAGTTCATTCAGGGCGATTTCCGCGAAGAAAGCGTACTGGCTCAACTCGAGGAAAAGCTGGAAGGGCGCCAGATCGGCCTTGTAATTTCGGACATGGCACCCAATATCAGCGGTGTGAGTTCGGCCGATCAGGCGCGTGCCATGCATCTGGCTGAACTGGCGCTGGATTTCGCGGTCCACCATTTGGCGCCGGGTGGATCGTTTCTGGTGAAGGTGTTTCAGGGCGTTGGGTTTGAGGATTATCTGAAGCTTGCGCGTAACCACTTTTCAAAAGTGGTTACGCGCAAGCCGAAAGCATCGCGCGACCGCAGTAGCGAGCAGTATTTGGTGGGGCTGGGCAAGCTTGAGTAATAGCCCCGGACAGTGTCTAATGCAACTTCGGTATTACCGCTCATAAGGAGCATGTGTGAACAATTTATTCAAAAGTGTCGGAATCTGGCTGGTTGTCGCATTGGTGCTGATGACCGTCTTCAATCAATTCAACGCGCGCCAGCAATCGACGGCGCAAGCGCAACTGGATTATTCGCAATTTCTCGATGAAGTGAAATCGGGCCATATCGAGAAGGTGACTATCGAAGGCCGTACCCTGAAAGCGACGACCACCGACGGCAAGCGCATCACGACCTATGCGCCCAGCGACCTGTGGCTGGTTTCCGACCTGCTCAAGAACGGTGTGAAGATCGAAGCCAAGCCGGAAGAGGAACAGTCCTTCCTGATGAGCATCTTTGTATCGTGGTTCCCGATGCTGTTGCTGATCGGCGTGTGGATATTCTTCATGCGCCAGATGCAGGGCGGCAAGGGCGGCGGCGCTTTTTCGTTCGGCAAGAGCAAGGCGCGCATGCTGGACGATGCCAAGGAACGCGTGACTTTCGCCGATGTGGCCGGTTGCGACGAAGCCAAGGAGGAAGTCTCCGAACTGGTCGATTTCCTGCGCGATCCGACAAAGTTCCAGAACTTGGGCGGACGTATTCCGCGCGGCGTGCTGATGGTGGGCAGTCCAGGTACGGGTAAGACACTGCTGGCCAAGGCCATTGCGGGCGAAGCCAAGGTGCCGTTCTTCTCCATTTCCGGTTCCGATTTCGTCGAAATGTTCGTCGGCGTCGGTGCGGCGCGCGTGCGCGACATGTTCGAACAGGCCAAAAAGCAGTCGCCCTGTATCGTATTCATTGACGAGATCGACGCGGTCGGTCGCCAGCGCGGCGCAGGACTGGGCGGCGGTAATGATGAGCGCGAGCAAACACTGAACGCGCTGCTGGTGGAAATGGACGGTTTCGAAGGTGCGTCCGGCGTGATCGTGATCGCCGCCACCAACCGTCCCGATGTGCTCGACCCCGCATTGCTGCGTCCCGGCCGTTTCGACCGTCAGGTCGTGGTGCCGCTGCCGGATATCCGCGGCCGTGAGCAGATCCTTATGGTGCACATGCGTAAAGTTCCGGTGGCTCCCGACGTCAAGGCCGATATCCTGGCACGCGGCACGCCCGGCATGTCCGGTGCCGATCTGGCCAATCTGGTGAACGAGTCCGCCCTGTTTGCCGCGCGGCGCGGCAAACGTTTCGTCGATATGGAAGATTTTGAAGCAGCCAAGGACAAGATCATGATGGGCGCGGAGCGAAAATCCATGATCATGCCGGAAGAGGAACGCCGCAACACGGCGTATCACGAGTCCGGCCATGCCGTGGTGGCAAAGCTGATGCCCAAGACCGATCCGGTGCACAAAGTCACCATCATCCCGCGCGGCCGCGCGCTGGGGTTGACCATGCAATTGCCGTCGGAAGACCGCTACAGCATGGACAAGGATCGCATCCTGTCCACGATCGCGGTGCTGTTCGGCGGACGTATTGCGGAAGAAATATTCATGCACCAGATGACGACTGGTGCATCCAACGACTTCGAACGCGCCACCGACATGACACGCAAGATGGTCACGCAGTGGGGCATGTCCGATGCGCTGGGTCCGATGGTGTACGCCGAAAACGAAGGTGAAGTGTTCCTCGGGCGCTCGGTGACTTCGCACAAGAATATCTCCGAAGCGACCATGCAGAAGGTGGACATGGAGATTCGTCGCATTATCGACCAGCAATACGCGTTGGCGCGCAGCCTGATCGAAGCGAATCGCGACAAGATCGAAGCCATGACCAAGGCTTTGCTGGAGTGGGAAACTATCGACGCCGACCAGATCAACGACATCATGGCGGGCAATCCGCCGCGTCCACCCAGGCCGAGCCAGAGCAACAAAGCGCCCGAGCCGCCGAAGGATGAAACCCCGACGGCAACGGCGACCAACAAGCCGGCTGAAGGCGTTTAACTTACACACGGGGGCTTGGCCCCCGTTTTCATATGTTCCACTGCGGTAAATTCCAGTTCGATCTTTCGCGCCCGCTCGTGATGGGAATCGTCAACGTTACGCCGGATTCGTTTTCAGATGGCGGGCGTCACCTATCCGCCGGCGACGCGATTGCCCATGCTATGAAGCTGATTGAAGACGGTGCGGACATCCTGGATATCGGGGGAGAGTCAACGCGTCCCGGTGCGGCGATAGTCAGCGAGCAGGAGGAACTGGACCGCGTACTGCACGTGATCGAAGGCTTGCGCGGCATTTCCGTCCCGATCTCCGTCGACACTTACAAACCTGGAGTGATGCGCGCTGCCTTGGTGGCAGGTGCGAGTATGGTCAACGACATCAACGCATTGCAAACGGAGGGGGCGCTGGCAGTGGTCGCCGGGAGCGATGCTGCCGTGTGCCTGATGCACAAACAAGGCAAGCCGCAGACCATGCAGGAGCAGCCGGCGTATCAGAACGTTACCGACGAGGTAGGCAATTTCCTGCGTGAACGCATGGCCGCTGCGGAAATTGCCGGCATCGCACGTGAGCGTATCGTGATCGACCCCGGCTTTGGATTTGGCAAGACGCTGGCGCATAATCTCGACCTGTTGCGCGGCCTGGCAGCATTCGGTACTTTGGGTGTGCCGGTTCTGGCCGGACTGTCGCGAAAATCCATGCTGGGTGCGATCACGGGACGTGAAGTGGGCGACAGGATTGCTGCGAGCGTGGTGTCAGCGTTGTTGGCGGTGCAGCGCGGTGCATCCATCGTGCGTGTTCACGATGTGCGAGAGACCGCCGATGCCTTGAAGATATGGAATACATTAAACGAGGGATGAGATGAGCAGAAAATATTTCGGTACCGATGGCGTGCGCGGGCGCGTGGGAGAGCATCCCATCACGCCGCAATTCGTGATGCTGCTGGGCTACGCCGCGGGCAAGGTGTTGGCAAAAACCGAGCATGCGCAGAGCGAGCGTCCGGGAGTATTGATCGGCAAGGACACGCGCATCTCCGGCTACATGCTGGAGTCGGCACTGGAAGCAGGACTCATCGCAGCCGGCATCGACGTTTACCTGGCCGGACCGATACCGACTCCCGCAGTGGCTTACCTGACGCGGGCGCTGCGTTTGCAGGCAGGGGTGGTCATCTCCGCATCGCACAATCCGTTCGACGATAACGGCATCAAGTTCTTCTCGGGCAGCGGTATGAAATTGCCGGATGAGGTCGAGCGGGCCATCGAGGCCGAACTGGATAACGCGATGCAGACCAATCCTTCCGGCAGTCTGGGCAAAGCCAAGCGCATCGACGATGCGGTCGGTCGCTATATCGAGTTCTGCAAGAGCACGTTCCCGGCCGACATGAATTTGCGCGGGCTCAAGATCGTGGTGGACAGTGCGCATGGTGCGACTTATCACATCGCGCGCCACGTCTTCCATGAACTCGGGGCAGATGTCGTTGCCATCGGCGCGGAGCCGAATGGCAAGAACATCAATGACGGCTACGGCGCGACATCGCCCAAGAACCTGCAGCAAGCGGTAAAAGAACAACACGCCGATATCGGTCTCGCGCTCGACGGCGACGGCGACCGTCTGATCATGGTCGATGCTGAAGGAAAGCTTTACGACGGCGACCAATTGCTCTATATCATCGCCAGGCACCGCCAGGCGTTGGGAACATTGCATGGCGGCGTCGTGGGTACGCTGATGACCAACCTTGCTTTCGAACACGCCATGCAGAAGCTGGGCATCCCGTTTGCGCGCGCCAAAGTGGGCGACCGCTACGTGATGGAAGTCTTGCTGGAAAAGAAATGGCAGCTTGGCGGCGAGAATTCGGGGCACATCATCTGCCTGGACAAACACAGCACCGGCGACGGTATCGTTTCCGCGCTGCAAGTGCTGTGTGCTTTGCGCATGAAGCAGCAGACCTTGGCGCAAGCCACAACCGACCTGCACATGTACCCTCAAATCCTCATTAACGTCAAAGTGAAAGGCAAGGCGGTCGAGCTGCTGGAACTCACGCCCGTCAAGGCGGAAGTGGCCAAGGCCGAGCGCGACTTGAACGGCAAAGGGCGGGTGTTGTTGCGTCCATCCGGCACCGAACCGTTACTCAGGGTGATGGTGGAGGGGGAGGATGGGGTGCAGGTTAAGTTGTGGGCGGAGAGGATTGCGGGGGTGGTGAAGGAAGTGGCGGGGTAAGTGTTCAAATTAATTGCTGGTGTATTTTTATTGAGCTAGTTCTCGTTGGGTGAGTTGTTAGATTTGGCCTGCTTGAAGGCTTTGTAATAGTACCCCTCTTCAGGTTCATTACCCTGCGCAATATCGAGCATTAGTTGCAGGCTCCAGATTGGGCCAGGTAACACTTCATCTAAGTTCGCTCCTTCAGGGAGCATATCTGGGTCAATAGAAAGTTCGAAATTAATAAGCCACCACTTTTCTATTTTTGCCAGAAGCGTAATTAGGTCCTGAAATTTTGCAGAATCAAAATTGCGTTTCGAGTTAGCTAGAAACTCCATCGGTTCATGGGCTACTTCATTGCGGTGTTGTCGGATGGAGTCGAAGATGACAATGTCTGATTCGTCGATGACCTCTAATTTTTTAAACCAAAGTAAAGATGCATACAGCTTGCTTTTTGAGAGAGCGAGAACCTCTGTTTTATATTCTTCATCAACTATAAGGCCATCTTCTTTAAAACCGTTGGTGAAAAATGATTCAGGCTTTTCGACAACTCTGTCTTTAAACATTTCAAACGCTGTGATGAAAAGAGAAATTGCGATTAAGTTATTTCTTAACGTTTCAGGGTGTAAGAATTTTTCCCAAGATTTATCAGTTTCAGTCATTGGATAGGCCTAATGATGTTAGGTTGTCAGCTGCAATTTTCAAGCATCCTAGCATGGCTATTGTTGCCGGGGGTTGCCCGGCAACAAGTCACTTTTCTTGTCTTGCCAAGAAAAGTAACCAAAAGAAGTCGCCCCCGGTGCGCCGCCCCTACGGGGTTCCCTCGATATTTCGCAAACAAGCGGAGGTTTAGGCGAGCACTGTTTGAGTTCCGCAGTGGGGCACGGTTTGTGTGCCCCGCCAGGGCGAGTTGCGCAGCCCCTCTTGTTTGTGAAATATCGAGGCGGCGCACAGGGGAAAAGAAATTCAAAAACATAGTAGGGTGGGCACAAGTGCCCACGCTGTCATTTGTTAAATAGGTGGGCGCTTTGCGCCCACATCCAAAAGCGTTTGGTTTCGCTTTTCCCTCCCCTGTTCCGCCACCGAGTAGCGGAGGCCGGTCAGGGAATTCTGACGACAACATGCCAACGGCATGTTGCGGTGGAGACTAACCTTTAGGTTATGTCGTAACCAAAATGTTTGAGCACGTGGACGCGCAGCGGATCGTGCGAGTTTATGAGGAAGCCTGACCCGTCGAGCAACGCAGGGAATCCCGAAGGGATGGCGGATTGGGGTCGCCTTTTCTTGAGTTACTTTCTTTTGGCGATGCAAAAGAAAGTAACTAGCTGTCGGGCTACCCCCGACGGTTTTGAAGTTGATTTTGGAGAATCCGCGTGGGCACAGAAACGTGCCCACCCTACGGACGAGCGGTATGGAGTGGATTAACCAAAACGTCCGGTGATGTAATCCTCAGTCTCTTTCCTCTTCGGATTAGTAAACACCGTACTGGTATCCCCAAACTCGATCAGATCCCCCAGATACATATAAGCCGTAAAGTCCGAAACGCGAGCAGCCTGCTGCATGTTGTGGGTAACGATGACGATGGTGAAGTCTTTCTTCAATTCATCGATCAGCTTCTCGATGTGCGCGGTAGAGATCGGGTCTAGCGCCGAGGTGGGTTCATCCAGCAGCAACACTTGCGGTTTGACGGCGATGGCGCGCGCGATGCACAGGCGCTGTTGCTGGCCGCCGGAGAGACCGGTGCCGCTCTGGTTCAGTTTGTCTTTGACTTCATTCCACAGTGCGGCTTTCTTCAGCGCCCATTCCACGCGATCATCCATTTCGTGGCTGCTGAGTCTCTCATACAGCTTCACGCCGAAGGTGATGTTGTCGTAGATGGACATCGGGAACGGGGTGGGTTTCTGGAACACCATGCCGATCTTGGCGCGCAGGGTGTTGAGGTCCTGCTTCTTGTCCAGCAGGTTCTCTCCGTCCAGCAGTATTTCTCCCGTGGCGCGTTGCTTGGGATATAGCTCGTACATGCGGTTGAAAGTGCGCAGCAGGGTGGATTTGCCGCAACCGGAGGGGCCGATGAAGGCAGTGACCATCTTTTCCGGAATGACCAGATTGATGTCTTTCAGCGCGCGATCGGCCCCGTAATAAAAGTTCAGGTCGCGCACGATCACTTTTGGCGCGGAGATGATTTGCTCGGCTGTCATTTCTTCGATCCTCATTGGGAATTCGCTTTCTGGCGGAACAATACCCGCGCCAGAATGTTCAGGGTGAGTACGCTCAGGGTGATGATCAATGCACCCGCCCAGGCGAGTTTTTGCCAGTCCTCGTATGGGCTCATCGCGAACTGGAAGATGACCACGGGCAGGTTGGATAAAGGCTTGTTCATGTCGCTCGACCAGAACTGGTTGTTGAGCGCGGTGAACAACAGCGGTGCTGTTTCACCGCTGATACGCGCGACGGCCAGCAGTATGCCGGTCAGTATCCCGGCGCGAGCTGCACGCAGGGTGACGAAGCTGATCACTTTCCATTGTGGCGCGCCCAGCGCCGCCGCCGCTTCGCGCAGGCTGTTGGGGACGAGACGCAGCATGTTCTCGGTGGTGCGGAGGACGACCGGAATAACCAGGATGGCGAGGGCGAATGCACCGCCCCAGCCGGCGAAGTGCCCGACCTTGGCAACATAGACCGCATATACAAAGATACCGATGACAATGGATGGCGCGGACAGCAGGATGTCGTTAATGAAACGGGTGAGCGGAGCGAGCCAGCCTCGCTGGCCGAATTCGGCAAGGTAGGTGCCGGCAAGTATGCCTATCGGGGTGCCAATGAGGACCCCGACAAAGACCATCATCAAGCTGCCGACGATGGCGTTGATCAATCCGCCATTGCTGCCGGGCGGCGGTGTGCTTTGCGTGAATACATGCAGGCTGAGGCCCGGCAAGCCATTGTCCAGCAGAGTCCACAGTATCCAGCCCAGCCAGAACAATCCGAACAACATGGTGAACACCGAGATGCTCAGGCTGACCATGTTGACGATGCGACGACGGGCGTATAGGTACGAGTACGACATGTCAGGCTCCATGTCCTTCGCGTTGCGCCATCTTGAGCAGCAGGAGGCGAGCGAGTGAAAGTACGACAAATGTGATGAAGAACAGGATCAGGCCGAGCTCGATAAGAGATGATGTATATAACGTTCCCACGGCTTCGTTGAATTCGTTGGCCAGGGCCGATGCGATGCTGTTGCCTGGCATGAACAGGGATTTGTTCAGCTGGTTTGCGTTTCCGATGACGAAAGTGACGGCCATCGTTTCACCCAGCGCACGTCCGAGGCCTAGCATGATGCCGCCAACCACGCCTATCCTGGTATATGGCAGTACCACATTCCACATCACTTCCCATGTTGTTGAGCCCAGGCCATAGGCGGACTCCTTGAGCATAGCGGGTACGACATCGAAAACATCGCGCATCACCGAAGCGATAAAAGGGATAACCATGATCGCCAGGATGATGCCGGCAGTGAGCATGCCGATGCCCATGGGCGGGCCGGAGAAAAATGGCCCGATGAAAGGCATTTTTCCGATATGGTTGTTGATCCAGGGTTCAACGTAATCGCCGAACAGCGGGGCAAAAACAAACAGTCCCCACATGCCGTAAATGATGCTGGGGATGCCGGCCAGCAGTTCGACGGCGATGCCCAGCGGACGGCGCAGCCAGTTTGGCGAGAGTTCGGTCAAAAAGATGGCGATGCCGAAACTGACAGGGATCGCGATCAACAGCGCGATGCCCGAAGTAACCAGAGTGCCGACGATGGGAATCAGGGCCCCATATTCGTCCTTGACCGGATCCCACACGGAGCTGGTCAGAAACCCGAAACCAAAGGCGTGAATGGCGGGCATGCTGCCCACGACCAGCGAAGCGATGATCGCTGCAAGCAAGGCCAGTACCGCGAAAGCTGCAAGACGTGTCAGATTGCGGAACAACAGGTCTTGAACGACTTGTCGTTTAAGGCGCGCTTCTTGTAGGAACGTCGGCATAATTCGATTTTGAGGAGTTTGAAAAATTACGGGGGCGTTTTGTGCCCCCGCAATTATAACTTAGAACGTGTTGCTTACTTCCACAGTGCTTTGCCTGATGCATCCTTGACTTGGACTTTCCAGGCGTCGCGGATCATCTTCTTCAGATTGGCTGGAAGCGGCACGTAGTCCAGGTCCGAAGCCAGCTTGTCGCCATTGCTGAATGCCCAGTCGAAGAACTTCAGCACTTCCTTTGCGTTGTCCGCCTTTTCCGCAGTCTTGTATACCAGGATGAAGGTGGCGCCAGTGATGGGCCAGCTGTCCTTACCCGGTTCGTTGGTCAGGATTTCATAGAAACCTTTGTTGGCATCCCATTTGGCATTGGCAGCTGCAGCCTTGAAGCTGCTATCGTCGGGTTTGACGAACTGTCCGTCGCGGTTCTTCATTTGAGTGAAGGACATCTTGTTTTGCAGGGCGTAGGCGTATTCCACATAACCGATGGAATTCTTGATGCGTTGGACGTAAGAAGCG
Source organism: Sideroxydans sp. (assembly GCA_027310725.1). Classification (GTDB taxonomy): domain Bacteria; phylum Pseudomonadota; class Gammaproteobacteria; order Burkholderiales; family Gallionellaceae; genus Sideroxyarcus. The sequence goes on along the minus strand of DAIDAG010000034.1, from coordinate 52,068 downwards.
ACGCCTTCGTTGCCCTTGCCGCCAGTACCAACAGGCCATGCCACAGCTTTGTCAGCACCTATGCTTTTCTTCCAGTCCGCACTGACTTGCGACAGGTAAGTGGTGAAGATGAAAGTGGTGCCGGAACCGTCGGCGCGGTGTACCACGGTGATGTCCTCATTCGGCAAGGCAATACCTGCGTTGTCTGCTGCAATGCGCGGATCACTCCATTTTGTGATCTTGCCCTGGAAGATATCGGCCAATACTTTGCCGTCCAGTTTCAGTTTGCCTGCATCGACACCATTGATGTTGACGACCGGCACCACGCCACCCATCACGGCAGGGAACTGGGTCAATCCGGAGGCGGCCAATTCACTTTCGTTCAGGGGAGCATCGGTTGCGCCAAAGTCCACGGTCTTGGCCTGGATCTGCTTGATACCGCCACCGGAGCCGATAGACTGGTAGTTCATGCCCACGTCGGTTTGAGCTTTGTAGGCTTCAGCCCATTTGGCATAGATCGGGTAAGGGAAGGTGGCGCCTGCGCCGGTAATATCGCCGGCATATGCAGCGCCAGCAGACAGCAATGCGGCAGACAGCCCGATACTGCTTAGAAGACGGTTCAGTTTGGTCATTTCAGTTTTTCTCCCAATTTTAAGGATGATTCGTTTGCTTGCCGTTTGTAGCGAAACGCATCTTAATGCGTGTTTGTTACATAATTATTACACAATGTAACAATCGGCGAAGCGGCGATACTGGCGGAGGATAAGCAAACTTTGGCGGTGGGGAAGCGCCCGGATTGACCATTTTAGTTTTCATCGGTACTATCGCCGCCTTCGGTCAAAGGCGGAAATTGATCCTGATGCGTCGCAAACTGGTAGTTGGAAATTGGAAAATGCATGGATCGCTGGCTCAGAACGAGTCGCTGCTGTCCGCCATAAAGAGCGGTTCTGCACAATTGTCACGTGTGGATATTGCGGTCTGCTGTCCTTTTCCCTATCTGGCGCAACTTAAACAGGAATTAACCGCTTCGGCTGTAAAGTGGGGTGCACAGGACGTACACCAGCTCGAAAAAGGGGCATTTACCGGTGAGGTTTCCGCTTCCATGCTGGTGGAATTTGGATGTACTTATGTAATAGTTGGACATTCAGAGCGACGCAACATTTACGGCGAGACCAGTCGATTGGTGGCAGAGAAGTTCGCGGCAGCTCAAAGCGCAGGTTTGATTCCCATACTTTGTGTGGGCGAGACGCTGGAGCAGCGCGAGAATGGCGACACGGAATCAGTCGTCGCCGAACAGTTGGATGCGGTCATTGCACTGGTCGGAGTGCCGGCTTTGGGTAAGGCGGTTGTAGCGTACGAGCCGGTATGGGCGATCGGCACCGGCAAGACTGCTTCGCAGGAGCAGGCGCAGGCAGTGCATGCCTTCATTCGCCGGCGTGTGGCCGGGCATGATGCGCATGTGGCCGAAGGATTGGTTATACTGTATGGTGGTAGCGTAAAGGCGGCTAACGCGCCGGCGTTGTTCGCTATGGAGGATATAGATGGCGGATTGATCGGTGGAGCAGCGTTGGTCGCCGAAGAGTTTTTGGGGATCTGCCGCGCAGGTCAGTAGGTAAGTGATTGATTCGTTTCGGAGTGGTTTGTGGAAAATCTAGTTTGGGTAGTGCATGTGATAACCGCGGTAGTGTTGATCGGTTTGGTATTGATCCAGCACGGCAAGGGAGCGGATATGGGGGCGGCTTTCGGCTCCGGTTCCGCAGGGAGTTTGTTCGGATCTAGTGGTTCAGCCAATTTTCTGAGTCGTAGCACGGCGATAGCGGCGACGATATTCTTCATCACCAGTCTTTCGTTGACTTATATATATTCGCGTCCTTCCAAAGAGCAGAGCGTGCTGGATAAAGTTGACGTGCAAAAACTGCAGCAGCAGTCTATGCCTGCGTCGGCAGCTGCTGAAACAGGCGATTCGAAATCGCAACAAATACCAAAATAATAAAAATAACAATAACAAGCAACATGCGGAGTTGGCGGAATTGGTAGACGCGCAGCCTTGAGGTGGCTGTGTCCGTAAGGACGTGAGGGTTCGAGTCCCTTGCCCCGCACCAAAACGAAAAACCGAGGCCGGCAAGCTGAAGGTTGATAAGAAACAAGACTAGAATAGCATTCTGTTCTGAGCTGCATCAGGAGCCAACTGAGGAGGGGACTCAAGATATGTTGGAAAATTATTTTCCGGTTCTGCTGTTCATCATCATTGCGCTTTTGATAGGCGTATTGCCTTTGGCATTGGGCGGGCTGATCGGCCCTAACCGCCCGGACGACAAAAAAAACTCTCCCTATGAATGCGGTTTCGAAGCATTCGAAGACGCGCGCATGAAGTTCGACGTGCGTTTTTATCTTGTAGCCATCCTCTTCATCCTGTTCGATCTTGAAATCGCCTTTCTTTTTCCATGGGCGATCGTGCTCAAAGAGATCGGAACCTTCGGTTTTGTTTCCATGATGATCTTTTTGGCCATCCTCGTGGTTGGCTTTATTTATGAATGGATGAAAGGAGCCTTGGAATGGGAATAGAAGGCGTTCTGAATAAAGGGTTCATCACAGCCAATGCCGATGCGGTGATCAACTATGTTCGTACCGGTTCGCTGTGGCCGATGACTTTTGGTCTGGCCTGCTGTGCAGTGGAGATGATGCATGCAGTGGCGCCCCGTTACGACTTGTCCCGTTTTGGAGCCGAGGTTTTTCGCCCAAGCCCAAGGCAATCGGACTTGATGATCGTGGCGGGAACGCTGTGCAACAAGATGGCGCCGGCCTTGCGTAAAGTCTATGACCAAATGGCCGAACCTCGTTATGTGATATCGATGGGTTCCTGTGCCAACGGTGGCGGTTATTACCATTATTCCTACTCGGTAGTGCGCGGATGCGACCGTATCGTGCCGGTGGACATCTACGTTCCCGGTTGTCCGCCGACTGCCGAGGCGCTGATCTACGGCATCATCCAGTTGCAGAACAAGATCAAACGCACCAACACCATTGCGCGATAGGATGATATGGCTACCGACCTGAACATACTCTCCGCAAATCTGAACGAGGCTTTCTCGGGCAAAGTTGTCAGTCTGGTTGAATACTTGGGCGAACTTACTCTGGTGGTCAATGCCGCCGATATGCTCGGTGTTTTCACTCGCCTGCGCGACGATGCCGATCTGCGTTTCGAAGCGCTGGTCGATGTATGCGGCATCGATTATTCAACCTATGGCAGCGAGTTGTGCGAGGACGGCAAGTATCTGCCCGATGCGCCGCGCGTTGGTGCCAGATTTGCTGCTGTCTATCACCTGCTGTCAGTCACTCACAACATTCGTCTGCGCGTCCGTGTATATGCGGACGATGACGCGATGCCGGTTTTGAATTCAGTCACCGGAATATGGCCGTCCGCCAACTGGTATGAGCGCGAGGCATTCGACCTGTTCGGCATTATTTTCGTCGGCCACCCCGACCTGCGCCGCATCCTCACCGATTACGGATTTGTCGGCAACCCGTTCCGCAAGGACTTTCCGTTATCCGGCACCGTAGAGATGCGGTACGACGCCGCGCAGCAGCGTGTGGTCTACGAGCCGGTGACAGTGGAGCCGCGCGAGATCACGCCGCGCACGATGCGCGAAGAGAATTACGGTCGTTCCTAACAGAACAAAAAAGGCAACGTTATGGCTGAGATAAAAAACTACACCATGAATTTTAGTTACGGCCGCCCTTTGGGCTTAACTTGCTTGTGCAAGTTAGCCTTCACTGAAATCCATGGTGAACGCATGTTGAACCTGGTGTCGAGATAGGCGGAGTTATGGCTGAGATAAAAAACTACACCATGAATTTTGGTCCTCAGCACCCTGCGGCGCACGGCGTGTTGCGTCTGGTGCTGGAGCTTGATGGCGAAGTTATAGAACGTGCCGACCCGCACATCGGGCTGTTGCACCGCGCGACCGAGAAACTAGCCGAGCACAAGACTTTTCTGCAGTCTGTCCCTTACATGGATCGATTGGACTACGTGTCCATGATGCTCAACGAGCACGCTTATGTGATGGCGATCGAGAAGCTGGCGGGCATCGAAGTGCCGGTCAGGGCGCAGTACATACGCGTCATGTTCGACGAGATCACGCGTATCCTGAACCATCTGTTGTGGCTAGGCGCTTCCGCCCTCGACTGTGGCGCAATGTCCCCGATGTTTTACACCTTCCGCGAGCGCGAAGATTTGATGGATGCCTACGAGGCGGTTTCCGGCGCACGTTTGCATGCGTCTTACTACCGTCCCGGCGGTGTGTATCGCGACCTGCCGGATTCCATGCCGCAATACCAGGCGAGCAAGATCCACAACGCGGCGGCGGTGAAGAAGATGAACGAGAGCCGCCAGGGTTCTTTGCTTGATTTCATGGAAGACTTCACCAACCGTTTCCCCGGCCATATTGACGAATACGAGACGCTGCTGACCGACAACCGCATTTGGAAACAGCGTACGGTGGGTATCGGTGTCGTGTCGCCGGAACGTGCGCTGGCACTGGGTTTTACCGGTCCGATGCTGCGCGGCTCGGGTGTGGTGTGGGACCTGCGCAAAAAACAGCCTTACGAAGTTTATGACCGTATCGACTTCGATATCCCGGTAGGTGTCGAGGGCGATTGCTACGATCGATATCTGGTGCGCGTTGAGGAGATGAGGCAAAGCAACCGTATCATCAGGCAATGTATCGATTGGCTGCGCAAGAATCCGGGACCGGTGATGACGAATGATCTCAAGTTCGCGCCGCCCAATCGCGAGTCCATGAAGCAGAATATGGAAGAACTGATCCACCATTTCAAGTTGTTCAGCGAAGGTTTTCATGTGCCCGCGGGCGAGGCGTATGCCGCCGTCGAGCATTCCAAAGGTGAGTTCGGCATCTATATGGTGTCGGATGGTGCGAACAAACCATATCGCATGAAGATACGGTCGGCCGGGTTCCCCCATCTGTCCGGTTTGGACGAGATGGTGCGTGGTCACATGATCGCCGATGTGGTGGCCATCATCGGTACGCAGGACATCGTTTTCGGGGAGATAGACCGCTGATGTTATCCCAACAGATCACTACGCTCATCGACAAAGAGCTGAAGAAGTACCCTGCCGATCAGCGCCAGTCAGCCGTGATGGCGGCGTTGCGATTCGTGCAGGATGAAAAAGGGTGGATCGCTCCCGAAGACATGGCAGACATCGCCGTATATCTGGGCATGCCGCAGATGGCCGTGTACGAAGTGGCGACTTTCTACCACATGTACCAGCTCAAACCGATGGGCAAGTACACGCTGACAGTGTGTACCAACCTGTCGTGCCAATTGTGCGGTTCCGACGATACGCTGGCACATCTGAACAAAAGGCTCGGCATCGGCCCGGGTGAAGTCACCGCGGACGGAAGATTCGGCCTGCGCGAGGGAGAGTGCATGGGTGCCTGTGTGGATGCGCCGATGTTCACCATCAACAACAAGAAGCTGTGCGGTCGTTTGACCAGCGAAAAGATCGACCAGATTCTGGCAGAACTGGATAAGCAATGAGCGAACCCATCATTCTCACCACGATGCATTTCGACCAGCCGTGGACGCTGGAGAACTATCTGAAAGTCGGCGGTTATCAGGCGCTGCGCAAGATACTGACCGAGAAAATAGCGCCGGAAGCGATCATCGCGGAAGTGAAGAATTCCGGCCTGCGGGGTCGCGGCGGTGCGGGCTTCCCTACCGGTTTGAAGTGGAGCTTCATGCCGCGCAACTATGAAGGCGAAAAGTATCTGGTATGCAATTCGGACGAAGGCGAGCCGGGTACCTGCAAAGATCGCGATATCCTGCGATACAACCCTCACCAACTGATTGAAGGCATGGCCATCGCCGCCTACACCATGGGCGTGAAGACCGGCTACAACTATGTGCATGGCGAGATATTCGAAGCCTACGAGCGCATGGAAGAGGCTTGCGAAGAAGCACGCAAAGCGGGCTACCTGGGAAAAAAAATCCTCGGTTTCGATTTCGAGTTCGATCTGCACAACCACATGGGCTATGGCGCCTACGTCTGCGGCGAAGAGACGGCATTGCTCGAATCTCTCGAGGGCAAAAAAGGCCAGCCGCGTTTCAAGCCGCCTTTCCCCGCCAGTTTTGGTCTGTACGGCAAACCGACCACCATCAACAATACCGAAACTTTTGCCAGCATTCCTTACATCATTCGCGAAGGCGGGCAAAAGTTTGCCAGTCTGGGTGTGACCAACAGTGGCGGCGTCAAGCTATTCTCGGTGTCGGGCCATGTTAACAAGCCCGGCAACTTCGAAGTGCCGCTGGGCACACCATTCAAGAAGCTGCTTGAAATGGCCGGGGGAGTGCGTAACGGGCATAAGTTGAAGGCAGTGATTCCCGGCGGTTCATCCATGCCGGTGCTGCCGGCCGAGATCATGATGGATCTCAACATGGATTTCGACTCGGTGCAAAAGGCGGGCTCCTATCTGGGGACCGGCGCCATCATCGTGATGGACGAGACCACCTGTATGGTAAAGGCGCTGGAGCGCCTGTCCTATTTCTATTACGAAGAATCCTGCGGTCAATGCACACCGTGCCGTGAAGGCACCGGCTGGCTGTACCGCATCATCCACCGTATCGAACACGGCGAAGGCAGGCCGGAAGATCTGGATCTGCTGCTCGATTTGTGCGGCAACATCGCCGGACGCACGATTTGCGCATTGGGTGATGCAGCGGCGTGGCCGGTGCAGGGTTTCCTCAAACATTACCGAGCAGAGTTCGAATATCACATCGAACACAAACGCTGCTTGGTGTAAGGCTGACGGACGGGTGAGTAATGATCAATATTGAAATTGACGGCAAGCAGATACAGACTGAAAACGGTTCGACCGTGATCGAGGCCGCGCATTCAGCCGGCATCACCATCCCGCATTTCTGCTACCACAAGAAACTTTCCATCGCTGCCAATTGCCGCATGTGCCTGGTGCAAGTGGAGAAGGCGCCGAAGCCGTTACCCGCCTGCGCCACACCGGTGGCCGAAGGCATGAAGGTGTTCACGCATTCCGAGCAGGCAGTGAAGGCGCAAAAAGGTGTGATGGAATTCCTGCTGATCAATCATCCGCTGGATTGCCCGATCTGCGATCAGGGCGGCGAGTGCACGCTGCAGGACATGTCGATTGGCTACGGCGGAGGACATTCCCGCTATCACGAAGAAAAACGCATGGTGCTGAGCAAAGACATCGGGCCGCTGGTGTCGGCGGAAGAGATGAGCCGCTGCATCAACTGTACCCGCTGTGTGCGCTTCGGTCAGGAGATCGGCGGGCAGATGGAGTTAGGACAGGCGTTCCGCGGCGAACACGCAGAGATCCTGTCTTTCGTTTCCGGTGCGGTGAATTCCGAATTGTCCGGCAATATGATCGACCTGTGCCCGGTTGGCGCGCTGACAAGCAAGCCGTTCCGCTACAAGGCGCGTTCGTGGGAATTGTCGCGCCGTCGTTCGGTGAGTGCGCATGACAGCCTCGGATCCAATCTCGCAGTGCAGACCAAGAACAACCGCGTGCTGCGCGTTTTGCCTATCGAGAACGAAGATATCAACGAGTGCTGGCTGTCCGACAGGGATCGCTTTGCTTATGAAGGCCTGAATACAGCCGACCGCCTGACCAAACCGATGGTCAAGCAGGACGGAAAATGGCTGGAAGTGGAATGGCAAGTCGCGCTGGAGTACGCGGCGAACGGTTTGCGTCAAATTTCCGAAGAAGCGGGGGTCGAGCAGGTCGGTGCACTGGCGACAGCCAACTCCACACTGGAAGAACTCTACCTGTTGCAGAAACTCATGCGCGGCATCGGCAGCCAGAACGTGGATTTCCGTCTGCGCCAATCCGATTTCAGCAGCGACAGCAAACAGCAGGGTGCGCCCTGGCTCGGCATGTCGGTCGCCGATATCAGCCGAGCCGACCGTTTCCTGATCGTCGGTAGCTTCCTGCGCAAGGATCATCCCTTGCTGGCTGCACGTATCAGGCTGGCGGTGAAAAAGGGTGCGCAAGCCAACATCATCCATTCTGCCGATGACGACCTGTTGATGAAAGTCGCGAACAAAGGCATCGTTGCGCCGGATGCAATGGTCGAGACATTGACCCAGGTCTCCAAGGCGCTAATGGCTGAAAAGCAGGGCGCACAGAATACAAGCGGCGAAGCGGCGGCTATTGCCAAGAGCCTGGCTGGTGGCCAACATGTCGCCGTACTGCTCGGCAACTTCGCTCAACAACATCCGCAGGCTGCACAATTGCAGGCATTGGCGCAACAGATCGCGGCGCTGAGCAACGGCAAATTCGGTTTCTTCGGTGAGGCGGCGAACAGTGTCGGCGGTTACCTGGCGCAAGCCACGCCGGGTGCGAAAGGTCTGAATGCCGCTTCCATGCTGGCGAACCCGCGCAAAGCCTATGTGTTGCTGAACGTAGAACCGGAACTGGATTGCGCCGATCCGCAGCAAGCCATCGCGTCGATTAAGACCGCCGATACCGTGATCGTACTGTCTGCCTACAAGCACAGCGCAATGGAATACGCCGACGTGCTGCTGCCCATCGCCCCTTTCACTGAGACCTCGGGCACATTTGTCAGCACAGAAGGCCGCGTGCAAAGCTTCAAGGGGGCAGTCAAGCCATTGGGCGAGGCACGTCCTGCATGGAAAGTGTTGCGCGTGCTGGGCAACCTGCTGAAGCTGGACGGTTTCAATCAGGACACGTCGGAAGCGGTGCGCGACGAAACGCTGAAGGATATCGATGTCACTGCCAGATTGAACAATGCCATCGGGGGGGTGGAAGCAAAACCATCTCCAGCAGCGAGCGGTCTGCAGCGGGTGAGCGACGTTCCGATCTACGCGACAGATGCCGTCGTGCGCCGTTCTGCACCGTTGCAAGCTACTTCCGACGCGGCGCCGCCCAAGGCATGGATGCATAGCGAAGAACTGAAGAAACTTGGCCTGCAGGCCGGTACAGCGGCCAAGATCAGCCAGGGTCAAGGTAGCGTCAACCTGCTTGCGGAAGTGGACGATAAATTACCCAGGGGCGTGGTGCGCGTGGCGACTGGTCATACAGCGACTGCCGCGTTGGGCGCGATGTTTGGAACGATCACCGTGGAGCGTGCATGATGGAAGCCCAGATCCTGCAATTCTTTCAATGGTTCTGGAACCTGTTCGGACTCTGGGATGTGTTGTGGCGCTATATTGGCCCCGTGTGGCCGGTGATTTGGACGGTGCTGAAGATAGTCGCGATCATTGCGCCCGTCATGATCGGCGTGGCTTACTTCACGTTGGCAGAACGCAAGATATTGGGTTTCATGCAGGTACGGCCCGGCCCCAACCGTGTGGGTTGGTGGGGGTTGCTGCAACCGATCGCCGATGGCGTCAAGCTGCTGTGCAAGGAAATCATCATCCCGACTCGCGCCAACAAATTCCTGTTCTTATTGGCACCGGTATTGTCGCTATCAACCGCATTGGCAGCGTGGGCGGTCGTACCCTTCGGCGATAATTTGATTTTGGCGAACGTGAATGCCGGATTGCTCTATCTGCTGACGATGACCTCGCTTGGGGTATATGGCATCATCATCGCCGGGTGGTCGTCAAACTCCAAGTACGCATTCCTCGGATCCTTGCGTTCTGCAGCACAGATCGTCTCGTATGAGTTGGCCATGGGCTTTGCCCTGGTGTGCGTGCTGCTGGCGGCGCAGAGCATGAATCTGGGCGATATCGTGCACGGGCAGGACGGCGGTTACGGTCTGTTCCACTGGTATTTCATCCCGTTGTTCCCGATGTTCGTGGTGTATTTCATTGCGGGCGTGGCCGAGACCAATCGCGCGCCGTTCGACATGGCCGAAGGCGAGTCCGAAATTGTTGCCGGTTTCCATGTGGAATATTCCGGCATGGGCTTTGCAATCTTCTTCCTGGCTGAATATGCCAATATGATATTGATTGCGGCTTTGGCTACCGTTTTGTTCCTTGGCGGCTGGCTCAATCCGTTCCATAACTGGCCGCTATTGGGCGCGTTCACCGATCATATTCCCGGCTTGTTCTGGATGGTCGGCAAGATGTTCATCTTCATGTTCATGTTCCTTTGGTTCCGCGCGACGTTCCCGCGCTATCGCTACGACCAGCTGATGCGCCTGGGCTGGAAAGTATTCATCCCCCTCACGCTGGTATGGGTGGTCGTGGTGGCCGCGTGGATGCAGACGCCGTATTGGTTGTGGTAAGCAAGCGAGGATAGAAAAATGAAAAACCTCATTAATTTCTTCAAGAGTTTTTTGCTGCTCGAGTTTCTCAAGGGTTTCTCGGTGACCGGGCATTATTTTTTCGCGCGCCATATCACTGTGGAGTATCCGGAGGAAAAGACGCCGCAAAGTTTCCGCTTCCGCGGTTTGCATGCGCAACGCCGCTATCCCAATGGCGAGGAGCGCTGTATCGGCTGCAAACTGTGCGAAGCCGTATGTCCGGCACTTGCCATCAAGATCGAAGTGGCTGAGCGTGAAGACGGTACGCGCCGCACTACGCAATACGATATCGACCTGGTCAAATGCATTTTCTGCGGCTTCTGCGAAGAATCCTGCCCAGTGGATGCGATCGTCGAAACGCGCATATACGAGTATCACGGCGAGAAGCGCGGTGATCTGTATTACACCAAGCCCATGTTGTTGGCGATAGGCGACAAATATGAAGAGCAGATCGCCAAGGATCGGGCTGCCGATGCCAAGTATCGGTAATCAGAGGATGCCATATGCACATTGAAACCCTGTTCTATCTGTTTGCCGCGGTGACCGTCTTCGCGGCGTTGCGCGTCATCACCTCGCGCAATCCGCTGCATGCAGTGTTATTTCTGGTGCTGGCCTTTATCAGCTGCGCGGGCATCTGGATGTTGCTTGAGGCCGAGTTCCTCGCCATTGCGCTGGTACTGGTGTATGTCGGGGCGGTGATGGTGCTGTTCCTGTTTGTGGTGATGATGCTGGATATCAATATCGAGAAGTTGCGCCTGGGTTTCTGGCGCTGGCTACCGGTGGGGCTCTTGCTGGCCGGCTTGATTGGGGTGCAGATGGTGTGGGTGCTGGGAGCAAAGGAAACCTCCGCCGGGATGACCGCCGTCAAACATGCTGCCGATTACAGCAATACCAAAGAGTTGGGTCGTCTGATCTATACCGATTATGTCTATCCGTTCGAGCTGGCTGCGGTGCTGTTGCTGATAGCGATGATAGCCGCGATCGCGCTGACTTTGCGCAAACGACGCGATACCAAGAGGCAGAACATCGGCGAACAGATCAAGGTTAGAAGGCAGGACCGCGTGCGCATCGTTTCCGTACCGTCCGCACACAAAGCGGGTACGGAGAAAAACCCGGCCGCGCTGCCGAATGGCCATACTGCAGATTAAAGCAAAGGGGGGAATATGTTGAATCTGGGTCTGTCGCATTATCTGGTGTTGAGCGCCGTGCTGTTCGCCATCAGCGTGGTTGGCATCTTCCTGAACCGCAAGAACCTGATCGTGTTGCTGATGGCGATCGAGTTGATGTTGCTGGCGGTGAACACCAATTTCATCGCCTTCTCCCATTACCTGAACGATCCGGCGGGTCAGGTGTTCGTATTCTTTATCCTCACCGTGGCGGCGGCAGAAGCGGCTATCGGTCTGGCAATCCTGGTGGTGCTGTTCCGTAACCTGCACACTATCAATGTGGATGAACTCGGCAGCTTGAAAGGTTGATGCGCATGGAAATGCAGAGTCTGTATTTACTGGTTCCCCTGGCCCCGCTGGTCGGCGCTCTTGCTGCCGGACTGTTCGGTAACGTGCTGGGACGTGCGTGGTCGCACCGGATCACGATCGCGCTGGTCGCCGTGTCCTTCTTTGCCTCGCTGGCGATCTATCAGGATGTGATGGCAGGGCATTTGTTCAACGGCACGGTATACAAGTGGATGTCTTCCGACATTACCAGCTTCGAAGTCGGCTTCCTGATCGACCGGCTGACCGTGATGATGATGCTGGTGGTGACCTTCGTCTCGCTGATGGTGCACATCTACACCATCGGATACATGGCAGAAGATCCCGGCTACCAGCGTTTCTTCAGTTACATCTCGCTGTTCACCTTCTCCATGCTGATGCTGGTGATGGCCAACAACTTCATGCAACTGTTCTTCGGCTGGGAAGCCGTGGGTCTGGTGTCCTATCTGCTGATCGGTTTCTGGTACACACGCCCCACGGCGATCTACGCCAACCTGAAGGCATTCCTGGTCAACCGCGTCGGCGACTTCGGTTTCCTGCTCGGTATCGGTCTGGTACTGATGGTGTTCGGCACGCTGGATTACCAGTCTGTGTTTGCCAATGCACATAATTATGTCAACGACATGGCACCCATCCCCGGTGTCTCCGTGGGCCTGCTGACCGCGATCTGCATCCTGCTGTTCATCGGCGCGATGGGCAAGAGCGCGCAGTTCCCTCTGCATGTGTGGCTGCCCGATTCGATGGAAGGCCCGACCCCGATCTCCGCCCTGATTCATGCCGCGACCATGGTGACCGCCGGTATCTTCATGGTGGCGCGCATGTCGCCGCTGTTCGAGTTGTCCGATACGGCCTTGTCCTTCGTGATGGTCATCGGCGCGATCACCGCGTTGTTCATGGGCTTCCTCGGCATCATCCAGAACGACATCAAGCGCGTGGTGGCGTATTCCACCCTGTCGCAACTCGGTTACATGACTGTAGCGCTCGGTGCGTCGGCGTATTCTGCGGCCGTATTCCATCTGATGACGCACGCCTTCTTCAAGGCGCTGTTGTTCCTGGCCGCCGGTTCGGTCATCATGGCCATGCACCATGACCAGGACATCCGCAACATGGGTGGTCTGCGCAAATATATGCCGATCACCTGGATCACTTCTTTGATCGGTTCTCTTGCATTGATCGGGACACCGTTCTTCTCCGGCTTTTATTCCAAGGACAGCATCATCGAAGCAGTCGGCATGTCGACCTTGCCCGGTTCCGGATTTGCTTATTTTGCCGTAGTTGCGGGGGTATTCGTCACGGCCTTCTATTCCTTCCGCATGTACTTCCTCGTGTTTCACGGCGAGGAACGTTTCGGCAAGGAGCATCATGGTCATGACGACCATAGTCATGACGAACATCACGGTCTGGCACCCGGGCAAAAGCCGCATGAGACGTCGTGGGTAGTCACATTGCCGCTGATATTGCTGGCTATCCCGTCCGTGTTGATCGGCTTCATCACGATCGAGCCGATGTTGTTCGGCGACTACTTCCTCGATGCCATCTACATCGGTTCCAACCATCATGCGCTGGTTGAGATGCGTGAAGAATTTCACGGCGCTTTTGCCATGGCGTTGCATGCGCTGGTTTCCTTGCCGTTCTGGCTGGCGCTGGCAGGAGCGGGCAGTGCGTGGTTCCTATATATGAAGCGACCGGACATCCCGGCAACCATCAAGCAGAAGTTCTCAGTCATCTATACCGTGCTGGACAACAAGTACTACTTCGACCGCTTCAACGACTGGTTCTTTGCGGGCGGCGCGCGCGGTGCAAGTCGCCTGTTGTGGAAGTTCGGCGACGTGAAATTGATCGACGGCTTCTTCGTGAACGGCTCGGCCAAGGTTGTGGGCATGTTCTCCGGCGTGCTGCGCGGTTTCCAGACCGGCTATGTCTATCACTACGCATTCTGGATGATCATCGGCGTTTCTGCACTGCTGACAGTGCGGACATGGTTCGAATAAGGCAACACTAGAGAAGAGCTGAAGGAACAAGCATGATTTTCGGATATCCACTGTTAAGCGCTGCCATCTGGTTGCCCATCCTTTTCGGTTTGCTGGTGCTGGCTACCGGCAATGACCGCAATGCAAAAATGGCGCGTACCGTCGCTTTGGTTGGTGCGATCCTGAGCTTCCTGGTCACGATCCCGCTGTATACCGGATTCGACCGCATGACCAGCGACATGCAGTTCGTCGAGATGAAAGACTGGATCATACGTTTCAACATCCACTACCACCTCGGCGTGGACGGCATCTCGGTACTGTTCGTTCTGCTTAACAGCTTCTTCACCCCGCTGGTGGTGATCGCCGGCTGGAAAGTCATCGAGAAGCGCGTGGCGCAATACATGGCGGCGTTCCTGATCATGTCGGGTCTGGTCAATGGCGTGTTCGTCGCGCTGGACGCGATGCTGTTCTACGTGTTCTGGGAAGCGATGCTGATCCCGATGTTCATCATCATCGGCGTGTGGGGCGGTCCGAACCGCGTGTACGCCGCACTCAAGTTCTTTCTCTATACCTTGCTCGGTTCGCTGTTGATGCTGGTTGCCTTGCTGTATCTGTATCACCAGTCCGGCGGAAGTTTCGAGATTCTGGACTTTCATCGTATGGCGATGCCATCGCTGTCCGCGCAGATACTGGTCTTCATCGCGTTCTTCATGGCTTTCTCGGTGAAGGTGCCGATGTTTCCGGTACACACCTGGTTGCCTGATGCGCACGTTGAAGCGCCGACCGGGGGCTCCGTCGTGCTGGCGGCGATCATGTTGAAGGTTGGTGCTTACGGCTTCATCCGCTTCTCCCTGCCCATTGTGCCGGATGCCAGCCACTATCTGGCTCCGGTCATGATCACGTTGTCGTTGATCGCGGTGGTGTATATCGGCCTGGTTGCGCTGACGCAGTCCGACATGAAGAAACTGGTCGCCTATTCTTCCATTTCACACATGGGTTTCGTTACCCTCGGGTTCTTCATTTTTAACGCCTACGGAATGGAAGGCGCGTTGTTGCAGATGATCTCGCACGGATTCGTGGCGGGCGCGCTGTTCCTGTGCATCGGCGTGTTGTACGACCGCGTTCACTCTCGCCAGATCGTCGACTACGGCGGTGTGGCAAAGAAAATGCCGGTATTCGCCGCGTTCTTCATGCTGTTCGCCATGGCCAACAGCGGTTTGCCGGGTACCAGCGGATTCGTGGGCGAATTCATGGTCATCATGGGAGCCGTGAAAGCCAACTTCTGGTATGCCTTCCTCGCCGCCAGCACGCTGATCTTCGGCGCGGCCTATACGCTGTGGATGTACAAACGCGTGATTTTCGGTGCCATTACCAACGACCATGTCGCCCATCTGCGCGACATCGGGGGACGCGAGAAACTCGTCTTCGTCTTGCTGACGGTCGCTGTGTTGGGCATGGGTTTGTATCCCTTGCCGTTCGCCGACATCATGCATACAACGGTGAACGATCTGCTGGTGCATCTGGCTACTCCCAAAGTTTTGAATTGAGGAAAACATGAATCTTCTCTCCTCCCTGTCCCCGGCCTACGCAGAGATATTCCTGCTTGTGATGGTGTGCACAATCCTCATCACGGATCTGTTCATCGTGAATCACACCAAGACACTCACTTACCTGCTGGTGCAACTCAGCTTGCTTGGCTGCTCTCTGATCACGGTATCGACGCATGAGGACGGCATCGTGCATATATTCCACCATATGTTCGTGGACGATCTCATGTCGGACGTGCTCAAGCTGCTGACCTACCTGTCGGTTTCCATGATGCTGGTATATTCGCGCAGTTACCTGATGGCACGCGGACTGTTCACCGGCGAATTCCTCGCGCTGGTGCTGTTTGCCACACTAGGCATGATGGTGATGATCTCCGCCAGCAACTTCCTCTCCCTGTATCTCGGTCTGGAAGTGCTCGCATTGAGCCTGTATACCCTGGTTGCGTTGCAACGCGACTCGGCAGTTGCCACCGAATCGGCGATGAAATACTTTATCCTCGGCGCGATGGCTTCCGGCTTCCTGCTCTATGGCATGTCCATGCTTTATGGCGCGACCGGCTCGCTGGACGTGAACCGCATTGCCGAAGTCATCCATCAAGGCACGGCGAACAAACAGCTATTGGTGTTCGGTCTGGCCTTCATCGTCGCAGGATTGGCGTTCAAGATTGGCGCTGTTCCGTTCCATATGTGGGTGCCCGACGTATATCAGGGCGCGCCTACCGCGATGACGATGTTCATCGGCTCCGCACCCAAACTGGCGGCCTTCGCTTTCATCATGCGGCTTCTGGTAGAAGCGCTGCAACCGCTGATGATCGACTGGTCCGGGATGTTGATGATCCTGGCCGTGTTGTCGATGGCCGTGGGTAACATCACCGCCATCGCGCAGACCAACCTCAAACGCATGTTCGCTTATTCGACCATCGCCCATATGGGTTTCCTGCTCATCGGCGTGTTGAGCGGGACGGTCGAGGGTTACGGTTCCTCCATGTTCTATGCCGTGGTCTATGTGTTGATGAGTCTGGGAGGTTTCGGCATGATCATGCTGTTGTCGCGCGAAGGTTTCGAGGCGGACAACCTGAACGACTTCAAGGGACTCAACCAGCGCAGCCCGTGGCTGGCCTTCATGATGCTGCTGTTGATGTTCTCCATGGCAGGTGTGCCGCCGACGGTTGGGTTCTATGCCAAGTTCTCCGTGCTGAACGCGGCGGTCCAGACAGGGCATTTGCCGCTGGTCGTGTTGGCTGTGCTGTTCTCGCTGATCGGCGCCTTCTACTACCTGCGTATCGTCAAGCTGATGTATTTCGATGCGCCGGAGAGCCACGAAAAGCTCTACATCCAGCCGGACAGCAGCCTGCTTATTTCCATCAACGGACTGGCGGTGCTG
Organism: Sideroxydans sp.; assembly: GCA_027310725.1. Lineage (GTDB taxonomy): Bacteria > Pseudomonadota > Gammaproteobacteria > Burkholderiales > Gallionellaceae > Sideroxyarcus. Next base: position 35,432 of record DAIDAG010000034.1, on the reverse strand, counting down.
GCTCTTGGCTTGCTGCCCAATACGCTGATGTCTGTGTGCGCCGTCTCGGTGCAACAATCTTTGTTGCACTGATTGAATACATGTTTTGAATGAACACTCCCGCCACGGCGGGAGTGTTCGTTTGGGGAGAATGAATATGGATCTGACCGAGAAGCAACTGGATAGCCAAGTGATGTACGACGGTGGTTTCATCGAAGTGCTCAAGGACACGGTGTTGTTGCCGGACGGCAGCAAGAGCACGCGCGAATACATCACCCATCCCGGCGCCGTCGCGATGCTTGCCATGCTGGACAACGGCAATCTGGTGATGGAGCGACAATTTCGCTATCCCCTGCATCGCGAATTCATAGAACTACCGGCAGGCAAGATCGACGATGGCGAAGATATCCTCGTTACGGCCCAGCGCGAACTTCTGGAAGAGACCGGCTACGTGGCGCGCGAATGGATACATCTCACCACAGCCTGGCCGTGCATCGGCTATTCCGACGAACGTATGGAGTACTTCCTTGCACGCGGATTGAAGCATGTGGGGAGCAAGTTGGACGATGGCGAATTCCTCGAAGTGTTCGAGCTCTCCCTGAATGACGCCATCGAATGGATACGGCTGGGCAAGATCACGGATAGCAAGACCATCGTCGGCCTGTTCTGGCTGGAGAAGGCGTTGGATGGGGGCTGGCCCGCACCGAAATAAGGCATGATTATGGTGCATTATTTTTTAACAGGCACCATATTGGTGATTTATCCATCCTTAAATATCATCTGAAAAACAAAATTACCAAATAAATCAATGTGCGATTTGTCTGGCATGGTGCTTGCATGCGTTCCGCCGGATCGCACTTATTTGGAGATGATATGGAAAACCTGAAGGTCGGAACTGATGCATTGTTCATTTTACTGGGCGCCATAATGGTGCTTGCGATGCACGCCGGGTTCGCATTTCTGGAACTCGGTACCGTACGGAAAAAAAATCAGGTCAACGCATTGGTGAAGATACTTTCCGATTTTGCCATTTCCACGCTTGCCTATTTTTTTATCGGTTACAGCATCGCTTACGGTGTGAATTTCTTTTCGGGTGCGGAAGAATTGGCCCAGAAGAATGGGTATGAGCTGGTCAAATTCTTCTTCCTGCTGACTTTCGCAGCCGCTATTCCCGCCATCGTTTCCGGCGGCGTGGCGGAACGGGCACGTTTCAATCCCATGCTTGCCGCGACTTTCGTGCTGGTCGGCTTCGTCTATCCCTTCTTCGAGGGCATTGCCTGGAACCATCGTTTCGGTATTCAGGACTGGCTGAGCGCAAACTTCGGTGCTGAGTTCCACGATTTCGCAGGCTCCGTGGTCGTGCATGCGGTAGGCGGCTGGATAGGCCTGGCAGCCGTGCTGATGCTCGGTTCGCGCCATGGGCGTTACAACAAGGATGGTCGCATCTCCGCTCATCCCCCTTCCAGTATCCCCTTTCTGGCGCTCGGAGCGTGGGTGCTGACTGTCGGCTGGTTCGGTTTCAATGTCATGTCGGCACAGACCATAGACAAGATCAGCGGCCTGGTCGCGGTGAATTCCCTGATGGCAATGGTTGGCGGCACGCTGGTCGCCCTGTGGGCCGGCAGGAACGACCCCGGCTTTGTGCATAACGGTCCCCTGGCCGGGTTGGTGGCAGTGTGCGCCGGTTCCGATTTGATGCATCCTCTTGGCGCTTTAATCACCGGCGGTGTGGCAGGCGGACTGTTTGTCTGGATGTTCACGCTCACACAGAACCGCTGGAAGATCGACGACGTACTCGGTGTGTGGCCTCTGCACGGACTGTGTGGCGCATGGGGCGGCATCGCGGCAGGTATCTTTGGTGCAAAAGCTCTGGGCGGTATCGGGGGGGTAAGCATCATGTCGCAACTTATCGGCACCCTGCTGGGCATCGCCATCGCATTGATTGGCGGTTTCATCGTGTATGGGCTGCTGAAAAAAACCATTGGTATTCGTCTTACTCAGGAAGAGGAATTCAACGGTGCTGACCTTAGTATCCACAAGATCACCGCTACGCCGGAGCGCGAGTCAGGTTGGTAAGTGTGATTGACGTTTCGTGACAATGAATTTTTTTACGAAACAATAAAGTCAGTCTGGATGAACTAGGCAGTCTCAACTGGTTATTGCGAAACCGGAAACCTTCATTAATTTGAAATATGGAGAAAGCAATGAGTAGCTATATTGGATTGGTATTGTTATGGACTTGGGTGTTTGGATTTCTTGGGACTCTAATCTATTTGCACAAGAAAAAGTATTTCCCGGAATGATAATGTGGAAATAATCGCTTCACGCGAAAATTGATAAAAAAAGTAAATACAGCGATCGGGATACAACTGTTGACTGGTATCGTATCGCCGGTTAGTTTATGGCCGCTGCTATACTTAATCATCTCAGTATTGCAGCACAAATTTTATGCGTTCCTTACAGCTTTTTGTGCTGTTCGTCCTTTTTTCGACAAGCCATTTGGTGCAGGCACTGCCTGACGAGCTTGAAGTGCAATTAGATGAACTCAATCGGCCGGGCGAATATCGGGTTGATGTTATTTCAAGCTACACCATATCCGGCTCCAACAAGCCTGCTGCCGAAGGGCTGCGTCCAACCTTCCACTTGCTCCAAGCCAGCCCGGATATTTCTTATGGAATCACAAAAGATACACAGATCGATTTTCAATTATATTCAACAGTAGGACTTAACGGAGAAGCGAGGGCTGACGGAGGACGGATAGGTTTGTTAACCATTCCGATTCGCCCTGATAATGAAGACGTTGATGGGCTGTTTCTCGGTGGGTTGTTTGAAGCAGGTCGCCTTCCGGCAACATTATCCACAAACAACCTTGATGCAGAATTCAAGCTGGTGTTGGGATATCGAACCGGTCGACTAACGGTAGCTGCCAATCCTGAAATCGGCTCCATGATTTCGGGTAATGGATCATCGCAACTGGATTCTGCAGCCAAATTCAAGATCGCTTACCAAGTTGATCCAAGCTACAGCTTGGGCATTGAACACTATGGCGATTTAGGACCTATTAGCCATATTGGTCCCCTAAATCAACAAAGCCAGCAGACCTTCGCTGTCGTTGACATGAAAGCAAAGAATATGGACTTAAACATTGGAATTGGGCACGGCTGGAATGATTTTTCCGAACGATGGGTGGTTAAGACAGTTGTTTCCTTACCGCTAGGAAAATAACTCTTTTATGGGAGCGCACATCAAGCAGTTCATCAAAGGCAAAGATCGCAATCAAGCAACCTTGTTAACAACTCATCGATGACTACGTTGCTGAGGCCAATCCGGTTCGAGTCGCCGATGTCTTTGTGGATGAAATGGATATGAGCCAGTTAGGATTTGAAGGAGTCGATCCCGCCGAGACTGGAGAAGGATTTTTCAGAAAAAGGGCTCACCAGGGCGGGATTACTGAGCGTAAAGAAATGATCGACCAAACCCATAAGCTGCCGCTAATGCAGCAATGCAAGGCACATCGGAAGAAGATCTGCCCGCCGAATCGACAAATGACAACAAAACACCGGATGAGCTTTACTTCAAAAACCTGCCTGCAATGCAAAAAAGCAGCGTAGGCATTAACCGCAAGGCATCCACTTAAGAAATAGAAAGCCCTATTCAATTCAATCAAGCGGAGCCACTTCAGGTCACATATCGCTTAGTCTATTTTTCACTCCAAGGAAGCATTCGTTGTAATACCTGGTCTTTATCCAATAACAGATGCTTGAATGCCGCTAAAACATGAATCACTATGAGCGCTACAAGCAAGATTGATATCAGATGGTGAAAATTCATGAATAAATCGCGGAGTTGTGCATTTTCCCAACCCCAGCTAGGAAGAGCAACTCCGAAGAACTTAACCCCATATTTATTGAACGACGACGATAAATAACCAGTCGCCGGCTGAAGCACCATGCAAAGATACAGCAGTCGATGGTTCCACCACGCCGCCTTGTCCGTCCAGCGTTGTATGCCGGTCGATAGAAGAGCTACAGGGTGCGTCAAACGCCAGTACAAGCGCAACAATATCAGCACACCTGCCAGCACACCGAACGATTTATGCAGGTTGAAATAAAATGCCCGATTGGGTGTCCCTTTCGGCAAGTCCACCATGTAATAGCCTAAAAATAACATGCCTATTACCAGAAATGCGAACACCCAATGCAAGACAATCGCCAGCAAGGTGTAACGTTCGCGGCCATCAGTAGTATCTCCAGCAGATTTTGAGTTCATCAGATAAATCCTCCACATGAAAATGCATTCACCTCAATTCCTTTGCTGAAGACAGGGCCGGAAGTATTGTTGACAGATACTGAATCAGATCGAACGTTCACCATATTCAACTTCTTCTTTTCAGTCGTAATAACTCTCTCCGAAGGCCGCTTGCCAACATGGGTGGTCACTTTCGCTTTGTTTCTGGTGACATCCATGATCGAATTGAAACGATTTGCATTCACGATGAAATACCTCTTGAAAGTTATGGCAGAACTGGCTGCCAGGAATCTGTCTCCTCTTCACTTCATAGTACTCTGGCACATCCCTTTAATTGAGTGTTTTTATACCATCAAGGCGAATCTCTCACATCCACAAATATCTTAAACCTATCCATCCGCCGCGCGGTGCGCTTGGAGCAATGAATTGCTCGTTGCTAATGTTGTTTCCATCGAAGGTGTGTCCGGGGCCGTTGAAGAAGTTTTGCCCAAGAACACCAAAGTCCGCATATTGCCTGTTAAACAAATTGTCCACGCGCGCGAACAGTTGCAGATGCTTGGAGAGCGCATAGTTCGTAAACATATTGACCACAGAGTAACCGGCAATCATGCCATTTATGTCCTGGTTATTTTCGTCTCCTCGCGCAAAAATTGCGCTGCGGTACAAAAGATTAGCACCGATGTCCCACTGTGGCATCGCTGCATAATCCAGAAGTAGCTTGAAGGTGTTTCGCGGAATGCCAGGTATCTTGTTGCCCGGTTGCACGTTAATATTACCATTGGCGTTTGCGCTCGAATTGCTCGCACTCTGCTCGACAAAGGGTGTCTGATAGCTTGCATCAATGTAGCTATAGCTCATGCCGACACCAAGTTTCCCCACGATAGTATTGGCCGCGACCTCGATACCTTGTCTGCGTGTCTGTCCGACATTCTGAAAATACCCTGTGTTGGTCGTGGCACCGCTACTGCTTACAAATTCGATGTCATTGTCCAGAGTAGTCCGAAATGCCGACGCGCTCCATTTCGACCCGTCGCCAAAATTTCCGCGTGCTCCGAACTCGGCTGTTCTGGCAATCACCGGATTCAAGGCCGGATCGGCAATAAAATCATTCGGTAGTGAACAAGGCGCGCTTGGGTCTGCGCAAGCAAGTTCGATGGCTGTGGGCGCGCGCATGCCTTCGTTGTAGTTTGTATAGAAGGTTAGTCCCGGCTTGGGATTGTAGGTCGTGCCCAGCCCGGGATTGAAACGCGAAAATACATGATCGCCATTCAGTAGTGGCTGCATTCCGGTCTGGTCGTTGATGGTGACGCGCGCATCATTGTAACGACCGGATGTAGTAATCGACCATTGCCGGTTGAGCGACAAGGTATCGGACATGAAAATACCGAGATTGCTGTTATAGGTTTTGGCATCAGTCCCGAGTACAAATTGGTCGATACCCACCGTATTTCGGTCCGCGGTAAATTGGGCATTCTGGCTGAAATTCTTGAAGATGGAATCCGCAAAATCGCCGGAGATTCCAGTCACAAACTGATTTTCCATGGCAGCGAGTTTCCCCAGATAACTGAGTTGAAAGCCAATCCCGTAACTGTTCTGGTCTATCGTTGAAAATGCATTTGTAGCCTCAATCGAATTGTTTACACCATAATTGCCGTTTACGTTGCTGCTGGAATTTGCGTTGCTGTAGTTTCGAGAATAAGCATTGGTTGTCAACTGCACGTCGTCATTATAAAAATGACTGCCGGAAAAGCTCCAGAGTGCAGCCCGGTTAACGTTCTGATCCGGATAGGTGTAAGCCTGACCGGGATTGTTGAGAAAAGAGCGCGGAATGGTTTGCGTGCCCTGCATAGCGTTGTTTGCTGCGGTCAGGCTCATATTTGCGCTCGTATCGGCATCCTGATAGCCGACCTTGCCGAACATCTGCTTGATCCGGCTTGCATTGTGCTCGGCCCAACCATGATCCGTTGCATCGTTGGCAGTGACAAAATAGTCCAGATTATCGGTCGCGCCGCCCTTCTCAAATTCGATTGTTTTTCGACCGAAGGAACCGTCCGACATCTCTATCTGCCCCCCCGGGTTGGTTCGCCCACCTTTTGTCGTAATCGCAATTGCACCGCCTAATGTATTCAATCCGAATATCGGATTTGTACCTGGAATGATCTGAAGATTTGCGATCGCCGACTGCGGCAGCAAATCCCAGTTGACGACATCGCCAAATGGCTCGTTGATACGGACACCGTCCTGAAAAACCGACAGACCCTGCGGAGTCCCCAACAGCGGCGAAGCGGTGAAACCGCGAAAGCTGACATCCGGCTGATAGGGGTTTCCCTGGGCTGAGTTGATCGTCACACTACCCATATTTTGCTCCAGGTACTCGGTGATATTGCCGGAGTGTTGCCGCTCAACTTCTTCGCCTTTGACTGTCTGCAGGTTGGCTGCAACATCCCGCAACGGCAGGCCGAGGCCGGGAAGTGGCATCGTGGCTGTCACGATAATATCCGGAAGTACCTGTTCGCCATTGGTTTCCGTTTCGGCAGCGCAAGTTTGTACTTGAAGCATGAGCGCCAGCCCACTCAGTGTCACTTGGATGACATTGGGCAACGATTTCCGGGAAATTACCCTTCCGGATGCATGCAATGGTTTCAAGGGACGAATCATTGGCAATTACTTTCGGGTGCACTCACTCAATATCTCAACAATGTCTGGCTTGAATTCAGCCCCGGTCGGCAGTGTGATGCGGTTCCGCAATATTCGATTACTCCAGCAACTTATTCTCCTCATCTGACAGCAGGCGCGAGCGCGTCAAGAAGTGCTTTCCGGTACCATGATCAAGCGAGTCGGTTGCACCGGTATCATTGACCACATCGATGGTCAGTTGAGAACGCTTCCAGAGTTCGAACTTTTCATGCTCCACGTAAAAAGGCATGCCATCAAGGTTGTCCAGATAGACTTCGTCACTGCCGGCACTGAATTCGCCCAACGCATAACACATCAGAGTGCTACAGTCGTTAGGTCCTCCTGGTTGATAAAACAGCAATGGACCGTGCTTTTCCCGCAGCAATGCAAGTAGCGCCAATGCGCTGTCTGTCGCGACAACTCGTGTAAACAAATTTTCTGTCATAGGTTTCATAATGTTCAACGCGCAGTAGATATCTGGAATATGTATTGCAGCAGATCGGCATTCTCGTGACGCTGCAAAAAAGGGTCGGTACGCACTGCTTACCGTAACTAGCCACGTTCATGTTTGCAATAAACCCTATGCGGTTGAGCTACTTTGGGGTTAATTGATTCATAACCATAAGTACCATGCCGTTGGTGCAGCAATCATCATGCCAGGCCGGCTCGAAAATTTTTCTTGTCTCTGCAACCACGTCTTTCGGCCCGACATGGAGTGTTCAACAGCAAGACGCATTGGTTTCAGCGCATCTGTTTGTGCTAATCGGTAATCATTCATCACCCCAAACCGGGTGAGGCTTGAAATTAACGTATTTCTCCGCGAGGTATTTCGCGTCACATCCCTTTTGAAGTGTGCGTATCCACAATTGGAACGATACGTGCGCGCCTTTTTTCCAGCATGAGCGGCGCACATTTTTCATCGCTTGCATATACGATTACGCAATCCATGCACTGGAAGCATTCCTCGTATTGAATCTTGCCGTCCCGCGCAATTGCCTGATAGGCGCATTGGTGACGGCAAATTTGGCACGGCTTCCCGCACTCTTTTCGGCGCGGTATCCAGTCCAGTATCCGGAAACGCCCCAGCACTGCAAGGCCGGCGCCGAAAGGACATAAAAAGCGGCAGAAAAATTTGTACACAACCATGTTGGCCACGAGCAAACCAATGGCGTACAAAACAAAGGGCCAGGAGCGCATGAAATTGAGCGTAATTGCTGTCTTGAACGGTTCGATCTCAACGACCATGTCGGTGATGTGCGACGAAAAAATTGCGCTGACCAGAATTACCGCCAGCACTAGGTATTTAAGCCATTTCAGCCGGGTATCTGTTGTTGGCTTGAGCCGGATTTGCGGGAGCTTAAGCAACTTGCCGATTTTGGCCGTAAATTCCTGTAGCGCACCAAAAGGGCATAACCAGCCGCAAAATGTTCCGCGTCCCCACACCACCAGAGAGATGCAAACAAAGATCAACAGAATCATCGTGACCGGGTCGTAAAGAAAGTAACCGAGGCTGCGGACAGCTGCCACTGCCTGCAACAGGCCGGTAAGGTTAACTATGGACAGTTGACCCTGCGCATACCAACCAATGAAGAACAGGGTGAATAGGAGATAAAAATTCCTAAACGTTTTGAAACGGCGCTCTTCCGCAACCAGTATTTTTTGAAACACGAGCGCGAGTGTCAAGATCGCCAAGCCAATTATAAGAACGATAATTTCTCCCAGCTTGTCGTGCCAAATACCAACCCAGGATTTGTTGTCGCTCTCCGGCGCGGTATAAAAACGCGCAGGAAGCGTAAAACTGAAAGTAAAGTCCTGATTGATTTTCTCCGGGAAAATAATCCCTTTGTAGCGTGTCACCGGCAACACAAAATCGAGAGGCCTGGACGGATCCAGTCCTGCCTGACTGTTGATTTTAAAAACGGTGACGCTCCCCATTTCCATCCCCGAATTTGTCTTCACCTCAAGATCCAGATTCAAATCCCGCATTTCAATCGGCAAATTATCCTGTTTCAAAATAATCCGATCAGACGTGCCGCCACGAACAAAGTCCTCGGCGATAATGCTGTAGCGCCCTTTCGACATGATCAGAATGGCTTGATCTCCGGGTTCCAGCCTGTTTTGCAGTTTCTTCCATGCCGCTTCGCTCAATAAATTCCGGCCGATGCTCGGGACCGAAACATAAGCCATATATAAATCCAAGAAGGTATCTTTGGGGTGCGCGACTGCATCGGCATCCAGTCCACTTCCTTTGGTTCCGATAAATTTCTTTTCGATTTCGGCATTGCTCAATATGACATGCTCAATCAAACCGGAATTGACCAGATCGCTAATGCTGTGCGATTCCAAAACGTCCGGCTTGACCCGTCCCATCAACTCCGGATCGCGGCCTTCGGCAAAGCCGAGCTTCTTTCGCGCCACCCTGAGTGCAGAAGAAAGGATAGTTTGGTTAATAATGTGTACGGAAGCGGTCGCCTTTGTGATGCCGTCCAACTGGGCTGATTCATCTGACAAGTTCTTCGCACTATTGGAACCGGTCAATATCCTCATGTTTTGCTTGAGCGATAGGCCTTTATATTGATTGATGAATGAAATGAGCGGACCTTCACCAAGACCGTCGACAAAGACCGGTTCATGTTGCGAAAGAACTTTTACATCCAGGAAGCTGCCCTGCGGGTCGAGTGTGATCAAAAGATTGAACGGTACGCCGGCAAAACCCGGAATGGGCGCCAGATCGATTGATTCAAAGACATAACCTACCAATCTGTTTTCAGTGGCATTCTGTTGATAGATTGGCCATACCGGCGTGTTGATGTCCTTTTCACCCACAATATAGGGGGGCGGGTAGCGCTTTACCAATTCCTCGTGCGTCATCACACCGGCCAACGTGGCGGATGCGTTCAATAAACACAATAGACAGCCCAGGAATGACCAAAGCTGCACGACAGATGTCCGCCGTAAATTCCAATTGCGCAATATTGAATCGAGAAGGTGTGTCTGTTTTTTCATGCGTACGCCTTTACTTGAGACCAGCTATTTCTTCTGTATTAATATTATTTGCACAAGTAGGCATAATCTATGCCAATTCGTTGTTCAGCCTATCTCGTGGATGTGTTGCATTTTGAACATGGTCTTCAAATAAATAATTGTTCACGTTGTGTCTCGTAATGGAACGGTCGATCCATATTGTGACAGTCGACGTTCGTCATAAAACCCCGATTTCATCAATATCTCTGGAAGCCAAAATTTAATCCCAACGATAAAAATATCGCCAAAGACTCACACCTATAACGAAAATCCATTTTTTTAGAGACTTACGTTAGTAGTGGCCGATCCAAATGAGCAGCAGGACAAGTACCTTAAATGGGTGGCATGCAATTTGCCTTCAGGTTCCGCGCAGGTGCAATAAATTTCGTGACATTTCCGACTAAAACAGGGAGGTTGAATATGAATAAAAAGCTTTTAGGGGCACTGTTCAGCGTTTTGGTAAGCAGTTCTTTTGCAGCTCACGCAGCAGGCGTAACCGATGCGATGATTGAGAACGATGCCAAAACGACGAACGACGTGTTGTCGTGGGGGATGGGGACGGAAGCACAACGTTTCTCTCCATTGACGCAAATTAATACCAAAACCGTGAGCAAGCTCACGCCGGCTTGGTCGTTTTCGTTCGGAGGTGAAAAGCAACGCGGACAAGAGTCACAACCGTTAATTTATAACGGGAAAATGTTTGTAACCGCTTCGTATTCTCGCATCTATGCAATCGATATGAAGACCGGCACCAAGTTATGGAAATACGAACATCGTCTCCCCGAAGGGATCATGCCTTGCTGTGACGTTGTTAACCGGGGCGCAGCCTTGTACGACAATCTGGTAATTTTTGGCACGCTCGACGCGCAACTGGTTGCGTTGAATCAGGATACCGGCAAGATTGTCTGGAAAGAAAAGGTTGACGATTATGCTGCCGGCTATTCCATATCTGCCGCGCCACTTATTGCCAAAGGATTGTTGCTAACCGGTGTATCCGGCGGCGAATTCGGCGTCATAGGACGTGTTGAGGCTCGCAATCCGCGGACCGGCCAGCTAATCTGGATGCGTCCTATGATTGAAGGTCAAATGGGCTACAAGTACGATAAAGACGGTAACGCGACAGCAAACGGTGTTACCGGAACCACCAACAAAACCTGGCCTGGCGATACGTGGAAAACCGGCGGTAGTGCAACCTGGCTTGGCGGGACTTATGATAATTCGACCGGTCTGGCCTACTTTGGAACAGGGAATCCAGCTCCATGGAACAGCTGGTTGCGGCCTGGCGACAACCTGTATTCTTCGTCCACTGTTGCCCTGGATCTGGACTCGGGGCAGATCAAATGGAGCTATCAGACTACGCCGCACGATGGCTGGGATTACGACGGAGTCAACGAGTTTGTCACCTTCAACATGGATGGCAAACGGTATGGCGCAAAAGCAGATCGTAACGGTTTCTTTTATGTGATTGATGCCACCAATGGCAAATTGGAAAACGCCTTTCCATTCGTCAAGAAAATCACCTGGGCTTCCGGCATTGATCTGAAAACTGGCCGTCCTATTTACAATGAGAACGGACGTCCTGGCGATCCGACCAAAGGTAAAGAGGGCGAAAAGGGAGAGACCGTATTTGCTGCACCGGCTTTCCTCGGCGCCAAGAATCAGATGCCGATGGCCTATAGTCCGCAAACCAAACTGTTCTACGTTCCGGCTAACGAGTGGGGCATGGATATCTGGAATGAGCCAGTTACCTACAAGAAAGGCGGCGCTTTCCTGGGCGCGGGCTTTACCATCCATCCGATCTTCGATGATTACATCGGCGCTTTGCGCGCGGTCAATCCAAAGACAGGCAAGATTGAATGGGAAGTTAAAAACAACGCGCCGCTTTGGGGTGGGGTAATGACGACGGCCGGCGGCCTGGTGTTTTACGGAACGCCTGAAGGATACCTGAAAGCGTTGGACGCAAAAACAGGAAAAGAACTCTGGAAATTCCAGACCGGTTCCGGCGTTGTTGCACCTCCGGTGACATGGAAGGACGGTGATACCCAGTATGTTGCCGTAGTGTCCGGTTGGGGCGGTGCGGTACCGTTGTGGGGAGGTGAAGTTGCCAAGAAAGTCAACTTCCTGGAACAAGGTGGTTCAGTTTGGGTTTTCAAACTCTCATCCAAGTGATCACTTGATCCGATCAGATTATGTTTGAACTTGCCTGCTCGCCAAATCGCACAATGACGGAGCCTACGACTTCAAATTTTACCTGGCCGGATCAAACGCTAACCGATGATCATAAAACTGACATTAATTATTGATATCAATTTTTTAGGGGATTAAATTATGCAAATGAAAATTATCGCGCTTGCAATCGCTGGCGCATTCAGTGGTCTCGTTGCAGGTTCTGCCTTCGCTGACGCGACAATCTACGGCAACGCCGATATGGGCGTGGTCAGCCGCAGCGGCAGCAGCGGAAACGTCAATTCAAACGGTACCGCCACAACCCTGGATTCTGGTGTGTCTGGCGATAGCTATCTGGGTTTCAAGGGCAGCGAAGACCTCGAGAATGGTGTCAAGTATATTTTTGACGTCAAGGCTATCCTTGACTTCAGTTCACAGGCGAATAGCCCATCATCTAATGGTACAGCCGGGGGCACCCTGGCCGGGGGCGGATTGACATCCGGACACGCTTTTGTTGGCCTGACTGGCGGTTTTGGTACGGCCGTCGCCGGACGTCTTGACGGCGCTCGTTACACCTTTGCAGGTAAGTACAATGCGTTCGGTCTGGGGTCGGTCGGTGAATTTGCTGACCTGCAAATTCATCAGACTCGTGCAGACAACGCCGTTGCCTATATCTCCCCGACCTTCGCCGATGGCTTCAGTGTTCTTGCCGCATATACATTCAACCTGACTGGCTTGACACAAATTAAACCCGCCGCTACATGCTATACCGCTGGCTGTACACCCACTGCCAGCGCGATGGATGGCAACACTCATCTGTATGCGATTGCACCGCAATACAATAACGGTCCGATCAGTTTGACGTATGACTACGAAAAAGCTGATACGAATGGCGCCGCTCAGTCAGGTATTGCAATCAACGTCCTTGGCGGTTCTTACGACTTCGGCGTTGCCAAGGTTTTAGGCTATTGGGAATCAGTAAAGGATGACACTGCCTCCGTTTGGGATACGAAGAGCTGGACGCTCGGCGCGACTGCTCCTTTTGGCGGCAATTTCCTGGGCAAAGTTTCCTACGGCAAGATTAATGACGCTAACAACGGAACAGGTGTTTTAGGCATGGGTAACCTGAGCAAATTCTCCCTCGGTTTGGACTACACTCTATCCAAGGTGACTAACTTGTATGCGGATTTTGCCAAGATCGATAATGGGACAGGGGGAAAAGGCACGATGGCTTACTCAGGCTATACCAACTCACTTGATGGTGGTCCAGGTGCGGCAACTGGTTTCGGTAGCACAGGCGTCGACTTTGGTCTGGCACACAAGTTTTAATTCTAACTTAGTCCAGTTTCTTAGTTGAGTTGAACGGCCACCTTCGGTTGGCCGTTCTTTTTTTTCGCACCCGGAATCAGCGTGATCTTAGAATTTATTCCGCATGCCTTTATAGGCCTGTTGTATGTAATGATCGCACCAGCACCGTGCTGCATATTATTTTCTGTTCTCGTTTTGCGATTCATATGAGTGCTCTTGGCTCATGCAGAACGAATAGTGATTGTATTGATGCCGGATCGCTTAACAACCACCTGCTAAAGCAAGCGGGTTATGCAGCCGGGCGCAAGATCAAGGTTATCTTGTTCGCAGGCTAAATGCGCAACACCAGCAAAGCTGGGTTATGGTTTATTCTTCACCTCGCGCTTACTGAACTTTCAGGGCTTAAACCAACGGGTAAAAGCCATCGGTTTAAGCCATGTGATCGATAATACGAGCCCTCAAGTAATACAAAGTATTTTTAAAACTTGTAAGTGGCCTTGCCCCCGGCTAACCAATTGCGCCCGGGCGCACCTTCGTAAAACTGGCTGGCTGCCTGGTTGACGATGACTGAGCCCACATAGAAGCGGTCGAACACGTTATCGACTCGTGCAAACTCAGTCAGTGACCAACCACCGATATTTTGTCTGACAATCGCCCGCAGATTCATAATCCCGTAGCCACTTGAATAAGCCTGGTTCAAGTCATTTGCCGCAATACTGCCTGCAGCTCTCCCCTCGACCCCATATTCAAGAGATTTATCCGGCTTGCGCCAAACCATTTCGGCAAATAGCCCCTGTCTGGGCACACCGGGTATTCTATTGCCGTTGTTGACTGTAACCTGTCTAGTGTTAATTGTTTCCGTGTAAGCCTGCTCAACTGTCGCATTGACCAAAGTATAGGCCATGCTTGCCTGCAATTGATAGGGCAATTGCCACTGCGCATCCAGCTCCATTCCTTTGCGACTTGTCTTGGGTGCATTCATAAAAGCAGTCTTACCGAAATTGCTCGAAGCTACGACGATATCATCCGTTGTCTCAGCATCAAACAAGGCAACCTTAACCTGCGCAACACCGGTAATTTCGCTCTTGGATCCAATCTCCAGTTGCTGCGTGCGTGCTGCCAGCAAGCCGATGTTGCCTGTATTTGGTACAGAACCGGGAGCCGCATTCACATAAGCTGGGCTGTAGAAAACCTGGTTAAGCGTGGGAGTGTCAAATCCTGAGCCATATGACAGATATACATTTGTATTTTCCTGCACATAATATTGCGCGGAGGCCATGCCGGTCATTGCTTGATAATCATGGGAGCCCAAAGTGGGTAGCGAATTCTCACTGATTGCGCTCAATGTGGTTTTCGATTGCCGTGCGCCCGCCGTGAAAGCAAGCCGATCTGTCGGGCGCAATTCGCCCTGGATATATTCGTCCAGATTCCGCGCTTCCATATCGTATACCTGGTCGGTGGTTGGTGAGACCACCTGTTGCCCGGCATTATTGTTGAAGGTGAGCCGATGATCCTTATTCTGGTTGCTGTCTACGCCGGTGACCAGTTTTAACGGAATGGATCCAATTTCCCCTGTATGAAGCCATTTACTATTCATACCATAATACTGCCGATCCAGATTGATTACGCCATTGAATGTTGTGGCAAGATATTGAATAACGTGGCGGTCACCGTAATACGGGGTTAGCGTAATCGAATCGCTTTCACTGATACGCTGGGTTATCACCAGCCCACCCTGAGCCTGATCAACGCTTTTGCGCGTGTCAAAAGCCAACGCTCCCGTACCGGCAGCACGGGGATCACTCCGCAACTGCGAAGCTGTCAGGCCGAGAGGATCCGATGCGCTCAGATTGACGTTATTAGCGACTACTGTCACCGAGGTGTTTTCGCCAAATTTCAAGACCAGCTTGGCATTCTCGTTTTTTCGATCAGCGTTGCTATGATCACGGTAACCATCGGTATGCAAGGCACCATCATCCAGCACGTAATTGATGTTGTTCTTTTCTCCATCAATCTTAAGTCCATACTTGACCTGTCCGTAAGATCCGACTGAGAAATAGGGTGTAGCCTCCGCACCCGGTTTTCCGTTTTCCGTAAACACATTGATAACCCCGCCGGCCGAGTTCCCGTACAGTACAGAAAACGGACCGCGCATGACTTCTATATGATCCGCAGAAGCAAGATCGACATGAGAAATCTGACCCTGACCATCCGCTGCCGTACCTGGTATGCCGTCAACAAATATCTTGATGCCACGCGAACCAAAGGTTGAGTTGGCACCAAAGCCGCGGGAGGAAATCAATAGGTCCTGTGCATAGTTTTGACGGTTCAACGCAAAAATTCCGGGGACGCGTTGAAGTGGCTCAGACAGATTTTGTTCCGGTTGCCCGTCATGAATCTGCTGAGAATTCACCACGCTGATAGAAGCTGCTGTGTCCATGATGCGCTGCTCGGTTCTGCTGGCGGTTACCACCATCGTATCGAGCTGGTTATCTTGTGCGCCTGCATTGGTTTCGACCAGCGGGAGCATGCAGAGCAGGACAGTCTTTGCAACAGCACGCCTGCGCAACTGGATAGCTTGATTAATGCCAATATAATTTGAGTTATTCATCGTATTTTCATGTGGGTGAGTTGATCGGAATACCTGCATGGTGCATGGCAAACCATGCAAATAGTGTGCCACTTGATTCGAGGTAATCAGTTAAATGAGATCAACAATGGCATAACGTACAGCCGCAGCAATTCCGTCTAATAAAATTCAGACTGTCTGTTTATATGATGGGCACTACGTAACGCGATCAACGTATACGGAGCATTATTTCTTGGTCGCGTTGTGGCGATAGATGGTATTGCGTGATACGCCAAGCATTTTGGCGGTCGCCGATACATTGCCGTCGTTCTCTTCCAGAATCTTTTGAATGGTGGAAATTTTTATTTTCTCAAGATTGGCATGGCTGATGATCGAGTGATCGGCGATATTGACGGTTTCATTTCTTTCGATGCTATCGCCAATGCATTCGGTCTTGGAAGCTTCGACATCTTCAAGAAAATCATCCGGCAAATGTTCGCGCCGTATCTCCTTTTCATCACCGGCAATTACCATTGCCGTGCGCAAAAGATTCGACAACTGGCGAAAGTTTCCCGGCCAGCGATGACGCTTGAACAATTTCATAATTTCAGGCGAAACCACATGGGGAACACCGCTTGGTTCGGCAGCGAGAATTTTTTCTATCACAGGTTCGAGATCGGTTCGTTCGCGAAGAGGGGGCAGTCTTACCACCAATCCGTTGATACGGTAATACAGGTCTTCGCGAAATTCATTCTTGGCTATCATGGCCCGCAGATCGCAATTGGTTGCGCAGATCAGTTCGACATTGACGGCTATTGATTGGGTACTGCCAAGCGGTGTGACCAGGCGTTCCTGAAGTACGCGTAACAGACGTGACTGAAGATTGAGCGGCATATCGCCAATTTCGTCCAGAAACAGAGTTCCCCCGTTGGCTTGCAAGATTTTGCCAATACTGCCTTTCTTGCGGGCACCGGTAAAAGCGCCATCTGTATAACCAAACAGTTCCGACTCGATCAATGTCTCCGGAATGGAAGCGCAATTTACCGCGACGAATGGACTCTTCGACCGCGGAGAATCGTTATGAATCGCCTGCGCAAGCAATTCCTTGCCGGTGCCAGTTTCGCCCACAATCAAGATGGGAATGTCGCGTCCCAGCACCTTTTTGACTTTGTCGATTACTGCCGCGAGCTGCGGGTCGCCGGTGTTCAAATAACGTAAACAGGACAGTCGTCGGCTGTCTTGCTGAACTTCCTTTTGCTTTTGTTCGTGAGTAGCCGTATTGGCAACATGCTGGAATGCGTTATTGGTGCGATTTAATTGCGCACGACTGAATACCCGTATGCCATTATGTAAACAAAGACTCAACAGGCCGGGTGTCGCAGTGCGGTAATGGTCAAACAAAGAGGAAACCGGCAAACCAAACAGTGAACTAAATGTGTGCGATTGAAGCGCAACCAGCGAAAGGCCTAGCTGGAATTGACCAACCCTGTTGGCGGAAAGGAAGCGACCAGCGGGAGTGAATGATGCGATGCCCTCCATCAAGGTTCCGATAAATTCCGGACGCGGATGAAAATGCAAGATGATTGCGTCCTCAAATGCCGACAGGAACAATTGATTTTCGATCATTTGCGCGGACATGCGTACCAGTGCCATCGTATGTTTGTGATAACTGCGTTGGTCACCGGAAACATCCAGTACGCCGATCACTTTGCCTTGGCAGTCTATGATGGGTGCAGCAGAGCAAGTCAGGAAATGATTGGCACACAAATAATGTTCGTCAGCATGGACAAGCATAGGCTTTTGCTCAGCAATCGCGGTTCCGATTGCATTTGTACCCTTGCTTTCTTCCGACCAGGCGACACCGGGACTGAGCGCGACACGATTCGCTTTTTCCAGGAAATCATCGTCACCCAATGAATGCATGATCACACCATTGGCATCGGTCAGAAGCACCATGTTGTGGGTATTGAAGATTTGCTCGTAGAGTGTTTCCATTACCGGCACCGCATGCGTGTGCAAGCGCTGGTTTTTTTCAATCAACAGGGACAAATCAGTGCGGTGCAGGGGGCTGAACTCCGGCTTTACTTTTTTGTCCAGACCATAGGCAGCGGAGCGCTGGTGCGATTCTTCTATCATGATGAGGCTATCGCAGACAGAAAGCGTACTTGATGTGGGCTCCATAGTTTGCCCGCTGGGCAATTGCGAGGGCTCTGATGAGTTCATGTTGGAATTACTAATTCCTTGGTTTTTTTCCCGCTTCATAAATCAGCTACCTCCTCCCCGCAGTGAGAGTTAATTATTTTTTTACAGGCTGTTCCTTGGCTAATGTTGAATGAGAGAACTGTTTCGTTATGATTCATAACGAAACATGACTCGCGCATGTGACCCAATGCAGCTTGAAGAATGGAATGCGCAATGCATAAAGACGCCAGAACGGCGCAAGCTCCAATCATGCTACGCGCGTAGCGCGTAGCATGCAAGACTACAGATACGTCGCCCAAGCAGTATTAATTTTTATTTATCTTCCGATGGGAAGTTGAACTTTACAATCCAATGTTTACCATATGGTTTATTTTGGAAATTTCAACCCAAGCACTTCATTCCGTAGAGATTCTTGCATTGCATCAAAGCGATAGTTGACAACGCACAAGTTGCGACGCCAGTTAAGCTGGTGAATGGACTTGAAGCAAACAGCCACGCACCCGATTCCACCTCTACGCGTTCTTATCTTAATCTTTGGTGTAGTAACCGACTCCAAGCAGCACGTTGCCCACGCGCTGGATCAAGGAGTGCTTGTTTTCTATGGCGTTGGTCGCCGGATTACGCCAGACGTAGTCGATAGTTCCACCATCATTTTGTTTTGCGAGTTCAATCATCTTTTTGAAGATAGGTTTGCCAGCTGCATCAGTCAACTCGCGTACATCTGTTCCTGTAAGGTAAGGTGCAGCGCCGGAGGCGCGATACTTTCCATCATCCAGGCCGATGGCAAAAACATACTCGTCTTTAATGACGAAACCGCCCGCGGGATCATTGAATGCCGCATATGCGGTCTTGCCGCCAGATTTTTTCAGGAATGCAACTGCCCTGTGCAGCATGACTGTCGCTTCTTCGAGCGATGCACGGTGGATGTAGTAGCCAACGCAGACTAGATATTTACCCACTTTGCGAAATTGGGTCGTCGTGTTTTCTATTCGATTATCGATACTGTTCAGCCAGTGGTATTCGATTGCTCCGGACTCGCTGGTCTTGGCAATATCCAGCATGTCGCGAACGATATTAATGCCGGATGCATCACTCAGATTGAGCACATTTGTGCCGACCAACGAGCTTGAAGCGCCACCGCTGGCATACATAATTCCATCAAGTCCAACAACAAATACATAATATTCATTGCTAACGAATGGGCCTTGGCGATTGCTGAACACACCAAAAGAATTTTCCGGACCATTTTTCTGCAGATAATCAACGGCGCGATCCAGCAATGCTGTAGCTTGCTTGATTTCGGCACGCTCGATGGACCCTTTATGCTTCAGGGAAGGGGGCGGCGGCATGTTGTCAGCAGCATATACAATGGATGCACCAAGCAGAGGCAGAACCAGAAAATTTGCGAGTTTGAATTTCATTATCTATTTACTCCAATTAGAAAGTAAACGCCGACTGCGTCATATTCCTGACGATGCCAGAGAGTACTAGGCATCAGCAGACAGGCAAGACGCATGAGCGATTTCACAAGTCAGGGCGCGAAACACCGTTGAAATCTCATGGCGTGACCAACTCCACTCCATGCTTGGCGAATATTTTAGCCATCTCCCCGGACTCGACCAATTCATTGGTTGAGTCTCGTAACAATTTGATAAGCTCGGTGTTATCCTTCTTCACTGCCATTCCAACAATCCAACCTGCGGGTGGCAAACGTTGAAACTCGACCTTGCTTATTTGAAAATTGGGATCGTTTCTCAAAACCGATTCAATTTCGGAGCGGGTAGCGAGAACCCCATCCAGTTCGCCGGCCTTGAGTTGTTCAAGCGCTTCCGTAGCAGTCGAATAGATCTTTACATTCTCACGAAACTTGCCGTCTTCAGCACCAAGCATCAGGACAGCACTCATGGAAACCTTTTCGACGCCTATCTTTTTGCCTGCCATCGAATCGAGATTCGCGAAATCTGGCACCTTGCGTATATCTCTCACCAGACGAACCGTCTCGCGATGATACGGTGCAAAAATTTCAACTTTATCATTTTGCGCCATCAGCCTCCGATCTACCGGCACGTGCAGCAGAACATCAGCCGGACCATATCCGAGATAGTGGCCCTTCCAAACCATATTTCTCAAATCATCATTTACATCATCGCCGGCCTGAAATGGAAGCAAGCTCAGTTTCAGCCCCAATTTTTTTGCCAGTGCGTTCGCTATATCAATATCGATGCCCTCGTCACTCGCCGAATAGGGTGCGAAATCTTTATATACAGCGACCTTCAACGTACCGGATTGTTTGATTTTCAAATACTCGCCCTCGGCTCGCGCTGATGAGACTGAGCTTAAGCACGCGAGCGATAAAATGGCAGCGAGTACTTTAAAAGTAAAATTGTTCATCATATGCACTCTTTTCTTTGTATAAGCAATATTAAACAATCAGTATCAATTGACGCTTTCGAGGTGATTTATGCAATACGTTTCGATTATTGGGTTACCCGCAATGACTCAAGATATGTCTTGATAGCCCACATAGCTTCCTGATTTAAAAAGCCTTCAAACGGTGGCATGTACACAGCGCCATTGCGTACTTTTCCGTGGCGAATAGAGACCAAAAAATATTTATCTGTCTCTATATAACAAGCTTTCTTCTTCGCATCATTGAGATCTGTGCAATCACGATCCAATAGCCGCAAATCTGGCGCAATACCGCCCGATTGGGCTTGCAGTCCATGGCAACGTGCGCAATTTTGGGCATACGCTGATGTTCCTATTCTCGTCGCTTCCTTTTGTCCACTGTAGGGATTTTCATCAAGCCATTCCGACCCCAACACAGGCAAAGTTTTGGTATCCACTGCTTGAGGTGTCACGTCTCCATGAGCCGAAGCAAGTGATGGACTCAATGCGACAGCCAACAATGAACAAGCAAAGATTACGTTTCTATATTGTTTCATTTATAACCTCCTCCATATCACTTTTAAAGAATGGTCAACATATTGCAATAGCCATGCCAATCAGAGTTTAATTGGCTTCGGTAATGCATTGATCGTGTCCTACATGACTTGTAGAGGCGTTCAAAATGGAATTGGGGATAGGCTTTATTAAACCAGGCACGGCAAACATACTTGTCTCATTGCTATGTATTTGTCCCATTTGTGAACAGTTCAAATCCATATGACGGAGAACAAGTGCTACAAAAGACAACAGAATTGTAAAATTCTATGCAGAACGGTTAGGAGATTGACAGAGATAAGATGGAAATATCTATTGTCATTGTGTCGATGCTTGTTAGCTTCGGCATTTGGGTTACCGGGACTGGGCTATAAAATGGATCGATTAAAAGCCAGATTATCGATATTTCTAATTTCCCTAATGAGCGAGAGTATCCAAGGGTAGAGGATCCCAGATTGTCCAGTAGCCCGAAAACTCGTCATCCCCCCCGCAGGCGGGGTTGACCGTGGAAATGGAATATCTGGTGAAAACTAATCAAGGGCGATCTAAACTACCCATCGATTTTGGGAAAGTTACGATACCCCATGGCATTCCGCTGTCGCTAATTTGTTTGGTAACTTCCAATCGGTTAGCATCAATTACCAATATCTCGTTGGATTTTCCGCAAGCCAGCAGAATTTGTTGATTATCCGGTGTAAAGGTGAAGTGCCAGCAACGGTCGCCGGTAGGAATATCTTTTATTTTCGCCCAAGTTTTGGCGTCAAAGACTTGTAATGCCTTCTCCTTGTTGGTAGCGACAAATACTCGCTTTCCATCATAGTCAAAAGATACACCATACGGTGTTTTCCCAGTAGCAACTTCCTTGATCAGCTCGAAATTCTTATCAAGAACAAGCAATTTTGCGGAAAACTCCAATGTAGTCACATAAACACTACCATCTGGAGATAACTTAATGCCACGCGGACGTTCTCCGTACTGTGATAGGGAAATATTCTTGAGCAGTTTGCCGGAGTTTACGTCATGTACGCTAATGGAGTTGTCCGATTCGTTGGCGACAATAATTTGATTTCCATCTTTGGAAATCTCAACCCCCTCGGTCTCTGGCCTACCTACGATATCAACTAAAATCTTGCCAGTTGTCAGGTTAACTACTGCTACGTGGCCAGGAACTTTATCGTCGCCGCCAGTCTCTCTTTTATCCATTGAACCTTGTTGAGGAATCTTGCCGGCCTTGAAGCTTGGTTCGAAAGTGACGAAAGCAATATCACCGCGAACTCGTACAAACTCAGGGTTCTTTCCTATAACGACGTGTTTGACCAGTCTGCCTGTCGCTGTGTCGATCACGGAGATGTTGCCGTCGTCTTTGTTGGCAGTCACCAGCCATTTTCCATCTTCAGTCACGCCGATTCCGCGAGGCCCCTTAGCATCTATATCCAGGACTCCCTTGATTTCCATGGTTTCAAGGTCAACGACTGTGACGGCTCCTTCTTGGTCGGAAACATAGGCAATCCCTTTGCTTCCGGCAAATGCGGAAAAAGGCAACACCATCAGTAACACCACAATTCGAAAATACGTTTTTGGGGACTCGCGGCTCATTTTATGGTCTTCCTATTGAAAATTGGAAATCGATAGTATCCGGAAATGTTCTGCAAAACGATCGGTTCAATGATACCCCCGTTCTTAAACGTGCGTGTCTCATATGCCACACTGGTATATTCAATGCGTCGGTGGCGATACCACTACTTTAGTAAAGTCGTTTGTTTCAACCGCCACAGCTTCCAGAGTTTTAACGAACCGATAAACCAGATTAAGATCGAAAGTAAGTATCAGCAATACCCGCGTTGCATAGACAATGAACGAATTGATTGAATGTCGATTACGGCAAATCCATTTTTGACATTGGCATCTGCAAATTTGAACAGTCGCTGACCGGAATGAAAATTAGCGGGTTTTCCCGCTGCCATTAAGCTGAGACTCGGTTTCAAAAGTTTTCGTATCCAGAATCAACGGAAGGTTTCCTTTGCCGGCATCCAGAACAATAGTCTTGCTGTTGGGCGATTGGGCGAGTTTCTCGATGGCTTCGATCTGCTTCCACTGAAGGAGCGCATCAGTTAACCCTTTGCCGATCAGTTGCTGATAATCGGCTATCCCGGCAGCCTCAATCTTCTTGCGCTCCGCTTCCTTCTTTTCCTTATCAAGCACAAATTGCATCGCGAGTGCCTTTTGCTCTTGCTGAAGTTTCAACTCGATGGCTTCCTGGACGACCTTTGGCAAGTGAACGTCGCGGATCAATATTCCATCCACCTGGACATGTTTGGACTGAAGCTTCCTGTTAACCTCGGCAAATATTTCCCTTTCGACTTCCTCCCGTTTTGTCGAGTAGATCTCTTCCGGACTGTAGCGACCTACAACCTTGCGCGCCCCGCTACGGAGAAGTGGACCAAGGAGGATCCGATAATAGTCCGGTCCGATCTCTGTCTGAAGAAGATAAAGCTCGGAATCGACGGGTTTATAAAGGATCGAAGTATCCAGGATTATGGAAAGTCCATTGTTGGCCAGAACATCAAGGCTTTCCTGATGTTCCTGTTCTCGCAGATCGTATTGATAGATTTCACTGAAAGGAGAGACGATGTGGAAGCCTTCTCCGATGGGCTCTTTCAATGTCCCACTGCCGGGAGTCCATTCGATGGCCCCCATTCCGGATTTGACGGTCGTGCAGGCCGACAATGAAAACACTACACAGCCCATGACAGCCATAAGTAATGAGTTCTTCATATAACCTCCTGTCATTCCATGCAAACCAGACTGTCGATTTGCGCGCCGTCATTCAGGCGCCGCATCCAGGAGTAGGCGTCCCAGAACAACCCACCCGCAGACCGGAATAATTATAGGGAAGCATCGCGATGAACTGGATGAATTAAATTTCATGGATCATGCATGCCTCCATACTCATTCAATTTCATTTCAAGCGACGTGCAGAAATATGCTGAATTCCAATTGAGGAGATTTCAGCAGGATCAGTCGGCATTCTGGTGTCAAATATTTCAGAAAGCGTAGTCAAGTTTCAAGTCGGGCGGTTGTCCGGTCTGGCAGACTGGCCATATTGACCATGCTTTAAACAGGGCTCGTTCCGGGCCTTGCTTGGCAAACGTACTGAAAGGCCCGGGTGCGACGTCTCCGGCCTAAGGAGAGCTATATCGCTTTAATGGCTTTTCAATGAGCAGTCTTGTCTGCCAGTCTTTAGGCTATGCCTCATTGCAAAAAGGCTGACCTGTTCTCAGTCTTCGATGGTTTCATAAGTTTCGACCTCTCGGGACTCAAGGTATTGAATGGCGTGGCCGAATACATGGGTCTGGAAGTACTCGGAAGCCTTGTGATCTTCGTACGCCCGTATATCGGTATATTGTTCGTACAGAAAGAACCGTGTGGGATCCTGTGACGAAACCTGGGCTTGATAGAACAAATTTCCCGGCTCACTGCGCGACAATGGCGTCATGATTTCGATGACTCCACGAATGCGTCCCTCTTCGCCGGGCTTTGCCTTCCAGATTGCGGCGACTACGAATGCCATGATGTATCCCTTTCTCTGATTCGGATGCCTAGGGGCGATTGAGCTCGACAGCTTCAATAACCATTGAATCCCGGCAGCCGGTTTTATACTTTATGTTCGTGCAATCCTATCCGATCTGCCGCACCAACACATTGCATGGTGCACATTGCCAGTGCACGGGTGATCGGGGTTTTCAGGAGAATTCCTTTATAACCAGGCACTCGTATCTTGGCTCGCTTATTGCTGCCCTTCATCATAAACAGGGAGCGCAAGTTGAAACGAATTCTAATCATAGATGATGTCCGGGATCGGGCGGCGTGGCTGAAAGCCAGTCTTGAACTGGCCGAATTCGATGTCGTCGGGATTCTCGCCTGGGAGCAGGTGGACGAACGCTCGATACAGGCGGCCGCAGCGGACGTGATCATCGTGGATGCCAATGCGCCGGGGCGGGATACGCTTGAGCAGATCAGCCTGATGTCTACCACGCTGGAAAAACCGGTGGTTGTACTGAGTGCGCGGAATGACCAGCAGAGCATCCAGGAAGCGATGCGCGCCGGTGTCAGCGCGTACGTGGCGCATACGATACAAAGCGAAGATCTGAGCGGCATCATTCATGTGGCGGCGGCGCGATTCCTGGAGCATAAGCGCTTGCGTGACGAACTGAAGGAAGCGAAGAGCCAGCTCGTCGAACGCAAGCTGGTGGACCGGGCCAAAGGAATATTGATGGCCGACCACGGCTATAGCGAACCGGAAGCCTATAAACGGATGCGCGATATGGCGATGAGCAAGGGAAAGCGTTTGGCGGAAATCGCAGAGGCGATCATTTTTGCCAAGGAATTGAGTGCTTGAAAAAGGTGCGTCGAACGGCCAATCGGGCAACCGATGCACCAAAGAAGGTCTTGAATAGTTGCCCGTCCATCCGGACTGATAGTCGCAACCTGCATATATCCTGATGATTGAATTGCCGATTAGTGAGTGTTCTGCATTCTGGCACGACTGTTGCTGAACATTGACTGTCAACGAATCAACGGCGGTTCGGAGGATTTGCAATACAGGACAAAGGCGTCCCACTGCGTACACACGCAGTCGGACGCCTTTTTGATTTTCGAGCCACGAAATTCCCTTACAGGAGATTGGAAGATGAATAAGCCAACCGAAGAAACGACGAACAGCGAAACAACGGTAGCAGCAAAGACGCAATCTCCTGAACAAAACGGTCGGAGGGACTTCATGAAACAGACAGGGGCAATTCTGGGCGCGGCGGGAATCATGTCGATGGTACCGATGGGGACTCGTGCGGTCGCTTGGGCCGGCGGATCAGACGCGCCCGAACTCAAGGAGGTCAAGATCGGTTTCATCCCCTTGACCGATTGTGCCTCTGTCGTGATCGCTTCCACAATGAAATTCGACGAAAAGTATGGCATCAAGATCATCCCATCCAAGGAAGCATCCTGGGCGTCCGTTCGCGACAAGGTGGTTAACGGTGAGCTGCACGCGGCACACGTGCTTTACGGCCTGGTTTATGGTGTACACCTCGGCATAGGCGGTCCCAAGAAAGATATGGCGGTCTTGATGAGCATCAATAACAACGGCCAGGGCATCACGCTTTCCGACCAGCTTAAAGATAAAGGTGCGACCACCGGAGACAAACTGAAGAAGCTCATCGAAACGGACAAGCGCGACTACACCTTTGCGCAGACCTTTCCCACGGGCACGCACGCGATGTGGCTGTATTACTGGTTGGCCAGTTACGGTATCGATCCGCTCAAGGACGTAAAAAACATCACCGTACCGCCGCCCCAGATGGTTGCCAACATGCGCGTCGGCAACATGGACGGATTCTGCGTTGGCGAACCCTGGAACAATCGCGCCATCGCAGACAAGATCGGATTCACCGCGGCGACTACACAGGATATCTGGAAAGACCATCCGGAAAAGGTCCTGGGTACGACGGCTGAATTCGCGCACATGTATCCCAACACGGCCCGGGCCATGATCATGGCCATGCTGGAAGCCTCAAAATATATCGACGTCATGGCCAATCGCCGTGGCGTCGCAGAGATCATCGCCGACAAGTCGTATATCAACTGTCCGGTGGACATCATCAATCAACGCATGGAAGGCCAATATGAGGACGGTCTGGGCAGGAAATGGAGCGACCCGAACTACATGAAGTTCTACAACGACGGTGCGGTCAACTTCCCATACCTGTCCGACGGCATGTGGTTCCTCACCCAGCACAAGCGTTGGGGCCTGCTCAAGGAAGATCCGGATTATCTGGGCGTCGCCAAAAAGATCAACCAGATCGACTTGTACAAACAGGCGGCATCCCAGGTGAAAGTGCCTATCCCCAAAGATGTATTGCGCACGTCCAAGCTGATCGACGGGACGGTCTGGGACGGCAAGGACCCGAAAAAATATGCAGCCAGCTTCAAGGTGAGAGCATGATAAAGATCAACAAATACCTGGCCGAGGATATGGTTCCGCCCCTCATCGGCATGGGATTGTTCATCCTTGTCTGGGCACTGCTGGCGCACAACAGCGAAGCGCTGCCGGGGCCGGTCAAGACCTGGCATTCGGCCGTCAGCCTGTTCAGCGATCCGTTCTATCGGAAAGGGCCGAACGATCAGGGCATAGGCTGGAACATCCTCAATTCGCTGGGACGGGTCGGCATCGGTTTCGGGCTGGCTGCGCTGATCGGCATTCCGCTCGGGTTCATGATCGGGCGCTTTGGCTTCCTCGACAAGATGACCTCGCCCATCGTGAGCATGCTCAGGCCGGTATCTCCGCTGGCCTGGCTGCCCATCGGTCTGCTGGTATTCAAGGCGGCCAATCCGGCAGCCATCTGGGTGATCTTCATCTCCAGCATCTGGCCGATGATCGTCAACACCGCGATGGGGGTGCGCCAGTTGCCGCAGGATTACCTGAACGTGGCGCGGGTACTCAACCTGTCGGAGTGGAAGGTCTTCACCAAGATATTGTTCCCGGCCACCTTGCCCTACATGCTGACCGGCATACGTCTTGCGATCGGCACCGCATGGCTGGTGATCGTTGCGGCGGAAATGCTGACCGGCGGGGTGGGCATCGGATTCTGGGTGTGGGATGAATGGAACAACCTGAACGTCGAGCACATCATCATCGCGATATTCGTCGTCGGCATCGTCGGCCTGCTGCTGGAGACGATGCTGGTCCAGATCGCCAAACGATTCAGTTATTGATCGGGAACGCCATGAAAAAGTATGTGCAAATAGAAGATGTGCAGATGTCGTTTGAGACCAGACAGGGCACTTTCGTCGCGCTCAAGGACATCGACCTCAAGATCGATCCGGGCGAATTCGTCACGCTGATCGGGCACTCGGGTTGCGGCAAATCCACTCTGCTTAACCTGATCGCCGGATTGCTGATGCCGACCGACGGGATCATGCTCTGTGCAGATCGCGAGATCGCGGGGCCCGGCCCGGATCGGGGAGTGGTGTTCCAGAACCATTCCTTGTTGCCGTGGCTGACCTGCTTCGAGAATGTCCTGCTCGCGGTGGAACGCGTATTCGGCGCCACGGAAAACCGGGAACAGCTCCGGCAGCGCACCGGCGCGGCGCTCTCACTGGTGCACCTGAGCCATGCGGAGCACAAGTATCCGCACGAGATCTCCGGCGGCATGAAGCAGCGCGTCGGCATCGCACGGGCCCTCTCCATGCAACCCAAAGTATTGCTGATGGACGAACCGTTCGGTGCGCTGGATGCGTTGACGCGCGCACATCTGCAGGATGAGCTGATGAAGATCGTGAAAGAGACGAACAGCACCGTGGTGATGGTCACGCACGATGTGGACGAAGCAGTGTTGTTGTCCGACCGCATCGTGATGATGACCAACGGCCCGGCGGCGACCATAGGCGAAATCCTGTCAGTCGATCTGCCCAAACCGCGCAATCGCCTGGCATTGGCGAACGATGCGCGCTACCACCAGTTGCGGGGCGCGGTGCTGGAGTTCCTGTATCAGAAGCAGGCGAAGGAAGCGGCCTGACTTCACCGGCTGAAAGCAGCAGCGACAAATAACGGAAGCGACCCAACGGCGGGTTGTGAGCCCGGAAAGTATCAACGACAAAGGCGTCGTTCCGGCTTGCAGCCGGGCGGCGTCTTTTTATTGAGAGGAGTGGATGATGAAAACGAACAGGGTAAGACTGGTAGTGATCGGCAACGGTATGGCAGGTATCCGCACCATCGAGGAATTGCTCAAGATGTCCGCGGATGAATTCGACATCACGGTGTTCGGCGCAGAGCCGCAGCCCAATTACAACCGCATCCTGTTGTCGCCGGTGCTGTCCGGCGAGATGTCGTTCCAAGACACGATCCTGAACGACTGGAGCTGGTATGAGCAGAACCATATCACCCTGCATGCGGGGAAAACGGTGACTAGGATCGACCGGATCGGCTGTGCAGTCGAGACGGCAGACGGGTTGACCGTGCCCTACGACCGCCTGCTCATTGCAACGGGCTCCAACCCGATCATGCTGCCGGTTCCCGGCATCGGCCTGCCCGGCGTGTTGAGCTACCGCAGCATCGTCGATGTCGAGAGCATGCTGGGCATGGCCGCAGCGGGCAGGCGTGCGGTCGTGATCGGAGGCGGCCTGCTCGGGCTGGAAGCGGCAAACGGCCTGTCGCTGCGCGGCATGGATGTTTCGGTCGTGCACCTGTGCGAATGGCCGATGGAGCGCCAGCTGGACAAGATTGGTGGTGACCTGCTGAAGGACGCATTGGAAAAACGCGGCCTGAAGTTCTATCTGTCGCGGCAGACCGAGGCCATACTCGGCAAGACGGCCGTCACTGGCCTGCGCTTCAAGGACGGCGAGGAGATCCCGGCCGACATGGTCGTGATGTCGGCCGGCATCCGCCCCAATATCGCGCTGGCCAAGTCGGCCGGAATCCACTGCGAACGCGGCATCGTGGTCAGCGACACCATGCAGACTTACGATCCGAAGATCTATTCGGTGGGCGAGTGCGTGCAACATCGCGGACAAACCTACGGACTGGTCGCACCCTTGTTCGAGCAGGCCAAGGTTGCCGCAAATCATCTGGCCCGTTATGGCGGGATGCGCTACGAAGGCTCTTCGATATCGACCAAACTCAAGGTGACGGGCATCGATCTGTTCTCTGCCGGAGACTTCAATTCCGGCGCACTGGACGAAGAGATGCTGCTGCAAGATTCCGCACGCGGCGTGTACAAGAAACTGGTACTGCGCGACAACAAGTTGCGCGGCGCGGTGATGTACGGCGATACCGTGGATGGCCCGTGGTATTTCCAGATGATGCGCGACGGAACGGATGTGTCCGAATTGCGCGAACATCTCCTGTTCGGGCAGGTGCATATGGGGGATTCCGGCTTGGGTGGTGTATCGAGCGTCGCAAACATGCCGGATACGGCCGAGATCTGCGGATGCAACGGCGTATGCAAGGGTGCGATCGTCAATGCCATCGTCGACAAGAAGCTGTTCACGCTGGAAGAGGTGCGCGCGCATACCAAGGCATCCGCCTCGTGCGGCTCCTGCACCGGACTCGTGGAAGCGCTGTTGGCGAACACGGTGGGCGGCGATTATTCCGCCAAGCCGAGCAAAAAGCCGATCTGCGGCTGCACCGAACATGCGCACCAGGATGTGCAACAGGCGATCCGCGAGCTCGGCGTGAAGACGATCCGCGACCTGATGCAGGCATTGAGTTGGAAGACCCCGGACGGCTGCCATGTGTGCCGCCCCGTGCTGAACTACTATCTGCTGGCCGCATGGCCGGGCGAATACGAGGACGACAGCCATTCGCGCTTCGTCAACGAACGTGTCCACGCCAACATCCAGAAGGACGGCACCTATTCGGTGATACCGCGTATCTGGGGCGGCGTCACTTCGCCTTCCGAGTTGCGCTCGATCGCCGAGATCGCCGAACGCTATGAAGTGCCCACCGTCCACATCACCGGCGGACAGCGCATCGGCCTGTACGGGATCACCAAAGAGAACCTGCCCAGGATGTGGGGCGAACTGGTCGAGGCCGGATTCGTTTCCGGCCACGCCTATGGCAAGGCATTGCGCACCGTAAAGACCTGCGTTGGCTCCGACTGGTGCCGATTCGGTACGCAGGACTCGACCGGTCTGGGCATCAAGGTCGAGAAGATGACTTGGGGTTCCTGGACGCCGCACAAATTCAAGATCGCCGTTTCAGGCTGCCCGCGCAACTGCGCCGAAGCCACCATCAAGGATTTTGGCGTGGTGTGCGTGGACTCCGGCTACGAGATACATGTGGGCGGGAACGGCGGCGTCAAGGTTCGCGTCACCGACTTCCTGTGCAAGGTCGAGACCGAAGCGGACGTGCTGGAGTACTGCGGCGCGTTCATGCAACTCTATCGCGAGGAAGCCAACTACATGGAACGTACCGCCCCGTGGATAGAGCGCGTCGGGCTGGCCTATATCAAACAGCACGTCGTCGAGGATGCGGCGGAGCGGCGCGAACTGTACGCGCGCTTCCTTGAGTCGCAACGCTACTCGCAGGACGACCCGTGGAAAGAACGTGCCGAGGGAAAAGACGCTCAGGAATATACCCCGCTTGCCACTATCGAATAAGGAGAACGCAATGAACTGGATACAAATCGGCAGGCTGGACGATATACCCCGTCAGGGTTCGCGCGTGATCAATACCGCGTCCGGCGAGATCGCCCTGTTTCGCAGTGTGGACGACCAGGTGTTCGCACTAGGCAACCGTTGCCCGCACAAGGGCGGGCCGCTGGCGCAGGGCATCGTGCATGGCAAGCGTGTCACCTGTCCTTTGCACAATTGGGTGATCGACCTGGAATCGGGCTCCGCCGTCGCACCCGATGTGGGCTGCGCGCAGCGCTATGAAGTGCGGGTTGCACATGACGTGCTGTTTCTCGAAGCAGAGGCAGGGGTATGCAAAGCCTGAATACGCCGAATGTCACCCGCACCACCTGTCCCTATTGCGGGGTCGGCTGCGGAGTCGCAGCGAGTGTCACCGCGGCCGGCACGGTGCTTACTGGCGATAAATTCCATCCGGCCAATTTCGGGCGCCTGTGTTCCAAAGGGGCCGCGCTGGCCGAGACGCTGGATCACGATGGGCGATTGCTGTATCCGCTGGCCAACGGACAGCGCATTTCCTGGGATGAAGCGCTTGACCAGGTCGCGCACGGATTCGGAAAGATCATCGCCGAGCACGGGCCGGACGCGGTGGCGTTCTATGTATCCGGCCAGCTGCTGACCGAAGACTACTATGTCGCCAACAAGCTGATGAAGGGATTCATCGGCAGTGCGAACATCGACACCAACTCGCGCCTGTGCATGTCCTCGGCGGTGGCTGCGCACAAGCGCGCCTTCGGCGCCGATGTGGTGCCGGTCTGTTATGAGGACATCGAGACCGCCGATCTCGTCGTCATCACGGGTTCGAACTATGCCTGGGCGCACCCCGTACTTTACCAACGGCTGGCCACCGCGAAGAAGGCGCGGCCCGACATGCGGGTGGTGGTCATCGATCCGCGCCGCACGTCGACCTGCGACATCGCCGATCTGCACCTGGCGATCGCACCGGGATCGGACGCCCATTTGTTCAACGGCCTGCTGAATTTCATCCGCCGCGAGAACGCGCTCGACCTGGCTTACGTTGAGGCGCATGTGGAGGGATTTGCCGCTGCTTTCGAAGCGGCACGTGGTGCTGGCTCGATTCCCAAGGTGGCGCAGGTTTGCGGTATTCCGGAGGCCGAAGTCAGCGAGTTCTTCCGCCTGTTCGCGCGTACCGAGCGCACCGTGACGATCTTCTCGCAGGGCATCAACCAGTCTTCCAGCGGGGTGGACAAAGGCAATGCGATCATCAACGTGCACCTTGCTACGGGGCGGATCGGACATCCCGGCATGGGGCCATTTTCGGTGACCGGTCAACCCAATGCCATGGGCGGACGCGAGGTGGGGGGGCTGGCCAATCAACTGGCGGCGCACATGGATTTCTCCAACGCGGCGGATATCGATCTGGTCGCGCGATTCTGGAATGCTCCCAACGGGCATGCCCGTTTCCCTCCCCCCAACCCTGATAGAACTACTAGCCATTCGACTAGCCCAGCAAACAACGCTGGCCAAGTCGCTGGTTATCTCCCGCCCGCGGGCGAAGGGGCGAACGAATCGCAACGCGATGTTCACGTTAATATGGCCCAAGCGCCAGGGCTGAAAGCGGTAGAGATGTTCCAGGCCATTGCATCGGGCAAGATCAAGGCGGTGTGGATCATGGGCACCAATCCGGTGGTCAGCATGCCGGATGCTGACCGCGTGCGCGCGGCTTTGCTGGGCTGCGAGCTGGTCGTGGTATCCGACTGCGTGCAACACACCGACACGACCGCATGTGCCGACATTCTGCTGCCGGCCGCAGGTTGGGGCGAAAAGGACGGCACCGTGACCAACTCGGAGCGGCGAATTTCGCGGCAGCGATCCTTGCTGGCTATGGCTGGCGAAGCCAGGCCGGACTGGTGGATCATCACCCAGGTCGCACAGCGCATGGGCTTTGCCGATGCGTTCCCCTACACCCGGCCGGCAGAGATATTCCGGGAGCATGCGCGTCTGTCGGGCTTCGAGAATACGGGCGGGCGCGCTTTCGACATCAGTGCGCTGGCCGAACTGGACGACGTGGAATATGACGCGCTGCAGCCTGTTCAATGGCCGGTGAATCGCCAGGCGCCGCAGGGTACCGCGCGTTTGTTCGATGACGGACATTTCTATACGCCCAGCGGCAAGGCTCGCATGATCGCAGTTGCTCCCCGCCTGCCGGCGGTGGCGGCCGATAAGGATTTCCCGCTGGTGTTGAACACCGGTCGGATCCGCGATCAGTGGCACACCATGACCCGTACCGGAAAAGTGGCGCGCCTGAATGCGCAGGAAGCGGAGCCCTTTGTGCAAGTGCATGCGTCCGATGCACACCTCCATCGACTGCAGCACGGCGGACTGGCGCGTCTGACGAGTCGCAACGGAACCATGCTGGCACGGGTGCAAGTCAGCGAGGATCAGCGTCCGGGTTCGGTATTTGTGCCGATGCACTGGAACGATGCCTACGCGAGATCTGCACGGGTGGATGCACTGGCCGCACCGATCACCGATCCGATCTCGGGCCAGCCGGAATCGAAGCACACGCCGGTACGAATCGAACCATATTTGCCCGCCTGGCAGGGATTCGTGCTGAGCCGCACCCGGCTGGATTTCATGGATGCCATCTATTGTGCTCGTGCACTGGGCGAAAGTTACTGGCGGCATGAGATTGCCGGAGAAGTCACGCCGGACGATTGGCGCGATTGGGCGCGAGCCGCATTGGAGAATTCCGGAGCGCCCGCAAGGAGTACACCGGTGGGTGCCCGGCAGCTTCGCTGCCACCCTTCCGCAGACTGGCTGGAATATCGCGATGTATCGATGGGGCGTTATCGCGCTGCGAGTCTGCGGGATGGCAAGCTGGAGGCGATATTCTTTATCGCAACCGATCAGCGTCTGCCGGAGCGGGAATGGTTGGGCAGCCTGTTTGGCAAGCAACGACTCGAATCCGGCGACGTTGCCGGCTTGCTGGCCGCGCGACCGCCATGTGGTTCGGCAGATACAGGGCGCAACGTGTGCGCCTGTTTCAACGTGGGCGAGAAAACCATCCTTGATGCCATTCGAACAAGGGAATTGGATAGCACCGAAGCGGTTGGGGCATGCCTCAAAGCAGGCACGGGCTGCGGCTCATGCGTGCCGGAGATTCGGCGCTTACTTGATAGTGCCCGAGCTTAACTTTTATGTTTGGTCGAGAGTTCGCCGCGAATGGCTGCTTTGCGGTGCTGAAAAGATATGGGTAGACTTCCGTTATCGGCCAGGAGCAGACGTTGAGGTATGACTCCAAAAAATCATGAATAGAGCGAAGAGAAAGCCATTCTTTGTAACCGGACCACATAATGCTTTATTAGCAGCCGGTGTTATTGGATGCATTTTTTTCTTCGATGGAGTTATTTCCGCATTTGGCGTTGATTACGACATGCGTATTTTGGATGTTCAATCTGTTTGTGAGCAACCCTTGAATAATCGTTGTGCTTATCAATACTCGGTTGAACAAGGCGGTGGCACTTTGAATAAGGTCAATTTGCCTGGCTATATGTTTAGAGATTCCGAACTTGTTGTTGGCAATAAGATTCAGAAAAGTGGGTTCAGCTTTGAATACCAAGTTAACGATAAACTTGTCCACTGGAGTTTTGCTTGGCATTACTTGACCATATTGGTACTTAGCTTGTTTGTGTTGGGTCTGTGGCGTTATTCGACCCCAGATTCAAGAAATCGTGTTTCGTGAATGTCTGTCAATGGCCACTATGACTCTTAAGGGTGGGACAGCGGCCAGTCGCTGGTAAGATGAATAAAGGTTGTTGTGCGGCCAGAACCGGTCACTCAGAGGTGTCCTCCAATTACGAGTTTCAGCGTTGAATAAAGGGGCAGCATGAATCGAATCTCATGGATTGTCAGCTCAACCGATCAACGCAACACATGCGTTAAATCTCTCGGCGGGTGTTTCAAAATCCAATGTCTTCCGTGGTCGTTCATTTAACTGACGAGCTACTGCATTGAGTTTCGATTGAGAGTATATCGACAAGTCTGTTCCCTTTGGAAAATATTGCCGAAGTAAACGATTGGTATTCTCATTCGAGCCACGTTGCCATGGACTTTGTGGATCGCAGAAATAGACTTTGATATCGGTTGCCATGGTAAAGCGCTGATGATCCTT
>DAIDAG010000031.1 GCA_027310725.1 Sideroxydans sp. | reverse complement strand
CATTCCTTCTTGGCTATCTTGGAAGTAAAAAGCAGTGAAACTGAGCTACACTTATCCGCAGCCGTCACCCAAAACGGCGGCTAAAGTACCTGGGTAAAATTCAATGCGCAGGGCTGGGTAATTTTAAACGCGCGCCAACACGCCTACGTCGAGAGGCAGTCGATGAGCGCGAAAACCCAGGTAAGAGCCACCATTTCAACAATCTTTGGTCGCCAGCACGCGAAACGGTAGTCTATGTTGGGACCGTTGCAATTGGTTTGACAATTATCGAGTTGTCGGAGGAAGTGGAGGTTCGCTACGTCAATGGCGAGTATGTGCGGGAGAAGGATTATGTCCCGCCAAAACGTAGTAATCATCACACTTGGACGACCAGGAAAGATCTTCCAACTGGCAGATTATGCTTACAAGCCTATTCGCCCTATCCAGTGGCCAGTTGGAAGAAACAATGGAAAGAAACGACAACAGCTCGCAGTCTTGATAGGCAGATAAAGGGAATTGTGAAGGAACTAGAAGGTGCAGCGGTTGAAATTGCCCAGCTGGTCGAGGAAGGAATGCGCCAAGCGGAAATTGAGCGACAGCACTGGAAAGCTCAACAGGAAGTGTGGAGACGTAAGGAGGAGGAACGCCGAGCAGCCGAAGCACTCAAGAATAGCAAAGAAGATATACATCGCATTATTGATCATTGGGCGGAATCAAACCGTATAGAGCAGTTTTTTTCGGAGGTGGAGAGGCGCGCATCTGATTTGGAGGAAAGCGAAAGACTCAAGCTGCTTGAGCGACTCAGACTTGCACGCAAGCTCATTGGCAGCGTCGATGCTCTCGATCATTTTCTGATTTGGAAGTCGCCGGACGAGCGGTGATTCACAGGTGCAAATAGCGTCCATCGGGGTGGAAAGCAATTTAGATTAGAAGTCGCCCATCAAAGCCGCCGGCTGCGTGGACTTTTGTAGGTTTCAATCTATAACTCACTTAACGAAACTTGATGTGGCCGCGCCCTTCACACTTCTTACAATCAACCCGAATCTTTCCTTTTCCACTGCATTTTCGACACTCAACGGTAAAGGTACCTCGTCCGTCGCACTTGCGGCAGCTAACTGATCTAGCTGCACGCCGACCAGACCCACCGCATTGGTGGCACTCAAGAACTTTCTTCGAAGCATATTGACCGGTGCCTCCGCATGATCGACAAGGTTGCGAGTTTCGTTTGCCAAGGCCAGAGCAGTCCCTGCAAGCCTTGGGCTTAAGCTGAAATTTGCCTGACCCAGCACAAGAATGGCACGTTTGTTCAGGGTAATGATGATGCCCAGTTCCTTGGCATGGCGTGCAAACTAGCGTGCGTGAACCGCTGCCGTTACAGTTTCGACAGGAAAACTCACGCGTGCCCGCACCGTTACAGGAAAAACATGTACCCACGTGTGAATTACTAAATAGTAAGTACTGCCGCCGGTATGTGTCAGATGCTGCGCGACGTTTCCGTTGCTGGCTTGGCCTAACTAAATCGCTACCCATGCAAAGCAAGCTAAAAAGGAATCCCATACATATTGGCCTATAGAGCAACCGGATTCCAGCTGGCAATTAATTCGGTCTGCAAGTGTTCGGGCCGCTATTTATTGCAAGCCGGGCCAGTTCCAGAGTTGATTATCCACGGACCGGCTAGCACCATCTCGATACGACGCTCAGTGTTGGCTATCGACGCATCCAGCAATTTGATGGTGCCTGCACAACGTCTGTCCCTATTGACACCGAACAGGTCAGCGTGATCGAGCAAATACACACCGAAGGCAGTCACCACAGCTGTTAGCGCACCGACAATCGCGGCGGAAGCGATGCCGGCCATGCTCGAAAGTAGTGGAACTAAAGCCAGCTGTTTTTCCATCCAATCTTCTAAGGGAATTGCGCCGATCACTAGGCCACCCGCAAGCAATATCTTAGACGCTTCATGGGCAGCCTCCCGGAACGACATGCCATCTGGAGGGAAAAGCAGCATTTCGATGCCGCGCATTAAGGAGAAGAAGCCCTCGCGAATCATCCGCACTAGGCGCTTGCCGGTAGTAGCGAAGGCGTTGATCAGGGTTGTCACCAAGTTGGAAAAAAAGCCGGACAGGAAGCCTTGCTTGAATGCCGCCAGCGCAGCCTCAAGTTTCTTCTCACAGCGCCTCGCGATCTTTAGCAGCCTGGCCTTAATTTCCTTGAGTAGAGAGCCGTCCTCGCGACCGTTCTTGAACCAGTCGTTGATCTCGTCGAATACGGCAACAAAGAACTCCACGAGTACCTCTCCAAATGCCTGTTGAACGCCCATTTTGACGCCTTCGGTTGCGCTAGTACGAGCCAGGTTATTGGCGAACTTGGAACTTGTGTAATACGTCCAGTTGATCTTTTTATCAATCGCAGCCAACGCTGCTGCTTCCTTTTGGTTGAGGCGCTTCGGGTCTACCTTTTCGAGTTTCTGTAGCATGGAGAGTTGCTTTCGTTCCTGATCTGTCAGCGCTAGTCCCTTCGCTTCGAACTCCTTAATGCGCGCTTTTCGCTCAGACGAAGTGGATTCAAGGTATTGAATAAAGTCTTTTGCGGTCTTCGCCTTTTTTGACTTGTTGACGCTGGCGCTTGTCGCATTCAAGTTTACGTCCATATTGGCGAGAGTCGGCCCGTCCAGGTCCGCCAAGTTGCGGCCTGCGTCGTCATGGATATTTTTGGCCGCCACGGTGTGATCGAGATTTGGCTTACTCTGCTCGTCATTCTTGTCCGAGGGATGGAACGATTCACCGGTATATGCATCAACCAAAGAGCCTTTCTCCAGTTTTGATGAATTGCGTTCGTTTGCGGCGATGTAGTTCTTGTTAGCATGATAGGAGGTCGCATCGTATTCGACGCGATTCGCATGCTTCAGACGTTCATTTTCCGTAGCATAGATGCCACTACGGGCATTGTGCACCGTGTCGACGTTGCCGCCGGTTTTGTCGAAGGCGCTAACAATCTTGCCTACTCCAAACGGACCCGCGATGGACAGTAGTACATCGCGGCGGCAGTCGTCCCACATTGCCTCGGTACGCTCACGGTCGAATCGTGTGCCCAATTCAGCAATCCGCGAATTCACCTCGCTGCGCGAGACATTGCGATCCCAGTCTAATTCATTCACTTTCAGGATCGCGTTAATACGCTCGTGGTCGACTTCCCGTTTTCTTGGTGCATCACTGTTTGTCAAAGCCGGGACAAGTGCTAGGCGAGGACGAATAGCCAATTTGGCTTGGATTGCGCGGCGAGTCTTGAAGCGTTTGATTGCCGAATCTGTCATGGTAATTTCCTTAGATTAGGCCGCAGCCTTCAATTGATTCCAGTTCGACACGAACTCTTGCGCCGTTAGCGAGGTTGATCCTTCAAATCTCTCCGCCAACAACTCGATTATCGTGTTGCAGTGCACGATTGCGTTGGGTGCGAGGGCCATAGCACTCGCATATGCGAGCTCCACGTTTGGCGGGCTTGTTAACAATTCATTCAAGCCCTGACGAAATCCTGGCGGGAGATGCTCCGCGCCTTGACCTGCGACAAAATCGTCGATGTAATTTCGCATGTCGTCGGATACTTCGCCGTAGCTGGCGGCGTAGGCGTACCCGACAGTCGCCACTGCGAGAATCACGTTGAAATACATATTTTCATCGGCGCGCAGTTCCTTCACGGCCTTTTCAAACTGACTGAGCTGAAAATCGGCTGCAGCCTTAGCCCGCGATTCGCCCTGCCTTTCAAAACCGCCATCGCGATCTGAGGCTGAGTCATAGGCTGTCTTGGCGACATATCCAGACGCCACAAGTATGGTTGAATAACCCAGGGCCTCAGCAATGGTGATGGTGAGGGCGGGAACAGCGAACAGAAATAGCATGTCATCTCCTAGTGGTTGTTTGTTTACGGGGCTAAGTACAGCTGTGTGAATTAGTACATTTCAATTCGCATACTGTTTACTGCTCCATGGTATATGCAATAGGTGTGCCACATTAGAAAAAATACAATTAATCATATATATATTGCTTAATCTAAAATGTCGCCGCCCCCGCTCAACAAAAAATAATAATTAAAATTACTTTCAAGTAAATAATGTTACGTTGAATATGACGATTTTGATCTGTTGGTTGGTAAATATGATTTGCTGTGATGAATAGTTCTGAAAGTCCTTGGCCCAATTGCACAAGCATTAGATTGGGGCGGCTTCTAGCAAGCTGTGGTATCACAAAATACAAGTTCGTTGAGGCTCTCAAGGTTGCCAATTGATGCATTCATCGTGAGCGTCCTGCTTACGTCTATGTAGCCCCTAATTTCACAGAATCTGCGCGAAAGACCGCCCAGGAAGGTGAAACCAGATGTTCGGCGTCATGAGCTTTGCGCTAACCATGCGATGCTTTTCCAACCAAATGTAAGTTCTGACCTAGAGCCTCCATTGAAGATAGATTCAATGAATCAGACTGAGATAGCGCATCGTTCTTGTTAAAGACCAGTCTCTAGGTGAAGAGAGTTTTTCCCCGACATTGTTTTCAATTGAATTGATGGACGTTACATAAGCTACATCTCTATCTCTTAAAGTGATGCAATCCCTCTGAATTTCAATGATTGGTAGTTGAGTGAGTCGTCCATCATTCATCTCGCTAAATGGGGCCAGATTCTTATCTACTCCAATCAGAATCAGTACCCCTGACTTTTCAAACAGATCCATTACCTTCATGCGAACAGCAGACTTTTTGTTCCACCCGAACATCTCAACGTTTGGCAGAACGATGGAGCCGCATATTTCACAGCTGATCCGCTGGTCATTCGTCCCAAACCCGGGCCAAGTGGCAAACTCGTGCCCATTGTCATGACAAATTGCTTGAAATACATTTCCGTAGAGTTCGTATGCATTGTCAAAACCATTCATATTCATAACTCCATCTACGCACTGTGTAGCTATTTTGAATTTGGGGTCCGCTTTCTGCATCCTGAGTAGAACTTGGATGGGCTCGAACTGTATGGCGGAGACCACGATTGTTTGCCTGCGCCACTCAAACCAATTCATAACCATACGGTAATCACTAGCTGAAGTGAATGGATTAAACGGCGGTTTTGTCGAAGTTTCAGACCAAACACCTTTTAGGATGTCATTGAAATGGGGCAGATGCGATTCCCATGAAAACTCATATCCGACAATGCAGAATTTCCGGCTGCATTTAAGCAACTCGGCCAGGCGTTTAAAGGGGAAGTCTTTTGTTGCCGTTTTTTCTCTGGACATGATTAGCTCGATCCAATAACTCATCAGTTGATAAGTTGATAGAATCGCACTCGTTCGCGTCACAATGTGTCGCGGTAGGCATGTATGTTTGATTTTCTGCGAGCCTGAGCAGGCAGCATCAATAAGCTACGGAACCTGTCGAGTATCACCACACTTGATCGCGACAAACTCGACACTTTAGGAGTTCATTATGAGAATTTGTACCGATTCAAAACAGCTCAGAAAGGCAATTAAGGAAGTTGCGCCGTCGAAAATTGCAGTTGCATTTGTGGGGGGCGGATGGAAGCGATATGTCTCATCCGCTCGACTTAAAGAAATAATCATATCCCCAACAATTGGCTCGAATCCGAAAGCAATTGAGGAAATTATGGATTTCATTGGGGCAAAAAATGTACATTTTTTGGACAATTTGCATTCAAAAATATACCTAGGCTCCGAATCCGCTCTTCTTGGTAGCGTCAACTTATCCGACAACGGTTTCGCAGATTCCCATAATTTCGAGTCTGGAGTTGTGCTGAATGATGCTGCGAACCTTGAGTTGCTGAACGATGTTTTCGAAGCTTACAAAGCTAGCGCTAAACGCCTTTATCCAACGGAAAAAAGCAAGAAGGACAAACTTCAGCAGCTGATGAAACAATGGCAAATAATGGAGTGGAATAATCTCAATACTGAGCGTGATAGCAATACATCACCATCCATTACTGAATACAAAAGCGATCTTGATCGGATCCATCTCGCATGGTACCAACCTGCTGAACTTAACTACAACAAAAAGTCGATTAATGGTGCTATTCCTGATGCCATTGGATTGGAGCCGGATGACTATTTCGAAGATGCGCTGATGTTTCACGAAGAAGATTCAGTTCAGAAAGGAGACTGGGTACTGTGTTGGCAATGCCGAAATGATGGCCTTCCTTATGAGAATGGGCCTATGTATTGGATGCCAGTTCACCATGTCGTGCCGAATGGCTTCTGCGATGACACCTACACTAAGCTCGTCGGGAAAGAGAAGAATCTAACCCCTCTCGCTGATCCATTTCGCTTGGACAAGACAACAAAAAAGGCGATTCGTGCCGCCCTATGCTCTGGCAAGTTCCCGGCGTTAGTTTCACGAAATGCTGATGTATGGCGCCTTACGCCTGCAGACAAAGTGGTGCCGAAATTTTTGGATCACGTGCGCTCAATAATTAAGGGTGGGAACCAAGATATATAGCGCGTCACATATTGACGCTCTTGATCGTACACTCATTGCCGTTGCGACTGGCAACTTATCCCACAGGGGTTGAGGTTATGAAGATTTCACTATCTATTGATTCAAAAGAATCGATTGAACTTAGTCTTATGGATGCAGAAAATGTTGCCGGTTTGTTGGATGATGAGAAATACACAAAGTTCTTTACGTTGTTGGCGGAGCACCCATCTAGCGAAGTGCGAAGCGCGATAGCTTTCAAGTCCAATTGGCCTCAAATAACGTATAGACAACTTGCTCGTGATCCGAGTATTGAAGTGGTCAGGAATATCGCATTCAATGAGGACGCAATGAGTCAATTCAAGCTTCCGCTGATTCTGGAGATGGTTGATCGCGATGTAAGCGTGGCCACAAATATTGCCGAATGGCTGCACCTGGTGAACGAAGAAGTACGTGATGAGGTTATTCAAGCTTTGTTGCAGCACGAGGATCCGAAGGTGGTAGAGACTGCGTTATTTTTCAAGCGTGGGCACTAAGTCAAAAAGGTGATTGTTGGGGGGGGATTGCGTCTCTGAGATACCCACTTTACTAGAAAGCAATATTCACAGAACTTTGTTGCAAGGTGATTTTTGGGCAGCAACGGAAGCGCAATGTGCTACCAGCTTGGTTTTCCAAGGATGCAAAATAAGGAGGTAAGCAATGCCCAGCAATGACAAACCATCCGTAATTAGGCGGCAGTGGGAGTTGATGAAGCTATTGCCTGCAGCGGGCGCCGGCAAGTCGGCAAGCGAACTCACTAAATTGCTGAATGACTCTGGCTATGCAATTTCCAAACGTCAGGTTGAGCGTGATCTGAATGAGCTAATGGAGGCGTTTAGATTGGATTTTGATGAAGGTGCAAATCCTCGTAGATGGCACTGGCCAAGAGGTGCTTCAGCCAATCTTCCGGCAATGACAATATCAGAGGCATTGTCGCTCCGCTTGGTCGAAGACTCGCTCAAGTCGATCATGCCCGTTTCAATGCTGGATGGTCTTGAGTCTCGCTTTAGACAGGCGAGAAATGATCTGGCCAAGTTGGGCAAAGGAAACCGTAAAGCGAAATGGGCAAGTAAGGTCCGAGTAGTTTCACCAACGATGCCCATGATTCCACCAGTGATTGATTCCGAGGTGCTAGCAAGTGTGCAAGAGGCATTGTTAGCAGATGAACAGATCGAGGTGGAATACCGGTCTGTGAATGCCGAGAAAGCGAAGACGATTCTGTTATCGCCGCTTGCTATTGTGGTTCGTGGTCTAGTTTCGTACTTGGTGGCAACGGCATATGAGTATGAGGATGCGTGGTTGTTTGCCATGCATCGTATACACAAGGTGACACGATCTGTTCAGCCAGTAAATCGTCCCACTGATTTTGATTTGGATGAATACATCCGATCTGGCGAACTTCACTTTGGCAATGGTGGAACATTGAGGTTTAGTGCATGGATCAGGCTCCCCCTTGCCAAGATACTTGCCGAATCGCCTTTATCTGAAGATCAAAAATTGGCGGTTGGTGACAACCG
The DNA here is from genome assembly GCA_027310725.1 of Sideroxydans sp. Classification (GTDB taxonomy): domain Bacteria; phylum Pseudomonadota; class Gammaproteobacteria; order Burkholderiales; family Gallionellaceae; genus Sideroxyarcus. Next base: position 9,919 of record DAIDAG010000031.1, on the reverse strand, counting down.
GATGAAACTCACCGCTACAGTAGCTGACACTTGGCAGTTGCATTGGTGGCTATTATCCCAAGGTGCAAACATAGAGGTGATTTCGCCCATTGCGTTACGCAAGAAGATCAGCGGAATGCTGACTGATGCGGCTGCGCAATATGGGAAGCCTAAGTAGGCGTAGTAAAAGGACTTATGGAGAGCAGTCTAGCGAAATTCATTGACCCAGCACCAACTAAATACGTAAACTTACTTACCTTGACGTAAATATATACACTATTGCCTATGAAGATTTTGGTCTGCTGGATTGGCAAATATGACCTAGATGCAATCAATAGCAAAGAAGGTCAGTGGGATGGTCCGATAGCGCAAGCAGTTGGTTGGGGAGATTTCGAACAGGTAGTGTTGCTAAGTAGTTGGGATAAAGCCAAATCTAACCAATATGTTGGTTGGCTTAAAGGGAGATATTTGGGGCGGGTTTTGCTAAGACTGCAAATACTTTCTAAACCTACCGCATTTGGCGAGATATACCAGGCAGTAGTAGCTGAGGTCGGTGCCCTGCAAGAGGAACTTGGAAAGAACATTGAATTAGTATTTCATCTAACAGGTTGTACGCCAGCCATGTCAGCAGTTTGGATTATCGCTGCCAAAACGCGATTCCCCGCTCAACTCATTGAGTCTTCCGAACAAGGGGTCCAGTCGGTATCTATTCCATTTGATATTTCGGCGGACTTCATTCCCGACTTGATGCGCCGATCCGACAGCAAGCTGGAGAAGATGGCCGAGGGGCGACCTGATGAAGCCGCGCAATTCAAGGATATTCTTTACCGAAGCAATCAAATGAAAAGAGTTGTGGATCACGCGAAGCGCATTGCCTTGCGTTCTATCCCGGTACTGATCGAAGGTGAAAGTGGTACTGGCAAAGAGCTAATGGCGCGAGCTATACACCATGCCAGCCCACGAAGGGATAAGCTCTTCACACCGATTAATTGTGGCGCCATCCCCGAGAACCTTCTTGAGTCAGAATTATTTGGACACAAAAAAGGCTCATTTACAGGCGCACAATCGGATCACAAAGGCTATTTCGAGCAATCAGACGGGGGTACCATCTTTCTGGATGAAATTGGGGAGTTACCGAAGTCCGCTCAAGTAAAATTACTTCGCGTGTTGCAGGAGAAAGAAGTGCAGCGCATTGGTGATAGCACACCTATCAAGATTGATGTACGTATAATTTCGGCAACCAATCGCAGCCTTATTGATGAGGTTAAAGTTGGGAGTTTTCGTGAAGATTTGTTTTATCGCATTGCAGTCGCAATTGTCAGATTACCTGCGCTAAGAGATCGGGAAGGTGACATGTCGATGCTGGTTGAGCATTTGTTGAAAAAAATAAATGAGGAAGTAGCTAGAGAACAGCCGGGGTTTATTCAAAAAACAATCTCAGCAACTGCAAGAAATATTATCCTTCAACACCAATGGCCAGGCAACGTTCGTGAGCTAAACAATACACTTCAGCGTGCGGTGGTATGGAATGATGATAGCGTGATAGATGAAGAAACAATTAGGAATTCCATTCTAAATCTAATGACAAGCAATGTGCCCCATGACTCCGTCCTTGATCGCTCTATTGATCAAGGAATACAACTTCAAGACATATTGAATGAGGTGGGGAGGCACTATATTAAACGCGCACTTGATTTCGCGCATGGCAACAAGACCAAAACGGCCAGTTTGCTCGGATTATCAAACCATCAAACGTTGTCGGGCTGGATGAAGCGATGTGGCGTTGACTGATCATGGCTCGTTTATTGCAGTGGTAATATGCAAAGCACTACATTTGAGTTGCACATAAATAACAAAAGGGGATGGTCATGGCAGTAACTGAAGTAAAAGATGCGTTACGTTCTTTTGCATTTATTAAGGATTTCCACTCGATAGCAACAAGATTAAATGCAATATGTGGATCTGCCAATATTACGACGGCCCAAATTATCAACTCATTTAAGTTAGATAAATTGACCTACCACAGCAAAGCGGGAAATATTGTTGCGAGCGAATCAGCTGAATATGCTCGTTATGATTCAGGATTCGTGGATAAAAGTGGCAATAAAATATTCGGACATTTCACAAAAAAAGCAAAAGGCCAATGGATTGGCATTGAATTTGGATATTTGAACTATATTAAAAGTAAATTCGACACTTTTGATTGTGGATTTATCAAAATAACGCCCTTCAAAAGTGCGAATATTTTTTTTAATGGGTTGAGTGAAATGGCTATTCCTGAAAGTTGGGAATACAGCAAAACAAAATCTACAGTCGCACATCCTATATTAAAGTCATATATTGAAAATACATTTCACAGGTTGGTTCAAGAACAAAAGAATGGGGCCGGAAAAATAATACTGAATAATACGCATTTGCTATTTAATACTGGACTGCTGGATAAGTTTTTCCATGCTATTTACATCATTGCCGAGCGATCAAAACAAGACGATACCTTCCACTGCTGTAATCCTGTAATCACAACTAGTCTTGCCAAATTAAAGGAATTCGGAGGTTTTCAAGTCGATGGCAAATCAATTAACAAAAAAGAAATGCTGCCGAAACCAGCAGAATTCTTTAAGAATTTGAATGAAGTTGTCTTTAATATCGACTTGGAGGTTGATAAAGATTTCCATAAATTTGAACACATGATTCAAGAAAACAGAATCAGGTTTGAAAAATATCCAAATGACACAACTGAGCAACTTGCGCGACGTGTAGACAGCGCTATTGATTCAGCCATATTGATGGCAGAAAGGAATTATAAATTCATTGTTCCTCAATATAGGCCAACTGAAAACAAAATCCAGTTTCTAATGCCTTTGTATTTGGACGGCCAATTCGATGATGCACCCGATTTAGCGCTTGTTTTGGATTTTATTGAAGATCTCTATGTTCCCGAGACTGTCCTTTCATTAGACTCTGCATATCAAAATGCTCGCCTTATTGCTAAGCCTGACACCCAGTGGCTGGACCCTTATAAAATCCAAACATTTGAGGATGGCGAATAGATTCAATTTTTCGAGGGCAATATTTCCAAAAGGATCTGATTACTGGCTGGTCAGGTCGATGTCCATTTTATCCAACCAATAAATCTGAAAGATAATTCACTTTTCCCGATGATTAGTCGCTGAAATCGCCCGTGGTTATTGGCTCCGACAGACTATATTCCCAGAGCAGCTCAAGATTTTGCGTTTACCAAAGTCTCCGACAGACTTTGCCTCAATTTTGCTAATTTTCGTTAATAATATAATCAAGGTGTTAACTTGGCTGTTCCGACAGACTTTATTCCTCGCTATCAACGTTACCGATGGGAAGCAATAGCATCTGTCTGGATAAGCTGTCAGTTTCAACCGAATATTGCGAAATACATTCGCTTCGATAATCGGGAATATGGAGATACACAATGAGCGGTTACCTTGGATTGGTATTGTTATGGGTTTGGGTGATAGGATTTCTCGGCACGCTGATCTACCTGCACAAGAAGAAATATTTCCCCGGATGACGAACCATGCATCCGGCCGAGCATAGGATTGCCGCATTTCTCTGCAACCTGCCTGATTGTTCCTGCGCCTTCATCATCGTGCCAAATTGATCGACTTGGCACGATACCTTCGAACCGGGCATCCACTTGCAAGGTTGGCATCAACAGGTTCGAATGGCTGCCGGCTGGAATGACGATTAGTGCGCTTTTTCCTTTTCTTTAGGCTGGGGCGCGGGTTCAAGAGTTCTGGTGTCCAGAATCAATGGAAGGTTTCCTTTCCCGGCATCCAGGACGATTGTCTTGCTGTTGGGCGACTGGGCGAGTTTTTCGATGGCCTCGATCTGCTTCCACTGAAGGAGCGCATCAGTTAGCCCTTTGCCGATCAGTTGCTGATAATCGGCTATCCCCGCGGCTTCAATCTTCTTGCGTTCTGCTTCCTTTCTTTCCTTATCAAGTACAAATTGCATCGCGAGTGCCTTTTGCTCTTGCTGGAGTTTCAATTCGATGGCTTCCTGGACGACCTTGGGCAAGTGAACGTCGCGGATCAATATTCCGTCCACCTGGACATGTTTGGACTGAAGCTTCCTGTTGACCTCGGCAAATATTTCTCTTTCGACTTCTTCCCGTTTGGTTGAATAAATCTCTTCCGGGCTGTAACGCCCGACAACCTTGCGCGCACCGCTGCGGAGCAGCGGGCCAAGGAGAATACGATAGTAGTCCGGTCCGATCTCTGTCTGGAGAAGATAAAGTTCTGAGTCGACCGGTTTATAAAGGATCGAGGTATCCAGGATAATGGAAAGTCCATTGTTGGCCAGAACATCAAGGCTCTCCTGATGTTCCTGTTCCCTTAAATCGTATTCATAGATTTCGCTGAAAGGGGAGACGATGTGGAAACCTTCTCCGATGGGCTCTTTCAAAGTTCCGCTGCCGGGTGTCCATTCGATGGCTCCCATTCCGGATTTGACGGTCGTACAGGCTGACAATGAAAACACTGCAAAGCCCAAGACCGCTATAAGTAACGAGTTCTTCATATAACCTCCTGTCATTCTATGCAAATCGAGGTGTCGATTTGCGCGCTGCATTCATACACCGCGAATTCTCAAGTTGGCTACTGACAGACTGGCATTGATTATAGGGAATCACTACGACGACCTGGATGAATTAAATTTCATGGATCATGATCATTGCGATGCACATTCGATTTCATATCGTGTGGTCTTGAAGCGCATAAACTTGAACACACTACGCTGGTGGAACGACTCTATCAACTGAGCAAGTTGAAAAGACCGGCCGCTGGTGGAGAATAATCTGGTAAGTTAAGCGCATGCGCGTTGCGCGAGGGCGGTTGGCCGGGAAATTGATATCGAACTTGCCCATCGCAGCCAGGAGTTGCCGGTAGCCGCATGGCCCCATATAGACCGTGCATAGTTCCGTTCATACCAATCCGGAATGCAGTTGCACTGCCGGTCACACCCGGTCGTGGCTGACCTGAACGCATAGGGAGGTAAGTGGTGCGCAGCCCTTCGTCCACTGTCTGGACCATCATATTTGTCACTGTTGCCGGGTTCCTGCTGGAGATCGGCGCGGGTGATCCTGCCGTCAGCGGCTTTGCCCTGTGGCCTGTCGGAGCCGGCTTCATGCCCTGGCAGCTGCTGACCTATGCTTTCTTGCACGGCGGTATTGCCCATCTTGCCTTCAATATGTACGGTTTCTGGATGTTTGGCCGTGAGCTGGAATACTTGATGGGGCGACGGGCGTTCCTCCTGTTGTATTTCGCCAGCATCCTGTCCGCCGCGCTCATGCAGTTGTTCGTCACGAGTGTGACCGGTAATGTTTATCCGACGATAGGAGCATCCGGCGGTGTGTTTGGTTTGCTGCTTGCCTATGGAATGTTATTCCCGAACCGGATACTCATGCTCATATTCCCGCCCGTTGCACTCCCGGCATGGTTATTTGTCACCCTGTATGCAGGCATCGAACTGATTCTTGGTGCGACAGGAACCCAGGCCGGGGTTGCGCATTTTGCCCATTTGGGCGGGATGGTGGGCGGATATATCATTATCCGTCGCTGGCGCAGGCGAGGTCGCTGAACAGTTCATATGACCAGCTGATGTGTGTGCAGAAACCAGCGATCCAGAACCACATGGCGGGTGAACCATTTGTTTTTCAGCAATAGCCCGGCGAACAGTTTACCCGCGAACGATTGCCCGACGTTGCCTGGCGCGCGCACGGCGCCAAAGCGTGCAATCAAGCGAGAACTATAGGGAAGTAGCTGCTCGCGGCGGTAGTCACCCCGCGCTTCCAGGATGGTAGCAGCGGCCATGAGGCCTGACTCGACGGCCGGCCTGATTCCTTCGCCGCTTTGCGGGTAGGCCAGCCCCGCGGCATCGCCGACAAGCAGCATGCCATCGTCGATCTGGTTGCGAACGGAGTGTCCGTAAAGCAGGTACGCATGTCCGTGGAATCTGTCGGGAATCCCCTTCGGAATGCTGCCGCGTTCTTCGAGAAATTCGCAAAAACGCTCAAGCTGTTCAGAAAGCAGATGGTTGTCTTCGCGTCCAAGCCCGATGTTGAGGTAGCTGCCTTTGCGGAAGCACCAGCCGTATCCCTTCATATCCCTGCAAAAATAGAGTTCAGGCGTGTCGCCCCGCGCTCCACAGACGTCGCTCTGGTCCGGGCTCATTTGGAATTCGATCTCCTTCGCTGTGATTGCAGGTTCGCTACCGCCAAGTTGAGCTCCCATGAAACGTGCAACCGGGCAGAAGTGACCGCCTGCGCCGATGATCAGCGGAGCCGATAAGGCATCGTTGACAACGAACCGATTGCCGTCTCTTTGTATCGACTTCAACGCTTGACCAAGTTGCAGACGCGCACCCGAACGCCGCAGCAGATAGTCGTCGAACTCATAACGGCGTATGCCATAGCTGACCGTGGAAGGATATCTTGTTTCCACGTTCCCTCCCGCGATCAGGCCGGTACGAAACGCCGTGATCGGCTGGAACACATGTTGCCGGGCATAATCCTCGGTATCCAATTGCAGCGCTTGCACCACAGCCGGCGTGATCCAGCCGGCACAGACCTTTTCGCGGGGGAACATGGCCTTGTCCATTACCACGACGTCCATGCCGGAGCGACGCAACTGCCAGGCACAACTCGAACCTGCCGGTCCCCCGCCTACGATAAGCGCATCACATGTGTTCATCTGTCCCTCCGACAGGCTGGTATCCCGGCTCATACAGATATTGCCTGGTCCATGGTATCCGGTTGTTGCTTGCGCGGGAGAAGGTCACTTGGAACAGCTGCAGCGTCCCGGTCTTGAATGATGTAAGAGAACCTGCAAGATACAGGCGCCATGCCAGCACGAATTGCTCGTCAAACATCCTGGTTACTTGCTCGGCGTTATCCTCATACCGTTGCAACCAGTGTTCGAGCGTCTTGGCATAGTGCAGCCTCAAATTTTCCACATCCAGAACCGAGAAATCATGAGGCTCGAATATCTGCATCATCTGGGCAAGGCTGGGAGGGTTGGCACCGGGGAAGATGTGTCGTTCTGCCCAGGCATCCATGGGGCGCGGATAATTCAGGCCTATCGTGTGGATCAGGCCGCGGCCTTCATCCTTCAGGCTGCGATCGATGACGTCCCCGAGTTCCCGGTAATGATCAGTCCCGACATGTTCGAGCATGCCGACGGAAACGAAGGCATCGAACTTGCCCTTGACGTTGCGGTAGTCGTCTTCAATGAACTCGATCTTTCCGTCCAGCCCTTCAGCGTGCGCACGCTCACGCGCGTGGGTTATCTGCTCGCGGGAGATATTGTAGGCTCGCACCGTCACGCCATAGTATTTCGCCATGTGCATGGCCAGGGCGCCCCAGCCGCAGCCGGCTTCCACAACGCTATCTCCGGGCCTCAAGCCCAGCTTGCGGCACACGTGATCCATCTTGGCAATTTGCGCATCTTCCAGGCTCGCGCCCGGATGCGGGAAATACGCGCAAGTGTAGAGCATGCGCTCATCGAGCCACAGCTTGTAGAAGTCGTTGCCAATATCGTAGTGATGCTGGATGTTGTGGCGCGAACCGGTGATGGTGTTGTTCCGTATATCGATGAACGGGGCCAAAAGCCTGTCGATCGCCTTGTCCTGGGTAGGGAGCGGCCAGACCCTGAATACGGCTTCGAGGAAATCCAATAGATCGCCCTGTACCTCTATGCGTTTGGCCGAGTACAACTCCCCGAAATTGAGCTCATGGTTCAGAAACAGTTTGAATAATGCATCCCGGTCGCGTATGAGTATCCGCGCCACCGTATCGCCATTATGGTTCGGGATTTCAAGGCCATTCCACAGCACCACATGCACGGGAGGATTCCCGAACGCCTGCATTATCTTTGCCAGCAGGAATCTTTCTGCAGCGAAAAGCATTTTTCCGAGAGACGGGCGCTGTTCCCGAGCAGTCGCCAGATAACTGAAGTTACCGTTTATCGGTTCACTCGTAGGTTCGGATCGCTCGCGCTCCATGCTCGTCTCCCTGTGTGCTGCTAGTTCTGTCTGGTCAAACTCCAATTGCTCCCGTTAACGTAATAATAAAAATATGCAAAAAAACGGATTCGGTCAACCCATGGCATGTTGGGAGGATGGATACCTGGGATATTTCGAAGCTCGTCCTGCGGCAGTCCTTGAGCGCTTTAAACGATGGCGGGCTGACGAGTTCACATTACTTGCTACAAGCACGTGATCATGATGGTGATCCGCATTTGGATGCTTCAAAGCAGTCCTCACGCCAGATGCATCCTGTTTGATCGCATATTCCATTGTAGGCGGTCGCAAAGCAGTCGAAGTTGCCCTCGATCTTCTGAATCGCCCTGATGAGTTCGGTTTTGGAAAGCATGCCGGGATCGATACTTTGCAGCTTGGCCATCCGTTGTACATCTTTCAGAGTCATGACGGTTCTCCTTCACATTTTCATGTTGTACAGAAGCTTGCCATCACCCTCAGAGTCCGAATTTGTCTCACCATGAATTGGTGACAGGCTGGCCTACGGAAGCGTCATGCTGGCCAAGTGCCAGGCTGTTCTGGAATTGAATCCATTCCTGCGGTAATAACGATAGTTTCCGATGAAGCGGGTGATATTAGCCAGTTTGCGTGACATTTTTACTCCCTTCTCGACTCCAGAACAAATTCCTTAACCAATATTTGCCCCCGGAAAACAACTCGGCAGATGGCTTGTGCAAATCCAAAGCGGACGCCTTGTATTTCCCGGATACCAGACCGCCTCTAGGAATCCGGGTTGTGTGCCTTCCTGTATGCGGCACGGTACGCGGAAATGTCGCCGGTATTCCAGCCTTTCTGGGCAACTTCGGCGGAAATGCGTTTGTCCGTAAGCCGTGCATCAGCCGTTGCGGCGATTTTATCGAATGCGTCTGGCACACCGTCGAATTCATCATGCATTGCCGGATTTGTATCCATGACATTTCTTTCCAGTTGAATAGAAGAAACAGCCGAAAATACGGGAGGTACGAAGCTACAGGAGAACGACGATCAAATATATACGCAGAAGTACATATGTCGGGGTGAGTGACGCAAGGGGCGTCGGCCCAGGAAACTATTCGTCGCTGCGATGGGGAGGCATGTCTTCGGCGGGTTCTCCTGTTTCCGGATCGATCCAGTCGGCCATGCCGATTTCCGACTCCGCCTCTTCCAGCGATTCGCCTTCCTCGAAGCCATTGCCGTCGTGATCCTGCATGTCCTGCGCCGCTTCGAGGAGGGTTGCAAAGGGCCCGTAAAGTTCGCCGGTCAGTTTATCTTGCCAGTAGAAACCATCAGGCCTTTCGATCACTCGTGTACGGTCGAAGTCCGGCGAAGTCTCAGGGATGGAAATGTTCATGCTCATGATTGCCTCCATTTACCACATGGCGTAGCGGAATACCGGATAATGCCTGCATCGCATCCATCCCGGTGACTTGCCGACTCAGCTCATTCAGCGCGAATCAGCAGAACGGGAATCGATGCCAGGCGCACTACGCCTTCTGCAACGCTGCCCAAAAGAAGACGGTTCAAGCCGGAGCGCCCATGCGTTCCGATTACGATCAGGTCCGCATTCCATTGCTGCGCATCTTTCCCGATCACACTGGCTACGCGTTCTCCGATGGCTTCGATCAGCGCAGTTTCAACGGTCATTCCCGCCTTGCGTGCTTGTTCATTAGCCAGGGCGAGAGCACGCTCTCCGGTCTGTCGCATCGTTTTTTGAAGCTCGGCAATATCTATATAGGCATAACCTTCGGCATCGACAAATTGAATTTCCTCCAGCACATAGATCAGGCGCAGCCGAGCCTCCCGGTTCGCCACCTTGATCGCCTCCTGCAAAGCGCGCTCGGATGTTTTGCTGCCGTCAATCGGAACAAGAATGCGTTGATACATGATGACC
>DAIDAG010000022.1 GCA_027310725.1 Sideroxydans sp. | reverse complement strand
AGTCAATGCGATCTCGGCGTGTTGATGGTTTGGAATGTTTACACCGGCAATACGAGCCATGCAGCTACCCTATTTATTCAAAAGTCGTAAATTGTACCATCCAGAGGCGATTTAACTCAATCAACCCTGGCGCTGTTTGTGACGTGGATCGCTACTGCAGATCACACGAACCACGCGATTTCGCCGCACGATCTTGCAGTTACGGCACACCTTTTTCACGGACGCTTGCACTTTCATTTGCTTCTCCTTGCTTCTCTCAACTTATTTCGCGCGGAATACGATGCGCGCTTTGCTCAAATCGTAGGGTGATACTTCCACCGTCACCTTGTCTCCAGGCAGTATGCGTATGTAATGCATGCGCATCTTGCCGGAAATATGACCCAGAACAACAAAGCCATTTTCCAACTTCACCCGGAAAGTCGCATTGGGCAGGGACTCTTCAACCTCACCCTGCATCTGGATGACGTCTTCCTTTGCCATCTATCGCGTTATCCCGGCCTTAAAATTGGCCTTCTTCAACAGATTCTCATACTGGTGCGTCATCATGTAAGACTGCACCTGCGCCATAAAGTCCATCGTCACCACAACCAGAATCAGCAGAGATGTACCGCCAAAATAGAATGGTACATTCCACTTCACCACAAGAAATTCAGGCAACAGACACACCAAGGTGATGTATACCGCACCGACCAATGTCAGACGCAACATGATCTTCTCAACATACTTCGCAGTCTGCTCGCCGGGACGGATACCCGGCAAAAAAGCACCGCTCTTCTTCAAATTGTCCGCCGTTTCTTTCGGACTGAACACCAGCGCCGTATAGAAGAAACAGAAGAAAACAATCGCTGACGCGTAGAACAACACATAAATCGGCTGACCCGGCGACAACTTTTCGCTTACATCTTTCAACCAGGTCATGTTCTGACCGGATCCAAACCAGCCCGCCACCGTCGCAGGGAACAGGATAATGCTTGAAGCGAAGATCGGCGGAATAACTCCAGCCATGTTCAGCTTCAACGGCAAATGAGAACTTTGTCCGCCATATACCTTGTTACCCACTTGCCGCTTGGCATAGTTCACCAAAATCTTGCGCTGTCCGCGCTCGACAAAAACGACTAATGCCGTCACCAGAACTGCGCCGATAAACAGCGTCAAAACCAGCGGTATAGAGAATGCACCCGTACGCGCCATCTCCAACGTATTACCCAGGGCATTCGGCAGGCCTGCCGCGATACCCGCAAAAATGATCAGCGAGATACCGTTCCCCAAGCCGCGCTCGGTAATCTGTTCGCCCAGCCACATCAGGAACATCGTACCGGTTACCAGTGTGATCACGGTTGTCATCTGGAACATCGACCCCGGATGCAATACCAAACCAGCCTGCGACTGCAATGCAACAGAAATACCGAACGCTTGAAACAACGCCAGTACCAACGTACCGTAACGAGTGTACTGCGTAATCTTGCGGCGCCCTGCTTCGCCTTCCTTTTTCAGTTGCTCCAAATGCGGCACCGCAATCGCTGCCAGTTGCATGATGATGGAGGCAGAAATGTACGGCATGATGCCCAGCGCAAAAATGGTGAAGCGGGACAACGCACCTCCCGAGAACATGTTGAACATTCCCAGAATGCCACCCTTCTGCGACTTGAAGAGGTCTGCCAGCACATTCGGATCGATTCCCGGCACCGGGATATGCGCCCCGATCCGGTAGACAATCAATGCAAGCAACAAGAACCAGAGACGCTGCCCCAGATCACCGTACTTACCTTTGCTCACAGCTTTGTTCACAGACTGCCCTTATTCCGCGATGCTGCCGCCTGCAGCTTCCACCGCGGCACGCGCACCCTTGGTCAGCAACAGACCTTGCAGCTTCACGGCACGCTTGATCTCTCCCGCCAAGACAACCTTGGCACTCAAAGCAGTAGCAGCCACAACACCCGCTTGTTTCAAAGCCAACAGATCAATCGAGTCCACCGGCATTTTCTCCAGATCGGACAAGCGAACTTGCGCTGTGTCATTGCGTGTCAGCGACACAAAGCCACGTTTAGGTAGACGGCGTTGCAATGGCATTTGACCGCCTTCAAAACCAACCTTGTGAAAACCGCCTGAGCGCGATTTCTGGCCCTTGTGACCACGACCGGCCGTCTTGCCCAGACCGGACCCGATGCCGCGACCGACGCGGCGCTTAGCATGCTTTGAACCTTCGGCAGGTTTAATTTGATTGAGTTGCATTTACGCCTCGCACTTGACCAGGTAATACACTTTGTTAATCATGCCGCGAACTGCCGGAGTATCTTCCACTTCGACGGTATGATGCATGCGCCGCAACCCCAAACCGCGCACTGTGGCCCGATGAGATTCCTTGGTGCCGATAATGCTTCTTACCAGCGTCACCTTCAATGTTTTGGCTTGCGCCGTTTTAGCTTTTGCCATGACTTACCCCGTGATTTCTTCTACGCTCTTGCCGCGCTTTGCAGCGATCTCGGCTGGCGAATTCAGAGCCTTCAAACCGTTCAGCGTGGCACGCACGACGTTGTAGGGATTGCTGGAACCGATGCACTTGGCCAGCACATTACGCACACCGACCGCTTCGAACACCGCGCGCATCGCACCACCTGCAATAATGCCGGTACCTTCGGAAGCCGGCTGCATGTAAACCTTGGCTGCGCCGTGACGACCGATCACTGCATGGTGCAGCGTACCTTCCTTCAGATTCACTTTCATCAGCTTGCGGCGGGATTCTTCCATTGCCTTCTGCACAGCCACCGGCACTTCCTTGGATTTGCCCTTGCCCATGCCGATACGGCCATCTCCATCGCCGACTACGGTCAGCGCAGCAAAACCCATGATACGACCACCCTTAACAACCTTGGTCACACGGTTCACTGCGATCATCTTTTCGATGAGGCCGTCACCCTTGTCTTCTTGCTGCTGATTCTTACCTTGTTTAGCTTGTGCCATGATTCACCCCAGATTAGAACTGCAAGCCATGCTCGCGCGCCGCTTCTGCCAGCGCCTTGATGCGACCATGGTACTTGTTGCCGGAACGGTCAAATGCAACCGCCGTCACGCCAGCGATCTTGGCCTTTTCGGCAATACGCTTGCCTACTGCCGCGGCGGCTGCCGCATTTCCGCCGTTGCCGACAGCCTTGCGCACTTCCGCTTCCAGCGTGGAGGCACTTACCAGCACTTTGCCACCGTCGGCAGATATCACTTGCGCATAGATATGCAGATTGGTGCGGTGGATCGCCAGACGCACTGTCTTTTGTTCAGCGATTCTTGCACGGGTTTTGCGTGATCTGCGCAGACGCGCTTCATTCTTATTCAACATATCAACCTCGATTATTTCTTCTTGGTTTCTTTCAGGATCACCACCTCGTCGGAATACCGCACACCTTTACCCTTGTAGGGTTCGGGTTCACGATATGCACGAATCTCGGCGGCGACTTGACCAACTTGTTGCTTGTCCGAACCGGTCAATACGATTTCGGTCTGGGTAGGTGTTGCCACCTTCACACCCTTGGGCATCTTGTGCACCACCGGATGTGAATAACCCAGCGTCAGGTTCAGCGCGTCACCCGCAGCTTGTGCACGGTAACCCACGCCAACCAGCATCAACTTACGTTCAAAGCCTTTGCTCACACCAACAATCATATTCGCCACCAAAGCGCGAATAGTGCCGGACTGCGCATCTGCCTGGGCAGACTCATCAGTAGCCTTGCACAGCAGGGCATCACCCTCGCGCACAACCACCACGTCACCCTTAAGCACTTGTGTCAGGGTACCCAGCGGGCCCTTCACGGATATTTTATCGGCTGCCAGCGTAACTTCGATGCCAGCCGGCACCACGATAGGATTCTTAGCGACTCTAGACATGTTTCCTCCTTATGCCACGATACAGAGCACTTCGCCGCCAATGCCATTGGCGCGTGCCTTGCGGTCTGTCATCAGACCCTTGGAGGTGGAAACGATGGCAATACCCAGATTGTTCATCACACGGGGTATGTCTTCGCTACCTTTGTAAACGCGCAGGCCTGGACGGCTAACGCGTTGAATCTTTTCGATCACTGGACGATCAGCATAATACTTAAGGCCAATTTCCAATGTGGGCTTGCCATCATGATCGATGACCTTGAAGCCCTCCACATAACCTTCGTCCAGCAACACCTTGGCAATCGCCGCCTTGATCTTGGAAGAAGGCATCGATACCGTTAACTTTTCCGCCATTTGCGCGTTACGAATACGCGTCAACATGTCGGAGATAGGATCACTCATACTCATAGATTCACCCTTACCAGCTTGCCTTGACTACACCTGGGATTTCGCCGCGCATCGCGTACTCACGCAATTTGGTACGCCCCAAACCGAACTTACTGAACACTCCACGCGGACGACCGGTCAACGCACAGCGATTACGCAAACGCACCGGGCTTGAATCGCGCGGCAATGCTTGCAATTTTTGACGTGCGGCAAAGCGCTCTTCTTCGCTCAACGACACATTTGTAATGATTGCCAGCAAGGCGGCGCGCTTGGCAGCGAATTTCTTCACTGTATCGCGGCGCTTTTGCTCGCGGTTAATCACAGCAATCTTAGCCATATCGCCCTCAGTTCTTCAATGGGAATTTGAATGCCAACAAAAGAGCCTTGGCTTCTTCGTCGGTTTTCGCCGTGGTCGTGATCGTGATATTCATTCCACGCAGCGCATCGATCTTGTCATACTCGATTTCCGGGAAAATGATCTGCTCTTTGACACCCATGTTGTAGTTTCCACGACCATCAAAAGACTTGCCGGAGATACCACGAAAGTCACGGATACGCGGAATGGCAACCGTTACCAGGCGATCCAGGAATTCATACATACGCTCGCGGCGCAGCGTGACCTTGCAGCCAACCGGATAGTTCTCGCGAATCTTGAAACCTGCAATCGATTTTTTCGACTTGGTCACCACCGGTTTTTGACCGGCGATCTTTTGCATGTCACTGACCGCGTGATCCATCACCTTCTTGTCCGCAACCGCTTCGCCCACACCCATGTTCAGGGTGATCTTCTCGATGCGCGGAACCTCCATGACGGATTTATAACCGAACTGCTTCATCAGCTGTTCCGTCACGTTTTTTTTGTAGTAGTCGTATAAACGAGCCATGCTCTTACCCCTTACGCAATCACTTCGCCGTTGGACTTGAACACGCGCACTTTGCGACCGTCCTCCAACTGCTTGACGCCAACACGGTCCGCCTTCTTGGTGGTCGCGTTATAGATGGCTATATTGGAAATATGGATAGGCTTCTCGATTTCCACGATACCGCCTGTCGTACCCTTCACCGGATTCGGCTTCTGGTGCTTTTTGACTTTATTGATACCAGCCACCAGCACGCGATCGTTGTCGAGCACGCTCAACACACTGCCGCGATTTCCTTTATCCTTGCCAGTAATGACGATTACATCGTCGTTCTTTTTAATCTTGTTCATGATTTATCCTCGACTGTCGCTTACAGCACTTCCGGCGCCAGAGAGACGATCTTCATGAAGCGCTCATTGCGCAGTTCACGAGTCACCGGTCCAAAAATACGGGTACCGATCGGCTCCAGCTTGTTATTCAGCAACACAGCCGCATTGCCATCAAATTTGATCAAGGATCCGTCCGAGCGGCGCACGCCCTTGGCGGTACGCACAACCACAGCGCTATACACCTCGCCTTTTTTGACGCGAGAACGCGGAGCCGCATCACGGATGCTTACCTTGATTACATCACCAACGCCAGCATAGCGACGCTTGGAACCGCCCAACACCTTGATGCACATAACCGAGCGCGCGCCCGTGTTGTCGGCAACATTCAAAACAGACTGCATTTGTATCATTTTTCAATCTCCAACTTTGTCCGCCCGCGGCGGCTAGTTTTGGAACCCGTTCGGGTTAGGCCGCCGCAGAGCGACGGTGAAACGAAGCCGCGCATTCTATTCAAACTTGCCAGAATGCACAAGCTTTAATTTATAAATTATGCTTCGCCAGCTTTTTCCAGCAACTTTGACACGCGCCAGGTCTTTGTCTTGGACAGAGGGCGAGTCTCCTCAATGGTAACCACATCACCTTGATTGAACTCATTATTCTCATCATGAGCATGGTATTTCTTGGAGACACGCACAACCTTGCCAAGCACTGGGTGCTTTACTTTGCGCTCGACCAGCACCGTGACAGTCTTGTCCATCTTGTTGCTGACCACAGTTCCGGTCAACGCGCGTTTCAGATTCGTTGCACTCATTGCTGCACACCCTTCTCGGTCAATACCGTTTTCACTCGTGCGATGTTGCGGCGCACCTTGCTCAATTGGCTGGTGTTGCTCAATTGCTGGGTTGCCACTTGCATACGCAGGCCGAATTGTTCCTTGCTCAGGGACAACAGCTCTTGTTGCAGATCAGCCACCGATTTTGCCTTAAGTTCGCTTGACTTTGACTTCATGATCACGCCCCTACCTGTCTAACAACAAATGTCGTAGCGATAGGCAGCTTGGCCGAAGCCAATTGGAATGCCTCGCGCGCCAACACCTCATCCACGCCATCCATCTCATACAACATCTTGCCAGGCTGAATCTCGGCTACGTAGTATTCTGGACTGCCCTTGCCGTTACCCATGCGAACTTCGGCCGGTTTCTTGGAAATCGGTTTATCCGGGAAAATGCGAATCCAGATACGTCCACCGCGCTTAATGTGGCGCGTCATGGCGCGACGTGCCGCCTCGATCTGACGTGCAGTCAGACGACCGCGACCTACGGCCTTGAGGCCGAACTCGCCGAAACTGACCTTGTTGCCGCGCGTCGCGACTCCGGTGTTACGACCCTTCTGTTCCTTGCGGTACTTTCTTCTAGCTGGCTGTAGCATGCTTAGCTCCCGACGACTTTCTTACTTTCTTTTCCGGCTCGGCAACGACTGGAGCAGCGGCTTCCTGCTGCCCAGTCTGATGATCGCCCTTGTAGACCCAAACCTTGACGCCAATCAAACCGTAGGTGGTCAGCGCTTCGGAAGTACCGTAGTCAATTTCCGCGCGCAGAGTATGCAATGGAACACGGCCTTCGCGATACCACTCTGTACGAGCGATCTCGATACCGTTCAAACGACCCGAACTCATGATCTTGATACCTTGCGCGCCCAGACGCATCGCGTTCTGCATTGCGCGCTTCATGGCGCGACGGAACATGATGCGTTTCTCGAGTTGCTGGGTGATAGAGTCGGCAATCAGTTGCGCATCCACTTCCGGCTTGCGTACTTCTTCGATGTTCAGACCCACATCGGGCAAGCCCATGCGTTTCTTCAGTTCGTTACGCAGCGACTCGATATCCTCGCCTTTCTTGCCGATCACCACACCCGGACGGGCCGTGTAAATAGTGATTTTGGCATTTTTGGCCGGACGCTCGATAACGATCTTGGAGACTCCGGCACCTGCCAGTTTCTTCTTCAGATAGTCGCGCACTTCGATGTCTTTCAGCAGCAACTCGGAAAAGTGCTTGCTGTTGGAATACCACTTCGATGTCCAATTCTTCTGAACGCTCAGGCGGAATCCAATCGGATGAATTTTCTGACCCATGCTTTAGCTCCCGACGGTGATCGTAATGTGGCAGGTTTGCTTCTCGATGCCGTTGCCACGACCCTTGGCACGCGGAATCATGCGCTTCAAAGAAGTACCTTTGTCCACGTAAATGGTAGCGACCTTCAATTCGTCGATATCGGCACCGTCGTTATGCTCGGCGTTGGCAATCGCGGAATCCAGTGCTTTCTTGATGATGCCACCGCCCTTTTTCGGGCTGAAAGCGAGGATGTTCAGCGCTTGTGCGACAGGCAGACCACGAATCTGGTCAGCGACCAGGCGGGCTTTCTGTGCCGACAGGCGAACACCACGGATGACTGCTGTTGTACTCATCATGTCTCCTTATTTCTTGGCGACTGCTTTTTTATCAGCAGCGTGACCTTTGAAGGTGCGGGTCAAAGAAAATTCACCAAGCTTGTGCCCAACCATGTTCTCGGAAACGTACACCGGAACGTGTTGCTTGCCGTTATGCACCGCGATCGTCAGACCGACGAACTCGGGCAACACGGTGGAGCGACGCGACCAGGTCTTCACCGGACGCTTGTCACTGGTTGCGCGCACTGTTTCCACCTTCTTCAGCAGATGCAGATCGACGAACGGCCCTTTTTTTACTGAACGTGCCATATCTAGTTACCCCTTAAACCTGAAAGCGGCGGCGCACGATCATGCCGCTAGTACGCTTATTGCGACGCGTGCGGAAGCCCTTGGCTGGCACACCCCATGGACTGACCGGATGACGGCCTGCCGCAGTTTTACCTTCACCACCGCCGTGCGGGTGATCGACCGGGTTCATGGCCACACCGCGCACTGTCGGGCGGATACCGCGCCAACGATTTGCACCGGCTTTGCCAATGGAACGCAGAGAATGTTCGCCGTTACCGACTTCTCCGATGGTTGCGCGGCAATCAACGTGCACCTTGCGGATTTCGCCGGAGCGCAGACGCAATTGAGCGTAGCTACCTTCACGTGCCAGCAATTGCACAGATGCACCGGCCGAACGCGCCAATTGAGCACCCTTGTTAGGCAACATTTCGATCGCGTGAATCGTGGAACCAACCGGGATATTGCGTAGCGGCAGTGCATTGCCCGCTTTAATAGGCGCTTCCGGACCGCTCATCAACTGAGCGCCTGCAAAAATCCCCTTGGGAGCGATGATGTAGCGTCGCTCGCCGTCCGCATATACCAGCAACGCCAGGTGTGCAGTACGGTTCGGGTCGTATTCAAGACGTTCGACCTTGGCCGGCACGCCGTCCTTGTCGCGCTTGAAGTCCACCAGACGGTAGTGCTTCTTGTGCCCGCCACCCATGTGACGCGTGGTGATGTGCCCATTATGGTTGCGCCCCGCGGTTCTGGTCTTCTTCTCCAGCAATGACGCTTCGGGCTTGCCCTTGTGCAACTCCGGAGTGACCACGCGCACTACTGCGCGAGTTCCCGGTGATGTCGGTTTGAGTTTGATCAGTGCCATGTTTTACCCCTGCTCACTTGCAGCAAAGTTGATTTCCTGACCGGGAGCCAGGCATACATAGGCCTTCTTCCAGTCCTTGCGGCTGCCCATATAGCGGCCAAAACGTTTTTGTTTGCCTTTGACGTTACTAATCTGCACGCTATCAACAGTGACGTTGAACAACTTCTCGACCGCCGCCTTGACTTCAGGCTTGGTGGCATCGGATGCCACACGGAAGATCACCTGCTCGTTCTTCTCCGCAACATAAGTCGCTTTTTCGGAGATCTGCGGCGCCAGCAAAATATTCAGCAAACGCTCTTCATTGAATTTCTGTTCGCTCATGCCAGCATCTCCTCGATTTTTGCGATCGCGCCGCGTGTCACCAAAATCCTGGGAAAACGAACCAGGCTGACCGGGTCGGCTTGATGAGCCTCCACCACCAGCACGTTGGGCAGGTTGCGCGACGACAGATACAGATTCTCGTCCATGCTGTCAGTGATGATCATTACGCGATCAAGACCCATGGCCTTGATCTTCTGCGCCAACAACTTGGTTTTTGGCGCCTCGACAGACAAGGCATCGACCACACTCAGACGCCCATCACGCACCAACTGCGAGAAGATGGAAGCCATACCCGCGCGATGCATCTTGCGGTTGATCTTCTGCGTGTAATTCTGGTCAGGCGAGTTCGGGAATATCTTGCCACCCCCGCGCCACAACGGACTCGATGCCATACCGGCACGCGCACGACCGGTACCTTTTTGGGCAAACGGCTTGCGGGTGGACTTGGCGATCTCGCTACGACCTTTTTGCTTGCTGTTGGCAGAACGCGCATTGGCCTGATAGGCAGTGACCAATTGATGCACGAGCGCCTCATTGTATTCACGACCAAACAGGTCATCGGATGCATTCATGCTCGGCGCCGCCTTGCCGTTTTCGTTAATGACCTTCAGTTCCATTATGCCCCCGCTTTCACTGCCGGACGCACGATTACATCGCCGCCGGGCGCGCCCGGTACAGCACCGCGCACCAGCAACAACTGGCGCTCAGCATCAATACGAACGATTTGGAGATTTTGAACGGTACGCTGCACGTCACCGAGGTGACCGGTCATGCGCTTGCCCGGGAACACGCGACCCGGATCTTGCGCCATACCGATAGAACCCGGAACGTTATGCGACTTGGAGTTACCGTGAGTGGCTCGGCCAGATTTGAAATGGTGACGCTTGATGGTGCCGGCATAACCCTTACCGATCGTGACTCCAGTCACATCGACTTTCTGACCGACCTTAAACAGATCCACGCCAACCCTGCCGCCGAGAGTCAGGCCGGCAAGTTGTTCAGACGAGGCCGTGAATTCTTTAAGCACGCTACCGGCTTCAACACCGGCTTTAGCGAAATGTCCTGCAGCAGCCTTGGTTACTCGGCTGGCGCGGCGCGTACCGTACGCGACCTGCACCGCACTGTAACCGTCCGCGGAAGCGGTTTTGATTTGGGTGACACGATTGTTGGACACGTCCAACACCGTCACCGGCAACGATGTACCGTCGTCGGTAAAGATGCGAGTCATGCCAATCTTGCGACCGACAAGTCCTAAGCTCATTATATTTTCCTTTTATTAAGGGGCTGACTTCAATTGGTCAGCCGATCCGTACTGCAAAACTGCCTTACTACCAATACTTACTGCAACTTGATTTCCACATCCACGCCAGCCGGCAGATCCAGCTTCATCAGCGCATCCACAGTCTTGTCTGTCGGATCCATGATGTCCATCAGACGCAGATGGGTACGAATTTCGAATTGATCACGTGAAGTCTTGTTCACATGTGGCGAGCGCAACACATCAAAACGCTCGATCTTGGTAGGCAAAGGAACCGGGCCCTTGACCACAGCACCAGTGCGTTTGGCCGTATCCACGATTTGCAACGCCGACTGGTCGATCAAACGGTAATCAAATGCCTTCAGGCGGATGCGAATTTTTTGACTTTGCATAATCTTCTCTTGCATCTATGCGGCATTGCCGCTGGTTTAAAGAACGAAAACGCGTGGCCGCAACCACGCGAGGGCGCGCATTGTATGCTTACTCGATGATCTTGGCAACCACACCCGCACCGACGGTACGACCGCCTTCGCGGATCGCGAAGCGCAGACCTTCCTCCATCGCGATCGGGTTGATCAGATTCACCGTGATGCTGACGTTGTCGCCCGGCATCACCATCTC
>DAIDAG010000012.1 GCA_027310725.1 Sideroxydans sp. | reverse complement strand
GTCCAGATCAACACGCTCTACCGTCCACGGTTCGTTTATCCCCAGCAAGTGCCGGTACAGTTCTTTGCTTTCCATCGCTCGTCTCCCAACCAAGTCAGAGACGATAGATTAGCTTTTACCCACGCAATTGTCAGATGAACCTATTATTTTGGCGTGCGTGCCACTGATGGAATTCTAGAATATAGGAAGGGAAGAAAATTAACTAAGAGTGGCCACAAAAAGGAATACCAAAAAATTCATGATCTAGCTCTGCAATTAGCTGAAAAAATGGAACAGTCTGATTTTTTCAAGGATCGTTCTAACATCCAGCCACGTGATTTATTTTGGAGCGGAGGATTTGAAGCGATGCTTTCTTATGTAAAAGCGGCTAATCATGCAGAGGAGGATAAAAAATATTGTGAAGAAGATTTCATATTTCTTTTCGTCCACTACATGTTTGGTTACAAAGAGTTATTAAGGAAACGCCGAATAAGCACCTACACAGTGCAGGTGCAGTGTTGATGAATCCGAATTGTTGAATAACGAAGTCGTTTTTCATCTGTGATTGGGCAATTCATCGTGTCCTTCAGGGGATACTCCCCTGATCTTTGCTACGCTGGACGCACCTGTCCTGTCAGTGGCGATCCCCACTTGTCCAAATTGATCAGTGCCAGCAACGCAAATGCACGGTTGGCGTTCTTCATCAAGCCACGGTAGCGCACCTTGGCAAATCCGTAGATGTTCTTGAGCGGTCGGAATGGGTGTTCGACCTTGGCACGCACCTGCGACTTCCTGCGATTGGTTTCCTTGTCGGCATCAGTCAATGGGGTGCTGCGACTGGCGCGTTTGTTGGTGAAGTCTTTTGCTTTTGGTGCAACCTGATTGAGTACTTCTTTCTGGCCAATGTAGGCACTGTCACCATACAAACGGGTTTCGTTGCCATGCAGCAGGTTCGGCAATTCCTGACTGTCGTGGACATTGGCGGGCGTGACCGTGGCGCTGTGAGCAAGGCCGGATTTGCTATCCACGCCAATGTGTACCTTCATGCCGAAGTGCCACTGGTTGCCCTTCTTGGTCTGGTGCATTTCGGGATCACGCGCATTGTCGGCGTTCTTGGTCGAGCTTGGTGCTGCAATAATGGTGGCATCCACGATGGTGCCGCCTGAGAGTTTCATTCCATTGGCGAGAAGCAACTCGCCCACCTTGCTAAACATTGCAGCACCCAGATTGTACTGTTCGAGCAAGTGGCGGAAGTTCATCAGGGTCGTGGCGTCAGGGATACGCTCACACCCCAAGTCAAACTGACAGAAGTCACGAAATGCCGGTACATCATACAAGGCATCTTCACAGGCGAGATCGGACAGGTTGAACCAGTTGGCAATGAAGTACATCCGCAGCATGCGTTCCAGACCAACCGGCGGGCGTCCGTTTCCGGCCTTGGGATAGAAAGGATCGATCACTGTGCAGAATTCTGACCAAGGAACCAGCTTATCCATGCGCGCAAGAAACTCCGCCTTGCGCGTCGTCTTCCCAAATACCTCGAAACCATTCACTGCCAATGTTTGTTGTTTCATCTCATTCGCCTCGTGGTGTGCCTTGGGCTTTAACGCACTACACCCTCATCGCGTGGACTTATTCGGCATTTCCTTAAGTAATATTGCAGTCAAGGCACGCGAACTGACAAATACTAAACCATTAGTGCTCAGACCACGTGATGCAAATGCTCATATTCAACATTTCGCTATTACCCTGTCCAAGTTTTTAAGGAACAAGTACGGCAAACCTCTTCATACAATAGTGGCTGCTACAACTTCGGTAATTTTTCAGGACGAAAGCATTAATGCAAATTGGGTAGCTAAACTTGTAAAAGATAAATAAGAAAACAACACTGAACTGCAAGCGTTAACCGCCGAGCATAGGGCATCGCAAGAGTTCTGCGCTAGGGAAATGCTTGCCACACGAGACCAGGGACATTCGACCTAATCTCGCTCAGATTTGAATCCCGTGAATAAGCTGTTCATTAACTGCATTGCAACTCCATCGCGACCTCGAACCAATGTCAGATCATTGTCACTTTTCAATGTTGATCCGCACGAGCAGCAGGTTTACAGCATGCACGTCCCTTTTGATTATCATTCTCCGACAGTGCAATGGCAGTCACTAATGGAATTCAAGCAACTGTCGCAAGTTAATCTTTATCTTCGATATTACGTCATGGTTTGATAAGTCATGCAGGTGTCCCAAGGCTTCAACAACATTCAGAACATCTGGTGGCTTTGATGGGTGTCCATTCGTTTTGGTAAAAGGGCCATCAGTTTCAGTAAGTAGTCTTTCAAGCGGCAATGCAGAAACCATAGATAAATGACGCTCGTTGTTAAACATCGCGGCATTTACGGAAAAATAGCACCCCATCTCAATGGCACGCTTGGCTTCAGCCTTGGTTCCAGTGAACCAATGAAGCACAATCTTCCCCTGGCCAGGGGGCAGATAAGCCTCGATGTGATCAAGCACAACCTTTGCAGACCTAACGCTATGTACCGAGATTATCTTGTTGCCAGCGGCCGCACAGCGACGCAACACATGCTCGAAAACTTGCTTCTGCAAATCAAATGACTTGTAAAAACGTGGGCCAGCGTCTAACCCTACTTCGCCAATGTATCGAGTTTCAGAAAAGTACTCGTCCCACAATGCCAATTCACTGGCCCGTTCCCCGACGAGCTGAGGGTGTATTCCTAGTGCCGCTCGTACATGGCGTGTGGCCTGAGCAAGTTCATGGTTGCGCGGCCATGCTCTCGGGGTAGTCGTTACGGCAAGCGTGAAAATGCCGGCCTCCTCCGCATCTTGTACTGCCGCTCGGTGGTCGGGGTAGAGGTCGAGATGACAGTGAAAATCAACGAGACCTTCAGTAGAAATCATTAATCATCCGCAATTAAATCGGTTTGGTTGTGACACCAGCTATCAACTGCTCGACTTCGCCGAGTCCACGCCGGTATACATCGGCCAATTGATCGAGGTGAGGGATTTCGTCAGCAAGCGATCCCGGCTTATGAATGAGCAACCTCGCCAAGTCTGGTCGCCTGCGCAACCGCTCGATTGCGAACTGAAACGAGCGTACCTGTTTTCCCATTGACTCCTTCGTATCCAATGGATGAGCTCGAAGATCTGGAACGGTGTAGACAGTCGAATCGTGACCCGGTCCCCAAGCTGCATCAAGCGAAGCGCGCCGGATCAAGCATGGAAGGCAGTACCCACAGTGCTCAATTCCATGCCCCTGCCACCGGGCCTTTGCGGGGGACGAGCACGAAAGGGAGTCGGCAACAAGCAACCGAAGCAACGTCCCATTTGCACATGATGAGACCATCTCACCTTTTGTCTTGTCCCAACAGGGGTTCTCGACTCGCCCATCGATGCCAAGTTTGGAGAGCAAATCGTTCCATCTAGCCATATAAAAAGGGTGGGTTGTTCTTGTGCTATTCGAGCCTAGTCGCAAAGGATCAAGGGGCACATTTAGTGCAATAAGGCCGTTTTCTGGCACACGCAGAACGAAATGGGCTCCAATCCCCGAACCAGCGAACACGCCAAGTGCGAAGAACAAGAATGATCGACCTCGAGTCGTACTCTCAGCACCTACATCCTTCACAAAGCCATCTGGGAAGGACATCCAAACCCGAAGTCGGTCAAAGGATGACCCACTGTAATGCTTCTTCAGTTTGTCGAATAGCGTGTTCTGTGCGTCGCTAGTCGCGCCCTCACCTGCATGACTAATGAGAAGAGGTGTGCGACCGTTTTCTAGAAGATCAATGGCACCAATCAAGCTATCCAGCCCACCCGAAAATAGGCTGAGTGCATCGAATGTTGTTGGTAGTAGTGTATCTCGGGGCGTAGCAATACTGACGAACCGTTCTGTTCTGGCTCTGAATCCAATACTCCAACGATCCCCAGTCAAAAATCCCAGCATACGTGTAAGAGTTTCTGCGGCAGCATCCCAGCGATTTGGATCGCTGACTGGCACCACAAGCCGGATTTCGCGCGTCCATGAATCTTGTGATTGCTCGGTACGTGAGATTCGAGTGTCAGCTGCGTGTACGTGTGCGGCAACGATGAGCAGATCAACACCGATTTCAGTGGGAAATACGCCCATTTGCTTGAGGCTAGTCAGGGCTCCACCAATACCGTAATTGAGTGACTTTTCGCCAACAACAAGATCCAGCTGCGTCACCTGTTCATCTGTTGCGCTCGGGATGAGTATCTGATCATCAGGTCCGAAACGACCCACAATGAGGTGTCTGTTCATAGGTCGGCCTCTGCATCTCCAAGTGTCTTAAGAATTCCGAAAGAACGCTCATAAACAGAATCAACAAATGACTGGATGTGCTCTTTCGTCAGTATCGGCATCTCCGTTCTGGCTGCCGTCAGTGCATCACTGACACCATTACGAATAAAATCGCGCAACTGTTCCTGAATACGGATCGCCGCTTGCGCATCGTCAGGCATGGTGATTGCCTTAATTCCAATGTCGTTGCACAAGCGCGCTTCGATGGCATGAGTTGCATACAGTTCAAAAACCGTCTGCATCTGCTCTGGTGAAAGCGCATCAAGATCAGTAACCCCGAGTGTGGCCAGTTCAATGATCGTCTCGATGAACGCCTCTCTGGCAATGCCCTCGTCGACTGTTCCAACATTCGGGCATATGTAGTCGGCCAGACCGACAAAAACTTCGTCAATTGGGCGCCCCGCCAATTCCTCCAAATTCAGTGCACGAAGAGCTTCTCTAGTTCCACGAGCTTGAACATCTGTAAGGAAGCCTAGTAACCGTGTCCCGGAACTCCTTGAGGCACCCATACGTTGCGCGGCAAGTTGCACCCCTCCCGAAGAGGTGGATACATAACCCGAAACCGCGCGCCCCAAGCTCGCTCGGTCATTGCCGCCAGAGTGCGCAAAGCGCGTGAAATTGCCGCGTGCTCCCGTAAAGCGATTGGGATCTGCGGGTGCCGGTATCGCTGGTCGATTGACTGGTGCCGGGGGAACAGGCCCTGGAACTGGTGGGGGGGTACCCGGAGCTGCCGGTAGGCCAGGCGTGTTGCTTACGTCATCTGGCCCGAGCCATGACGGAACAAGAGGAGTACCTCCACCCGGCCCTCCGTAAGCAGTTGATGTTCCCACTAGCGTCCCCCTTTAGAAGTCTTGCTGGTTCCTTCCGCAGCGGCCTTCAGCATTGGATTTTTATCGATCTTGGACCAAGCTTCCAGCAGGCGATCAAATCGAGCGGTGGCCGCTGAATCTAGTAGAACGCCCTGCCAGCCACCAACAACCCACGGCCCGCAACGAGTTTTCGGCAAGGATTCAAGAAAATCGAGTAGTTTTCCTTGCAAACTTGAATGGGCCTTCACCAAAACAACCAAACCGAAAATGCCAGTTGGCTGAGATTCAAACGCATCAGTGCTCATAATCTTGGTTCGCACTGCCTCAAACAATTTTTCAGCCTCTGGCTGCGCAAGCAATTTCAACTCAGATTCCAGACCTTGTACTTGGAGTTTTGTGCCGAACAACTTCTCCGCAACAGTCGCTAGATGTCCTAAGACTGACGCTGGCCCGAAATAGTCTTTCTTGTCTTTCGTTGCAAAGAGATAAGGTCGGAGATCAACACTCGCGAGCGACGGCTTCACTTTTGCCCACGCCTGGATCGCAGGGGAAGACTTCCATTCGACTAGGATAGCGCTCTCCGGCGGTGTTGCGACTGTCTCGCCAGTTGTTGACGCCTTGGCTACGTCAACGCCATTGGTGGCGATGAAACCTTCCAGAGGACCAATATCCCTGCAAAGACCCTGTGGATCAGTCACCGCCGCAGTTGCGATCTGATCGAACAAGCCAGGAAGGAATCGCTCAGCGAGCATGAGCTTGGCCAGCACAGGCAACTTGATTTCGCCACCAAAACCTCGCGCTGCTGCTGTTTGTTGTCTCAGTAAGAGTGTATTAAGAAAGCGTTTGATTTGCCGTGGATTACCCTTTGCTCCGCTCGCTAAGATCGGTCCGATCTGATCACTAAGCATCAGTGCATTGTGTGCTTTTCCAGCGTTCTCACCAAGCGCTGCAGTGACCGCAGCAGCATCCAAAGGTGCACTCTCCCATGGCCGTTTTAGCCGTTCACGTGCGGTGGTAATGAGGTTCACATATCCTTTATCATCTTCACCTAGCTCCGCGCCGGCAAGAAGGAGAGTCACATAAATTCTTGTCTCGGTCTCACCTAACGCTGGGATACGGAAAGGAATCTGGATCAGCTTTTCGAGATAATTTCTTGCGTAATCCCGTGGCCCAGTAGTCTCAGGAAGGTCAGGGAAATGTTTGCGCACTGCATATTCAATCATGGCCTCGTCAGCAGCGATCACGAACGCTGTGCGAGCGGTAAAAACAAACAACCTGATGGCTTCGAGCGTTTCGATAGCTGTGTCCGGCAGGCAGCGATCAAGGTCATCGATCAAAACAACCAACTGCTCAATACCAGCTTCCTTCAGAAGCTGATCGAATGCTTTGCGGAACGCCTCAATTTCTTCAGGCACATTCTTTGTCTCAACTGGCTTCAGAATTGACTTGACGCCATCAATCGCACCGGTAAGAGTTTCTTTGGTCGCCAGCTGTGTGGGATCAGCCAGAATACCCTCAAGCGAACTCACGATGGTGCCAATCTGCCCCGCAGTCGGGATGCCGGTAAAGGCCGTCATTGCCAATCCACCTGACTTCTTGGCGACCTTCAACCAATCAATCCGATTAAAAACATCTTTGACTGTGATGGCAGCCCTGGTTAGGGCTGGGCGATTCTCTACAAGTCCAGTGACGATGCCCTCAATCAGTGCGATCTTGGCATCCTCGAAACCTTGAAATCTCCATCCGTTGAATTTTAGGCACAAAACCTTATCGCTGTTGGCGAAACCAGACTCGATCATTTCAAGAACGCTCGACTTTCCGGCCCCCCAGTCACCATGTACTCCAATCGTTACAGGCTGATCTGGTCGCTCACGCAACAGATTGATGATTGTTGTTGCAATCGCCTCATTGTTGAGTAGATCAATGCCCGTTTCATGGTCTGACAGAATCATTCTTCCCCCTCAACGTCAGTGCAGTTCCAGAAATATTGCAATGTCGCCCAGAAGTGAAAATACTCGGCGACTTTGTGGGATATTCTTTCAGCGAAAAACACCCCCACTTACTTGAATACTCATTTGTAACAATATTCGTTCTCAGGGCTCCCCTAGCGCCTACGCAGAAAACTACGCAGTTTTGTATATGCAGGTCGAGCAGGAGTTCGTGTTGGCAGGGGAATATTTATTACCGAAACAGGCACCCGACGTACTGCATATACTTGCCCATGCAGCCTCACGACACAATCCATAGAATGCCTTCCTGCATAGGCAGTGTGTTCATTCGCCGTCAACAATCGCGCACCTAGCTTCCGATGGCCCAAATCGCTATTCTCACTTGCTTCATCACCATCATTTCGAACAGTCCACTCAACTGATGCATACTCTGGAACGATGTGGGGATTGATGATTGTAAAAGTCAGATCACAGTTCTTGGTGACCGAAGGCACTTCATTACGATAGCGTGCAATGAGCTCTTTCGGATTACGTGAATGAACCTCAATGTCAATTTCCGGAAGTTGCATCACCGCACGACCGGTATTTTCATCAACAACTTCTACCTCATCAGCTTCTGGTAGAGGCATGAGGAAAGAAAAGGCTTCGGACCACACAAGAGCTGCCGCAGCTTCGTCAGTAGCTTCCTGTGCCCGCTCAGCAATATCCCGCAGCGCCTGCAATCTTGGTAGAAACCCGTCCCAAGCCTCATCAGATATTCGATTTAGATTCTCGTCGGAGTCAACTGGGTTTGGCACAGTCTTGTTTTCAAACAGGCGGTCATGCACAATTTTGATGACTGCGATAAGTGCCTCATCGTCTTCAAGAGAATCCCAAAGACGCCTTAACCAAAGATCGTTATAGGCATCGGTTGCTAAAACTGTTAACAAAATCGAAGATGGTCTTGAATCTTGAATCTCTTCGAAAGACAAGGC
The DNA here is from genome assembly GCA_027310725.1 of Sideroxydans sp. GTDB lineage: Bacteria > Pseudomonadota > Gammaproteobacteria > Burkholderiales > Gallionellaceae > Sideroxyarcus. Next base: position 23,368 of record DAIDAG010000012.1, on the reverse strand, counting down.
AGCCCAAGCTTTAAAGTATCGAACCAACCTTCTAAGCTGGTCTCGTTCATTTTCACCAACTGCTTCCTTGAACCATTTGTATATCTCCTTCGGATCGCTGTCTTCCCATTTGTCCGACAGACATGCCAAACGACGCTTGTCGGTATCGGCGTTAAGGTGATACACCGGTGTGTCGATATGAAACTGCCTTTCGAACACCGCCCTAGAGCAGCGCTCCTTTGCAGGATCTTCAATTCGTCTCACATCCGCATACATCTTCTTGTAGCCATGTAGTTCTTGCTGCGTCCAGTCGCGCAACTGCTTTGCAGTCGGCTCGATTTCTTCATTACCATCCCATTGAAAGTACACTCCAACATCGACATCGTATTCTTCCCCAAGATGCACTGGCCTAATCAGAGTTCCGTATTTGTACGAACCCTGCAACCATGTTGAAATTGGATATCCGTAGTTCTCATAAAGCTTCTTCTTAAGATGCTCCGCGAGGGCATTCCATTGTGCCTGAAGGAATTCACGCTGATCTTGGCTTGGGGTAATTCGTGCGATTAGTGTTTGATCGCCGTTACCGTTAAATAGACGCGCTGCTTTACCCATTACTCGCCCTTGATCAACTTAAGTTGTGGTGTGTGCGCCAAGTAAGCATCCAATCGATTCCCAATAAGGTCGGTCGTTGCCTTTGTGGCAAGCGCTTTGAGTGTCTTAATCGCAACAGGAGTTGCTACATCCAGTCCAAGATCAGATGCCTGCTCCTGTGATGGCTCTTTGTCTAAACGTAGATACCGATCACCCAGGCGATGGCTCATCAACTGGTCAACGAATTGCTGCTGGGCAGAAATCATCACCGAGAAAAGACGCGCGTCTTGCATCCAATCCGCAACTCCAAAGTTTCGGCCCGCATTGAAAGATATCGAATAGCTTTTTGTTGTCGTGCCAATACTGAGAATTCTGACCGCATCGATTGGTGCATTGAGGTAATGCTCTGCCTCATGGCAAGCAATCAGGTCAGGCGCATTCGCAAAAAGCCCGCCGTCAGAATACAAGCTACCTGACACCTCAGCGAGTTCGAAAAATGTGGGAGCGGCCGACGTGGCGAGAGCAACATCTATTGCCTTTAATTTCAAATCCCGATGCCATTCCGGTTTATGCCTAGTCTTAAATACCTGAGGGCGACCCTCAGTGACATTCACTGCGGGAATAGCCACTGGATGAATTGCGTCGCCCAGAAGAGCATCCCCAGGAATAAGCGATGCGATAGCTGCCTTTAATGGCGTCGAAGAATATCGTGGTCTATTGCGATGTTTGAACAGATCGTACCCAATCTGAAACTTACCTTTTGGGTGCTTATGCGACGGAAATATTTCCTCACCTTGGGCTGTGAATACTTCAACGACCTTTTTCATAGGTATCTCAAAAGCGACAGCTAGCGCAACGATTCCACCAATAGATGTCCCACATGAAATATCGAAGTGGCGACCGACAGGATGCCCAAGGTGCTCTTCCATACATTGGAGCGCTTGAGCAGCAAATAGCCCACGAAACCCACCACCGGTAAGCGCTAAGGCCTGAAACGGCTGTTTAGTAGTCCAAATAATATCGCTCATCTTGGAGATCCTTCAAATCACGCTGTTACCTTGCGGCTTCGCTTGGGTTTATCTTCAGCCTGATCGAAACGCTGCGCTCTGATGCGTTCCAGCAACACAGTGGCCGGTTCGTCGTTGGGGTCTTGCGGCACGAGCTCGCCGCGAAAGGCTTTGGCGAGCGTGGCCGGGGTGAGTTTTTCGACTTGGGCGCGGGCGGCGGTGTAGCGGGCCTCGAGGCGGCCGGCGTAGGCGAACAGGGATTCGACGCGGCGGACGATTTCGGTTTGCTCCAAAATAGAAGGCAAACGCATCTCTATTTCTTTCACATCTTGAATTGAAATTCGCTTGTGACCTGCAGTTGATTTAGCTCGCTTTTCTATTTCTCGCCTTACATCAGACGCAGAAAATGCGTACATGCAGTATGCTGGGAGAATAATGTCTTTAAGCTTTGCTCGAAAAATTCGATCTGGGTATTGATATTTACTTGAAGTTATATTGGCAACGGCGACACAATTCCCAACATAATCAACCGACCCATTCAATCGCGTAAATAGAACGTCTCCGTTTTCGATGTAGTTGTCGACATTAGTTGATTGATAGCTGGTCAAGTATTTAACATCCGAAAAATCAACCACGCCCTGACGGACACTACTTGATCGCAGAATCGGAAAATCACTGACTTGATTGCTAGGAACTTCATTTGACCCACCTCGGATACTCGTCACTAAATTTCCAAATGGAACAAGAGGGAATGCATTTGTAGCCTCGTAGCCCGGATGCAGCGTAGCGGAATCCGGGGTGGGGGTAACAGCATAACGAGTTTGTGCCGAATCGCGAACGATATTCCCGGAATCCGCCTGCGGCTGCATCCGGGCTACTTGGTTGACGCGCCATTCCTCCGTCAGTTTGCCGGAGGTGGCGTCGGCAAGGACGGACTGGCGGAAGCGTTTGAGAATGGTGGGGATGCTGTCGAGGTGGTCGCGGCAGGCATCCACCCGCGCCAACAACGCGTCGAGTTTATCGGCGATGCGTTTTTGTTCGTTGTATGGGGCAAGGCGCACAGGCATCGAGCGCATGGAGGCTTGGGTCAATTTTAGGCGTGTCGAACCTGATACATATCCTTTGTAATCGAAAGAATTTAAATACTTCTCGATGAATCTGTAGTCAGAAAGACCATTGATGGCCTGCAATACATGAGCGTGATTGTTTACCCAAAACTTGCCGTGCGCTCGATATGCTTTATGACGAAGTGGATCAAAAAAAGGGACGCCATCTTCACCAAGAAGGATGTAATCGCCATCAAATAGATAGTCATCAATTACGCCAACCTGCCCCGTCGCGCCGTAATATGGGAACAGCAGATGATCAGCCTTGCCAGAGATTCGCTGCTCACGTTCATCTGAGTTCAGTGGAATTCTCTTCGAATCGAGAATATCGACTACTGATTCAAGTGGGGTTTCATTCCAGCCATGAGGTAGTTCGTTCACTCCGTCACCTCTGCAACATCCTCACCCAATTCCTCCAATATCCCGCGCAATTCATCCAGCGCCGCTTCCAGCTCACCCATCGCTTCCTGCGCCAAAACTGCCGGTTCCGGTAATTCATCCGCGCTGGTGTCGCTGTCGTCCTTCAGCCAGGCGATATCCAAGCTGTCGCCGCGTGCGGCAATTTGCTCGCGGGTGAATTTGCGGAAACGTCCCTGCTCGCCGGTATCCTTGCGCTTGACCAGCGCCTTAGCGCCGACTAGCGGATCGTCACCGAAGGCCGCCTCAAACTCGACGAAGTGCTCGCGCGTAAGCTGGGTGCGTTTGCCATATTGCGGCATGTTGGCGCGGAGGTCGTACACCCAGACTTCTTTGGTGTTGCCCTTATCCTTCTCTCCTCGAGTGAAGAACAACACATTAGTCTTCACGCCTTGCGCATAAAAGATACCGGTGGGCAGGCGCAGGATTGTGTGCAGGTTACATTTGTCCATCAGGTCGCGGCGAATGTCGGTGCCGACGTTGCTCTCGAACAGTACGTTATCGGGTAGCACCACGGCGGCGCGTCCACCTGTTTTGAGGCCGCGGTAGATGTGCTGCAAAAAGGCGAACTGCTTGTTGCTGGTGGGATAGGTGAAGTCATCGCGGCTGGGCAGGCCACCGCCTTTTTTGGTGCCGAACGGCGGATTGGTGAGGATCAACGTGGCCTTGGGCAGTGCCTGGCCTTCGGGGCTCAGCGTATCGCCGTAGCGAATGCCGCCGTCGATGCCGTGCAGCATCAGGTTCATCAGCGCCAGACGGTGGGTGTCCTGCACGTGCTCCATGCCGTAGAAGGTGCTGCCGTGGTATTTTTTCTGCTGCGCTTCGGTCCAACCATCCGGGTTGGTGTGTATGCGCAAGTAGTGGTTGGCCGCGATCAGGAAGCCGCCGGTTCCGGCTGCGGGGTCCTGGATGACGTCTTTCAGTTCCGGCTTCATCACAGCGACCATGCTGTCGATCAGCACGCGCGGAGTGAAGTATTGGCCTGCGCCGGATTTCTTTTCGTTGGCGTTTTTTTCCAGCAAGCCTTCGTAGAGGTCGCCCAAGCCTTCCTGGCGGGCGCTGTACCAGTCGAGTTTGTCGATCTCGCTCACCAATGTGGAAAGCGTTGCTGGTTTCTTGATGAAGGAGCTGGCGTTGGCGAATATCTCTTGCACCAAGCTGGAGCCGTGACTACCCAGGTGAATCAGCAATATTTTGTAAGCTTCCAGCCTGTCTGGTGCCGCGAGTTTCTCCAGGTCATTCCAGCGATAGCCTTTGGGTAATTGATTTTCGGTGTCAGTTTCCTCGGCCATTTTAAGGAACAGCAGATAGGTCAGCTCGGTGACGTACTGGTGATAGGTGATGCCGTCGTCTTTGAGAACGTTACAGAGATTCCAGAGTTTGCCGACGATGTCGTGTGTGGTCATGTGTTGAAATTATTTGGTAGTTAAGGTTGACCAGTCGAGCAAGTGCAAGCCGGGTACTTGGGTAAATGCACGATCTGCGCTGACCAGCGTGCAGTCTTCGGCCATGGCTTGGCTGGCAATTAGCAGGTCCATGGGAGCCAGCGATTTGCCCAGTGCTTCCAATTCGGCGCGCAACAGGCTGTAGCGTTGGGCACTGGCGGATGTCCACGGCAGGATGTCTACGGAAGACAGGTAATTTTCCACGATGCGGCGCAGATCGGCATTGACAGCACGCCGGGCCAATCCAAAGCGCAGTTCGGCTTCGGTGATGACGGAAATGCAGGACGGCCTTTCGGTCAGAACTGCGCTCAGGGTGTTGGCTCGATCCTTGATAAGGGCTGATACGGCATTGGTATCCAGCATCAGCAATGCGCTCATATCCAGTCGCGCTCCACAGGTGCGCCGGTATCGCGCAAGTTGTCGAGGGCATCGAGGTCTTTCTGCGGAATCATGGGCAGAAGCCGGTCGCGCAGCTTGATCCACTCTTCAAATTTACGGTTGTGCGGACTCAAAACAACATCTCCAGTAACCGGATCGCGCCGGATTAACACTTCGTCGCCTTCAAAACGAAATTCGGCGGGCAGACGCACGGCCTGGCTGCGGCCATTCTTGAATAGCTTGGCGGTTAGCATGGTTTAGCTCCTTTCCTGATTGGTATATACCATGGTTTATACCATTTTTATGCAAAGCGTTCAAGCCGCCGCCCAGATTGATTCATTAAAGGCTTCAAGCACTTGCTGGAGCTGCCCGTTAAATATCTTGTCGAGCCGGGTAAAGCCCCCTCCTTCGCGCTTGAAAATGAGGTCCGGGTCATCCAGTGCAGCATGATCCACCAGCAAGTTGGCTTTGGTTTGTGCCGCGATCTTTTTCAGCCAATCGCGCTGCGGGCCCGTCCAACTGTGTGAAGCCAGCAGGTTGTTCAGTGCATGATCTACCCGCTCGTTGTAGGGCACGAGTGCATCGCCGATGGCAGCTTGGCGGATAAAACCAACAATCCGCGCTGCGATGTCCTGATTTGTCATCTCGCGCCAGGCGGTAGAAAGATTTGATTCGGTGAATCCCGCCTTGTCCAGCTCCAGCACCAGTTCTCGCAGTTGCTTGCGGGTGAGTTCGCGCGGTCTGGTGAGCACTGTCATCAAAGCCGGGATGTCATTACTGTGACTGTGAATGAAGGTCGTGAATTCCTTGAGATAGTCCGCAGGCTTTTTGGCTTGGCCGTATCCACGCTCTGCGCTATGAAATTTGTCTTCATGTTCGGAGATGAACATTGGTGGTGCCGAGCCTTCACCTTTGCGGTCGAGGATTTCGCCGAGGTCCGGATTTTGCGTAAACCATGCTGCCACATCGTTGATGTTCATGGCCTTGAGCTTCTTGATGAAGTCGTCAGGCGACATGCCCGCTTTTGTTTCAAAGTCGCGTACCGATTTTTCTGACAGGTGGCGCTTTTTGCTTTGCAGCTTAGCCAACAACTGATCGCGTACCAGTTGACGTGCTGTTTCGTCGCCTACTGATACCAGTTCCTGTGTCAGTTGCGTAAAGGTGATTTTGGGATTGACTACGACCGGCTGCATGGCGGTCATGTCGCCCAGTGCCTCAAAAATCTGCACCGCATCAAAAACACGGAAGGATTCTTTTTCGATCTCGTCGCATAGGCGTGTGGCGCGGCCGAGCATCTGGTCGAACAGGATGCGGCTGTTCACCCGGCGCAGAAAGACGAGGTTGCAGATTTCGGGCACGTCGATACCTGTGGTAAGCAGATCGACAGTGACCGCCACATTGGGATTACGTTCGTTCTTGTAGCGGCGGATGAGTTGCAACGGCTTATCGGCGGCACCTGTGATCTTGATGACAGCATCATCGTCCACGCTGCCATATTGATCTTCAAAAGCTTTCTTGAGCAGATGAACGACCATATCGGCATGAGCATCCGTGGCACAGAAAACGAGAGTCTTGCGACGGGAAGCAGGATCCAGTTCCTGAGCCAGGTATTCGCACACAACACGATTGAATGGCTCAGTGATGACCTTGCGGTTGAAATCTTCGATTTCCAGCTTGATTTCGTCCGGGGTATTGAACAACTCTATTTGGTTGCGTCGCGCATCGTAAACCTTGATCTTTTCACCGGCCTTCCAAGCAATACCATTGGTGGATAGCTCGGTCTTGATTTGAATTGGCGGCTCGTAATCCACCAGGAATCCATCAATGACAGCTTCCCGATAGCTATAAGTGTAAACCGGCGCACCAAATATCTGCGTGGTATGCAATGCTGGTGTGGCAGTCAACCCAACCTTATAGGCGTCGAAGTAGTCGAGCACGCGGCGGTATTTGGAGATGTAGTCTTCATAACCCCGGAAGGTCATTTCCGTATCGGACAATTCACGATCAAGCAGATAGCCACGATGGCATTCGTCCACCACGATGCAGTCGTATTGATCAACGGCAGGCGGTATTGCACCCTCTGCCGCGTAGAGCAGCCGTTGCACCATGCCCTGTATGGTGGCGATATGTACGGAGGTAGCAGTGTCTGGCTCTTGTTCTTCCAGCTCCTTTATGCCAAAGGTGTCGGCAAAGGTCTGGAGGTTTTCCATGCGAGTGTCTTTGAAGGCATTCGCCGCTTGTTCACCCAGCGCGGAGCGATCAACCAAGAAGAGAATGCGGCGGAAGCGTTTTGCCTTGAGCAAACGATAGATCAGCGCAATGCAGGTCTTGGTTTTTCCGGTGCCGGTTGCCATCGCCAACAACATTTCGCGCTGCCCAGCCTCGATAGCCGATTCAGCGGCGCGAATAGCGTCCTGCTGATAGGGACGTAACGGGAAACCATAGTTAAACGGAGCATTGGCAAGATCCTTGTGCGCCTTGGCCTCGTCGCGTTTGAGCAGCGCGGTCAAGCCTTCCGGGGTGTACCAGCCATCAAGTACGTGCCCCAGGTTAACAGCGCAACGCAGGTCACAGAACCATATGCCACTCTTTGTAGCTAGCTGACGTAGGAATGGACGTCCATTGGATGAAAATGCGAATGGCACGCGATAGGCTGCAGCACCCTCCCCCCAGTTCTCATCCGGTAGCACGGTCTCTTGGGAAGGTGTGAATGTCCGGCTGTAGCGTTTGGCTTGTTGCAACGAGCCAGATACATCGACGTTTTTACGTTTGGCTTCAACTACCGCGATGGGCATTAAGCCGGCAAACAACACGTAGTCGGCAGGGCCGCTCTCGGTGGGCCATTCAGCGATGGCTAGATTGCGCCCTTTTTCCGGTCGAGCGCCTTTATTGTATTTGATGGCCTGTGAATCCGCCTCCCAGCCTGCCTGGATCAGTTGCTGATCGATCAGCTTGCGGGTATCGGCTTCATCCAGCTGGACCGCGCTGGCTGCCGTATTGGCTGAAGTAACCAACTGAATCAAGACGCTCTTGGGTTGCGCAGCCGATACGGCCTGCTGTTCGGCCAGACGCTTCTCCAGCGCGACCTTGGCTTGCTCGGATTCGGCGGCCATCTGTTCCCAGAAAGCTTGTTCATTCTTGGCCTCATGGAGTTTTGCCTCAGTCGCCACAAGCTGCTCGGTGGTCTCGTGATGGGTGGCCTGATATTCCTGGAGTGCCTTGCTCAACTGCGCCATTTCGGCGCGCAACTCATCGCCTTCGCCTTTGGGAGGGGCCGGGGGAACAAATGGACCCGATTTGTACGACGGATCTGTGAAGGTGCGGTGAAACCAAAGGGTCAGCTGCCAAGTCATCTTCAAGGAACTCAACGCACCCCGGTGATCGCCTTCAAGGGCATGGCTGGCGGCATTACCGGTACGCCGAACCTCGCCAAATAGCTGCGCAATTTCGCGCGGGAGGATGCCGCTGTCCTGTAGGCGTCGCAGTAAGTCGTATTGGGTTTCTTCCGGAGCGACAAGTTGGCCGGTTTTGGCAGCTACCAGCTGGGCCAGCAACTCTGAAAGCTGGCGGGTTTTGAGCAAACAGGTATTGGGATCTTCCGCGAAATACTTTTCTGCCAGCATGCCCAAGCGCAGCAACTGTTCGTCGTGCTGTTGCAGGTGGGCAAAATTTGTTTGGGGCAGTTTAGCCATTACGCAGGTTCAGTTTCTAAGCTGGCGAAGGCTATCACACGAACGGGGAGATTTCGATATGTCTAAAGGTCTAGACCTACACCCCATAAATAGCCCATCTTGTGGTTTTTTGTAAGTCATAGCACCAAACCAATTGCAACAACCGGTGGATGACAGGTAACCAGCCCCGTAAATCGACCTAGAAAAAGGCAATCTGTCTATTAGTGAATTTATCCTTTTCGCGCGCCGTCAATTTCATAAATTCTAATACCAAAAAATCAATTGAGGCAACAATAAATAGCCATCGATTTGCATCGGTTGGAAAAAAGAAGCAAAGCAACAATAGAAAGATACTTAACAACAAAAAATAGATAACCCATAACCGTTCGGGCCGCACGGCCCAACGCCCAAAGTTGTTGCGTGCCTGCTCCACACATCTCCCGCTCTGTAGAACTCTCAAAACAAACCGCCACGCGACGTCATCTTTGGATTGCACAAAACTTGCGCAACAATTGTCGCGCAACACTTTTCTCTACGACATACCCCTAGCTTTATTTATACCTTATATAGCAACAATATGGAGTTGAGGTTGGAAGGACGAGGAGTTTGTCAGGAGGGAGTTAACTACAAGCACAACAAGAGTTCAGAAGCCAACATATCGAAATTACCCCTTTCTCTGCCAACCGCTTAGGAATAGCTCTTTTGAAAAACAATGTGAAACAACCAGAGATAGAATTATCCTAGCAACTTTGATTACGGCAAAGAGTATTCTGATCAGTAACGAGCCAAAGAACGCGATCTTTTCAGTAACTTTCAGTCACAATCTTTCGCCGCACCTCCATTGCCTTGGTTTGCGAGCAACGTAAAAATACACGAATTGCTTTCACGGTGGGCTCGACCTGACCTGCCGCCACTTCCTTTCTAAGTCTACTAATGGATTGGTCTTCGGTTGGCGAATTGTTGACCAACTGTGGCTTTTCCTGTTGCCCCTGGAAACTTTGATACCACAGGAATGCCCCTAATAGCTCAAGCAGAACGGAAAATCCAAATGCAGAAAAGAAAGCGATACTCTGCTCCGTAATGCCTGTGACTCTTGCTATTCCAACCGTTACTGGATCAGTAGCGCTGGTTACTTCCGCGACTCTAGCAACGCCGAGCAGCGTGACGATTTCATCCCTTAATGCAGAAGCTCGCTTAGCTTCCGATAGTTCCGCAGATAATGCGTTACGCCTCCGCCAATTTTTGGTAACTGCCAGTTCGGACGCGACGACAACCAAAGGTCGTGCTGTTATTAACGCAAGTGCTTCGCGTGCAGCCCTAATTTGCTGCTCCGCCATTGATACTTGAACAGAATGCTCAGATCTGTCATCACCTGCATGTAAACTGGTATAACTAAAAAAGGTCAGATGGCTGTACAACGCCCCAATGAAGCAACAGCTCCATAGCGCCCATGCCACCCTGCTTTTTGAGATGGATGGAATAAGATGGCTGCAAGCAGATATGGCAACAGAAATTGAAATTAAGAGCATGCGATCGAGTAATGAACTACCACGATACCAACCTGCCATCCCTGACATTACTAGCGCGATCGCAGTGATAATTATCGCCATAACGCGTGCTGTTGCCGTATTCATAAATTTGCTCCCGTTTCCTTTTCGTCCTTACTTATTGGTCACTCGAATATGCCAATGAGATTTCTGCCGACCAAAGAACTATGTGGTAATGTTCCATAAGTTGAAAAGTTTGATGATTACAACTCCCGCTAAACCAGACAAAACTAGTGCCCCGTAAGAAATGTCGCCGCCGTCATCACTGACAGCGCGGGTTAGGTCTCCCATCCCGTTTCGCCCCTGTTTTTCACCCGCTTAAGGTGAAGAGCTCGGACCGGTCTCGCTCACTTCATCACATCACGGAAAGATAAAAATCTCGGCTCCGCGGCCGTCTGCTTTACCACATGCGTGGCCCGGCGCAGTGCCAGTCGTCTTCTTTGATGTCTATCATTCAAACAATCCTTTCCTCGATATCAGCTCGGTCCTACGCCTGTTGTTCTGGACTATTGCCCAGCAGGACGAAGTACAACCCTATCCCATGCATTGCATTTGTCACCGGCTGCCGGCGCGATGGCTATGGCAGCGTTGTACAAAGCAACTCTAAGGATGGGCGCACTCATCGGACATGCTGCGACTCTACTGAAAGTTTATTCGAACGAATTGGCATCCGGCCCGACGCGGGCGGATGTTAGGTATCAAAATACTGATACCCTAAAGTTGGCTTTTAATACCAGCCGGTGAGCACAATAAATGCACTCTGTTTGATACGACTTATGTCGCGTGTATTACGTTTGAGATTCTTGGTTATGACCTGACGGTCGCGCTAGGAACCAAGGAACGCAGTGCCTTTGCCGGACACCACTCGTAATTCCGAATCATCGGAATGTGTGTGTAATATATTGAAAAATAAAACTGCAGTCAACGCAAATATACTTCAGTTATCTCCGGACGGAAGTGCCCCATTTCCTGACTGGCAATTGCTAAGGCTGTTTCATAGTTATGCCCAAGCGATTGCAGCGCACGCATGCGTGTTTGCGCGAAAGCGTGTCGAACTCCGTGCGCACCAGTTGACCAACCTAGTTCTCTCTTTGCAGCCTTGCTGAAGGAGTCACTCCAACGCATGCCGCCGCCGACATCATAAAATTGTTCATAGTATATTTCCCGGTCAGTCTCAATACGAGGCTCATCAAGTCGTAACGACTCCAATTGGTCAGCCAACTCCATTGAAATCCCAACTTCACGTATCAGACCTCCTTTGCCGACGACGATATACCGCTTCACATCCACCCGCCCTTCAAATCTTTCTTCTCTCCATGTTCGATGTGATGATACAGACCTCTCCTCAGTAGGTCGAAGTGTCAGCAGCTCATGAGCACGCAGACCAGCGTCAGCAGCGATCAAAGTAGATAATTCATACTTCCTAGTCTGTGCACCAGCAACTAATTGAATCTGCAATTGGGTATAGGCACGACTCTCCAAAGCCTGATCGAATTCACTTTTGACCACGGCGAGTTTTTCACGGAGGAGCATCTGCATTGCCTGACGATCTTTATCGAGCTGTTTCTGTCCAACAATTTGTGCGCGGAATTCCAGATATGCATTCGCTGCCCCACAGGTCAGACTGGAAAGTCCCTTGCCGGCGGGATCCAATTTTTGTTCAGCGATAAAAGCGGCAACTCCTTTTAGCGAATCGACATAGGTTCGGGCTGTACCCAAACTATGTATTCTGCCAACGCTGCTCCTATTTTTATGGCGCGGCTTGCCAATTGACAGTTTCTGACTGACCGCGTACCGCGCCTGACTTTCTGATGTGCGAAATCGTCCCATATTAAATTTGCCGCTGATTCAGCAATTTGAATTTATCCATTGCGCGCTTAATATTGGATCGATGAATCTTGATGCGCTTTTCTTTGCGCAACCAGAACTCAAGGTCAGCATAACTTGCGCCGGCTTCTTTTAGATTGAGGAGTTCTGCCATGAGTATATTGATTCTTGATTTTCCCCAGACACGACGTTTGCGGCGCACTGCCCGGTCACTTTTGATCTTGGACAGAACATCTTCAGGCATAAACAACTTACCAACAATATTGTTCATGTATGTCTACTCAGTGATTTTGTTGCTATCTTAATCACCTTTTCAAGAATAAGATCGAGGAAGCAACATGCGATCCATTCCCGCGCCGTATCAATTTCTTCAAGCCCTTTGGTCCCAACCCCACACGCAACCATTTTAAATGTTGATACTTTATTTCCATGAAACACATGCATGAAATTTGGAATCTGCCAATAAATACATGGGCGTCTTTTCTCGTCGCACAATATGTCCTGGCACAGGACACTCAGGTCATGTAAACGCAATCCTTTCCTATGGAATTTTGATAGCAGCCCATCCAAACAGAAATCCCAGGATGCATAGTGAGATATTTCTCCGTCCTCAACGAGAAACGATACCTTCTCAATGATGTGCCCCCACTCATACTTATAGCCTCTAGCATCGGAATATATTTGAAGTGGGCGACAATTCTCATTTGCAATTCCCGTTTCCAAGAATTCCTTTATTTCCTTCATTGGCACTCCATTCACGATAAGATCACTAATAATAGGCTGGGAAGGCTGCATTGGCTGTGCACGCCCAAATAGAAAGTCATCAACATTCATCAAATCCATAAATCTACTCCCCGGTAATGATGGGAGCACTCTACCCGCTGATTTAATGAGGCGACATTACCTGATATACAGTTATGTTTAAACCCAAAAAATCCTCATCAACAGATTTTAGCGCCTTACTAATCGAAATATTTTTGGAGCTCTTTGTATTTCTTGACGCATCGACCGACCGTTGTCGGGCTCTTGCCAATCCTGCGGGCGATTTCAGATTTTATAATTCCGGGTTCCTGTTCGCATAGATCGGCGATCAGCGTTGCCGTAGGAAGTTTCGTGGCTGACTTTTTGGATGACTTGAGTCTGTCTCCATTAGAAGAACGGAATATATCCTCAATCTCAAACCAATCCCTTGCCATTTCGAGCCAATACAATACAGCCTGGATGTCATATGACTTTTCTTGCCTATTTTCAAACTTAACCCGTAAGTATTGCACTGTCTCAATCCAATTATCGATCGACTGGATGTAGTCAATCGATACTCGTTTCTCCAAACTCGGACTTCGGTTAATAAATTTAAGCATAGGCTGTTTCCAGTTCGTCAATGACGAATCAAGAGAACCACTAAATTCTCGCTCTTGCTCTTCTATTTCTGTAATGTATTTCTTGTTTTGTCTCCATTTTTGGATCAGGTATGGTTTACGTTTCAGTAATACAGCGTGTATCTTTTTACCAAATCGAAATTCATTAATATTTTTATTTCCAGTGGCGTGGAGATTGCAATATTTCCAAAATGGACTTGTTCTCCTGAAACATATCTGACACCATTTTCTGGGCAATTTATTGATTACCTTACTTGCATATAAAACTAGACAAATACCTGCGTAACCCAATACGCAGGCTATTAATTCGAACTGCTTGACTTTATAAATAACAGACTCTGGTAACGGATCGCTTAATCTTGCCGTTAGTTCTCCCTTCATTAACCGTGCATGCAAATCTCTTTCAAACCAGAATATGATTTTTTTAACAAACTCAAAATATAACTTCCCCGTATCTGCCATCATTTTTAGTTGTTTTATATTGCTAAAATTCTCAACTGTTAATGCTATTTCCAAGATCGCACCGACTTCGGATGTAAGCTTTATTAGCCCCGGAATATCCACGTCCTTACTTGGAATGACATTTAAAATGCGTCGCATCTGCTTCTTTAAAAATTCAGGCATTTTCTGTGGAAATTCTTGCCATTCGGCTAATACATCTTGTACTTGAGATTCAAGCTCAGTTCCTTGAGCAATATCTAATAGCCGTTGCCTGCAGATCCTTTCGCTGAGAACTCCATTCGAGCGACCTTCAAGAATCCTGTCTGCCTGGAGACCCAAGGCGATCATCCGGCGCATGATGATATTCGAGAAGTCGAACAGGTAACTCCATGTGTATTTGCTTGATTTAACCATTGTTTTTCAGAGTTCTCACATTGGATATTCGGCCAATTCTACATTTGCAACACTGACTTGTCAGTTAAACATAACTGTATAAGTCATGCTCGTTTTGACTCTATTATTGCCTGAGTATTGCCACATCACTTCTTGAACCACAGGGGTAAGTAAATCCGGAAGACAGTTTCAGGAAGAATATCGTGCCACTGAGCAGCGATATCTTTCTTTGGAATCTTGGAGTGCTAGGTATATTGGAGGCAAGAGACAAATGCGTCTTACGCAAAAACAACTTTATGAAATCACAGGTCTTAAGCGCCGGAGTGCGCAAGTAGCTTGGTTCAAGAATAAATTTGGCGTGGAGCCACCTTTCGATAGGCGGGGCCCTGTCATTTCAGCGAAGGCTTTTGAAATGCTGCTGGAACGTAAACTTGGACTTGTGCAATCCCAGCCTGATGCAAATAAACCAACTGTTCGTCTCAGAGAAAGAGAAAAATAATTGAGAAAACGAAAAACATCGCGAACACTTACAGGCTCCCGCATTTATATCCGGAGAGGCAAGTACCAATATTTCTCCTCACAACCTATACTAAATCCCAAGAGCGGTAAGGTTAGTAAATGGCATATTTTGTGTACCGAAGCTGAAGGAGAGTTTAAAGCGCGAGAGGTACTCAACGCCCTCTTAGACCATGTCAACACACCAAAAGGTAGTGGAGATTTTTGTCATTGGTTCAATGAATGGCGATCAGAAATCATTAATAAGCGAAAATCTGACACGCCGAAGGATCCAGTACGCAAAGAGATTTGGCAAACAGGAACCAAGAATCTCAACAACGTGCTTGCCGTGATTGAGAATGCTTTTGCTGACTTCGATATATATCAGTTGGCTCCCTCAGATGTAGCCAAATTTGTCGACCAGTGGAAGGGGCGGCGAGCTGCGCAATTATATCGAGGTCACCTTTCAAAATTTTTTGCGTGGGCCTGTCGCTATGGACACGCAACGACAAATCCTGCACGAGATGTAACGGTAGAAACACCGAAGAAGCGCAAGGTCTACATCACCGACAAACAATATCTAGACGTGAAAGCACAGCTTCTTAGCGCGCCTGATGATCAGTCCCCAGAACATAACGAAAGAATGGTTGCTGGACTGATGGATCTTTACTACCTAATGTATCAGCGCGGCACGGATGTTCGGCTGTTACGGACGAACGAGCTGGATGCAGACGAGATTGAGTTTACCCCTACAAAGACTGAGAACAGCAGCGGCGCGACGGTTCGCCTGGCCGTAACACAGGATATACGCGACGTTGTGACCGGACTGAAAAGGATCGCCAAGCTGCGCAGCATCTATCTGATCCACGACGATCATGGCCAGCCGTTCACTTCCAGGAAGGTCCGTGACATCTTCGCCAGGGCATGCAAGAAAGCAGGTGTCAGCGGCATCACCCTCAAGGATATTCGAGCCAAGGCGGCGACCGATGCAACCAAGGCCGGATATACGGAGAGCCAGCTGCAGACAGCGCTGGCACACACAGACGGATCCACCACCAGGGATTACATCCGGAATAGAGAAACTCCGATTTCTGAAGTGATATTGAGGCTTCCGAAGTGAGTATTTTTGATCGAGTATTAGCCAAACGGCTAATATAAATAAAAAAGACCTACGACAATTAAGTCGTAAGTCCTTGTTACTGTTGGTCGGGGCGGGGAGATTCGAACTCCCGACCCCTTGCACCCCATGCAAGTACGCTACCAGGCTGCGCTACGCCCCGAACTGTTGAATTATAGCAGAGCTCTTTACTTTACTTGAAGCGGTTTTACGCAATTCGCGCAGTTAAGCATGCAACAGCGAGATGATCTCACGCAGTTCGCGTTTGAACGCGCTCACGTTGAATGAGCTTGATGTGTTCTGCAATTTCTCTTCCTGACTGATGGCATGCTGATCCAGACGGCTACGCGCGCCACTGATGGTGAAACCTTCTTCGTAGAGCAATTGACGGATGCGGCGGATAAGCAGAACTTCGTGATGCTGGTAATAACGGCGATTGCCGCCGCGCTTTACCGGTTTGAGCTGCGTGAATTCCTGCTCCCAATAACGCAGTACATGGGCCTTCACCCCGCAAAGCTCGCTGACTTCACCGATGGTGAAGTAACGTTTGGCCGGGATGGGCGGCAGCTCTGAATTAGCTACGTGATGTTCCATGATAGTTCTTTTCTACCATGCTCTTGAGTTTCTGGCTGGGATGGAAAGTCACCACACGACGAGCAGTGATCGGGATCTCTTCGCCGGTTTTTGGATTACGCCCCGGACGTTGCGGCTTGTCGCGCAATTGGAAATTGCCAAAGCCTGACAGCTTGACGCTCTCGCCCTGCTCCAGCTGCATTCTTATCTCCTCAAAGAACGCCTCCACCATGTCTTTCGCTTCACGCTTGTTCAGGCCAACTTTTTCGAACAGCAGATCGGCCAGTTCCGCCTTGGTCAATGTCGTCATATTCCCCTCTTACACTCGCAATTGCGCGCCTTGACGTTGCAATGCCGCAACCAGACGAGCTACATTTTCTTCAATCTCGTTATCAGTCAGAGTTTTTTGAGTATCTTGCAATAACACACGGAATGCAAGGCTTTTTTTGTTTTGCTCCACACCTTTGCCGCGATATACGTCGAACAATGCGAGTTCGACCGCATTGGGCGCTTTTGCCGCCCGCATCCCATCCAATAGCGACTGTACGGTTACAGTTTCATCCACCAACACCGCAATATCACGACGGACTGGCGGGAAACGGGAAATGTCGGCCAGCTTCGGAACACGGTCTTGGGTCAACGCGGACAGCTCCACTTCAAACCAGACCACCGCCTGCGGCAGGTCATATTGTTGTTGCCATTGCGGGTGCAGTTCGCCTATCCAGCCGATGGCTCGACCATCCAGCAGGATTCGCGCCGAACGCCCTGGATGCGATGCCGGATACGTAGCAGCCTGGAAAGTCAGGCTACGCGGTGCAAACAATGCCTCTATATCGCCCTTCACATCGTAGAAATCCACGTTACGCGCAGGCGATCCCCATTGTTCGGACGAAACGCCACCGTAAGCCAAACCAGCCAAGCGTTCATTTTGCGCATACGTACCCGCCTCGGCAGTAAAGCAGCCGCCGATCTCGAACAAGCGAATGCGGGGCTGTTTGCGTGCCAGATTCGTACGCAAGGCGGCAAGCAATCCCCCCAGCAAACTGCTGCGCATCACGCTCATCTGGCTGGCGATGGGATTTTTCAGGGCGATGGGCGCGGCATTACCACACAGGTCACGTTCCCACGCGGCTTCCACGAAGGCGTAGTTGATGGTTTCCTGGTAGTCGCGCAATACCATGGTCTGGCGCACCTTGGCCAAGGGACGCTCTGCTTCAATTTGCGGCAAGATGGTCATGCGAGCCTGTATCGGCGCCGGCAGAATATTTTCATAGCCGTAAACACGGGCGACTTCTTCGATCAGGTCCTCTTCGATCGCGATATCAAAGCGATAGCTTGGCGGCGTAACGCTAAACTCGTTGCCCTGGGCTTGGGACACCATGCCCAGCCGCTCCAGGATCACGAGGATTCTTAATGAGTCCAACTCCACGCCCAACACGCGATGCACGCGCGACGTGCGCAGCTTCACCGGATTACGCGCTGGCAGCTCGGTCTGCGCCTCCGTTACGGCGCCGGCCTGACCGCCGCAAATGTCAAGAATTAGCTGTGTGGCGCGATCCAGTGCAGACTTCGTGGCCGCAAAGTCCACTCCGCGCTCGAAACGGTAAGCGGAATCGGAACTGAAACCGAGACGGCGCGACTTGCCGACGATCACACCAGGCGCAAAAAACGCGCTTTCCAGGAAGATATCGGTGGTCGCTTCGTCCACTGCACTGCCTGCGCCGCCCATGATGCCAGCCAGGGCAACCGGGCCTTTGTCATCCGCGATCACCAGCATGTCGTCTTGCAGGTTGACGGCCTGCTCGTTCAGCAAATTCAGGCTCTCACCCGGGCGTGCAAAACGCACCTCGATGTCGCCATCAAGTTTGTTCAGGTCAAAAGCGTGCAGCGGCTGCCCAAGTTCCAGCAGCACATAATTGGTCACATCCACCAGCGCGCTGATGCTGCGCGAGCCGCAACGCTCCAAACGCTGCACCATCCATGCGGGGGTCGCCGCTTTGGCGTTAACACCGGCGATCACTCGCCCCGTGTAACGCGGGCAGGCCGCGGGAGCGGAAACCTTGATCTTGCGGGTCTGATCGTCCGC
Source organism: Sideroxydans sp. (assembly GCA_027310725.1). GTDB lineage: Bacteria > Pseudomonadota > Gammaproteobacteria > Burkholderiales > Gallionellaceae > Sideroxyarcus. Next base: position 4,916 of record DAIDAG010000012.1, on the reverse strand, counting down.
CTGTTTGAAGCTCGCAGCCGGAATTGCCTGCAGTGGTGCGCCAGTCAATGCCGCCACCTCGCGCGCGATACCGTACAGCGACAGACAATCGCTGCGGTTCGGAGTGAGCTTGAGCGTGATCAAGTGATCGTCCAGATCAAGATGTTCGCGGATGTTCTGGCCGACCATGGCATCGGCAACCAATACCATCAGACCTGCGCTATCTTCCGCCAGACCCAGTTCCTTTTCCGAGCACATCATGCCAAAGGACGCGATGCCGCGAACCTTTGCCTGCTTGATCTCGATGCCGGGCAGCCTGGCACCAACCAGTGCACAAGGCGCTTTCATGCCGACAGTTACATTCCCCGCGCCACACACGATGTTCAGCGGCTCAGCCTGCCCGACGTCTACCGTCAGCACGTTCAGGCGATCGGCGTCGGGATGCTTGTCTTTGGTCAGCACCTGCCCCACGACGACCTTTTCAAAGGCTGGAGCAACGGAGGTCATCTCCTCCACTTCCAGCCCGGCCATGGTCAGCAGATGCGACAACTCCTCGCTGGACAGCGGAGGGTTTACGAAGGTGCGCAACCAGGATTCAGAGAATTGCATATCAGTTAAATTGTTTAGCGGTCGTTTTAGTTACGGCATAACGCGGCCTTGCCGCATTAGCCTCCACTGAAATGATCTTCAAAGATTTCTTCATTATGAAAACTGTTTTAGGAATTGAAGATCATTTTCAAAGAACAGCCTGAGGTCGTTCACACCATAGCGCAGCATGGCCAGACGCTCCACGCCCATGCCGAAGGCAAAGCCGATGTATTTCTCGCTGTCGATGCCGACATGCTTGAGCACGTTCGGATGCACCATGCCGCAACCGCCGATCTCCAGCCAGCCCCCCTTCCAGCTCATGTCCATCTCGGCCGAAGGTTCGGTGAATGGAAAAAACGAGGGGCGGAAGCGCACCTGCATGTCTTCGGTCTCGAAGTAGTTCTGCAGGAAATCGGCGATCACGCCTTTCAGATCGGCAAAACTCACGCGCTCTCCAATCCACAGCCCTTCCACCTGATGGAACATCGGCGAATGCGTGGCATCCGAATCCACCCGGTAGACGCGCCCCGGCGCGATGATGCGGATGTCCGGCATCGTCTCCTGATGCTTGTACCTTTCCATGTGCGCCTGCATGTAGCGGATCTGGATCGGCGAGGTGTGCGTGCGCAGCACGTGCTGCTCGTCGATATAGAAGGTGTCGTGCATGGCACGTGCCGGATGGTCGGCGGGAATATTCAGTGCGGTGAAATTGTAGAAATCGTTTTCGATCTCCGGCCCTTCTGCCACGGCGTAACCGATCGAATGGAACAGTGCTTCGATGCGTTCCAGCGTGCGCGTGACAGGATGCAATCCGCCCACGCCCGTACCACGCCCAGGCAGTGTCACATCCAGCGACTCTGCAGCAAGCTTGGCGTTCAATGCGCGATTCTGGATGGCATCGCGCTGCGCCTGGAGTGCCGCTTCGATCTGTTGTTTGACCTGGTTTATGCGTGCACCGGCTGCCGGGCGTTCTTCGGCAGAAAGTTTGCCCAAGCCTTTTAACAGGCCGGTCAGACTGCCCTCCTTGCCGAGATAACGCGCCTTGGCGTTCTCCAGCTCGACCGCGTCTTCTATCGCGGCGAAGCTCTGCAGTGCATCATCGAGAATTTTTTGTAGTTCTTGCATGTTCGATCTTGAAACAAAAAAGGAGGCATGACGCCTCCTTTTTTATATTGCGCAGAAATTACGCGCCGAGGCTGGCTTTGGCTTGTGCGACGATCTGCGAGAACGCAGCCTTGTCGAACACGGCCAGATCGGCCAGCACCTTGCGATCGATCTCGATCGCCGCCTTTTTCAGGCCGTTCATGAACACGCTATACGCCATGCCCTGTTCACGTGCAGCCGCATTGATACGCGCGATCCACAAAGTGCGGAACTGGCGCTTGCGTTGACGACGGTCGCGGTAAGCATATTGACCGGCCTTCATCACCGCTTCTTTGGCGATACGATAGACACTATTGCGGCGACCGCGGTAACCCTTGGCCTGGTTCAGAACCTTCTTATGGCGCGCACGCGCCGTTACACCACGTTTGACTCTTGGCATGTTTACTCCTTACGCGTAGGGCAACATGGCGCGAACGGACGCCGTGTTGGTTTCATGGACACCTGTCGACCCGCGCAGTTGACGCTTGTTCTTGGTGGTTTTCTTGGTGAGGATGTGGCGCTTGAACGCTTGGCCGCGCTTGATGCTGCCACCGGCGCGGACGACAAAGCGTTTCTTCGCTCCGCTCTTGGTTTTCATCTTTGGCATAACGACTCCATATTATTTGATGACGCCGGGAGGTTCCTGACAGGAACGCTTGAAAACCCGGAACCACTTGTCTGGGACTTTTTGCACTACCACCGCAACGGCAAGTCCCTTGCTCCGTTGCGATACAAAATCATTTCTTCCTTGGACCGATCACCATCACCATCTGGCGGCCTTCCATCTTCGGGAACTGCTCTACCATTCCATGCTCTTCCAGATCACCTTTTATGCGCTCGATCAGTTTCATGCCGATCTCCTGGTGCGCCATCTCGCGGCCTCTGAAACGCAGCGTAATCTTGGTTTTGTCGCCGTCAGCCAGGAATTTGATCAAATTGCGCAACTTGATGTTGTAGTCGCCTTCATCCGTACCCGGACGGAACTTGATCTCTTTGATCTGAACCTGTTTCTGCTTTAGCTTGGCTTCATGCTGCTTTTTGGCTTCCGCGTATTTGAATTTGCCGATATCCATGATCCGGCATACAGGCGGTTCGGCCAAAGGCGCGATCTCCACCAGATCCAGTTCCGCTTCGTCCGCCATGCGCAATGCTTCCGCAATTGACACGACACCAACCTGCTCTCCCTCCGCGCCGATGAGCCGCACTTGTGGTGCTGTTATCTGCTCATTGATACGCTGCGACTTATCTTGTGCTATTGGAAATTCTCCATTAAAAAATTAAACCGCGCTCTCCGCATGCAGTTCGGCTTGCAAGCGCTGAACTAGCGCCTCCACCGACATCTGCCCAAGGTCTTCACCTGTTCGGGATCGCACGGCAACGAGACTTGCAGCCACTTCCTTGTCGCCAATGATCAGCTGGTAAGGCAACTTCTGCAAGCTATGTTCGCGTATTTTATAGGTAATCTTCTCGTTGCGCAAATCTGATTGCACGCGGAAACCGGAAGCGCGCAAGGTTTCCGCCACTTTCCCGGCATATTCTTCCTGTGCCTGCGAGATATTCATCACCACCATCTGCGTCGGCGCCAGCCACAAAGGCATGGCTCCAGCATGGTTTTCAACCAGAATACCGATGAAACGCTCCAACGATCCCAATATGGCACGATGCAGCATCACCGGCACCTTGCGGCTATTGTCCTCATCCACAAATTCGGCACCCAGACGGCCCGGCATGGAGAAGTCCACCTGGATCGTGCCGCATTGCCAGGAACGGCCAATGGCGTCCTTGATGTGGAATTCGATCTTGGGACCGTAGAATGCGCCTTCGCCCGGCAGCTCTTCCCAGGTCATGCCCGAAGCGCGCAAGGCGGCACGCAGGGCATCCTCGGACTTGTCCCATATTTCGTCGGAACCGACCCGGCTGTCCGGACGCAGTGCCAGCTTCACCACCACATCGTGGAAACCGAAGTCCTTGTAAACCTTCAGCACCAGTGCATTGAAGGCTGTCACTTCGGACTCGATCTGTCCTTCGGTACAAAAGATGTGGCCATCGTCCTGCACGAAACCGCGCACCCGCATCAGACCGTGCAAGCCGCCGGAAGGCTCGTTGCGGTGGCAGGAACCGAATTCGCCATAGCGCAGCGGCAGTTCGCGATTGGAACGCAGGTCGGCGTTGAACACCTGCACGTGCCCCGGGCAATTCATCGGCTTGATCGCATAGTCGTGCTTTTCCGACTCGGTGGTGAACATGTTGGCCTTGTAATGTTCCCAGTGGCCGGATTTCTCCCACAACACGCGATCGATGATCTGAGGGCAGCGTATCTCCTGATAACCGTTGTCGCGATACACGGCGCGCATGTATTGCTCGATCACCTGCCACATCGCCCAGCCCTTGGGATGCCAGAACACCATGCCAGGCGCCTCGTCCTGCATGTGGAACAGGTCGAGCTGCTTGCCCAATTTGCGATGGTCGCGCTTCTCGGCCTCTTCCAGCCGGACCAGATAGGCGTCGAGATCTTCCTTCTTCGCCCAGGCCGTACCGTAGATGCGTTGCAGCATCTCGTTCTTCGAATCGCCGCGCCAATAGGCACCCGCGACCTTCATAAGCTTGAAGGCCTTCAGTTTTCCGGTTGAAGGTACGTGCGGGCCGCGGCACAGGTCGGTAAAGTCGCCCTCGCTGTACAGTGACACATCCTGATCTGCGGGGATGGACGCTATGATCTCGGCCTTGTATTTCTCGCCGATGGACTTGAAATAGGCTACGGCTTCATCGCGCGGCAGCACCTTGCGCGTTACCGGCAAGTCTTTTTTGGACAGTTCCGCCATGCGCTTTTCGATGGCGGCCAGGTCTTCCGGCGTAAAGGGGCGCGAATAGGCGAAGTCGTAATAGAAACCGTTCTCGATCACAGGGCCGATGGTCACCTGCGCCTCGGGAAACAGCTCCTTCACGGCATAGGCCAGCAAATGCGCGGTGGAATGACGTATCAGATCGACGCCATCGGAATCCTTGTCAGTGATGATCGCCAGCTTGGCATCGGCGGAGATCAGGTGCGAGGTGTCCACCAGCACTCCATCCACCTTGCCCGCCAGCGCCGCGCGCGCCAGGCCGGCGCCTATGCTCTGCGCGACCTCGGCCACGGTCACGGGGTTGGGATAACTGCGTTGCGAACCATCCGGTAGGGTAATGACAGGCATTTTATTCACTCTGCT
>DAIDAG010000010.1 GCA_027310725.1 Sideroxydans sp. | reverse complement strand
TTCAATTTCCACCTAAAGGCGTCGCACCATGAGTTTGAACAGAGTCCCCTCCGGCAAAGACCTTCCCAACGATTTCAACGTCATCATCGAGATCCCGATGCATGGCGAGCCTGTGAAGTACGAAGTGGACAAGGAATCCGGTGCGATCTTCGTGGATCGCTTCATGAATACCGCGATGCATTACCCCTGCAACTACGGCTACATCCCGCACACACTGTCCGACGACGGCGATCCCGTCGATGTGCTGGTAATCACCCCCGTCCCGCTGAACAGCGGCGTCGTGGTGCGCTGCCGCCCGCTGTGCGTGCTGAAGATGGAAGACGAATCCGGTTTCGACGCCAAAGTGCTGGCGGTGCCGGTGGACAAGCTCTCCACTCTGTATCGCGGCCTGAAAAACTACACAGAGCTGCCGGAGATCGTACTGAAACAAATCGAACACTTCTTTGCACACTACAAGGACCTCGAACCCAACAAATGGGTCAAGATCGGCGGCTGGGGTGATGTGGAGGAAGCACGCAAGGAAATCATGGCTGGCGTCGCCAACTATGAGAAATCCTCCGACAAGCCGCAGTTCTGAATCACCAGGAGACCACGATGACCGCACGCATCATTGACGGCAAAGCCATCGCACAGGAAGTGCGCGCCGAATGGAAAGTTCGCGCCGACGCCTTGAAAGCGCGCGGCATCTCGCCGGGACTGGCGGTCATCATCGTCGGCGAAGATCCTGCCTCCAAGGTCTATGTCGGCAACAAGGTGAAAGCCTGTGCCGAACTCGGCCTGTACTCGGAACATATCGCCCTGCCCGCCGATACCAGTGAAACCGCATTGCTGGCAAAGATCGCCGAATTGAATGCCGATCCGAAGATACACGGCCTGCTGGTGCAACTGCCCGTGCCCAGGCATATCGACAGCAGCAAGGTGATCGAAGCCATCAGTCCGGAAAAGGATGTCGACGGCTTCAATCCGATCAATGTCGGCGCGCTATCCACAGGCAATATGCGCTTCGCCCCCTGCACGCCTTTCGGTGCAATGATACTGCTTGAAAAAGCCGGCGTACCCATCGAAGGAAAACATGCCGTCGTGATCGGCCGCAGCAACATCGTCGGCAAGCCGATGGCCATGCTGTTGCTGCAGGCCAACGCCACCGTCACCATCTGCACTTCGAAGACTGTCGACCTCGCCAAGTTCACGCGCGACGCCGACATCCTGGTCGTCGCCACCGGCAAGCCCAAGATGATCACCGGCGACATGATCAAACCCGGCGCAGCCGTCATCGACGTCGGCATCAATCGCATGGCAGACGGAAAGCTGTGCGGCGACGTGGATTTTGAATCTGCGAAGAAAGTCGCCGGCTGGATCACTCCGGTTCCAGGCGGTGTAGGCCCGATGACCATTACCATGCTGGTGGCCAATACCGTGCAGGCAGCTGAGCGTGCCGCGGGCTTATAGACTCCCGCAATGACGCCGCAAGCGTTACAGGATTATTTCCACAGCCATATACCGCTTTCCAGCGCAATGGCAGTAGCAGTCCAGGCAGCCACACCGCAAGTCGTACGCCTGGCTGCGCCGCTGGCACCCAACGCCAACCATCATGGCACCGTTTTCGGCGGCAGCGCCTCTGCCGTCGCCGTTCTTTCGGCCTGGGGATTGCTTCATGTCTCCCTGGCTGACGCGAACATCGATGCAGACCTCGTGGTCCAGAAGAGCAGCATGAGTTACGAACAGCCCATCACGGGCGAATTCACTGCCGAAGCCGCTGCACCCGCACCGGAAAAATGGCAACGCTTTGTTGCGATGCTGTTGAAATACAAACGCGCCCGCGTCAACATCCAGTCGGTTTTGAAATGCAATGGGCAGAAGGTCGGCGAATTTGAAGGCGACTTCGTCGCCACCCTGCGCTGAACTGGCGGCTCAGGCTTTCTTGCCGATGAGCTCGATCATGTAGCCATCGGGATCCCTGACGAACGCAATGATCCTCGTTCCGCCATTCATCGGACCCGCCTCGCGCACCATTTTCCCGCCCAGCCGCTTGATCTCGGCACAGGCGGTATAGACGTCGTCGACCTCAAGGGCGATATGACCGTAGCCTGTGCCCAGGTCGTAGCTATCGACACCCCAGTTGTAGGTCAGTTCGATCACGGCATGCTCGCTCTCGTCGCCATAGCCGAGGAAGGCCAAGGTAAACTTCCCGTCGGGATACTCATGCCGGCGCAGCAGTTTCATGCCCAGCACTTTGGTATAGAAATCGATGGAGCGATCAAGGTCTCCGGTCCGGATCATCGTGTGAAGTATTCGCATCGTGGTGTTCCTGAAGTGTGATGAAGTATTTACGGCGTCGGATAGTGGTAGTGAAGCGTATTCAGGTATCGCGCAACCACCGATATATCTTCATCGTTCCATCCCAGTCCGCCCAATTTCTGCCAGCGGCCAACCTCGGAGAGGAGGCTTTGGTAGTCCTTGACCAGCTTCTTGTCGCGCCAATGAATCTGGGTACTGTGACAGGCGATGCAATGGGTCGAATACAGCAATTCGCCGCGTTGCGGATCGGGCACAGCCGGGGCTTCTGCCGCGGCGACACCTCCAGACAGAACGAACAGGATGACGGCTATCGATTTGCGGAACATTCTCTTCCCCCAGATATTGCCAACGGAGTTCAGTATACGCTTCGCCAAACTGCAGAACTACCCGGCCAACCGAACTGCACATGAACGGCATGGGTACGAGTTTGCTATAGTTGCCCCAGCTTACCCGGCAAACAATCGACTCATTTGAACTGACATGACCACTGCGTTTCCGCCAGGCCTCAGTCACGAAGTTGCATCGGCCCGCCTTGCGGCAGAAGGGCCGAACGAGCTTGGCGCGGACCAGCGGCGCACCTTGTTCGCCATTGCTGGCGAAGTGGCGCGCGAACCGATGTTCCTGCTGCTGCTGGGCGCCGGTGCCATCTACCTTGCTCTCGGAGATGCGAATGAAGCCTTGATACTGCTCGGTTTCGTCGTCATCATCATGGTCGTTACCATCCTTCAGGAACGACGCACCGAGAGCGCACTCGAAGCGTTGCGCGATCTCTCCAGCCCGCGTGCCCTGGTGATCCGGGATGGCGTGCCGACACGCATTGCGGGGCGCGAAGTGGTGCGTGATGACATCGTCATCCTGGTTGAGGGAGATCGCGTTCCCGCGGACGGCATCGTGCTGCAGGCACACGAACTGGCTGCGGACGAGTCCTTGCTTACGGGTGAATCCGAAGCGGTGACCAAGTTCGCCGACAGCAACCGGACTTACGCCGGAACCCTGATCGTGCGCGGACAGGGCCTGGTACGTATCACCGCAGTGGGCGGCCAGACCGAACTGGGACGCATCGGCAGATCCCTGCAAAGCATCGCCATCGAATCGTCCCCGTTACGTGACGAGATCGGCCTGCTGACCAAACGCCTCGCGTTGATCGGCATCGGCTTGTGTCTGACGCTGGCACTTCTTTACTGGATGCTGCGCGGCGGCTGGCTGGATGCCCTGCTGGCCGGCATCACGCTGGCGATGGGTATTCTGCCGCAGGAATTCCCGGTCATCATGATCGTCTTTCTTGCCCTGGGTGCGCGTCGCATCGCCGGCCAGCGCGTGCTGACGCGGCGCCTGAACGCCATCGAAACGCTGGGCGAAACGACGGTGTTGTGCGTCGACAAGACCGGGACCCTGACCCAGAACCGGATGACTGTGACCGCCCTGTCTGTTGCCGGCCAACTGCTGAATACAACCGACCTCGCCCGCAGCGAACTCCCCGAGACCTACCACGAGCTGCTTGAGTACGCGGTGCTGGCCAGCGAGATCGATCCCCACGACCCGATGGAACTCGCGTTTCATGGATTTGCCCGTGAGTATCTGGCCAATACGGAGCACTTGCACCCGGATTGGGCACTGGCGCGGGAGTATGAGCTTTCGCCGGAACTTCTGGCCATGTCTCATCTGTGGCGCAACGATTCGGGCAAGCACGATGTCGTCGCAACCAAGGGGGCGCCGGAAGCGATCGCCGATCTTTGTCATTTGGCCGAGGATGCACGGATACGCATGAGCCGGGATGCAGAACTGATGGCGGATCAGGGCTTGCGTGTGCTGGGCGTGGCCAAGGCGAAATACAGCGTCGACAAAAGCTGGCCCGACATCCAGCATGATTTCGATTTCGAATTCGTCGGACTGGTGGGACTTGCCGACCCGTTGCGGCCGGAAGTGGCAGATGCGGTCGCAGAATGCCATCGCGCCGGAATTCGCATCGTCATGATCACCGGCGATCATCCGCGTACTGCACGTGCCATCGCGAACGCTGCCGGTATCGATAGTGGTACCTTGCTCACGGGCGACGAACTGACCGAAATGGACACTGCAACGCTGGCTCAGCGCATCGCTTTGGTCAACGTCTTCGCCCGTGTCACCCCGCAACAGAAGCTCGCCATCGTCGAAGCACTCAAGGCCAACGGCGAGGTGGTGGCCATGACGGGCGACGGCGTAAACGACGCACCCGCACTGAAATCCGCCCACATCGGCATCGCTATGGGCAAGCGCGGCACCGACGTCGCCCGCGAGGCTGCATCTTTGGTATTGCTCGAAGACGACTTCAGCGCAATCGTTTCCGCGATCCGGCTGGGACGCCGCATCTTCGCCAACCTGCGTCAGGCCGTGGTGTATACCCTCGCCGTACACATTCCGATCATTGGCATGTCCATCCTGCCCTTGTTCTTCGGGCTGCCGCTGATCCTGGCGCCGATACACATCGCCTTTCTGGAACTGATCATCGATCCCGCCTGCTCCATCGTGTTTGAAGCCGAGGAAGGCAGTCCGGGCCTGATGCAACAGCCTCCGCGCTCGAATACAGAGCATCTGATTTCATCGCGGCATCTCTTCGTGAGCCTGGCACAAGGCGCGCTGGTCACGCTTGCTATTGCGGTTTTTTACATGTGGAGCCTGCGGGGGAACATCGTGGCTGAAGAAGCGCGCGCATTGGCATTCATCGTCCTGGTCACAGCGAATTCTGCGCTCATTCTTTCCGCCCGGTCCCCGCAACAGCAGTGGCGGCACATATTTTCCATGCCTTCGACAGTTGCCATATGGGTACTGGCCGGTACGCTGTCGGGGCTCGCTGCCATCACCAACATTCCCGCCATCGCAGAGGCATTTTCTTTTCAGCCCCCCTCTGTGCAGCATTCGCTGACGGCCTTCATCACCGGCGCTGGCATCGTGCTGTTGTTCGATGTCGGCAGGATCGCTTTGCGCAGGCTGCCCCTCTGAATCGCCCTATTTTCCCCCGCGCCTGCTGTTCAGGCTGATGACGAGCACCCCGGCCAGCACCAGCGCCGATCCCGCGATCTGCAACCACGAGATGCTCTCGCCCAGAATCGCATACGCCATATAGATGGTGCTGACCGGGCCGATGGAGCCGATCAGCGAGGCACTGCCTGAACCGATGCGACGGATCGCGAATGACAGCAAAAACACCGGCAGTACCGTGGAAAAAAGTGCCATCGCAATGGAAAGCCCGTACACCCGTGCCGGCAGCTCAAGCGCAGCCAGCGGGCGCATCGCCAGGAATTGCAGCACACAAGCCGCGCTCGCAACCAGAGAGGCATAGGCGGTGAAGCGCATCGTGCCGATCCTGGCGATGGCATGTCCCGCCCCCACCAGATAGATCGAGTAGGACAAGGTGCTGGCGAACACCAGCGATGCGCCCAGCACGATACTGCCCTCCTTTGCGCCCACATCGTGCAGGAACACCAGCGCGATCCCGGCGTAGCTCAATGCCATCGCCGCGATGACCATTCTGCCGATGGCACGCTTGTAGAGCAGGGCCGAGATGATCACCGTCATGGTCGGGTAGAGGAACAGGATCAGGCGCTCCAGTCCGGCGGAGATATACTGCAGCCCGAGAAAATCGAGATAGCTTGAAAGGTAGTAACCGACGACGCCCAGCCCCAGGACCAGCAGGCGGTCATGCATATCGAGCGGCTCGGCATGATGCCGCCTCGTCCAGATTGCAACACCGATGAAGAATGGCGCCGCGAACACCATGCGCAAAGCCAGCAGGGTGATCGCATCCACGCTGTCGTGATAGGCCAGCTTGACCAGAATGGCTTTCGCCGAGAAGCCGACCGCGGCGAGAAGGGCGAAAATTACGCCGAGAAATGCGTCCCGATTGGCGAAGGTACTGCGTGTCTGCATGGGATTGAAATATACGGTGTCGTGCCGGCATGGTCAATTCAATCAATTGTGAAACATCCTGCGGACACCTATACTCCGCCGATGCCAATCTGAACCTCTTGATCGGGAAAACTGAACGAAATATGAACGCACGCAAGCAATATTTCCCCAGACAGGTCGTTGAAGCCGGTGGAAACCGCTGGGATTGGGCCTTGTTGCCCATGGTGCTCGCCATGTTCGTCCTGCTCGCTTACGGTGCCAATCAGATGGCGCGTCCTTATCAGTTGGGGGAAGTCCTGCCGCTCTCCCTGGACCCCGTCAATCTGCCCTATTACCTGCTGCGTACCACCCTGCGCATGTTCATCGCACTCGGTGCTTCCATACTTTTCAGCTGCGTATTCGCCGCATTGACAACGAAATATCGCGCCGCAGAAAAAGTCCTGGTTCCGTTGCTGGACATTCTCCAGTCGATTCCGATCCTGGGTTTTTTATCCATTACCGTCACCGCCTTCATTGCCTTGTTTCCGGGCAACCTGCTCGGCGTCGAATGCGCCGCGATATTTGCCATCTTCACCTCCCAAGCCTGGAATATGGCGTTCAGCGCTTATCAGGGATTTCGCAACGTGCCGGCGGAACTGGTCGAGGCAGCCATGGTGTTCAAGCTTTCCGCCTGGCAGCGTTTCTGGCGGCTGGAACTTCCTTTTGCGATGCCGGGCCTGCTCTGGAACATGATGATGTCGATGTCGGGTGGCTGGTTCTTTGTAGTCGCCTCCGAGGCCATCTCGGTATCCAACCAGAACATCAAGCTGCCCGGCATCGGTTCCTATATCGCCCTGGCCATAGAACAGCGCGACCTCCAGGCGATCGGCTGGGCCATCGGCGCGATGCTGATCGGCGTGATGCTCTACGATCAATTGTTCTTCAGACCCCTGCTTGCCTGGGCCGACAAATTCCGCTTCGAGGAGTCAGGCAGCGAAACTGCGCAGAACTCATGGCTGCTCAACTGGATGCGCCGGACCGAACGGATGCAGGGGGTCGTAGTTGCATTCGGCAGACTGCTGGAACGGTCGTTCGCGATTTTCCGGCTCCGTTACGACGGCACGTCGATTCGGGCACGGCCGCATAAACATTCCTCGACCCCGGAACGCATCTGGGATGCCACCATTGCCGCCGTTGTTTTCTACGCCTTGTGGATGCTTGTTCACTTTATTCATACCGAGGTCGGATGGAGTGAAGTGGGCCGCGTCTGTGTGCTGGGTTTCTACACGATGCTGCGCGTGGTCATCCTGATCTTTCTGGCGGCGCTGATCTGGATCCCGATCGGAGTGAAGATAGGAATGAATCCCCGATTGGCATCGCGCGCGCAGGCGATCATCCAGTTCCTTGCCTCATTCCCCGCCAATTTGATGTTCCCCGTTGCCGTCGTTGTGGTCGTTCGTTTCGGGCTCAATCCGGACATCTGGCTGTCGCCCCTGATGATATTGGGCACGCAGTGGTATCTTTTGTTCAATGTCATCGCCGGTGCATCCACTGTGCCCACGGAGTTACGCTACGCCGCGCAGAATCTCGCTCTGAGCGGCTGGCTCAAATGGCGCCGTTATCTGCTGCCGGCGATCTTCCCGAGTTTCGTCACCGGCGCCATCACGGCTTCCGGTGGCTCGTGGAACGCCAGCATCGTTGCCGAATATGTGACCTGGGGCAGCACCACCGTACAGGCTCACGGCATCGGCAGCTATATCGCGGAAAAAACAGCCATCGGCGATTTCCCGCGAATAGCACTGGGGATCGGCGTCATGTGCATTTTTGTCATGGGATTCAATCACTTTGTATGGCGCAGGCTTTATCGTATGGCCGAAGATCGCCTGCATTTCTGAGGACACGCTGAATGGCTACACCTGTCATCGAACTCAAATCCGTCGGCAAATCTTTCCGTTCCGCAGACGGCACTTCCCGATCTGTGCTGGAAGGTGTCGACTTCACTCTGAACGAGGGGGAGATCGTGGCGTTGCTGGGCCAGTCCGGATCTGGCAAATCCACCATGTTGCGCATCATGGCCGGACTGATCGCGGCTGATCGCGGCCAGGTGCTCTATCGGGGACTTCCGCTGTATGGGCCGGCACATTCCATCAGCATGGTGTTCCAGTCCTTCGCCTTGTTTCCCTGGCTCACCGTGCAAAAGAATGTGGAATTGGGACTTGAGGCGAAGGGGATGGCACCCGCCGACAGGGCTCGGCGTGCCGAAGCAGCGATAGAGTTGATCGGTCTGTCGGGATTTGAGGGCGCCCTGCCCCGCGAGTTATCCGGCGGCATGCGCCAGCGCGTCGGCATCGCCCGCGCCCTGGTTCTGGAACCCGAGGTTCTGCTGATGGACGAGGCGTTTTCGGCGCTCGATGTGCTCACCGGCGAACGATTGCGCGACGAGATCCTGGAACTGTGGCAGACAAAGCAGCTTCCCACCAAGGCTATCCTCGTCGTTTCGCACAATATCGAGGAAGCGGTCATGATGGCCGACCGGGTCCTGATCTTCGCCAGCGATCCGGGACGAGTCAGGGATGAATTGCAGGTGACACTGTCCCGTCCGAGAGAGGTGGAAAGCCAGGAAGTCCGGACCCTGATCGACAACGTATACGGGCTGATGACAGCAGGCGCGATGCGCCCGGGACGTGTCACCGAGAAGGAAGTCAAACTGCAGCTGGGCGACCGCTTGCCGGAGGCGGACATTGCCCGCATGGAAGGTATTCTCGAACTGTTGGCCGAGGAGCCGTTCCTCGGCCGGGCGGACTTGCCCAAGCTGGCAGAGGAAACGGAACTCACCGACCAGGAACTCTTGAACGTATCGCGGGCATTGACCCTGCTTGGCTTCGTCCATCTCGATCATGGCGACATCATCATCACTCCCCTGGGTGAAGAATACGTACGTGCCAACACACCGGAACGGCAGCTGATCTTCGGCCGGCAACTCATAGAAAACGTGCCTTTGGTAGCTTACATCCACCACGGCCTGAAACAGGATCCCTCAGGCGACCTGCACGAAGACCTGTTCCTCAGGCTGCTACGCTTTACATTGAATGAAGCGGAGGCTATCTCGGCTTTGCGTGTGGCCATCGAGTGGGGACGCTATGGAGATCTGTTCGAATACAACTTCAACACCGGGATAATTCAAATCTCTAAAGACCAGGAAACTGTCGCTGAATAGCATGCGAAGATATGTCTCGGCATCCTGATTTTCATCTTGATGACGCGCCCGCATTCTGCAGGCGATCCAGAGTTCATTGCTCAGCGCGTCCGATTTGCATTGAAACCATTACCGGCTGACTTAGTATTTCGGCATCCACACTGCCAACAGAGCAAGGAAAGCCAATACGAATAGATTCTGTTCGATATTATTCCGTGTCGCATCCACCAACGTCTTGTTTATCCGTTTTTTATCTTCAATCATGCTCGCTTCGGCAGCTTCGAGATGTTCAAGCAACGGGTGGTCGATTCCCCTAACAAAAGTATCGGCCGGACGAGGGTCAAAACCGTTCTTCATCAGCAATTCCGCGCCGCTTCTGTATAGTTCATGGTTCGCCTCATGCGCATCGACAAAAGCTTTAACCTGATCACTGACTGCAGGTGATTCGCTTTGACGAATGATGTCCTGCGCTTCCGCGGCAACCTTCTGGAACAACGCCTCAAAGCTGCTCCAGTTGCTGTTCAAAGTATCCCGACTGGTACTGCGCAGCAACAGGTCTTTCCATTGCTGAATTTCGTTCTTGAAATCGACCTGGATATTGTGGATCGCAGTATTCTGGTCTGTGGCTGAATTCAGTTTATTATCCAGATCCGCTGTGCTATTCGAGATCATGTATATCCAGAAAAAAAAGATGGCCGTAAAACCGATGCGGCCCGCCGTGTTCCATGAGAATAATTTACTCCTGCTTTCAGTTCCTATCACAGACGCTCCTTAAACTTAAGAATTCAATTCGTGCCGGATCCCGGTGTCTCAAAGCCTTCCTATTTTGGCAATCGCATTGCCGCTTCATCGCGCAATATTGATTGCGGCACAAGAAATCAAACACAAGGTTATATATAACTTTACGCTTCGTCCGGTACGGTTCGGACAATTTTCAGACTAAAGGCTCGAAAAATAATTCAGCCATTTATCGTGTTCAGTCTTACCGTCGGTCAGGATCGACACTCTGCTTCCGGCGATGGCGTTGCATTTTTGTTCGTTCGCGTCGAGAATGACTTAAAATTAAATTTATAAGATATTATTTAAGAAACGGTTGGCCATAGATCGCAATTAAGGAGAACGAAATGAACAGCATAGAAGATTCCAGAACCCAGCCTACAGTGTTGGTACGCCCCAAAATCTTGATTGTGGATGATGCCGATGAGAATCTGATGATCATGGAGTCGATTCTGGCCAAGGAGTATTCGTTGAAATTGTTCAACAATGCGAAAGCAGCGCTTGAGGATGCATTTGCCAATCCTCCCGACCTGATCCTGCTCGATGTCATGATGCCCGATATTGACGGTTTCGAGGCCTGCCGCCGCTTGAAAACAAATCCGAAGCTTGTGGACATACCGGTTATCTTCATCACTTCCAAGAATGAAGACGAATACGAAGAAACGGGATTCGCGGTTGGCGCGTCGGATTTCATCCACAAACCGATTAACGCGCCCATACTGGTTGCACGCGTCAAGACTCATATCAAGATCAAGTTTGTAATGGATTACCTCAGGAATGAAAACGTTCGCCTGCAAGGCAGTGCGAAACAGTCATCTTCCGAACTGGTAGAAGTCATAAAGATGCTTTGGGGCAGTCCTTTCGTTAAATTTTAGCCATTCAACAGATGGACACAACAGTAACTAACGCATGAAGTGTCTTGGCGGCCCGCTGCGCGATGCAGTGGGTAGCGAACAAGGCGCTGGCACTCGGGCACTACCTTGGCAAGACCATTTTGTTCGACAGCCGCCTGCTAAAATAGCAAAGTGGGCAGAAATATTGTATTTTCAACTAGCCTGCCACAGCTTAGTGCGATATTAATCATGAAATGCCGGATCAAGATTCCGTCTTGAATAATTTGATCGCTCCAGATATCCGGGATCAAGACTCGTTCGAACGCTGTGTTTTAAGTTATCGGAAATCAACTTGAGCGATGAAACATGATCTTTTCATATTGATGTGAAACCTATGACAAAATTAAATTGTCTCGCTGCCTTTGTGTTGTTTTCCGCAGGCATTTCAATCGCGCGCGCAGATCAAACCGCCGCTTCTGCCCCCAATCCCCTGACGGACCAGCCGATGTTCAAACTCGGCGGATTCGGCACTCTGGGTTTGTCCCACTCCAGCGAGAGCTTGGGGGATTATATTGTGGACAGTACCTCGCCCAAAGGGGCAGGTATCAGCAGCGACTGGTCGGCAACCAATGCCAGCAGGTTTGCGGCTCACGTGAATGCCAATTTCACACCAAAAGTAACAGCTTTGTTGCAGGTTGATTCGGAATATCATGCCGACGGCACATACCGGCCTGAGGTGGAATGGCTCAGCGTAAAATATGCGTTCACCCCAAATTTCTACATGCGTGCCGGACGCATTGCCTTGCCGACTTTCATGGATTCCGAAAGTTGGGATGTCGGCTATAGCTATACGTGGATCACACCGCCTGTTGATCTTTATCATCAGCTTTCCATCCCGAGCAGCGATGGTATTGATGCCATGTACCGCGCTGAAATCGGCGACGCGGTAAATACGGTCAAGGCTATTTACGGAAAAAACACGCTCGACAGGCCAAGCAGCGTCACAACGTCCAGAGAAATGTGGGGAATATTCGATACGCTTGAATATGGCGAGACGACTTATCACGCCGGCTATCAACAGCGCATGTCCTCTACCGAGTACCTCCTGACGGGAGTGACCGGGGCATGGATTCAAAACAGCGATATCACTGTTGGAGCCAATTATGACCCGGGCAATTGGTTCGTCATGTCGGAGTGGATACAACGCCGTTCAAATTATGTATCCAGTGCAATGTACGTCAGTGCCGGTTATCGCATCAATAAATTCACACCTTATTTGACGCACAGCCAGAATAGCTCCGGTTCATTTCTTCAGTCTTCCCCCCCGCCAACCGCGACCGACCTGCAGCTGGCCAACCGGGCACAAAGCACGGATAGCTTGGGTGTGCGCTGGGATTTCATGAGAAATTTCGATTTCAAGATGCAGTACGATCGCGTCACACTCAGCGACAACTCAAATGGATACCTCATAAACGTGCCGGCGAACGTTACCCTCTACGGTACAACGTTCCATGTTATTTCTGCAGTTGTCGACTTCGTGTTCTAGACACCGGGTACCGCGTGGGATCGCCGATGATCATCAATCTGAAGTTTACGCTGCTATTTGCCTTGTTATCGCTTGCGGTCAGCGCACAGGCCGAGGTCGTCGTCGTCGTTTCTTCAAAAAGCTCGGTCACCAGTTTGACTACAGAGCAGACTGCGAAGATATTCCTGGGGAAGGTCGTTACGTTTCCTAATGAACACGCCGCTTTTCCCATAGACCAGCCCGAAGGAAGTGCCATCAGGGATGAGTTCTATTCCAAAGTCGCCCACAAGAACTCCTCGCAACTCACTGCATACTGGGCCAAAATCATCTTTACGGGGGAAGGCCGCCCGCCGCAACTCATAGCGGGTGACGTGGCCGTCAGAAAAGCCATTGCCAGCAACCCGAGCGCTATCGGATATATCGACAAGAGCGCTGTGAATCGCAGCGTCAGGGTCGTTCTGAAACCTTAAGGCGAATTGACCATGAGAATGAATCGATTCCGCAACTACCCATTGAAGTTGAAGCTGTTGCTTGTACCGTCCATTTCCGTAGTCAGCTTTGTCGCCTACCTGATTTACTCTTCACTTGTGTTGTCTGGAGGAAATGCGCTCCTCAAGGAAATTCGTGACGCCGAATTCCCGATACTCAATGCGGCCGGAGAGAACCTGAAAAGTTTCGAGGGGGTCGTGGAGTCTCTGAATGCGGCGGCCGCAACCGGAGAAGTGGACTATCTGGAAGCATCCAAAGCCAAGTCATCCGAAATTCTGAGCCGTTATGAATCAATGGAAGAGATTGATACGGCGCACATGAATGAAATTGAAAAACTGAAATTCGACTTCAAGGCCTTCTACACGCTGGCGTTCAATGTTGCGCAGAGGATGATGGCCAAGAAGGACCTGCCCAGTCAGCAACAGATAAAGCAATTGCGCGACCTGCGCAACGCCTATACGGCGGCTGCAACGTCTTACAGGGATACCGCGGAAAAGGAATTCCAGGAAACAATACGAATAGCGATCAAAAGATCAGAAACGGCACAAGGATCGGGCGCGATAATCGGCACCCTCATGCTTTTCGTCATTGGGGTGCTGACGTTGCTGGTCAACCGGGGTATCGTGGTGCTGGAGAAAGTCGTGGAAAACCGCAACAAGATGCTGGTGCTTGTCAACAGTGAACTTGAGCAGGAAATCCAGAAGCTGAAAGCGGCGGAAGAAGCAAGAAACAGTGCCGAAGCCGCGAGTCACATCAAGGATGAATTCCTCGCCAACATGAGCCATGAACTTCGCACTCCGATGAACGCCGTCATCGGCTTGAGCCATCTATGTTTGCAGACTGAATTGTCCGGCAAGCAGCAGGATTATCTTCAGAAAATCCATAGTTCGGCCAAATCGCTTCTGGGCATCCTCAACGACATACTGGATGTCTCCAAGATCGAGGCGGGGAAAATGGAATTGGATCATGTCTCATTCGAACTGGATGAGGTAATGGACAACCTTGCCACGATATTGGGCGTTAAAGCCCAGGAGAAAAACCTGGAGCTCCTGATAGAGACCTCCCCCGACGTTCCACCAGTTCTGATCGGCGACCCTCTGCGTCTGGGGCAGGTACTGATCAATCTGGCGGGCAATGCCGTCAAATTCACCCCCAAGGGCGAGGTGATGGTCAGTGCCGAACTCGAGAAGGAGGAAGGCGATCAAGTCGTTCTGCGATTTACAGTAAAAGACACGGGAATAGGAATGTCGCAACAGGAAATGGACAAACTGTTCCGGCCGTTTACCCAGGCCGATACCAGCATCACCCGAAAATTTGGCGGAACCGGACTGGGCCTGACGATCAGCAAGCGCCTTATCGAAATAATGGGTGGAAAGATATGGATGGAAAGTACACCAGGCATGGGTTCGAAATTCATATTCACCGCCAGCTTTCACAAGGCAGAAAAGCAGGCAGAAGTTCCGCAAACCGAATTCACCGGATTGGGAGGAATGCGTGTTCTCGCGGTCGATGACAGCGAGAACAGCCTGCAGATCCTGAAAAACTATCTTGAGGATTTCTCTTTCGATGTGTCCGTTGCAAGCAATGGACGTGACGCATTGAGTACAGTGCGAAAAGCAAGCAAGGAAGGAAGACCGATCAACCTGGCCATCCTCGACTGGAAGATGCCGCAGATGAGCGGACTTGAATTAGCCAAGGAACTTCATGCTATGACCGAATTAAGCGTCAAACCGAAAGTGCTGATGATCGCCGGTTATGGACAGCATGGAATTCCAGTCTTGATAAATGACAAAGTGATTGATGGAGTACTGGAAAAACCTTTCAAACAGAAGAAGTTGTTCGATTCCATTGCAAATATCTTCGGCCTGGAAAAATGGGCGACAGGAAAATTCAGGATAATCGGCGCACAATTCAATCCGGCGCTGGTCGCTCAAGTCCGGGGGGCTCGCTTGCTGCTGGTTGAAGACAATGAAATCAATCAACAAGTCGCGCAAGAGTTGCTGGAAAGTTTTGGAATCAAGGTTGCTGTCGCCGAGAACGGCGAAGAGGCGATTTCACGTCTACAGGAAGAATCTTTCGATGGCGTGCTGATGGACATGCAGATGCCGGTTATGGATGGTATGACCGCGACCCGTGAAATTCGTAAGAATCCGCTGCTTGCCAATTTGCCGATCATCGCCCTGACAGCGAATGTATACGTCAGCGAGCAAAATGCATTCCTTGCTGCCGGAATGAACGACCATATCGGCAAGCCTCTGGATCCGGACCGGCTGATAGCTACTCTTGCAAAATGGATCCACCCTGCACGGGTTACAGAAAGCTCTTCTCTCCCAGAGACTGTCGCAACTCCTGCACCAATGCCATTGCCCGACTTGCCGGGCGTCAAAGTAGCTGCCAGCGTTCGTCGAATCGGGGGGAACGTAGACCTGTATTATTCGCTGCTGGAGAAGTTCAGAGCAAATCAAGGAAATGCCGTCCGGAATATCCGGGACTCTCTGGCATCAAACGACCTCAAAACATCGGAAAGGCTTGCCCATACACTCAGGGGCATAGCCGGCACCTTGGGCGCGGAATACCTGCAAAATCAGGCTGAACTCCTGGAAAACAAGATCAAACACGGAGCCTTGGATGATGTCGAATCATTGCTCGGTCAAATTGACCAGGAACTCGGCAAATTGATGGTCAACATAGGGCGCGCACTTGATTTGCGCAAAGGTTGAGTACTACGCGAGCTTGCATCCCCGGGCGTTATCCAGCCAATCCCACATAGACGTTCTGCACGTCGTCATCTTCGTCGATTGCTTCAAGGAAGGCTTCCACCTCCTCACGCTCGGCGTCATTGCCGAGTGTGACCGGATTCTTCGGACGATAGCCAAGTTGGGCGGAGATGACGGTATAGCCTTGCGCGGGCAACGCTTTGCACACGACATCCAGATCGGTGATGTCGGTGATGAAAAGCGTTGCGCCTTCTTCTGAAGGCTCCAGATCCTGCGCCCCCGCTTCGATGGCAGCGACTTCCGGATCCGCATCTTTGGAATTCGGTGTAGCCTCGATCATGCCGACGTGGCTGAAGTCCCATGAGACGGAACCTTCTGCGCCAAGTTGGCCTTTGCGGAACAGTACGTTCATGCTGGCCTTGGTACGATTGATATTGTCGGACAGACATTCGACGATGATGGGCACTCGGTGCGGGGCAAAACCTTCATACACGAGACGTTCCAATTGCGCGCCGCCGTCGAGCAGTCCAGCCCCCTTCTTGATGGCACGATCCAGCGTATCTTTGGGCATGGAGGCTTTTTTGGCTTGTTCGACCACAAGGCGCAAGCGCGAATTCGAGCTCGGGTCGGCGCCGCCTTTGGCAGCGACCATGATTTCTTTGGCGAGCTTGCCGAAAATCTTACCCTTTGCGTTCGCTGCGACTTCTTTGTGTCTGGCTTTCCACTGTGCGCCCATGTCTGTTCTCTATGTGTTGGTTGAATATTGCATTTACTCGGGGAAAATCCCGAAGACGCATCTTGCCTCATGTGGCGTCAGGCTTCAATCTCGAAAACGATTCAGGCCGTTCAAACTCCATTCGCGATATCCTCCACCACCTGCAAAAACGCATCGCCATACTTCGCCAGCTTGGCCTGGCCGATACCGCTGATCTGCGCCATGTCGCCCAGCGTCTGCGGCTTGCGGTTGAGGATTTCAAGCAGGGTGCTGTCGTGAAAGATGACGTAAGGTGGCACGCCTTGTTCGCGGGCGAGTGCCGTGCGTTTGGCTTTGAGCGCCTGCCACAATGGGTCTTCGTTGGCACCGGCAAAAGCTTCGCGCATGCGCGAACCACGTTCGGCTTTGCTGGCTTTGCGCTTGGCTGGTTCGGCGTCGCGGCGCAGCCAGATTTCCTGTTCACCGCGCAGCACGGCACGCGCCGCTTCGGCAAGTTTCAGTCCGCCATAGCCTTCAATGTCGACGTTGATGAATCCGGCCGCTACGAGCTGGCGGTAGACACTGCTCCATTGTGTTTGGGCAAGGTCTTTGCCGATGCCGAACGTGCTCAGTTGCTGGTGGTTGAATTGTTCGACTTTGGGAGTAGCCTTGCCCAGCAATACGTCGATCAGATGCGCGACGCCGAAGCGCTGCCCGGTGCGATAAACGCAGGAAAGCGCCATCTGTGCGGCTTGCGTGGCATCCCATGTATCGACGGGAGCGAGGCAGTTGTCGCACTGCTCGCAATTGCCGGGATGCTCTTCGCCAAAGTAGCGCAGGACACTTTGGTGCCGGCATGTGGTGGATTCGCAGAAGCCGAGCAACGCGTCGAGCTTTTGCATTTCGACGCGCTTGCGTTCATCCGGCGCATCACCGGACAGCAGCATCTGGCGCATGGAGACTGCGTCGCCCAGTCCGTAGGCCATCCAGGCGTTCGCGGGCAAGCCGTCGCGACCGGCGCGACCGGTTTCCTGATAGTAACCCTCCATGCTCTTGGGCAGGTCGAGATGGGCCACGAAGCGCACGTTGGGCTTGTCGATGCCCATGCCGAAGGCAACGGTGGCAACCATGATGACGCCCTCCTCGCGCAGGAAACGTTTCTGGTTTGCACTGCGAGTGGATGCATCCAGTCCGGCGTGATACGGCAGTGCATCCCAGCCCTGCTCCTTGAGCCAGGCGGCGGTCTCTTCGACCTTCTTGCGTGACAGGCAATACACGATGCCGGCATCGTCTGGATGCTCGGTTTCGAGGAAGGTCTGCAACTGCCGGCGTGCATTGTCCTTGAGCGTGATGCGGTAACGGATGTTGGGGCGGTCAAAACTGGACACGAAGTGTTGGGCCTGCTCCAGAGACAGGCGTTCGACGATCTCGCGCCGCGTCGGCGCATCCGCGGTGGCAGTCAGCGCAATGCGCGGCACGCTCGGAAAGCGCTCGTGCAACACCGTCAGCGCCCGGTATTCAGGGCGGAAATCGTGGCCCCATTGCGAGACGCAATGCGCTTCGTCAATGGCGAACAGGGCGATATTGTTGTCCTGTTGCAGGCGCTCCAGCTGATTCAGGAATCCTTCCGTCATCAGCCTCTCGGGCGCGACATACAGCAGTTTCAATTCGCCGCGCATCAACTGCCGCGACACCTCTCGTGCTTCTTCGGCTTCCAGGCTTGAATTGAGAAAAGCTGCCGGTACACCGAGTTGCTTGAGTGCATCGACCTGATCCTGCATCAATGCGATCAGCGGCGACACCACGATACCGACGCCATCGCGCAACATTGCCGGAATCTGGTAACACAGCGATTTGCCACCGCCCGTGGGCATGAGTACCAGCGCGTCGCCTCCATTGACGACATGCTCGACAATGGCCTGTTGCGCGCCGCGAAATGAGGAATATCCGAAAGTGTCGCGAAGTATTTGCTGGGCGGTGCTGTGACTCATGGGTAAAAAATGCAATAAAAGTGCGCTAGCTTACCCCGACTGGCAGAATTCGGGGCTGTTCCGACATGCCCGATGGTATGATTTAACCAGCGAGACATGATCGGCAATTCCATATGAAAGGTTGTTTGATGAGCATCCGCACCGTTTCGACCCGACCATTCCCCGACCAGAAGCCCGGCACCTCTGGACTGCGCAAGAAGGTTCCCATCTTCCAGCAACCGCACTATCTGGAGAATTTCGTACAAAGCATCTTCGACAGCATCGCGGCCCCCCAAGGTGCGACGCTGGTTTTGGGTGGCGATGGGCGTTATTACAACCGTGTGGCGATCCAGATCATTCTGAAAATGGCTGCGGCGAACGGTTTCGGACAAGTCCTGGTGGGACGAGGCGGCATCCTTTCCACCCCGGCGGCATCCTGCGTGATCCGCAAATATAAGACTTTCGGCGGCATCATTCTTTCCGCGAGCCACAACCCTGGCGGACCGGATGGCGACTTCGGCATCAAATACAACAGCAACAATGGAGGTCCTGCCACCGAGACGGTGACCGAAGCGATCTATGCCAAAAGCAAGGCGATCTCCAGCTATCGCATTCTCGATGGGGATGATGTGATGTTGGATAAGTCGGGCGAGACCACTCTGGGCGGCATGAAGGTGAATGTGATCGATCCCGTGAACGATTATGCCGAGCTGATGGAGTCGCTGTTCGATTTTGCGGCGATCCGCACATTGTTAAATGGCAGTTTCAGGATCAAGTTCGACGCGATGCACGCGGTAAACGGGCCTTATGCCAAAGAGATACTGGAAACGCGTCTCGGTGCACCAATAGGCAGCGTAATGAACGGGGTACCACTGGAAGATTTCGGCGGCGGGCATCCAGATCCTAACCTGACTTATGCACATGATCTCGTGGATATCATGTACGGCGCGGAAGCACCGGATTTCGGTGCGGCATCGGACGGCGACGGTGACCGCAATATGATCCTCGGCAAACGTTTCTTCGTCACCCCTTCGGACAGTCTGGCACTACTCGCCGCTAATGCAACATTGATACCCGCCTACAAGCAAGGATTGGCGGGCGTCGCGAGGTCGATGCCCACCAGCGCGGCAGTGGATCGCGTGGCAAAGGCGTTGAACATCCCATGTTACGAAACACCGACCGGCTGGAAATTCTTCGGTAACCTGATGGATGCCGGCAAGGTCACGCTATGCGGAGAGGAAAGTTTCGGCACCGGTTCCAACCATGTGCGCGAGAAGGACGGGCTGTGGGCGGTACTGTTCTGGCTGAACATCCTGGCCGTGCGCAAGCAATCGGTAGAATCCATTGTGCGAGAACATTGGGCTAGATTCGGTCGCAACTTCTATTCGCGCTACGACTACGAAGGCTTGCCGACCGAAGCAGCCAACGGCGTGATACAACATCTGCGCGATAATTTTCCCACCCTCACAAACAAACAGTTCGGTAACCACACCGTACAAACGTGCGACGACTTCAGCTATACCGATCCGGTGGATGGCAGCATCAGTAAAGGCCAGGGGCTGCGTATCCTGTTCAGCGACGATTCGCGCATTATTTTCCGGCTATCCGGCACCGGGACAGAGGGAGCTACTTTACGCGTTTATCTGGAAGCGTATGAAGCGGATGTCTCGCGACATCATCTGGATGCACAAGAAGCGTTGAAAGAATTGATCCGGGTCGCGTTGGACATCTCAGAATTGCAGTCTCGCACCGGGCGGGATCAACCTACAGTCATTACTTGACCTTGTCTTTTGGCGGTGTTGCAGCGGCTACAGCGGAAACCGCTGCAGCCTGTTCGCCGCCAACCACCTGAAAGAATATCTCTCCCTGCTTGACCATGCCGAGCTCGCTGCGCGCGCGTTCTTCGATGGCATCGGTTCCGCGTTTGAGGTCGCGCACTTCGGCATCCAGTGCCGCATTGCGCTTTTGGGTTTGCTCGTTGATTTGCTTCTGGGCTTGTACCTGCTGGCCCATGTCCCACACCTTCAGCCAGCTACCCTTCCCCAGCCAGAGCGGATATTGCAACAGCAGGAGAAGAGCCAGCAGGATGTAGGTGACAACACGCATCAGCCTAACTGGTAATAAGCCTCGCGACCGGGATAGGAGGCGCTGTCGCCGAGGTCTTCCTCGATGCGCAGCAGTTGGTTGTACTTCGCCATGCGGTCTGAACGGGACAGGGAGCCGGTCTTGATCTGCATAACGTTGGTTCCAACCGCGAGATCGGCGATGGTGGAGTCTTCAGTCTCACCGGAACGATGCGACATCACGGCGGTATAACCTGCGCGCTTCGCCATCTCGATGGCGGCGAACGTCTCGGTCAGGGTACCTATCTGGTTGACCTTGATCAAAATGGAATTGGCGATACCTTGCTTGATGCCTTCGCGCAGGATTTTGGTGTTGGTCACAAACACATCGTCGCCAACCAGCTGGATGGTCTTGCCCAAGCGCTCGGTCAGCATCTTCCAGCCCGGCCAGTCGAGCTCGCTCATGCCGTCCTCAATGGAAACGATGGGATACTTGTCCACCCAAGTTGCATAAAGATCAACCATCTGTTGGGAGGTGAGCGTCAAACCGTCGGCCTTCAGGTGATATTTGCCATCCTTGTAGAATTCGGAAGCCGCCGGATCCATGCCGATCGCCACGTCTGTCCCGGGGATATAGCCAGCTGCTTCGATGGCTTCGACAATAACCTTCAACGCTGCTTCGTTGGAACCGAGTGCAGGTGCAAAACCGCCTTCGTCGCCAACGGTGGTCGGCAGACCGCGATGGTGCAGCACGGCTTTGAGTGCGTGGAACACCTCTGCACCATAGCGCAAGGCTTCGCGGAAACTCGGCGCGCCTACCGGAATGATCATGAATTCCTGCATGTCGGAACCACCGGTGGCGTGGGCGCCGCCGTTGATGACATTCATCATGGGCACGGGCATTTCCATGCGCGCCGCGCCGCCGAAGTAGCGATACAACGGTAAACCGGATTCCTCAGCAGCCGCTTTGGCAACCGCGATAGATACGGCAAGGATCGCGTTCGCGCCGAGGCGCGATTTGTTCTCGGTGCCGTCAAGGTCGATCATGGTCTGGTCGATAAATGCTTGTTCAGCCGCATCCAAGCCGATGATCGCTTCGGCGATCTCAGTGTTCACATTCTCCACCGCTTTCAACACGCCCTTGCCCAGGTAGCGCTTCTTGTCGCCATCGCGCAATTCAACCGCTTCTTTTGTACCCGTCGATGCGCCGGACGGTACAGCTGCACGCCCCATCACACCAGATTCCAGCAACACATCCGCTTCTACAGTAGGATTCCCACGGGAATCCAGAATCTCACGCGCTATGACATCAACAATTGCACTCATTCTTGTTTTTCCTTCGCTCACACACTTTTCAAGTTAACGTTTTCTTCTATAAAACCTTGCTGCTTCACCAATGCATCCAGCGCTTGCAGCGTCTGCAACAACAATTGCAGATGTCCCAACGGGAATGCGTTGGGACCATCCGACAATGCTTTTGCGGGATCGGGATGCGTCTCCATGAATACTCCCGCCACGCCTGCCGCTACTGCGGCACGTGCCAATACCGGCACGAATTCTCGCTGACCGCCGCTCGCTGTGCCTTGCCCGCCTGGCAACTGGACCGAATGCGTGGCATCGAACACCACCGGGCATCCTGTGTTGCGCATCACCGCCAGCGAGCGCATATCCGAAACCAGATTGTTGTAGCCAAACGATGCGCCGCGTTCGCACACCATGATATTGTCTCCGCCGCTTACTTCGCGCGCCTTGTCCACAACATTTTTCATGTCCCAGGGAGAAAGGAACTGGCCCTTCTTGATGTTGACAGGCCTGCCTGCCTTCGCCACCGCATGGATGAAGTCGGTCTGACGGCAAAGAAATGCCGGGGTTTGCAGCACATCTACCACGGCGGCGACGGGTCCGATCTCGTCTTCGCTATGCACATCGGTCAATACCGGCACGCCGATCTGCGCTTTTACCTTTTCCAGTATCTTCAACCCTGCATCCATACCGAAGCCGCGGAATGTTTTGCCGGAGCTGCGATTGGCTTTGTCGTAGGAAGATTTATAGATGAACGGAATGCCAAGCTTCAGGCATATCTCCTTCAATTGACCTGCTGTATCCAACGCCATTTGCTCGGACTCGATCACGCATGGGCCTGCGATCAAGAACAACGGTTTATCCAGGCCGACTTCGAATCCGCACAATTTCATACAGCCTCCTTATGCTTCACGGCTGCTTCGACATAGGCTTTGAATAGCGGATGTCCAGTACGCGGTGTCGAGGTGAATTCAGGGTGGAATTGCACACCGACAAACCATGGATGCATGGTCTGGGGTAACTCCATCATCTCGGGCAAATCTTCTGACGGCGTACGCGCAGAAATGATCAGGCCGGTTTTCTCCAGCGACGGGACATAATGGTTGTTCACTTCATAGCGGTGACGGTGGCGTTCGTTCACTTCATCACCGTAGATCCGCTGCGCCATCGTATTTGGCTTCACAGGACAGCGTTGCGAACCCAGGCGCATGGTACCGCCCATATCCGAGTCAGCGCTTCGCTTGGCCACTTTGCCGTCTCTATCCAGCCACTCGGTGATCAGTGCCACCACCGGATGTTCGGTTTCCAGATTGAATTCGGTACTGTTGGCATCGCTCATGTTTGCCACATGGCGCGCATATTCGATCACTGCCAGTTGCATACCGAGGCAGATACCTAGATAAGGTATTTTGTTTTCCCGCGCATATTGAATCGAAGCGATCTTGCCTTCCGTACCGCGCACGCCAAATCCGCCGGGCACCAGGATCGCATCGAGATGCTTCAGACAGTCGGTGCCTTCAGTCTCGATGACCTCGGAATCCAGATATTCGATATTCACGCGCGTAGCTGTATGGATACCCGCGTGACGCAACGCTTCGATCAATGATTTGTACGACTCAGTCAGATCGACATATTTGCCAACCATACCTATGGTGATCTCGTGCTGCGGATTTTCTTGCGCTTTAATGAGGTTCTGCCATACCGTCAAGTTCGCAGGCGGCGCATTCAGGGCAAGCTCTTCACAAATGATTCGATCAAGTCCTTGCTCGTGCAGCATCTGCGGTACCTTGTAGATGCTGTCCGCGTCCCACATCGAAATAACACTGTCTTCGCGTACATTGGCGAATAGCGAAATTTTGGCTCGCTCGTCGTCCGGAATGCGGCGATCTGCACGGCACAGCAATGCGGTTGGAAAAATACCAATCTCGCGCAGTTTTTGTACGCTGTGTTGCGTGGGCTTGGTCTTAAGCTCGCCTGCAGTAGCAATATAGGGAACCAATGTAAGATGAACATACGCCACTTGGTGGCGCCCCATACGCAACCCCATCTGACGGGCTGCTTCGAGGAATGGTAGCGATTCGATGTCGCCCACCGTGCCACCTATCTCAACAATGGCCACATCTGCTTTGCCATCATGTGAGGCGGTTGCACCGCGTTCGATAAAGGCTTGAATCTCGTTGGTGATGTGCGGGATCACTTGCACCGTCTTGCCCAGATATTCGCCGCGCCGCTCTTTGCGAATCACGCTTTCGTATATCTGCCCGGTAGTGAAGTTGTTGGCCTTGCGCATCTTGGCCGAGATGAAACGCTCGTAGTGCCCCAAGTCCAGGTCGGTCTCTGCGCCATCTTCTGTCACAAAGACTTCACCATGCTGGAACGGACTCATTGTGCCCGGATCGACGTTGATGTACGGATCCAATTTGAGCATCGTGACCTTAAGGCCGCGTGATTCCAGAATAGCTGCAAGTGAAGCGGCGGCGATGCCTTTTCCCAAGGAAGAGACAACGCCGCCGGTAATAAATATGTACTTAGTCATGGAGTGCGATTGTATCGCAAAATAGGTATCCCTTCAAAGGAAGAAGCGTACAAATCAAGGCAGTTACTGCGATTCTCGTGCGCAATAAATAAAAAGCCCCCAAGTTTGCACTTGGGGGCTTTTTACTTTGTAAGGAGTCTGACGATGACCTACTTTCACATGCGGACGCACACTATCATTGGCGCGAAGTCGTTTCACTGTCCTGTTCGAGATGGGAAGGAGTGGGGCCA
>DAIDAG010000039.1 GCA_027310725.1 Sideroxydans sp. | reverse complement strand
ACAGCCTGGGCATAACGATCATGCTGTTCATGGATGTGATCCTGTTCGGCCCGATCGGCATCACGATCTGGGCGGTGCAGATGCTGTGGATCCCGTTCTTTGCGGCCGGCGTCATCAACGGCGTCGGGCACTTTTGGGGTTATCGCAGTTTTGTGACGAACGACACTTCGCGCAATATCGTCGGCTGGGGACTGCTGGTCGGCGGCGAGGAGTTGCACAACAACCACCATGCCTACAGCGCATCGGCCAAGCTTTCCGTCAGATGGTGGGAGTTCGACATCGGCTGGATGTATATCCGCATCCTCTCGATGTTAGGCCTGGCCAGGGTGAGAAAGGTCGCGCCCAAGGTGCGCACCAATCCGGCCAAGGTTCAATGCGATACGGAAACACTGCAATCCATCGTCTACCACCAGTACGAAGTGATGGGCAGGTTCGCCAGATCGTTGCGGGAAACGGCGAATAACGAGATCCACCGCTTGCAGCACGCCCGTGCGATCCATGCGCAACACGCTAGGGGAATGCGTGAAGCGATCAAGCTTTGGCTGAAGGTCGACGAAAATTACCTGCCCGAAAGGCAGCGGCTGGCACTCAAGCAGGCGGTTCAGTCCAGCGCGGTATTCCAGACCATCTACTCGATGCGCCAGGAGTTGGTCCTGTTGGCAAACAGGTCCAACGAGTCGAAAGAGCAGCTTGCACAGAAGCTGGAAAACTGGTGCCGCCGCGCGGAAGAAAGCGGCATCAATGCCCTGCGGGAATTCTCCCAGCAACTCCGCTGCTACAGTCACTGAAGGTTGGAACGATAGAGGCGGCATTCCTTTGCAAGAGACGTGATGCCGTCTCACGCCAGTCGACTAATAGTCATCCTGCGTCAGCAATTTGTCACATATCACCGGGGCGCTTGCCGCGGGAGCCTAATCTTCGCTGCCGGCAATGGCTTATTGCAATTGTCAATCGATGGCACGTTCATTGCTATTAAGTTTTTAAGTCAATTAAATTTGCCGGGGAAGTGATGCCGAAAATCCAGCCAACTGGTCTTGGTGCGAATAAGGCGTTATCGGGAAACTCTCAAGGCATACGTCAACAGGTAAGTATCGATGTCACAAATGCGTGTTCTGGTTACGGGTGGCGCAGGCTTTATCGGCTCGCATAGTGTTGAAGCATTATTGGCCGACGGTGCACAGGTCTGCGTGCTGGACAATTTCACTTCGGGCAAACGCGCGAATCTGCCCGAGCATCCCAGTCTGAAAGTGATCAACGGCGATATCCGCGATACGTCGGCGGTCGACCAGGCGCTCGTCGGCATCAGCCATGTACTGCATCTGGCGGCGCAGGTTTCGGTGCCTGCTTCCGTGACCGATCCGCTCGGCTCAAGCCAGCACAATATCAGCGGATTCCTTAAAGTGCTCGACGGGGCACGCCGCGCCAAGGTGAGCCGGTTCGTCTACGCTTCCAGTGCGGCAGTGTATGGCGCCCCCGAACATCTGCCGCTGGACGAGACATCCGCGGTCGCACCGCTGTCTCCCTACGGACTGGAGAAGAGCATCAACGACCAGTATGCGGCGCTGTATCACGCGCTGTATTCGCTTTCTTCCCTCGGGTTGCGCTACTTCAATGTCTACGGCCCGCGTCAGGATCCTTCCTCAGCCTATGCCGGGGTGATCAGCCGGTTTGCCTCCGCAATCACCAAGGGCGACCCGTTGCGCGTGTACGGCGACGGCGGGCAAACGCGGGATTTCATCTTCGTGAAGGATGTCGCACGTCTGAATCTGAACGCGCTGAAAAGTGCCACGACCGGAGTATGCAATATCGCCACCGGGCAAAGCGTGACATTGCTGGAACTGATCGGCGCGCTGGCGAAATGCGCGGCGCGCACGCCCGTCATTCACCATGCGCCGCCTGCGATGGGCGATATCCGCCATTCCAGTGCATCGCCGCGCAAGATGTTCGAGCAGCTTGATCCCCCGGCCATGACTCCGTTGGCCGAGGGCCTGAAACAACTCCTCGAATATCCAGCGTGAACCGTTTGACTCCGATCCTTGCGCGGTGCCGGTTGGGAATTTTCCATGTGCTGATGCTGACGTCTTCTCTGGCGTTGGCGTCCGAGCCGAACATTGCCATGTTCTACGGGGACAATCCGCCGTGGGACGAACTGCACGCATTCGATGTGGTGGTGGTGGAGCCGGCGCATGTGCCCGATCCCAAGCCGTATGCCAATGACAGGACAGCCTTGTTCGCTTATGTTTCGGTGGGGGAATCCACCGTAGAGCGCGCCTACCAGAAGGATATTCCGGATGCGTGGAAACTGGGACAGGATGCAGAGTGGGGAAGCGACGTGATCGACCAGTCGCGCCCGGAGTGGCCCGCGTTCTTTGTCGAGCATGCCATCAAGCCTTTGTGGGACGCGGGTTATCGCGGGTTCTTCCTGGATACGCTCGATTCCTACCAGCGTTTTGCCAAAACGGATGCGGCCAGGGCCAGCCAGGAAGCAGGCCTGGTGGCGGTGATCCGCGAGCTGAAGAAGCGTTACCCGCAAGCCAGGCTGATCTTCAATCGCGGGTTTGAGATCCTGCCGCAGCTTCACCAGGAAGTCTTTGCCGTCGCCGTCGAGTCGCTGTTTCAGGAATGGAACCAGACGCAGCAAAAATACCGGCCGGTGCCCGCCGCAGATCGGGCATGGTTGCTGGGCCAGCTCAAGCGCGTCAAACAGGAATACAAGCTGCCGGTGTTGTCCATCGACTATGTGCCGCCCGAAAAGCGCTATCTCGCGCGCGAGACGGCGGCAAAGATTGGCGACCTGGGATTCATTCCCTGGGTGACGAATCCGGAACTGAACATGCTGGGGGTCGGCAAGATCGAGGTCATGCCGCGCAAGATCCTGATGGTTCACAACAATGCGAACACCGAGTACGACCTGATCAATACCAGCGGATTGAATTACGGCACGATGCCGCTCAACTATCTGGGATACAGCGTCGAATATCTGGATGGCCGCGGCGCGCTGCCTGCCGAACCGCTGGCTGGACGCTACGCCGGCATCGTGGTGTGGCTGGACAATGCGGCCGGCAAACAGGGCAGCATTCTGGCCGCCTGGCTGAAGAAGCAAATCGATGCCGGCGTGCCGGTTGTCGTTCTGGGCGAGTGCGAATTCCTGTTTGACAATGTCGACGCCGGGCAACTCGGCGTGCAGTTCTCGTCGGCATCCACTGAACGCACGCGCCTGCACATCGTCCAGCACGACTCCCTGATCGGTTTTGAAACGCAGCCGATCCTTGATCGCGCGGCCTTCTTTCCGCTGCATGTCCAGACCGGAAAATCCCTGCTGACGCTGGCGAACGATCGCGGCGAAACCCAGGACGCGGTCGCGCTGACCCCATGGGGAGGCTATGTCCTCAATCCTTATGTCATCGTCGAACTGACCAGCATCAACACAAACACGGGGCCGAAAGACACCAGCAACAACCAGCGCTGGGTGATCAATCCGATCGAGTTCCTGATGCGTGCGCTCAAGCTGCCGGAAATGCCCGTGCCGAACGTGACGACCGAGAGCGGACGGCGCATGTTGATGGTGCACATGGACGGCGACGGCTTTGTGAGCAAAGGGGAGTTTGCCGGGTCACCTTATTCCGGCGAAGTGCTGTTCGAACAGATACTGAAGAAATATCCCTTGCCTTCGACTATCTCGGTCATTCAGGGCGAGACTGCGCCGGACGGCCTTTATCCGGACCAGTCGGCTGCACTGGAAAAGATCGCACGCAAGATCTTCGCGATGCCGCAGGTCGAGATCGGCAGCCATTCCTACTCTCATCCTTTCCAGTGGCGAAAGGCCGCAAGCAATCCGGAGGATGAGGGTTATCACCTCAATCTGCCGAATTACACCTTCGACCTGCAGAAAGAGATTCCCGGCTCGATCTCCTATATCGAATCCAGGCTGGCTCCGCCCGGCAAGAAAGTGATGACCTTCCTCTGGACCGGCGATTGCAATGTGGGAGCGGATGCGCTCGAAGTCGCGAATCACGTCGGGATACTGAGCATGAACGGCGGCGAAACGACGATCACCCGCAGTTTCCCCACGTTGTCACTGGTGGGACCGCTGGGCGTCTGGAAGAAGAATTATTTCCAGGTGTATGCACCGAATCAGAACGAGAACGTCTACACCAACAACTGGCTGGGACCGTTCTACGGTTTCGAGCGGGTCATCGAGACCTTCGAGTTGACCGATGCTCCGTACCGGCTGAAACCGATCGATATCTATTTCCACTCCTATTCGGCCAGCAAGCCTGCATCGCTGCGCGCGCTCGACAGGGTCTTCAAATGGGCCATGGGGCAGGAGACCACACCGGTCCATGTCTCCGACTACATCCGCAAGGTACTGGATTTCAACAGCATGGTGGTGGCGCGCACGCACGACGGCTGGCTGGTGCGCGGCGCGGGGGATGTGCACGAGCTGCGCGCGCCGCTGGCACTCGGGCAACCCGTGCTTGACGATAGATCCGAAGTGGCCGGCTTCAATCGCTATCGGGACGGACAGTATCTGCATCTCGCCGCCAGTGAAGCGAATATCCGTTTCAGCAAATCTGCAGCCGCGTTGCCTTATCTGGTGTCTGCCAACGCGCGCGTCACACGCCTGACCTCTGCCACTGCAGCGAATGGCAAGACAGTGGCGCTGTCACTGAACGGGGAGGTTCCCTTGAAGTTCGATCTGGCCCTGGACACGCGCTGTACGGTGCGTGCCGACGGTCATGCGATCAAGGCGGATTCCAGGGGCAAAGGCGTCAGCCATTTTTCCACACACGACCATGCAATCGACGAGCTACGAATTTACTGCCCGCGGTAAGCGCGGTATCGAGCGGCCGCGCCTGATGTCCAACTGGACATTGGTCGGGTTCGCCGTGGTCGTGCTGATCCCGCTGGTGATGATCTTTCCGAAACAGGACTTGCTGCGGCAGGCGGCGCAGCAGCGGCTGGGCGACGCTTTGACGGTCGGTTATCTCACCAACCTGCTGAAGGCCGACCCGCACAATATGGAACTGCGCATCCTGCTTGCCGAGCACAGGATATTCCTTGGCGAGACGGATGGGATTCCGGAACTCATCGAACCGGCATTGAAAAGCGATTCTTCCGTCTGGCAGACGAAAGGGTTGCTGATCGAGTACAAATATCTGACCCGGCTATACCTGCAGAGTGCCGACAACTCTGCGCAGCAGGCGAATCTGGGACAACGCCGCA
Organism: Sideroxydans sp.; assembly: GCA_027310725.1. Lineage (GTDB taxonomy): Bacteria > Pseudomonadota > Gammaproteobacteria > Burkholderiales > Gallionellaceae > Sideroxyarcus. The sequence goes on along the minus strand of DAIDAG010000039.1, from coordinate 73,566 downwards.
CTGCCACCTTCATGAAGCTGCTCGGACGCGACTGGCCCGTGCCGACCCTGGTATACCTTGCGGGACAGGCGGATCAATTGCACGAGAGCGGGATCGCCGCCGTGCTCTATCGAACCCTCTCCGATGCGTCCGCGACGATGCCGGCAGACTGGTTTGCCGAGACGGCAGCCCGCGTGCGCGGTGAAGGGGATTATGAACTTGCGGCCCATTTGTATTTCATTGCCCGCCACAAGGAAACTTCGCTGGCTAAACAGCGCAGGTTCCTGATGTCGGGCATACGCGCCCTGATGTCCGGAGGCTTTTACAGTCAGGCGATGAAGGCGATCGATCAGCACCTGGGCAACCTCGAGGACGATACCGAGACGCTCTATTTTCTGGTGCAGACCGCACGCGCTGCCAACGATCAGCCGCGAGCCGTTCATTATGCCAAGAAGCTGTTGCACCTTTCCTGGCTGGAGCCTGTCCTGGCCTGGCTGCAGAAGATCGATCTCGGGCTGATCGGGATCGCGAACGCGAATGCGGACGATTCGATACAGCCGCAGGATGGCATCGACGGTATCCGGCCGTACAACCAAAGACACTATCAGCTCGCGTTCGATGTTTTTGTCGGGAACAACAATCTGGCCGAGGCGTTTCGCGTGGCTGCGGCTGCCGTGCGCCAGGTACCCAAAGACAGGGTATGGCACAAGCGATTGGCACAGGTGGCGGAATGGACCAACAAGCCCGACATCGCGTTGCGCGAGTGGCGCTGGTTGCTGCGCAACGACGACAGCAAAGAGGCGTTGCTGGCCGTATTGAGGCTGGCGCCTGCCCAGAACGATTACGATGCGCTGCTGGATGCGTGGAAGCTCATGGCCACCAGGCAAAAGATGAATGAAGTGCAATTGAACAATATCGCGGACATGTTCGAGCAGACCGGACGCCAGCAGGAAGGCATCACGTATTTCCAAACGCGGTATGCCGCCGATCATCTGCCGTTGCAATTGGAGATCGCCGCACGACTGGCGGAGCGGAGCGGGGATGACGAACTTGCCGGCACCCTGTATTCACGCCTGCTGAAAATCCAGGGGCCCCATCCCGACTGGGTGATCAAGGTCGCCAACCTGTATTTGAGAAAAGGCGAGTACCAGAAAGCCTATGATCTGCTGCAAAAGAATCGGGCTGTTGTCGATGAAAAGGATTCCCCCTTCTGGAAGCTGCTGGCCGATCTGGCCTGGCAGCTGCAGCAGGACAGCGAGGCTGCAAAGAACTACCGCCTTCTGGCATCGACCGGGAATCTTGCAAGGGAGGACATCAGCCGCCTGATCTATCTGCTCGGCGATACCCGGCAGGAAGAGCAGGCGGCCCTGGCAGAGTTGGGTTACCGGCGGTTCGGTGACCGGGACATGCTGTTGAGGGCGCTGGAGATCTACGCTGCCAGGAACGATCTTCCGGCGCAGAAGCGGTTGTTTGCGCAGGTTTCGGCTGACAGCAAGGTGAACCTTTCCGACAACTCGCACTTTTATGTGCTGCGTGCGCAGTTCTTCCGGGCAACCGGGGATTATCAGGCCGCGCGCTCGGATTTTCGCCATGCCGCCGGGATCGCCCCGAACGATCCCAATACCACCAATGCCATGCTCTGGTTCTTTATCGATTCGCACGACCGGCAGGCACTGCGTGAGATGGTGGAGAAAATAGAAGCCCGCGGAGATCATCTGAATCCGGCCTATTGGGGTGCGCTGGCCGCCGCGTATCAGGTGCTCGATCAGCCGTCGCGCGCGGTTGCCTACTACGGCCGGCAATTCAGGCGGGGAGGGCAGGATTTCCTCTGGCTCGTGAATTTTGCCGATGCGCTTGAGCAGAACCGGCAAGCGGGCATGGCCGACCGCGTGCGCAGGCAGGCCTGGCTGCAGTTGCGCGTTGCCTTGTCCGCAAAACCGGTGAAGCTCCCTTACTCAAATGACATGCTGGCAGCTGCGCGCTTGTCGATGTTGAATCATCCCGGCGATCCGGATCTCGCGCTGGTGCGTTCGGTATTGCGCCAGGACAGGCTGCTCGATCGCGACATTGTTGCGGATCTCAAAGCCAATGAGATGACGCTGGAATGGGCAGCCACGCTGAACAAGCACGATGCGGGAGCTGATCGCACGGCCGATGAACTGGTGCTGGGATGGGCGATATCGACAGAACAGTCTGCAAATGCCAAAGCCTGGTTGTGGAAGCGCTACGGCCAGTCTCTCAGCCGTCCCTTATGGGCCGATACTGCCGTTGCTGCCGCGGAGAACGATACCGGTAGACTTGCGGGTTTTCTGGCGCAGCAGCCGGGTGGCATGCCGATGCTGGTCCGCCATGATGCGGCGATTGCGACCGATCAACTCGGCTACGCGCAATCCATCGTCTTCCGGGGACTGGAGGACGATCCGGGCAATGATGAGGCTTATCAGCGGCTGAGCGAAGATGCGTTGGCTACTGCCACTTTTGTCGATCTTGAACTGCAGGCCAATCAGTTTGGAGGCTTGCATCGCTACGTTCAGAGCAGCCGGGTCGAGACGACCATCGCCCAGGGTATGCGCTTTGCGGTCGAATACCAGAAGACGCGCGAAACCAACGACCCCGAGTCGGCCATGGGCAATGCACCGCCGAATGAAAAGGTCACCGGCATTGCGCTGAGCAACCACGGCAGTCTTGGCGATACGGAGATCGCGGTGCGGCGCAGGAATGAATACGCGAACGTGACCGAATCCCAGGTGAAGCATGAAATGACTGTTCTTCCGCGCCTCAATTTGCAGGTGGGGCTGGAAGTCAACGCCGCTGCCGACGAATCCAACGATCTGATGGTCTTCGGGATGCGCGACCAGGTCAGTACCGGGTTGCTTTACGACTTCAGCAAGCGAGATTACTTCAACGTGGAGCCGGGCTGGGCACGCTATTACACCCAGACCGGGGATTTTTTGGGGAGCGGAAACCACCTTTCCATGGAGCTGGGTCACCAGATTCGCACCGAGTATCCGAACTGGAAGGTGAGACTGATCGGCATCCATACCAATTTCAACACTGCCGCCAATGCGGTCCTTCCGTTGCCGGACAATATGAATATCTACGGGGTGTGTTTCGGAACCGGCGAACTCAACCGGCGTGTCTATACTTACGCATGGCGTCCCTATGCGGACGGCTGTGCAACCAACAATGATCTGAGCGGGCAGGGCTATAATGCGATGTTGGGTCTGGCGGGCTCGGTTGCCGGCCGCGACCAGCTCTCCCTGACCCTCAGTCAGGTACGCGGTGGCGCAAACCTCCTCAACGGTTTGATCCGCGAATTCAAATTGAACTACCGGTATTTTATCGACTGACAATTGTTTTGAATGGCAACTCACGCAGGAGTAAATTTTATGAAAACGATCAAACTTGGCATCTTGCTCATCGTATCCATGCTCGCATCCTGTGCGGTCATGGATCAGAACCCTAACTCCAAGCCGCTGGAGCGCGATGCGAAATGGGCATTGCTGCCCATCGTCAATCATACCGATGTGCCGCAGGCAGGTTTGCGCGCGGAAGCGCTGGTCGAAGTGCTGTTGCGCACCCGCGGGATCGCTAATCTGCGCAGCTACCCGCCGGCATTGAATCAGGACAGCCTGTTCGAACCTGCCGAACGCAAAGTGGTGATCGATGCGATGAACTGGGCGCGTGAGCAGGGCGTGCGCTATGCGGTGACGGGTACGGTAGAGGAGTGGCACTATAAAGTCGGAGTCGACGGCGAACCCGCGGTCGGCATGACGCTGCAGATCATCGATCTCAAGGATGGGGACCGTGTCGTGTGGAGCTCGGCCGGCAGCAAGAGCGGCTGGAGTCGCGATGCATTGAGCGCGGTCGCCCAGAAACTGATCAAGAATATGTTGTCCGAAGCATCCATAGAATAATCATCCCGTGATACTCAAAAGCTTATTCGGCAAGTTTTTGGCGCGGTTGCATATCGCATTGGCGCCGGTGCGTCACAATCGCCTGATGTGGCTGGAAGTTGCGGTGATCACGCTGGGTGCCGTCGCAGCGGGGATTTTTTTCGAGCGCGACGATCCGTTCCAGATCGGCGGCGAATTCCCGTGGATATGGCTTGCCCCGGTATTGATCGCGCTGCGCTATGGCGTGGCCCCCGGTTTCGTTTCCTCGCTTATGCTGATCGCGGCGTGGAAATTGATGGACCATTTGTCGGAGACCCATGAGAGTTTTCCCGAGCAGTTCTTTCTGGGCGGACTGATCCTGGTCATGCTGTGCGGCGAATTCAGCGCTGCCTGGGGGGTGCGCCTGCGCCGGGCGGAAGAGACCAACCATTACCTCGACGAGCGATTGGGAAGAATGACGCTTCGTCATTTGCTGCTGAGACTTTCGCATGACCGCATGGAGCAGGAGATCCTGACCAAGCCTGTCACGCTGCGCGATGCTTTGAGCGGCCTGAGGCACTTGACCGTCGGGGAGGGTGACTCAAGTCTGCCCGCATCGCTTCCATTGCTCCAATTGTTGACGCAGTACTGCCAGCTTGAATCCGCGGCGATCTTCGTTCGATCCGAAGAAGGGGACTATGTGCGGACGAGCCAGATCGGTTCAGCTCCCAATTTGTCCGCCGACGATCCGTTGCTGCTCCATGCGCTGGAACATCAATCCCTGTCTCACTTGCTTATCGAGGGATTGCCTGATGTGGAACTTCCTTCGCCGTTTCTGGTAGTCGCGCCCATTCTGGCCAGTGACAAGAATGTATTGGGTGTGCTGGCGATCGATCGCATGCCTTTTCTTGCGCTGAACGAAGAAAACCTGCAAATGCTTTCGGTGATGCTTGGTTACTATGCGGATTGCGTGAACGAGTCCGAGGGGGTTCGACGATTCCTCAAACTCTTTCCCGAAGCACAAAACGATTTTGCCGCAGAATTCTCCCGCCTGTTGCACCTGCAACGCTCCTACAACATCAACAGCCATCTTGTCACGCTATCCTTCGCCAACGACGAGAGGGGCCGCCAGGCCATCAACCAGCTCACACATATCCGGCGAGGCCTGGATATTCCCTGGCAAACCAAAGCCGGGGATCGTTTGTTGCTGGTCAATCTGATGCCTTTGGCCAATGAATCGGCGGTAGACGGATATTTGCTTCGCATCGAAACCATGCTGAAAGAATACATGGGGCTCGATTACGACCAATGGAGTTTGACGCCGATCAGAATCAGCCTGGCTGAAAGCGATCCGGTGGCATCGTTGAAGCGTGTATTTGGAGTGCGGCATGATTAAATTCCTGCTCGCACTGGCGGGCCTGCTGCTTGAAGCGTCCGCAATGGCCACGATCTCGCTGAAGATCGGCAACGACTGGATACTGCTCCTTTTCCTGCTTCAGCATGCGGCCGCGAGCCTGTTGTTGGCCCTGTCCGGCTGGTATTTCATTCCCGAAAAATTTCGTCATCCCCGCAGGCTGACCACGCTGCTGCTGTTCAATGTCGCATTCTTCATCCCGTTGCTGGGCTTGCCCGGGGTATATGCCGCAGCCCAGCTTTCGATCTACCGCCGCCGCGATCATGTCGCGCAGCCTTTTGCCCATCTGGTATTGCCGGAGTTCGTCCTGTCGCTCCGTGAACCTGAGATCAGGTTCAGCCAGGGCGGGATCAAATCACGTCTCGCACATACTTCCATCCCCACCCAGCGACGCCTGCAATCGTTGCTGGCACTGCAGGGGATCCCGGCACGTGTTTCAAGTCCCTTGTTGCAAAACATGCTGGGCGATGCGTCCGACGATATTCGACTGGTCGCTTATGGCTTGCTCGACAGCCGGGAAAAAAAGATCACGGCACAGATCCATGCCGAACTTGTCAATTTAAGAAGTGCGGAAAGCAGGGAATTGCGCCTAGTGGGTCTCAGGCATCTGGCGGAACTGTACTGGGAAATGATCTATGCCGGACTTGCGCAGGGTGATCTGCGTACGCACGCATTGAATCAGGCGCTTTACTACGCGGATGCCGCATTGAATATCGAACAGCAGGACACGGGACTGCTCTTCCTGAAGGGCCGCATTCTGCTTGAGACCAAAAGATACGAAGAAGCCCTGATGATATTGGGGTCTGCGGTGTCGCACGGCTTGCCCGAATCGCGCGCATTGCCGTATATCGTCGAGATCGCGTTCAACCGGCGCGATTACAAGACGGTGCAAAGTCTGCTCTCGCGCCTCGCCGGTTACCAGGTCACGCCGATCATGAAAAGTGCGATCAATTTCTGGGTGCGCAAGACCGATCATCAGGGATTTGTTTCTGACAAAGAGAACGTCGTATGAATTTCCCCCGCGCTGAAAGTGCCGACATCGGACTGTTGCTGGAAGGGACTTTCCCTTTTGTTTCCGGCGGTGTTTCAAGTTGGGTCAACCAGGTCATCCGCGGTTTTCCCCAGTATACGTTTGCCCTGATCTTCATCGGCAGCCGGGCAGAGGATTACGGCGACGCAAAATATGTCCTGCCGGACAATGTCGTCCATCTGGAAACACATTATCTGCATAATCGCCATGCGGTACCGCAGGTGCGCCCGATGCACGGAGATCCGGCAGTCTTCGGGGACATCAAGCATCTGCACGAATGTTTCCGTTTCCCCGAGACCAATCCCGATGGCAGGGAGACCTTCAAGAAACTCATTCCGGAACTTTCAGCCAATGGCGGCGCCAGTCTTGAAACCTTTCTGTACAGCGAGACAGCCTGGGATTTCGTCAAGGACAAATACCAGAAATATTGCTCCGATCCTTCGTTCGTAGATTATTTCTGGACGGTGCGCTCGATGCATGCACCGATCTGGATGCTGGCCGACATCGCCGAGAACTTCATTCCGGTGCGCGCGTATCACACGGTTTCAACCGGTTATGCCGGATTGCTCGGGGCGATGCTGAAAGAGAAGAACGGATGCCCGCTGATCCTTTCCGAGCATGGCATCTACACCAAGGAACGCAAGATCGACCTGTTCCAGGCGCAGTGGGTCAGGGACAACCGCAATGTCTTTCAGCGCGACCCCACGGAGATCAGCTATTTCCGCCAGCTCTGGATACGTTTCTTTCAGGCGCTCGGCACACGTTGCTACGACAGCGCGGACCATATCGTCGCCCTGTTCGAGGCCAACCGCTTGCGGCAGATCGAGGATGGCGCGCCGGCAGAACGTACCCGCAACATTCCAAACGGCGTCAACGTTGCACGTTTCGCTGCACTGCGCGCGCAGCGCCCTGCATCGCCGCCGCCTATCCTGTGCCTGATCGGCCGTGTCGTGCCGATCAAGGACATCAAGACCTATATCCGCGCGATGCGTACGGTGGTCAACCGCATGCCCGAAGCGCAGGGCTGGATCGCCGGGCCTGAGGATGAGGATCCGGACTATGTGGATGAGTGCCGCGATCTGGTCAACGGTCTGGGACTTGACGGCAACATCAAGTTTCTCGGCTTTCAGCAGATGACCGAACTGCTGCCCAGGATCGGCCTGGTCGTGCTGAGTTCGATCAGCGAAGGTTTGCCGCTGGTGCTGCTGGAGGGGTTTGCCGCAGGTGTGCCCGCAGTCAGTACGGATGTCGGCTCCTGCCGCCAGCTGATCTACGGCCTGGATGAGCAGGATCGGGCATTCGGTGCTGCCGGGGGCATTGTGAACATCGCCGATCCGCAAGCCCTCGCGGAGGCGGCATTGGCGTTGCTGACCGACGAGGCCGCGTGGAAAGCGGCGAGCGAGGCCGGCATACGGCGAGTCGAGGCCCATTACACACAGGAGCAGATGTTTGCCAGCTATCGCGCCATCTATGAAGAGGTGACGACATGGCAGGCATAGGCTTTGAGCTGCGCAAGCTGCTGAAGAAGGACAGTTATTTCGGGCTGTTCCAGGCCTATGCCTATGCGGGCATCATCAGCTCGGGTCCATGGGTACTGTCTATCGTCGGGATCCTGTTTGTCGGATTCCTGAGTCTGGGCGTGGTGTTCCCGCATATGTTGATCGTCCAGTTCCAGGTATCCGTTACCTATCTCATACTCAGTTCATTGATCCTGACCGGTTTTATCCAGCTCGGTTTTACCCGGTTCATCGCCGACAGTCTGTTCAAGAAGCTGGACAGGCAGGTGCTGCCGAATTTCAATGGCATGCTGCTCATCGTGACCGGTGTCAGCGGTATTGTCGGACTGCTTGCGATATTCCTGTTCTTTTCGGGGATGAGCGTGTCGTACCGGATATTGATGCTTGCCGGCTTCGTCATCCTGTGCGCGATCTGGGTGGCCACGATCTTCCTGTCGGGCATGAAACAGTACAAGGAGATCGTGGTCCTGTTCGCGATCGGCTACACGGTCACCGTGCTGGGCGCGCTGCTGCTGCGAACGCATGGTATGGAAGGATTGCTGCTCGGTTTTGTGATTGGGCATTTCGTGCTGCTGGTCGGCATGGTGGCGTTGACGCTGCGCACTTTCCCCCTGGATGATTCCTTCATTTCTTTTGATTTCATGCGTCTGGGGGCGATGTATACCAGTCTGGTCTGGGCGGGTTTTCTCTACAATCTCGCGGTCTGGGCCGACAAGCTGATGTTCTGGTTCTACCCGGACACCAGCCAGAGCGTCATCGGGCCGTTGCGGGCATCGCTGATCTACGATTTTCCGATCTTCCTCGCCTATCTGGCGATCATTCCCGGCATGGCGGTATTCCTGGTGCGGATAGAAACCGATTTTGTTGAGTATTACGAAAAGTTCTATGACGCCGTACGCGAAGGGGGTTCGCTCGATCATATCGAAACCATGCGCGACAACATGCTGTTCACGGTGCGACAGGGGCTGTTCGAGATATTCAAGATACAGGCTATCGCCGTGCTGCTGGTTTTTGTGCTCGGCGAGAAACTGCTGGACTGGCTCGGCATCTCGAGCCTGTATCTGCCGCTGCTCTATGTGGACGTGGTCGCGGCCGGCCTGCAGGTGGTGCTGCTCGGCATCCTGAACATCTTCTTCTACCTCGACAAGCGCCGCATCGTGGTATTCCTCTGCGTCCTGTTCCTGCTTGCCAACATCGCCCTGACGTCGCTGAGCCTCTATCTGGGCGCCAGCTTTTACGGCTACGGCTTCGCGCTGTCGCTGCTGATCACCGTGCTGACGGGGATGCATTTGCTTTCGCGCAAGCTGGATACGCTGGAGTACGAGACGTTCATGCTGCAATGAATCGGTCTTCCGGAGGCGTGCAGCTATAACTCCTTGCTGACTTTCATCACGCCCGGATCGTCCTCGCTGGACTTGAGGGTAAAGCCGAGGCGGGTCATCAGTTTGAGCATCCTGTGGTTGTTGTTCAGGACTTCGCCCTCGATGACCGCCAATCCGTAGGAGCGTGCCGCTTCCATCAGCGTGACCATGAGTTTCTGGCCCAATCCCTTGCCGGCGATGTTGTCCGCGATCACAAGTGCGAATTCGCATGTCTTTCCATCCGGATTGATCGCGTAGCGCGATACGCCCAGTCCGACTTCCTTTCCGACCTCTTCGACTACCGCGATCAGCGCCATTTCGCGGCTGTAATCCAGCTGCGTCAGGCGTGCCAGCATCTCCTCGGTCAATTCCTGCACGCTGTTCATGTAGCGGAAGTACTTGGATTCCTCCGACAGGTCATGTACGAATTTCTTGATCAGCAACGCATCTTCCGGACGGATGGGGCGGATGGTGATGTCGGTGCCGTCGGGCATCTGCCACTGGCAAACCAGCTGGGACGGATAGGGATAGATCGCCATGTGCGCATAGCGATCCGAGCTGGGCTGGCGGAATTCGACGACGATACGCGCGTCTGCGGCCAACACGCCGTTCTCGTCGAGGATCAGCGGATTGATGTCCATCTCCTTCAGCAGCGGCAGTTCGCATACCATTTCCGATACGCGCAGCAGGACATCTTCCAGCGCATCGATGTTGGCCGGCGCCAGATTGCGGAACTGGCCGAGCATCCTGGCGATGTGGGTGCCCTGGATCAGATCTTTCACCAGGAAGTGGTTCAACGGGGGCAGCGCGACGGCGCGGTCGCCCATGATCTCGACCGTCGTACCGCCTGCGCCGAAAGTGATCACCGGGCCGAACACCGGATCCGTGGTCACGCCTATCATGAGCTCCCGGCCGTTGGGCTTGACGACCATCGGCTCGATGGAGATGCCGTCGATCCTGGCATTGGGCTGACTGAGGCGCACGGTGTCGATGATGTGCTGATAGGCGGCAAGGACGCCGTGCGAAGTGTTCAGATTGAGCACCACCCCGCCGGCATCGGTCTTGTGCGAAATGTCCGGCGAGTTGATCTTCATCGCCACCGGAAATCCGAGTTGCTGCGCGATCAACAGTGCCTCGCTCGCCGAATGCGCGACCATGGTATGTGCCACCGGAATCTGGAAGGCCGAAAGCAGCGCCTTGGATTCCATCTCGGTCAGCACTTTGCGATGCTCCTGCAGCGCGCCTTCGATGATCAGGCGGGCACCTTCAACATCCGGCTCGACGTGGTGGGCAAGCGGGCCCGGCATCTGCATCAGCAGCTTCTGGTTGTGGTAGTAGGCGTACAAGTGCGAGAACACTTCGACTGCCGGTTCCGGTGTGCGGAAGTGCGGCCGGTGTGCCTTGGTGAACGCCCTGCGGGACTCGGCGACCTGTGTCTCGCCCATCCAGCAGGTCAGCAGCGGCTTGCCGTGAGTGTTGCTGTTGGCAAATTCAATCAGCACCTGGGCGGATTCGAGCGGCTTGGTCATCGCCTGCGGTGTGAGGATGGCCAGCACGCCGTCGACATTCTCGTCATCCAGGCAGGCTTTGACGGCATGATAATAACGGTCCGCCTGTGCGTCTCCGATGATGTCCACCGGGTTGCAGTGCGGCCAGTTCGGCGGCAGATACTGATTGAGGTATTCGATCGTGGTGTCCGACAATTCGGCCATGACCAATCCCAGATCGGCGGCCCGGTCGGCTGCCATGACGGCGGGCCCGCCGCCGTTGGTGACGATGGCAAGACGGTTGCCGGCGGGGCGGAAACCGCAAGCCAGGGACCGGGCAGCGGTGAACAGCTGCGTGACGGTATCCACACGGACCACGCCGACGCGCCGGATGGCTGCATCGAACACGTCGTCGGCGCCCACCAGTGAGGCGGTATGGGACATCGCTGCTTTCGAGCCGGCCGGATGGCGACCGACCTTGACCAGGATCACCGGCTTGATGCGGGCGGCAGCGCGCAGGGAGCTCATGAACCTGCGCGCATTGCGGATGCCTTCTATGTACATCAGTATGCTGCGCGTATTGGAGTCGGACACCAGATAGTCGAGGATTTCGCCGAAATCCACATCGGTCGACGAGCCCATCGACACGACGCTGGAGAACCCCACGTCGTTGAGGGTCGCCCAGTCCAGAATGGCGGTGCACAACGCGCCGGACTGGGATATGAGCGCGATGTTGCCAACGTTCGCAACGCCCTTGTTGAAGGTGGCGTTCAGCCCGATCGAGGGGCGCATGATGCCGAGGCAGTTCGGGCCGATCAGGCGGATGTTGTACTGGTGAGCGGCCTCCATCATCTTGCGTTCCAGCGCCGCACCTTCCGTGCCCACCTCACCGAAACCGGCCGTGATGATGACGGCGGCCTTCACGCCGTGTATGCCGCATTCCTCGATGATGCCGGGAACGGTCTGCGGCGGTGTGGCGATGACCACCAGTTCGACCGGGTCGCCGATTTCAGCTATCGAAGTATAGGAGCGCTGTCCCTGCACTTCGGCATGCTTCGAGTTGACCGGATAGAGTTTTCCCTGGAATCCGCTATCCAGCATGTTCTTGAACACGATCTGTCCGACCGAGTCGGGGCGGTCGCTGGCGCCGAACACGGCGACGGATTTTGGTGCGAACAGGGGATTGAGGTAGTGCTTGCCCATGATATTGCGCTCCTGCACAAGACTTGATTGGGTATGATATCACCGTACAGCAACCATTACCGCGACGATACTATGCAGACCGCCTATATCAGTCATCCGCTTTGCCTGAAGCACGACATGGGTTCGGACCATCCGGAATGTCCGGCGCGCATCCACGCCATCGAGGACCAGTTGATCGCTTCGGGGCTGTTCGGTTACCTGCAGCATCATGAAGCGCCCGAAGTGACCCGCGAGCAATTGCTGCGGGTGCACGATGCCGGCTATGTCGACCTGATCGCAGCCATGTCACCGAAAGAGGGCAGGGTGATGCTTGATGGCGACACGGAGATGAATCCGTTCTCCTATCCGGCAGCACTGCGCGCCGCAGGCGCCGTGGTGCTGGGAGTGGACATGGTGATGGAACGCAAGATCGAAAACGCATTCTGCAATATCCGTCCCCCGGGACACCATGCTGAAAGAGCCCGGGCGATGGGTTTTTGCATCTTCAACAACGTCGCCATCGGTGCTGCCCACGCGCTGGCAGCGCACGGGTTGGGCCGGGTGGCGATCGCCGATTTCGACGTGCACCACGGCAACGGAACCGAGCAGATATTCCACGACGATCTGCGAGTGATGTTGTGCTCGACGTTCCAGCACCCTTTCTACCCTTATGGCGGCGCGGACAGCGGCAATGATCACATCATCAATGTGCCATTGGCGGCAGGAGCAGGTAGCGAAGAGTTTCGCGCGGCCGTCACCAGCCGCTGGTTGCCGGCGCTGGAAGCGTTCAAGCCTGAATTTCTGATGATCTCAGCCGGATTCGACGCCCACCGGGAAGATGACATGGCCATGCTAAGGCTGGTGGATGGAGATTACGGCTGGGTGACGCAGCAGCTGAAACATGTCGCGGACAAGCACTGCCACGGACGCATCGTTTCGGCGCTGGAAGGCGGATATGCGATGCATGCGCTGGGACGCAGCGCAATGGCTCATATCAAGATACTGAGCGGGCTGTAGGCAGGGCGCCTTTTCCCGGCGCTTGTGCAATTCTTCGTAGCGCCCGGCTTTTGCAGGTAACCCGGACGTCACTCACGATTTGCCCTGTTGCTCTTCCAGATCGACAGCAACAGCCATACGGCACCGGCCGCCGAGCCGAGATAACCGAGCAGGCCGAAAATCGGCAGTCCCAGCAACTTGGGACCGCCGGGGACGGTCATGACGATCGAGGATCCGATAATGAGCGCGGCGACTACGATGCCGATCACCAGCCGATTTGCGGCGCCATCTAGCTGATTGCCGACGTGCCTGAGGTTGGTGACATCGATATGGATCTCGAGGCTCCCGCGCCTTGCTGCGCGCAGCAGCCGGGAGAGATCGTGAGGCAGATCCGAAACCAGGCCGAGCATCGCACTGGCAGATCGCCAGCCGCGCTTGATGAGCGCGGCCGGCGTGTAGCGCGCACGAAGCGCCTTTTTCAGCATGGGCATCGCCTCTTTGGCGGCGTCGAAGTCCGGGTCAAGCTCGCGTCCCATGCCCTCCAGCGTGATAAATGCCTTGATCAATAGCGCAAGGTCGGCCGGCAGTGTCACGCGGTGTCCGCGCAGGATCGCCACGATGTCGTTGAGCATGGCGCCGAGGCTGACCTTTTTTAAAGGTATGCCGTGGTATTGATCGACGAAGGACTGGATTTCCAGTATCAGGCTCGCCTCGTCCGTGAAACCGTTTCCGGCCCATTCGATCATCACGTCGGCAACGCGCTCGGGCTCGTGCCGCACCAGGCCGAACAACAGCTGGATCAACTGGGTGCGGCGCTCTTCCGTCAACCGGCCGACCATGCCGAAATCGATAAAGGCGATGCGGTTGCCGGGCAGATAAAACACGTTGCCGGGGTGCGGATCCGCGTGGAAGAATCCATCCTCGACGATCATCTTCAACACGGCGTGCGACCCGCGCCGGGAAAGAATCTTGCGGCTGTAGCCGGCCTGATCGACTGCGGCAAGGTTGCGCCCCGGAATGCCGCCAATGAATTCCTGGACACATACCCGCTCGCCAGTCCACTGCCAGTAGACGCGAGGAATGACGATGATGGGGAGGGGGGCGGTAGGCGCTCCGGCTATGTCCCCGGCTGCTGCCCCGTCAGTGCTGTCGGCAGACACCGTGTCCTGATCCGTGTATCCCGCAAAATTGTTTGCGATGATTTCGCTGTTCCTGCACTCCAGGGCGAAATCGAGCTCGCGCAGCAACGACTGCGACAACTGCCGGGTTATTGCTACCGGGTGGAAATTGCGCCATTCCTTGTTTTCCGCCTCGGCAAATTCCGCCAGGCGCATCAGCAGGCGCAGATCGGCTTCCACGATCGGACGGATTCCCGGTCGCCGTACCTTGATCGCCACTTCGTTGCCGTCTTCGAGGCGGGCGTGATACACCTGTGCGATGGAGGCGGCGGCCAGGGGTTCGGGATCGAACGACGCAAATATCTTGTCGGGCGGCGCCCCCAGGTCTTCTTCAAGTTGCTGTTGTATGTCCGCATAGGGCGCCGGTGGCGCGCTGTCTTGAAGCTTGCTGAATTCCGCGATCCATGCGGGCTCGAACAGGTCTACACGCGTCGCGAGTACCTGGCCAAGCTTGACGAAGGTCGGGCCCAGTTCCTCGAGCGCGCGCCGCACCCGTGCGGGCGGTTCCAGATGAGCCAGCTCGTCCCCGTGCTTCCAATGCAGCACCTGTCCCGCACGCTCCAGGATATTTGACATTCCCGTCCGCCGTACGATGTCGCCGAAACCATAGCGGATAAGGACCGACGCGATTTCGTGCAACCGCCCGAGGTCGCGCGCCGTTGTCGTCGCCTGCCAAAACATCACTCACCCTTGTCTTTGGCTTGGTCTGGCCGAACGTGTTCGGCCAGACCAGTGAGTACCCCGGCAGCAATTTGGCGCACAAGATCGGAAGTATTCTTCGCCAGGTGCAGGCCAACCCCAACCTGCGCGCGTCCCGTCGCGCCGATCTGGTGCGCGATGACGGACAGCGTTTCTTTCAGTTGCTTGCCGACTGCAGAACCATGGGTGCGGCTGTGAGCAGCCAGGTCATGCAATATTTCTCCCGTTGCATCCTTGGCAGCCGAGGCGGCGTTCTGCAGGGTTTCCTCGAACATTGTCTCCAGACGTTCCAGGTCTGAACGAGCCTTCTTGAGATCATCGCTGGAATATCGTTGCGCCCGTCCGGCAGCTTCCTCGACGGCGAGTTTTGCGGCCTCGGCAAATTGTGCAAGCGCGACATCCAGGCCTGCGACAGCCTCCCGGAGGTGATCCCGTGCGATATGGGTTTGCGCAGACGAATGTTCCAACTCCTTTTGCACGCCGGCTCGAGCTCCACGCAACACCGCATCCGCAGTCTCCCGCACGGACTTGATATCGAGTGAACGTGTACTGATGACACGCAAGGTGAGCTGGCGTACCTTTTCCTGCACGTCGTTTCCCTGTTCGACTGCGTGGCGTACATCTGCTTCGAGGGAGGGGGTGTCGTGACCGGTTTCATTCTGCATAATTGATCTCCTCTTGTAATGAGACGAACATCAAACCTAACGGCTTACTGCGATGATTCATTAACGGAGTGCCGTCCCGTGATACGCGATTGGCGGCAAGCTGACCGGCACAATGGATGCGATCGTTTTGGCTGCCCGTGACGATCCGGCAGGAAGCGTCGTCGCAGTCGGTCGAAATGAAGCGTACCACGCCCAAGACCATGGCTGCCATGGAAAAGCGCGCGGAATTGCGGCGCGGGCTGGAGTGATTCATGCTTCGGCGAAGTGTGCCGCCTCATCGCTGATACAATCAGAACGGGCTCCGGGCGTGAAGTCTGCAATGTGTAGTGCTCCAGGTGGAATTCAAAAGCAAGATTCGGAGTGTGTCGCGGATGCCCAACGCCTAAAGTACCTGCCATCCAGCACAAGGTAAGGAGCAGGACATGTCCAAGCATGCCGAACAAGCCGCCAGAACGATCAGCGACCCTCGCTGGAAGGCCGTCGTTTCCCGAGATTCGGGAGCGGACGGCCAGTTCTTTTATTCGGTACGGACGACCGGCGTTTACTGCAGACCCTCTTGTGGTTCACGTACCCCCAGGCCGGAGAACGTCAGTTTTCATTTGACGGCTGAAGATGCGGAACATGCAGGATTTCGCCCCTGCAAACGCTGCAAGCCCGATCAGCCCCCATTGGCAGAACAACAGGCTGAGCTGGTTGCCGGATTGTGCAGGCAGATTGAACAAGCCGAGACGGAACCCGGCCTCGACGAGCTGGCCCGGAGCGCTCAGATGAGCACTTTTCACCTGCACCGCCTTTTCAAGGCGGTTACGGGTGTTACGCCCAAGGCTTATGCGACCGCTCATCGCGCCCGGAAGATTCGCGCGGAGTTGGGGCACAGTAAAAATGTGACCGAGGCCATCTATGAGGCCGGATACGGCTCCAACGGCCGTTTCTATGAAGAATCGAATCAGATACTGGGGATGACGCCCGGGAACTTTCGCGCCGGGGGTGCCAATACGGTCATTCGCTTCGCTGTGGGCGAATGTTCTCTCGGCGCGATTCTGGTTGCTGCCAGCGAATTGGGCGTGTGTGCGATCCTGATGGGGGATGACCCCGATGCGCTGGCACGAGATCTGCAAGACCGCTTCCCGAAAGCCGACCTGATCGGCGGAGATACCGGGTTTGAGCAGCTGGTTGCCAGGGTCGTCGGATTCGTGGAGATGCCGAAGCTGGGTCTTGACCTTCCACTGGATGTGCGCGGTACTGCGTTCCAGCAACGTGTCTGGCAGGCACTGCGGGCGATACCGGCCGGATCGACGATGAGCTATTCCGATGTGGCCCGGCAGATTGGTGCGCCCAAGTCCGCACGAGCGGTCGCCCAAGCGTGTGCGGCCAATGCGTTGGCCGTGGCGATTCCCTGTCATCGGGTCGTGCGCAGTGACGGAGGGCTTTCCGGCTACCGTTGGGGCGTCGAGCGCAAACGTGCGTTGCTCGAACGGGAGGGCAAGTCATGAAAGTTGAGTCCATAATCAACCCGACTTTTCACGAATCGCGCCCGTGTGAATAGCCGATGGTTGCACAACTGCATTGCTCCATTTCTTTGCCCGCCGACTTTCGGCCGGACGACATTCTGGCTTTCCATCGGAGGGATGCGCAGGAAGTTGCCGAGCGTGTAAGCGTTACAGGCTTGCAGAAGGGAATAGTCTGGCGCGGGATGCCAGCCTGCCTGCACATCAATTTCAGTAAACGCAAGGCAGATGCAATGCTGTTTGTCGACGGTCACTTGCCCGGCGATAACCGATCGGTCTTCGAAGCAATGATCCTGCGCATGCTCGGATTGACTCAGCGAGTAGAGGAGTTTGAAACGCGTTTCCGTGATCATCCGCAAATGGGCCCCCTGATCGCTCGCCAGCGTGGGCTGCGCGTGGCAGTTGCCGCCACTCCGTTCGAGGCCCTGACCTGGGCCGTAACGGGGCAGCAGATCAGTGTCAGCGCAGCGGTCGCCATTCGGCGAAAGTTGATCTCTGCCGCCAATGTGCGGCATTCCGGCGGCCTGCTATGCTACCCGGACGCGAGGCAGATCATCGGACTGTCGGAGGCGACCTTGAGGCAGGCTGGCTTTTCGGCGACCAAGGCAAGAACACTGCGTGAGCTCGCGCAACTGGTCGCAGACGACAGACTTCCTTTGGATGCATGGGCACGCACGTTGCCGATCGATGAGATGCGGGAACGGCTTGAAGCTGTACGCGGTATAGGGCCGTGGACTGTCAACTATGCTTTGCTGCGGGGATTCGGCTGGCTTGACGGTTCGCTGCATGGTGATGCGGCCGTACGTCGTGGATTGCAGGCATTGCAGGATTTGCCGGAGAAACCCGGCGCGGAAGAAACCGCAGGGTGGCTCGCAGATTTCTCGCCATGGCGTGCCTTGGTTGCAGCACATATCTGGGCTGCGCAATCATCGGCTGTTTATTGATTAATAGCGAGGCTATTTGGATTCTGCGACACACGTCCTGAAGCAACGTGCGATTGAAATTTGGCGTCCCCTACGGTATCAATATATATAAAATAATCATTTATATACATATATGTTACCAACATAGTTACCAGCAATTGACTATTTTTGAGCGCAGATAAGTTCTTTAAGTATTTCAGCCCTATTCTTGCTTCACGGTGAACTTAAGATTGTTAACTATCCATTCGCTTCTTGGCTCAACTTGACACTCTCGTGGCCCATTAGGAGCCTCAGAACCTTTGATTATCGTAACGAGATTAGCTAATTTTTGAAGGCTGGGGATTTCCTTTCTTACAAGTTCAATCGAATTGACGAGTTGTGCCCAATTTGCGTAAGCGGTCTCAGCATTATTTGCAAGTCCCTTTAGAGGATGCCCATAGTGCCTAGATATCACTAACCGGTAAATGAAGAGAGGAGGAGCACTCTTGGGCAAATGAAGAGATGCTCGAATGCCAGGCTCCCCGACTCTATCAATCCAGTGATCAAGTGCTGCAAACCAGCTCTTGACTTGATCTTTAAGCCGGGTCGTCCGGGCGTGTTTTGCGTGGAGATCGGAACCATACAGCTCTTGATATTTGAGCTGGCAGAGGATGACCGAGCCAGTGTCCTCTTCAATTATGGCAAGATCAATGTCCGTTAGCACGCGACCGTTTACCCGAACCTTGATGTTTTCTAGATACTTAAGTCCAACAATCCCATCGTTCAAGACGCGCTTGATAGCTGTCTGCATGGTTTTCTCCCGAGACTGTTGGTGTCTGTCATAGTCACTGGGAAAGTGATATCTCAAAGAATTAAGCAAAAAATTCATCGGCTCGATATGTGCACCAGCTAAGCAACGAAAGAAACCGGCTTCCGAACCTCGAATAATGAGGGGTAAAGGCGATCCTGGTCTGGACAGGAGGGCCGTGTTACTACGGCTACAAGAAAGAACCTCAAAAATGCGTTGAGCTCCTTCGCGACTAACCTCCTCGAAGTCTTCGTAGAAGGAGCCAAAGAAATTGATGACATCTCGGATACTTTCGACGAAGCCATTAGCATCAGACGATATAGTGAGAATATTTTCCAGTTTTACGCTGGGTTCCTTCTTGACTAGCGCTTCCGCAAATCGCACGTGACGAATGGAAAAGGAAACGAAATAAGTTAATGCAAGAATATAGTGCTGATACCGAACTCCACCAAAGTGTGTTGCGTAGTGGAAGGTGTCATAGCCATCAAGGAGCCGCACTTCGCTTAATGCGATGCTAAAAAAGTATTCATCAAGAAGAGGGTCTGCGTCGTACCCTATAAAGTGAGTTTGGAACGGGTATACCAACTCAGTGAGCTTATCATTGATTTCTTTTTCAAGCTTCCTGCCATAATTCGATTTCAGTAGTTTCCAAAAACGCTTGCGGGACTCCGTACGATAATGCTGTGAGACCGCTCTCTCATAATATTCATCATCCGGAATAATTGAGGGGAGAGTGATATGAAACTCATTATCGCCAGTGCGCACGACGCGGCAAAATCCACTTGATACCATTTGTGCCATGCGGCGACCATGCTCTATCATTCCAAGCGCAACCGTGATTTCGAGTACAGGAATCGCAATGCCAGTTGTGCGGCAAAATGTTGCATTTGGAACGTCGAACGACGGGCGCGCGTCAAGAGAGAGTTGTATTAGGCGTGTGGCTCCAAGTCGGAGCAGGTAAAAGCGCTCTTCCTGTTCGTAAGTCGGATTGTCTGTCCTAGCCAAGTTGTAATAGAACCAGTCGAGCTCATTTACCGCAGCTCTCAGGATCAAGCCAAGTTTGTCCGATGCAAGCTGGGGTATGAACGCCCTCTCTTGCGCGTTGAGGGCATCGTAGAATTGTTGGAGCGTTATATCCATAGTGTAAATTAGCAGTAGTTCAGCCTAGCAAGCAAGTTAACGATGTCATACTTGAGTATGCAATGAAATCGTTCATCCTTGAGACCCAGTTGTATCAGCCCCTTGTAACTCAAAAGTCAGGATTCATGTCCCATGACCACACTTGAAGAATTGCGCGACGAAGACGGACTCATATCGCTCAACGAGATCGATATTGACCCCCTTTGGCATCGAAATCTATTTCTAAAGAGGACTGGTCAGCAGGTTTATCTTGAACCGCGCGTATATGGCGTTGCCGACATAGTCCTACAACGTCCAGACCTTTCGAGTATCACAAAGCTTCGTCTAAATCCTGATCGCCGAGGTCTGAAGGGGGCGCCAGTGTTTGGCGTCCCTTTTAGAGTTGGGTTTGCAAAAGCCAGCTCAGCCCATCCTGGTTACATTTTGAAGTCGATGTATAAGCTCATCGATGAACAGAGTTTTAGAAAATACGGTTATTGCGCGACACTGGTTGCGCATGTGCAGAAATCATCTGAGTACATACAAATTGAGACTTGGCAGTTCACCGAAGCATTCCCCGAGACCTTCTACATCCATGGCATAACAATTGGTGGGTCTGGTCCCTTCAAGCATCTTGACGGCGCAACGATGAATCATACCCCCGCCGATTTTGAGTCGCTTTTTACCAATGGCACCAAGGTAAAAGGTGACTCCTATGCAAAGCACTTTCGTTTAGACGGCGTCATCGAGATGCCAGACGCCATAGCTTTGGCCGAGGCATATTTGCCCGGAGAACAGCTGAATGCTGAGTATTTTGAGACGGATACAGAAAGCAAAATCTAGGTTCCTAAGGTTTTCCGCAGTGATTTGGATCGAATGGGGCTCGTGCTTATGAGATCAGTCTATCGCTACAGACAAGCTTACAGCTTGCATGCTTCTTCAATATGTCCAAGCACTGCCGTCAGAAGTTGATCAGCCGAAGGCTCGTTGTGCTCATCCTCCCACACCTCTTTGACCCATTCAGGCTCGGTCGCGATAGTAATTGCCAAGGCCCCACGAATCAGCCGGCGGAAGGTCGAAGCGTCGTCGGGATTAACGGCCTTGATCGAGTGGAAGGCGTCTAGGTCAATATCGAGGATGTAAGGCAGGGATTCGATGTTTGGCAGGCCGAGGCCTTGGGTAATATCGCCTATGCGTCGCAATTGGTCGTCGAGGTAAGGTGACTCAATAATCTCCAAGGCGTGGTGGACTACACACTCGTCGTCATAGACCTTCTTCAGGCAACCGATGGCACACTTGTGGGGAACAACGTAGATGCCGTTCTCGTTTGGTTCTACGTAGCCGCTTTGGTCACTAAGTTGAATCGAGAAGGAGGCGTTAAGCGTGCCCGACTTGGTGGCTGCGTGGATATGTTCGTCATGTCGCAATTTGCCGATGGCCTCGGTCAAACTCTCATCGCTCGACCAATCGATAGCTGCAATGAGTTCAGCGGCCAAGGCGTCCTCGTCTACCGAGCTATCTTCGTAAGCTGACATGCACACGTAGCCTCTGAAGGCCTCATCCGTGTCGGTGTGGTGATCGATAGTCAACAGGTAGGGGGCCGAGGCGAGCTTGCGCCGTTCGATCGCCCACGCGGCCAAGGCCTTGTGGTGGTCGACGACGATGTAGATCGCCTTGCCACCTATCCTGCACTGGTCGAAGAAGTCCGTAAGCGCCATGGTGCCACTTTACCATCAGAAGGGACCATATCTGGGAAGAGGGAATCAATGCACGTCGCGGCTTACATCATCTCTACATGGTAAATATCGACATCCGCAGTTGGAGGCCATCGTCATCTGAACGAACACTTAAGAAAAGGACAAAAAGCGGCTGGTTTTATAAAAAAGAGAGTCATATAAACATATGGTTGTGACAAAAAGGGGCACATTTGGGTATCTTTTTTGAGAAAAACGATTGGCACGAGGTCGTGCCACGAAAAAAGGGTACAAAAAGGGGCACATTTGGGTCACTTTTTTTTTAATGGAACTGAAAATAGTTACTGATGAGGGATAGAGAGTGTTATCCAAATCCAGACACCGTGGATGCTTCGCGGCAGAATCGAACAGTGATGGCCGAGATAATCGCTGTCCGAATTGACAGCGCGAATTTGTTCATGTTTCAATGCTCATCATTCGCTCCGGCGAGTACGTTTGGCTGACGGGAAATCAGCTGTGCTTGTCAGTAGGTGCCGCCAGCAATGGCGATAGAAACTGGAATTCCAAACAGCTTCTTGCGAAGCGCAATGCGGGCTAGTCCCCCGCGAATCGAGTAACGCACACAGCGCACTCATAAACCGGCCGCAGAAATGCAGCTGTGATCCAAGGCAACTCCGACGGGATTAGTTCGTCGATACGCGCCATTCGCCCTGTCCGGGCAAGACATTCAAGTAGTCGAAATCAAACATCAGTAGAGAAACCAGTACCCCCTTAACGGGCGCTTGATACCCAGAGTCACAACGCACGAGGCCAATTGGTCATCGCGCCGTCGGCTGGTGGTGTCGTGACGCGCGGAATCAGGTTGTCTGAGTCGGTCGCCAATCCAATGGGTTGGAATTACGAGCGACGGGGCGGGAAAAGTGGAAACGAGGATGGGAAGAGGAAGACGAAGATGTCAGAAAAGGACAAGACGCAGAACGCATTACACACCCCTTACGGCCTATTGGTCGTCTGTACATCATAGACCGCTGCATAAGGCGCGGCTGTGTTGGCGAGGGAAAAACCGGTGCCGAAAGGCTATATCTCCTGGTGGTAGGGAGTGAAAGAGTATGCCGCGTGTGTGATCGAGAAAGATTCAAAGCATAGGGAGCCGTAAAGGCATAAGAGACTGGCTGTAGTGGCCAGAGTCGCAAAGCGACGTTGCCGTGCTGAGCAGAAATGGTCAGCCGCATCACTCCACCCGATGAGACTCACGTACATACCAGGCTGACGATGTCAGTCGAATCGATACTCACCGCGTTTGGCGGTCAAACCAGACACCCGAGCGCCGGGCAATGCGCGACCCTCAGTCTAGACTGGACCGAGTCAATGGATCCCCACTTTTAGTGACCGCATTTTGTTGATGCGGAGGTGGGCCGGATGACGAGCCGAATTGAGGAGAATAACGATGGTGATGGAGAGCAACGACGGAAATTATGGTGCACAGAAAACGAGCGAAGCTAAGCATGAGCAGCAGACCGAGAACGAACCTCCTTCCAATGCTAAGGCTGCGGACGTGGAGAAGGTCACAGGTGGAAGGAAGCTTCCAAATGTAAAACCGGGACGCGTCGACGGTAAGAACAGCCCGCACAAGTCCGGTGGGTTCATCCCGAAACGACTGAACAACCAGATCGAGATCGTACTGCAGCAGCACAAGGACAAGGCTGCCCATAAGGACAAGAAGGTTGGCCAGGGGTCACAGGACAAGCGACGTACTGTTATTAAGGGATTCTTTGCTGATCTGATCAGGATGCGAAATCCGCGGTACTCCATCAAATCCATCTACAACCTCAAGCAGAAGCATCTCAAGGTCGTGTTCACCTACCTGGAGAAACAAGGTCAAGCTCCATCGACCATCCAGAACAAGATTTCTATCATGCGGACGTTTTGCGAATGGATCGGCAAACACGGCATGGTGGGCGACTCGATCAAATATGTGGAAGATCACGCGTCGGTGCGCAGGTCTATGGTCGTGCAGGACGATAAATCTTGGGAAGGCAATGGCATCAATGTCATGGAGTTGATCCAGAAAGTGACCAACAAGGATGAATCCGTGGGCATGTGGCTGGAACTCTGTTTAGGTTTCGGGTTGCGGGTGCGGGAAGCCATTTTGTATCGTCCGTCGATTGATGGGGAATATGGCAACATCTCCGTTCTTGAAGGCACCAAGGGTGATCGTCCGCGCACGGTCCCTGTTGAAAACGATGTTCAGCGCGATATCTTGCAGCGCGCGAAGGCTTTGGCAGACGGCAAAACCGGTATGCTCGGTACCCGCGGCAAGACTTACGCACAGAAAAGACGTCGGTTCTATACTGTCATGCAGAGCTTGGGCATTACCTTGAAAGTAGAGGGTGTTACGGCTCATGGGTTGCGGCACCAGTACATGCAGGAGAAATACAAATTGCTGACTGGTCATGACGCTCCGATCAAGGGCGGCGATATCAATGCTGTTCCCGAGAATATATATCGCGTGGCGAGCATGAAGTTGGTCGAGCGCGCGGGGCACACACGGGCGGCGATCGGCGCGAGTTATTATGGGAGTCGGAGGCGGAAGAAAACGCGGCAGACGGTTGTATCCGCGGAGTATGACGAGTTAGCGGACTGAATAGTGGTCACCACTTTCCAGATTTGAAAATTGTTTGTCACTGACTTTGGTATATGAGGCCAGTGAGAGGTATAGGCAAATTCAGATCTGGAAATCTGGACTTTCCAGAAAATAGCTACCGGCGTTGCTTACGGGATGAAGTCAGGAGATGGGCAGAGGACCCTTCACGACAGTACTTTCCTGAAAATACACATTTAATGGAATGTTTGTTCTGGGAGATTAGCCGGCGCAATCAGCCCAGGTTGTGGGAGTCCTCCCCAGTGTCCCCCCCGCGCGTCAGGTCCATCCGCGCGGCAATTGATTCGAAGGAGCGAGAACTGGTGATTGGCCAGTGGGGATTGATACCCTGGTTTGCGAATACTGCGCACTTGACCTATGCAACAAACAACGCTCGGTTCGAGGAAATCACAAGCAAGGCATCCTATACGCAGTCTCGGCCTTTGGAATACTTGGATAGACAATGCGACTGGCGCGATCTATGAAAGCTATACCATGCTTACGCTCAACGCAGACGACCAAAGCAGATGTTTACACTGGTTCGTGGCTGCGACTTCACAATAATAGATATAGACAAAGAACTTGGGCATAATCCGTTGGAATTCACGGAGCAATTTGCGGGGTATAGATGGACGGAGATATTCAAGAGCAAGTCTTGCCCTTGTGGGCGGATGTGGCGTTCATTGCCCGCTGCGCACGACGGTATGCGGATCTTTTTGGTGAAGACTCAGCCGAACCCGCGGCAGCGCGGACTGCTGTCACAGAGGCGGTCCGGTTGGCGGAGGCGCGTGCAAGTCGCGGTGGCAGCCAAAGTCTTGACGACGGTTGTTTGGAGCTCGAAGGACAGTTTTTTGACCACTACGACATCTGTTCGATCTATGCCGCTTTGGATAGTTACACCGTAGCAGCAAGAAATACCCTAGACGAGCAGAATGGCGATTCTGTCACTGAGCCGCCGACAAGGCGAATCCTGACTGCGATCTGTCTCGCATCCTCGGCGCTAGCAGCAGCCTTTCCCGAGGAGGTAGGTGAAAGCGCCCCCCGAGATCATAAGAAAGTTATTGATTGGGCGGTGTTCGGTGAGCCCGAGCTGCGTTCCTGCATCGAGGCTGACCTCTCCCACGTTGAGAGACTTTCCCTCCAAGAAGGCTGGGGAAACGAAACAGGCGTTCCCCCAAACGCATTTGGTCCGTTATGGCCACAGGGACGGCCTTCGACGTGGCCGGCTCCCCGACTGACGTTTCGACCACGCGCCAGGATTATTCGGACCATTGGTGACCGCCTCATTAGTGGTCCCGAGGCGGCAGTGATAGAGCTAGTAAAGAACAGCTACGACGCAGATGCAAAGAAGGTCCGTATTACTTTCTTTCCCCCGCTTCGCGCAGGACAAGGAGAGATTCTTTTTGAGGATGACGGGCACGGAATGTCACTTTCTGACATCCAAGAAAAGTGGATGGAGCCAGCAACAAGTGACAAGAAAGACAGGAGGGAGAGTCCAAAAGGTCGAAAGCTCTTAGGATCGAAGGGGATCGGGCGCTTCGCAGCCGCACGGCTCGGCGGTTATCTGGAACTCATTTCCACTGCGCAAACGCAGCCACCTCAAGCGCCTGGCTTGTACGAGAAAACGCGAATAGCGGAGCTTGATTGGAACATCTTCGACAAAGCGCGCTATCTGGATGATGTCGCATTTTCTGTTGAGACAACAGTCACTCAGGGGCCGACAGCCACCATACTCCGGATATTCAGCCTGCGCGACGACTGGGCAGAAGAAGCTATCACGCGGCTGCATCATGAACTACGTCGTCTCGTTAGCCCTAGCGAAAGCAAGGAAGGCGAACCATTCAAGATCGTCCTGGATCTCTCTAGGTGCAATAAAGAAAACAGTGGGTTCGATGGCTCGTCTTTCGTAGAGTTATCTGGAGGTGAAGAGCAGGGCGGCAAAGTATCAGATGAACCGTATGAGGTTAGGCCATTCCCGGTGCTGGAAGCATGTGATTATGCAGTGGATGGCATATTTGACGAAAGCGGTACTTTCGAAGGCACCATGACCATTCGTCGAGCAGGAAAGGAGGCTGAGCCGATAAGATTGACGGTTCCTCTGAAGGAAGGCGAAGATCCATGCGGTATTGTTCTCGTACGGCTTAATATATTTGACAGAGAGGCAACGTCGATTCGCAGTACTGCTGAGAAAGCTGGGTTTGGTCACTTGGGTGTTCGTGAAGCACGCAAGCTTTTAGATAGCATTGCAGGCGTTGCCATTTATCGGGAAGGCTTCAGAGTTCGTCCATATGGGGACGCAGAAAATGACTGGCTGACTCTTGACGCCAAGCGAGTTCAGAATCCATCACTGAAGATAGGCCGCAATCAAGTGGCGGGCACTGTTGTTGTTGATGATGAAGATGCGTCTCAACTGATGGAGCGCAGCAGTCGTGAGGGTTTGGAGGAAAATGGAAGCTTTCGTCGTCTTCAGTCTTTGATTCTAACCTTGCTTGCTGAAGTTATTGAACCGCGGCGACGTAAGTTCAGAATTGCCGCGGGCCTAGATGCGCGTAAGCAGAGTGGGTTTCGTGAAGTGCTAAACCAGGCGGAGCTCTCTTGGGCGAAAAAGCTGTTTGAGAAGTTGCCCGAGGGTGAGAGGGATGAAGCACAGAAAGTGATTTCCCGAGAGTCGGAAAGGTTGACTGGATATCTGAAAGATCTTGAAGAACGGCAGGCTCAGCTGGAAGCACAAGTAACTTTGGGGACGATCATAGGAGAGGTGATGCACCAGGGAAATACACCGTTGGCGTTCATTGAAACCGAGGTGGCTCGTTTGCAAAAATGGTGGCCGGCCCTCTTTAACGACACACCAGAAGCCCAAGAAGACCGTGCCGATGTACCCAAGATCTTGAATGGGATGAGAGGAAGTGCCATGTCGCTTCGAGAGTTGTTCAATGCTCTCAGACCGCTAGCTGGTGCGCGCCGCGGGGAACCTAAGATCTATTTCGTAAAACAAGTGGTGGACAACACCATCTATTTATTCAGGACCAAGGCTGATGCCATAGGACTCCAGTTCCAAGTGGGGCAAGAGACAAGCGCCCTCACGGTGAAGGGTTATCCTGAGGATCTTGCTACTGCTCTAACGAACTTGATCGACAACGCTATGTACTGGCTTCAGCACCGTAGCATACAGTCTCCACACATTACTATCACGGCTAGTGATGCGCAGTCAGAAAAAGTGACTTTATTCGTGCAAGACAATGGCCATGGAGTACCGGAAGAGTTTCAAGATCAACTCTTTGATATTGGTTTCACGCTGAAGCCAAGTGGGACTGGTTTAGGACTGAGTATCGCTAGGGAAGCGATCTTCAGAAGCGGTGGCGAACTTCGTCTGGCTGACTCAGATGTCGGCGCAAGATTCGCTATCACACTGCCGCGCAATTAATTATCACATTAGATGAGGATATAAAAGTGGAAGTATGTGAGATATTGATCGTAGAAGACGATAAAGGAACGAGAGACAGTTGGGATAGGGATATTCGTGATTTCAACCGCAATCCTTCGAGCCCTTTCAAATTTCGATCAACCTTCGCTGCAAGCAAGCGAGAGGCGCTGCAAACGCTTTCCCGTACGCGTCTGAATTGCGCTGTCATTGACCTCAGGCTGCCAGACGGAGACGACGAAACCGGAGCCGCACAGCCTCTCGGTAATGATGTGCTTCAAATATTGTTGGAAGAAGTCGGCATTCCAACAGTCGTGTATAGCGGGTACGACGGCGAGGCAAGCTCAGCCGTACTCGCCTCCAACATACGTGTCCATAGCAAACGGGGTGGGGAGGCGGAGAAGATTCTCCAAGGGTTTTCCGACCAAGCCGGTTTGATGGCCGCCATGGAAGCTACCCGCAACCGTATCGAAAAAGAGACCGCGCGGCTCTTCAATCAGTCTATATGGCGCCGCTGGGAGACTCGGTGGTCAAAAGAGCTGGACAAGAAAATGATCGCTGGTGTCATTGCCCGCCAGACAGCTTCGCATATTGCCGACTCACTGGCACAGCCTCCGGTAATCCACCATCCAGACGAGTTCTACATCGTGCCGGCTTTGTATGCGGATAGGCTCGACACTGGAGATATTCTAGATCTGGACGGCCAGGTTCACGTTGTTCTCACACCGCGCTGCAACATGGCCAACAAGCCGCCGAGCCATCTTATGCTGGCGGTGTGCAATCCGATGTTGGTATGGGGTCAATGGAAGGAACAACTTCTCGGTGAAAGCAGTAAGAAAAAGGAACGGGCAGAAAAGGAATTGCGCAGTCACGCTACTCAAGGTCACGAGATAGCCACGCATTTCTTGCCTCCATTGGATGACAAGGGCCCTTGGTTGGTGGATTTTCAGGAAGTTCGTACCATTAATTCGGAAGAAATACCCACATTGATTCCCAAGCGCTTCGCATCAGTTGCACCGCACTTCGTGCCAAACCTAGTTCAACGATATTCATCTTATCTTGGCCGCATTGGTCAGCCAGACATCAGTGCCGAAATACTCCTAGAGCTCTGCAAACGCAAATAGCGGACGAGCGCATGAGCCTATTCACCGGTTTGCATGACATAGAGTGTTTCATGCCCACGACCTAAGGATCGTTCAAGTTTACCTACGCTGGCATATACCAGCTACCCTCCAAAGCGGTTATTATTCGAGTGGGGAGCATATTGACAGGCGTTGGTCAGACTCCAGATGGGAGCGTTCGGCAGGACCGTCAATAATCTTCATATTGATCATGCAAATTCTTGGGGTCTGAATTGATTCAATCGCTAGAAGTAATCCCGGACCCAGTGTCGCTGATTGAATCTATGCGCGCCGTAGGTTACACAACAGAAACGGCAATAGCAGATATTGTAGACAACAGCATTTCTGCCGGCGCTCCCCATATTTTGATTGAATATGATGCAAGCCGTGACCCATTTGTGGCAATCCTTGATGATGGCCACGGCATGGATGCGACTGAACTGACAAACGCAATGCGCCATGGGAGCAGCAATCCGAATGCTCTAAGGGCTCATCATGACCTGGGGAGGTTCGGGCTTGGTTTGAAAACAGCCTCCTTGTCGCAGTGTCGGAAACTTACGGTTGTAAGCAAGAAGAATGGCGCAATTCATGCTCGATGCTGGGATATTGATTATCTTCAGAGCCTGACCGATGGAAAATGGGTAGTGCTGGTTCCAGACCAGCGAGAACTGGAACAACTGCCACTCTATCAAGATCTGGCAGGCAAGCTCTCAGGAACACTTGTCGTTTGGCAATCCCTCGACAGAATGATGTCTGGATCTTCCAGCCCACAGGAAGAAATGAAAACTCGGATGTCCGAGTTGCTCCACCATCTCGGTTTTGTCTTTCACAGATATTCCCAGAAAGAAGGCAACTTTGATCCTGTTGAGATTTATGTAAACGGAGTCAAAGTGAGACCGATGGATCCTTTCTTGAAAGACAACAATTTCAGGCAACCCCTAGAGGGGCAGGAAATCAGGGTCAGAGACGCCACAATTACCGTGAAGCCCTATGTGCTTCCCCCAATCAGTCATCTTTCGACGGAAGAAATCGAGACAGCAGGCGGGCGGAGCGGACTCAGGGGAAGTCAGGGATTCTATGTCTATCGGAACCGACGGCTGGTCATCTGGGGCACTTGGTTTCGACTGGTCCCCAAGGACGAGTTTTTCAAATTGACTCGTGTTCAGGTTGACATCCCGAACTCCCTTGATGACCTTTGGGGACTGGACATCAAAAAGTCAGTTGCCTACCCCCCAGATATCGTCAGAAACCGGCTCAGGGATTTGATACCGCATTTCGTCAGCTCAAGTCGGAAAACCATCACTTATCCTGGCAGAAAAGAAAAGAACGGAAAGTTTGTCCCTCTATGGCAGCGCATCGAACCGAGGCACGGGGTATTTCGTTATGAGATCAACAGTGAGCATCCCGCCATATCCAGCCTTTCCGAAAAACTGGACAAGGAGGAACAGAGCATTCTCCAGGCCGTCCTGGAATTGCTGACTGGGTCGCTCCCGCTAGAGTCAATCTATGCAGACATGTGTTCTGATCACCGTCATCCGGACGCTGAAGGTCTTATCCATGAACTGATTGAACTGGCAACAAACATCATTCGGATCACCGGGCTTGATGTTCCCGCCGTACTCAACATTGACCCCCTGGCACGCTATCCCCAACACCACAGCAGAATCCTTGAGGAACTATCGGAATGAGCTCAATGCAAATGGATCACATGGGAATAGCCATGAGCGTTATTAATGGCCGCCCTCTTACAGACGAACTACTTGAAGAAGTTCTCGGAAAGTTGGTAATGCTGGACGGGACCCTGAATCAGGAAATATTGGCAGATATCCGAAGCCGCCTTGAGGCAACCATAGGCGTTACGCATACCGTTGGCGAGGTAATGCACAAGAAAGACCATTTGCCTTGGCTGTCTGACGTCAAGGGAGGCGTGAAGTGGCATTACTGGGACAGCTATAGGCGGTTGCTGACTTCCAGTGGACGAGCCGACGAAATTGTCCGAGTTCTGGACGAAGATACCGACAAAATTCTTACGGAGTGTGGAAACCCAACTGACGAGAGTGGGTGGCAATTGCGCGGGCTCGTCATGGGGGATGTTCAATCAGGGAAAACTGCAAGCTATACCGGACTGATCGCTAAAGCTGCGGACGCAGGATACAAGGTTATTGTTCTGCTGACAGGCATAATCGAAGACCTTCGCCGGCAGACTCAAGAACGGCTGGATGAGGGTTTTGTCGGCCGAAACAGTCAAGACGTACTGGATAGAAATGCAAACACAATTCCCATTGGAGCCGGTATCTATCGGAACCGTTCAGCCAACGTCCTTACCTCAGTAAATTCGGACTTCCTTACAAACAATGCCGTTGCGTTGGGAGGGATTCCATTAAGAAACATTCAAGAGCCCGTGCTTTTTGTGATGAAGAAGAACATAAGCCCTCTGAAGCAACTCGACACATGGCTTAACAAGCAGATACCCGCAGGATCGGATCTCCTTACTGTTCCATTTCTCATGATTGACGATGAAGCCGACAATGCGTCCGTCAACACCAAAAAAGATGAAGACCCCGCAACCATAAATCGCCTCATTCGAGAAATTCGCCGGAAGTTTTCGCGATCAAGCTATGTTGCCTACACTGCGACACCTTTTGCCAACATCTTCATTAATCCCGACAACGACCAAGACCTGTTTCCTTCCGATTTCATATACAGCCTCAATACTCCATCCAACTACATCGGAGCCAGCAGCATTTTCCTGGAGGATGGGGAGCATTATTCTCAGCTGAAGGTTATTGATGATGCTGAAGGGCTTTTGCCCTACAAACACGATAAAACGCTTCAGGTAGAAGATATTCCCGGCAGTCTTAAAGATGCCATCCGGATCTTTTTTCTGAGCTGTGCAATGCGCGATCTCAGAAAGGAAAGCCTGAAGCACCGATCCATGCTTATCAATGTCAGTCGGTTCAATGACGTTCAGAAAAAAGTCAAAGAGAAGGTTCAGAAATTTGGTTGGGGACTGCAGGAGGAAATAAAGCAGTACCTGCTTAGCACTTCTTGGGAGAGCCATCCCGAACTCACAAATCTGTACAGCCTATGGGATGCGGAATATGGTGACCTTGAATTTTCATGGAATGATGTTCGGAAAGCACTCTATGACGCCATCGCATCTGTAACGGTACTTACAATCAATCAGAAATCCGTTGACGAAGAAAAGCTGAATTATTCGGTATACAAAAATACAGCAAAAGGCCGAAGGGTAATTGCCATTGGCGGCTTGACCCTTTCCCGCGGACTCACTCTCGAAGGGCTGTGCGTCAGCTACTTCTATCGCAACTCGAAGGCCTATGACACGCTGCTGCAAATGGGCCGATGGTTTGGCTATCGTCCCGGATACGAGGATGTTTTTCGGATTTGGATGGATAAAGATGCTCAAGACTGGTACGCACATATCGCAACTGCCGTCAGCGAACTTCGCAGAGATTTCAGGCGAATGAGTGCAAATCGCATGCAGCCATCACAATTTGGCATACGCGTGAAAGCTCATCCAGACACTCTTATCGTTACTGCTCAGAACAAGATGAAAAATTCTGATCAGATTGAACAGCGAATTTCTCTTAGTGCACACGGGACTGAAACAGCCTATGTACCCAAGGCTGGGAATCTGCATGAGGAAAATATCAAGATCGCAAATCGACTGATCAGCTCCCTCGGACCCGCAATCACAGAAGGCTCAGAAGATAGATGGCTCGGTGGTTCTCGTTATCTGTGGACAGGAATCAGCAAATCGAAAATTGCCACCTTTCTATCTGAGCTGAACATCAGCAACATGAACATGGATTTCCTGGCAGATCAGGATCGGCCACTGGTCAAATTCATCGCAGAAAACAAGGTTTCAGAGTTGGAGTCTTGGGACATTTGCATTCCTCAAGGGAAGGGGGGGGCAGTACCTGACACTATAGTTCTCCTGAATGATGGAACATCAAGCCCTATTCGGTGCAGAGAGCGGCAGTTTGAGAGAGGCCTCTCGAAAACTGATTATCTGAAACTGAACAAGCAACGCGTTGGCGACAATACTGACGAAATGGTTGGCATGTCGCAGCAGGAAATTGAATTGACGCGCAATAACTGGGAGGAGGAGCGAGCAAAAGATCCGAAGAAAGGAGAGAGAATTCCTGGTTACATGTTTAGGGACTTCCGGTCTCGGCCATTGTTGACGATCCACTTTATTCAGTGCGTCTCTCCCAAGGAAGATCCAGAGAAAATGATGCGCCCGGAGGAAATCGAAGCTCCCATCATGGTTGCCATCAGCCTGAGCTTCCCTGATTTTGACCCCAACGCTTCTGATGACGAAAAGAAGGTGGTCTATCGTCTGAACAAGGTGGCCATGCGTGCGATATTCGGGAATGAAGAGGAGCTCAATGATGACGAAGATTGAGTCGCTCTGGCAGGAGCTTCGTCAGAAAAGTGTTGGCGAATCTCTAATGGAGGGAGACTTCAGGCTGGTTCGCCTTGCTGTTGAGTCTCTTCACAATATTCAGGCAGGCATGGATGGTGCTGGCAATGTGCTGCTTGCCATCGAGATAAACAGCCGACCGCCAGAAATTGATATTGGCACGAAAGCCCTGGAGTATTTTCGTCATCAACGAGCTGGTGGCAGTTGGTTGATGGTACTCCGCCTGACCCGAAATGAACTGGAACAGGTCTTTGGTCGTCTATGCCAAGATCTTGTTGACGCGGCCGCCTTGGTTCCCAGCCAGGCCGCGCTGATTAATCTGTTCAAGCAACGACTGCTTCTTTGGAAAAAGCTGTTCCAGAGCGGAAACGCTGGCTGCCTTGAAAAGTTTCAAATCAAAGGGCTGATGGCAGAATTGCTTGCACTCAGGTCATTTTTGAAAAGTAGCCAAGGTGGCATGGCAGATATTGTCTTTGCCTGGACCGGCCCCCGCAAGACTGACCAGGATTTTGTATTCTCCGACTTGGCGGTAGAGGTCAAGGCCGTAGCTCCTACTGCGGATCGCGTTGGGATAGCTTCTATCGAGCAGCTCGAATCAGCCACTACACCTATTCAACTCTGGATATATTATTTGAGAGAAGCAGCTCCTGACGAGAACAACTGCCTGTGTCTCATGGGTCTGATTGCTGAACTGGAAAGCTTGTTATACAGCGCTCCTAATGGACTGTTGGTTTTCAGAGAACACCTGCTTGAGGCTGGCTATGTCGAACATGAATGCTATGAGTCTGCGTGCTTCAACATCATGAAGAGAGAAAAATATCTGGTAGCAGCCGGGTTTCCCCGCTTGAGCACGTCAATCGTGCCGAATGGGGTTACAGATATCTCCTACAGTCTTGCACTGTCCGCTATTGCGCCATTCAGAATTGCTGAGGAGGGGGCGGATGCTGCATCCTGAAGAGTTTCTCGTCGAACTTGGCCAGATTGTCGCCAGAAGAAGCAAGGCAAGCCATCTGGTTGATACGCTCGCATTCGTCAATGAGGTTGCAGAACGCCTAGAAGAGGATCCTGTCTTCGGGGAGTTTGAACAGGCTGAGTGGGAAGGGACTGGCCGGAGAAACAGGACCCTGAAGTTGCACGGATATACCCACCTTGAGGAGTCTGACGGAAGCCTCGGTCTTGTTGTTGGAAAGTGGAGCGACATTGCGCAGCCAGCCACGTTCAGCACTGGCAGCGCAGTCGAGCTCTCGGGTTGGTTAGAGAACTTTGTCCGCGAATCCATTGAAAATAATCTCTTCGAGAAGATTACCGAGGCCAACCCGGCCTATGAACTGGCCTATCAGCTGTACAACGAGCGAAAGAAAATTAGCCGGATCAGGCTTCACATCTTCACCAACCTGAGTCTGAGCAGCAAGTTCAAGGAAGAACTCCAGGGCGAGGTTGCAGGAATACCGTTCGAGCGTCATATCTGGGATTTGCCAAGACTCATGGCTCTGTATCAGTCCAGCCGGGAACGAGAACTGGTCGAAATCGAGTTGTCCGACTTCGGCCAAGCTGGAATTCCCTGCATAGAAGCTACTGGGGACAATTCCTGCAAATCCTATTTATGTATCATCAGAGGCAATCTTCTTGCCGACCTCTTTGATCGCTACGGAAGTCGGTTGCTGGAAGGTAATGTACGATCATTCCTTGGCATGCGTGGTGGCGTGAACAAAGGCATAAGAAAGACCATCCAAGATCAGCCACACCTCTTTTTTGCCTATAACAACGGGATTGCGGCTACCGCATCCGATGTGGAAATTGAAAGCATTAATGGTCAGCCAACCATAACAAGAATTACTGACCTGCAAATTGTAAATGGGGGGCAGACAACGGCCAGTGTGCTGACAGCCAGGAAAAAAGATCGGCTTTCCCTGGAGAATGTCTCTGTGCAAATGAAGCTGACGACGGTTGGCCAAGCCGAGGCACACGATCTGGTTCCAAGAATTGCAGAATACGCCAACACTCAGAACAAAGTGAACGTTGCTGATTTTTTCGCCAATCATCCATTCCACAGGAAGATGGAAGAAATATCGCGACGGCTGCTTACCCCTGCGAGAGCTGGGATTCGTATTCAAAGCAAGTGGTTTTACGAACGGTCACGTGGGCAGTATCAAAACGAACGTCTCTACCTGAGTCAGTCCCAGAAGAATGCTTTCGATAGCGAATATCCTCCCAATCAGCTAGTCAACAAAACGGACCTGGCGAAATACGACAACACATGGAATGAGAAGCCCCACTGGGTCAGTCTTGGCGCACAGAAAAATTTCATAAGATTTGCTGCCAAGTTTGATGGTGGAAAGGATATCGGCCAAGCGGAGTACTGGGAAACAATCAGCCCGCAATACGGCGAGACCTATTTCAGACATATGATGTCTGTCGCCATGATATGGAGATTCATGGAGAGGATCGTGGATGAAGCAAGGGGAGGGTGGTACGAGGGAGGTTACAGGGCAAATATTGTGACCTACACTATTGCCAAGCTGGGTCATCTGGCACGAAGCCAAGGTAGAGAAATAGATTTGGAGTCAATCTGGAACAGGCAAGAGGTGGGGGCGGAATTGTCGAGCGCACTATCCAGCATGGGACAGCAAATTCAGGATATCCTGGTTAATCCGCCAGAAGGCGAGCGTAACGTCGGGGAGTGGTGCAAGAAAGATCAATGCTGGAACGATGTCATGAATCTTGAGTTGACCGTGCCGTCATTAAATGCGCTAACAATTGAAAAGGATGAGTTCAAGCTTCAGAAGGCGGATGGCAAGAAACAAGGCGCCATAGATGATGGTATTAACGTTCAAGAGAAAGTCTTTGAGCTGACTTTTTCTGGCTACTGGAAAGCACTACTTGCATGGCCAAATTGCGCCACCTTATTCTCGACAACTGATCGATCGCTTATCCAGAAAGCCAGCACCACGCAAAGCTTCGTCAAGATCGCCTTGGAGAAAGACTGGAAGAAGTTGCTGAAGCTAAAAGAGGCTGCTGAGGACGAAGGCTTTCGGCACACGACAAATGCCTAGTTGGCAATGAATGATTAAAGAGGGAATTGTGCGCGCTATGTGAAAAGCTGTTTTACAGCTGAAGCAATTTGGTAGGCAAGCAAGGGGGGTACCGCATTACCAACCTGATGAAATTGCTGGGTACGATTTCCCTGGAAGAAATAGTTATCCGGGAATGTTTGCAGTCTCGCAGCTTCGCGAACGGTAAGACTTCGGCATTGCGACGGATCCGGATGGATGAAGTAGTGACCATCTTTTGAAATATGGCTGGTCACTGTTGTAGCTGGCCGGTTGTACATCTGCACTCTGAATCGATCCGCGAATTTGCCTGTTTTCCAGTTCAGGTGGTTTGGACTCAGCTTGGCAAGATTGAATTCATCATGTCCCTTGGGGGAGTGATCAGCGGCCAAGGCGAAAGCAGATGCATAAAGGTATCGTCGAAGATCGCTTTCCATGTGGCCTCTGCTCTCATGATTCAGCCACACATTCAACTTGTCATCGTGATACCAGGGACCCAAGAGCGGATTCGCCAATTGTTCCGGGTTCAGTCTTTCAATTCTCAATGAGCCGTGGTTGAGAGCGGACGTGATGTGACCGTCATACATTTTGAGTATCTCGACCAATTGTTCCCGGCCCTTCGCCTTGGATGCTTCTCGAATAAGCTCCAATCGAAATTTCTCAACCTTGGCAGACCAATTTTCCGGGCTGTCTGCTTCCTTGCTAAGGCGACTGCGCAATCGAGGAAGGGCAGATATTGCATCTTCAACATTCGATTCTGGCATTTTGTTCAGAAGCGGAGGCACAACATCAATGTCCTCCCGTACCCCCAGAAGAATGACTCGATGTCTTGCCTGCGGAATACCGTAACTTTCTGCCCGGATGATAAAATCGTGAACATCAATATTCTCGGGATTCATGCCTTTCGTGAAAAGAGTTGGGACAACAAGCGAATAGATTTTGTATCCCAGGCCGGACTTGTTCTTGGTTGCAAGTTGTGGATCCGACAGGTCACGCAGAATGGAGTGGAATATTTTTTCGCCATTGACCTTTGCGGAAAGGATTCCCTTCACATTTTCCATTACGAAAATCGATGGATGATATTGCGCAATTATTCTCAGGTATTCTTTGTAAAGGTAATGGCGGTGATCTTCTTCAGCCTTGTATTCGGTATTCCCCCGATTTCTCGCGCGCCCGACCAATGAATATGCTTGGCAAGGTGGCCCGCCAATGAGAATCCAAGGCGTGTCTGCACCCAACGCGGCATTGTCAATAATCGAATTGAGAACCTTGTTCCCCTCCTCACTGCCGAGAGTAATACACTTGGCCTCATTTACCGCCTCATCCCATGCCCACTTCGTTTCGTCATCCCAAGGAACATCAGACTTTCCGTTGCAGAAGCGATAATAACTATCAAGAGATGCACCTCCCTTGTTCTTCAATATCCGGTAGAAGGCTCTCAATCTGAGCGTGCTGTGTGCTGCGGGGTCCATCTCGGCTGAAACAAGGATTTTGAATGCTTTGCCTTCATCAAGAGCGGAGAACCCCTCTCCCAGACCGCCTGGGCCAGCAAATAGATCAACGACAGGAATAGGCGTAGTCTGATCCATAGGTTTACACTAAATCCAGCTGAATGTTTTTAAATTGCAGAGAATGACCGATATAGTCGACACAAAGACGCGCTCTCGCATGATGGCGAGCATAAGAAGCAAAGATACCAAGCCGGAAATGCTGGTGAGGCGATTTTTGCATTCCAGCGGATTTCGCTTTCGGCTGCATGACAAGAAACTTTCCGGAAGCCCGGATATCGTTTTGGCCAAGTACCGCTTGGCCATCTTTGTGCATGGATGTTTCTGGCACAGACACGCTGGATGCAGGTTCGCCACGACGCCGGCACAGAATCGCAGGAAATGGATTCACAAGTTCAACCAAAATATGGCTCGGGACAAAAGACAGATTCAATTTCTGGTCAACAACGGTTGGAGGGTGCTTGTCATTTGGGAGTGCGGTCTCAATTCGGCGATCATGGATCTGCAGTGGCTGCCAGAGTTTGTCAAATCAAACGGCGAATTCTATACGGAGTGGCCTAAATAGGGGGCACGGATTAATTCCGACTTCCTTGAGGGGTTTTCGAATGGGACGCCTCCGCACCTTTGCCATGGAGCTGAGTACCTATTGCTGCCTCTCGTGCACGCAGAATCAGTGCCGTCCAATCAGGATCGTTTCGGATGTTAGCGCCGTACACCTTTTCGTCAAATGGTTCATCGCTCATTAACCAAGTCAGGAATTCGCGCTTGCTTATGATCACTTTTCCGCCTTCCTTGCCCAGCGAAAATCTGCCATCCCTACCTGGATAGCAGATGATCTTATCGCCATCCTCATTGAGTTGCGAGTCATTCCAATTCATCAGGATTTCCCCAATGTCGCCGCGCCCAATCCCATCGATGATGGCATCAAATGCCTTTCCAACGGCTGTATTGCTCTTGAACTTCACTGCCATGGAGACATTCATTGGCTTTTTCCTAACAAGGGCGTGGTACATGAACTTCCTGAAAGCGAGGAGAGATTCGTTGCACCGCCATCTTTGATCCAGCGGTCAATCGAGTTTTGCGCATCATTTAGGTAGCTTACCAGAGCGTCTGGCATACCTTCGTTGGAATCACGCCCGCCGAAGTGATCTATTAGAGCCTGCAAAAGTTCGTCTTCGCAGAATCCTCCGTAGCAATTGGCGTCCACATGATCGTGAAGTGCAGAAAATGATGGGCAATCTGCAGGCACTCGTCCTGCCCTGATGTCTTCAACTATCTCAAGTTTCATTCGCTCGATGGACTCATCAAGCGTTGGTACTGTTGCAGTCATTTTATTGCTCCATTTACGACGCCAGGATATCACAATTCCTCAGCTAACCAATATGGCAATGATCGCCAATCTGAAAATTTCAGCTAAAGAACTAATTCTGTGTATTGCGCTAAGAGGAGTATCAAAGGCGCTGAGAAATAGAACGGAGTGGGATGATTGTTGAACGTATGGCGATTAATTATGAGCGTCAATATTCACTGCAATAAATTGGAATTTAATTTCCTCAGGCAGTACCCCAAGTGTCCAAGGCATCCAACATGCCTGCGATTTGGTTTGTCGCATCATCGCTAAAATTATAGTGAGTTTGTCGAGGGCTGCTGGATACCTCTGCCGGAGTTTGCACTGTAACTGTAGGCATTTGAATTGCAGCGCTGATCGCCATTCCCTTCTGTAACGAAAAGCCAATTTGCGCCAGTTGAAGCAATCGCCTGGAGCGATAGTAGGGGCCGAATTCTTTCAAGTGCTCGTAGAATTCCGCGTACCCAGATGATACGCAGACCTTGAATCGCAATGTGTCCTTCTTGCTCATAGATACCCTTTCTCGCTTACGTCTTAGTGTACCCTTAATGGGCACTTTTTTGCAGTTCTCAAAATGAATTTGCACAGCGTAGAAGAAAAGGGGCCACTATTCGCCACTTATTTTTGCTTCGAGAAAATTGCCAGCAGAAAACAGCCCAAAAATGGGCACTTTTATTTTCGAAGATCATTTTCTGACAGCTCTAACAAACTTCACCTCCAGTTTGAAATTCACTGAAATACCTCAGAGTAAAAATATTGTTTCTAAGCACGGATAGAGAGTGTTATCCAAATTCAGATGCCGTGGATGCTTCGCGACAGAATCGAATAGTGACGGCCGAGATAATCGCTGTCCGAATTTGACACCGCGAATTTATTTATGATTCAATATACGTACTTCGCTTCGGCGAACACGATTGGCTGACGGTAAATCAGCTGCGCTTACCTGCAGGTGCGCCTGAAATGGCAAAAAAGCTAGATTTAAAACGCAATACCTAAACGTAGTAGAGGCGGGCTAGTCCCCCGCGAATCGAGTAACGCACACAGCGCAACTCATATGCCGGCCAAAGAAATGCGGCTGGAATCTAAGGCAGGTCACACGGGGTTACTCCGTCTGCGCATGCCACTCGCCCGGTCCGGGCAAGACATTCGAGTAGTCGAAATCAAACATCAGTAGAGAAACCAGTACCCCCTTAACGGGCGCTTGATACCGAGAGTTATGACGCACGAGGCCGACAGGTCATCGCGCCGTCGGCTGGTGGTGTCGTGACGCGCGGAATCAGGTTGTCTGAGTTGTTCGCCAATCTAATGGGTTGGAGTACGAGCGACGGGGCGGGAAAAGTGGACACGAGGATGGGAAGAAGAAGACGAAGATGTCGTAACAGGACAAGACGCAGTACGCATTTCACACCCCTTACAGTCGAATGACTGTCTGTACTTCATAGACCGCTGCATTAGGCGCGGCTGTGTCGGCGAGGGAAAAACCGGTGCCGAAAGGCTATATCTCCCGGTGGTAGGGAGTGACAGAGTATGCCGAGTGTGTAGCGAGAAAGATTCAAACCAAAGGGAGCCGTAAAAGGCAAAAAAAGAGACTGGCTGTAGTGGCCGGAGTCGCATAGCGACGTTGACGGTTCGAGCAGAAATGCTCTACCGCATCACTCCACCCGATGAGACTAACGTACTTACCTGGCTGACGATGTCAGTCGAATCGATACTCGCCGCGTCTGGCGGTCAATCCAGACACCCTAGCGCCGGGTAATGCGCAAACCTCAGTCTAGACTGGACCGAGTCAATGGATTCCCACCTTTTGCTATCACATCTTTCCGATGCAGAGGTGGGCCGGATGACGAGCAGAATTGAGGAGAATTACGATGGTGATGGAAAACAATGAAGGAAATCTGGATCCAGACTTGGCGATTGAGACGGAGCACGAGCAACAGCATGTAAAGGAAAATGTCGCGGTTGGGCGGAAGCTCCCACCCGCGAAACCAGGCCGAATTGACGGCAAGAACAGCGCTCACAAGTCAGGAGGGTTCATCCCGAAAAGACTGAACAGCCAGATCGAGATCGTGCTGCAGCAGCACAAGGACGAGGCCGCCCATAAGGACAAGAAGGTTGGACAAGGCACGCAAGACAAGCGACGTACCGTCATAAAAGGATTTTTTGCCGACCTCATCCGGATGCGCAATCCACGGTACTCCATCAAATCCATCTACAACCTCAAGCAGAAGCATCTTAGGGCCGTGTTTATTCACCTGGAAAAAAAGGGGCAGGCCCCATCAACCATCCAAAACAAAATTTCAATCATGCGGACGTTTTGTGAATGGATCGGAAAATACGGCATGGTTGGCGACTCGTTCATGTACGTGGAAGACCGGGCCTCGGTGCGTCGGACTATGGTTGTGCAGGAAGACAAATCTTGGGAAGGCAATGGCATCAATGTCTTGGACTTGATCCAGAAAGTGACCGTCAAGGATGAAACCGTGGGCATGTGGCTGGAACTCTGCTTGGGTTTCGGGCTGCGGGTGCGGGAAGCTATCTTGTACCGTCCGTCGATTGATGGGGAAAATGGCAACATCTCCGTTCGGGAAGGTACCAAGGGCGATCGTCCACGCACAGTCCCTATAGAGAACGATGTTCAGCGTGACATCTTGCAGCGCGCGAAGGCATTGGCAGACGGCAAGACCGGCAGGCTCGGTATTCGTGGCAAGACATACGAACAGAAAAGGCGCCGCTTTTATACCGTCTTGGAAAGCATAGGCATCACCCTCAGGGACGAGGGCGTTTCAGCGCATGGTTTGCGGCATCAATACATGCAAGAGAGTTTCAAGCGATTGACAGGACAAGATGCGCCGGTGAAAGGCGGTGATATCAATGACATTCCGGCGGATGAATTCCATGTGGCGACCCTGAAGCTAGTTGAGCGAGCGGGGCACACCCGGCCGACGATCGGGGCCAGTTATTATGGTAGCCGGCGGCGGAAGAAGCCACAGCAAGCCAAGGTTTCAGCCGAGGTTGATGAGTCAGTAAGCTGAGCTGACACGCCACATTCCAGATTTGAATATTGCTCATTGCCAACGTATATTTCTTAAGACGAGTAAATGGTGTGGGAAAGTTCAAATCTGGAATTTCGAACTTTCCGATATATGGTACCCGACATAAATTGTTCGACAACGACTGGTGAGGGACAGACGGCCTTTCACGACGGTACTTTCCTGAAAACAAGCATTAATCGGAAAGCTCGTTTCTTAGATCATGATGGTGCGAGCTTTGCTTGAGCTTAAGTGTAGTAGTCGCGACTTGATCAGTCAGTTACCCGATTTGACGACGCGACGGTCAGCTCTGCTTCAGATGTTCAGTGTGGTGATTTTATCGTGCCACGACTCCATCAATTAAAGTTTGCATCGGTGTTCTGATCATTCGGTCCAACAACATGATTAGCCTTGTAAACGGTTTTACCGTTTGCAGCTTTCGCATTGGTTTCCCTTCAAATACAGATGTTCTGTGTGTTTTTTAGATGTTCAGTAACCAACGTTTCCTCGACTGATAGACGCACCAAACAATAACCCCCTTGAGAGGTTTAACTGTCGATCACAAGGTTTAAGCCACCGGCTTTAGCCTTGCAAATTCAGCGAGCGCGGAACAAACCGTTGTCCGTTCCTCCTTGCTGGTGTTGCGCGTTTAGCTTGGCGCGAGCAAGAGGACTTTAGTCCTCTGCGCCTAGCTGCGCTAACCCACCAGCTTTAGCTGGTGGTAGTTAAGTTGCTTGGTCGCCCTAAAGCTTATCCATGTTGAAAGATCGTTATGTGCAACTGATACGGATGGATTCATTATTTTATTTGCCTGACAGTGACAGATTGTGGACCTATCCCCGCAGCGAATGGTGAACCGACGAGTGGCGTAAGTACCCCTGTAGTGGCATTGATGGTATAGGCCGAGACATTGTTGCTGCCGTTATTCGCCACATAGGCGAATGTCCCGCTGGGGTCAACCGTGACGGAGGTGGGGTTTGTCCCCGCAGCGAAAGGCGAACCAGCCACTGTCGTGAGTACTCCGGTAGTGACATTAATGGTATAGGCCGAGACGTTGTTGCTGCC
Organism: Sideroxydans sp.; assembly: GCA_027310725.1. Lineage (GTDB taxonomy): Bacteria > Pseudomonadota > Gammaproteobacteria > Burkholderiales > Gallionellaceae > Sideroxyarcus. Next base: position 30,522 of record DAIDAG010000039.1, on the reverse strand, counting down.
GTTATTTGCCACATAGGCAAATGTCCCACTGGGGTCGATCGTGACGGAGATGGGATTTGTCCCCGCAACGAATGGCGAACCGGCCATTTGCGTGAGTGCTCCGGTAGAGGCATTGATGGTATAGGCCGAAACGCCACCGCCATTATTCGTCACATAGGCGAACTTCCCACTGGGGTCGACTGTGACGGAGGTCGGATTTGTTCCCGCAACGAACGGCGAGCCGGCCATTTGGTATAGGCGGAGACACCGCCGCCCAGATTCGCCACATACACGGCAAACAACGCGCCACAGTTCACCTGCACATTGGTGACATTAGCCGTGCCGACGGTGCCAGCGCCATTGACGACGTTACAGGTCTGCCCGGTAGGCTGGGCCCCCACAGTGACTGCATAGCTGCCGTTGTAGGCCACAGGCGTGGTAAATGTGAATGCGCCATTAGAAACGGTCAGCGGATTTGCACCGTTGTTGTCCAGTGTCACCTGCGCGCCGTTGGCCATGCCCGAGACATTACCTCCGACGGTGTAGGTCGCTGTTGGTATACCGCTACCGCCACTATAGCCGCCGCCTCCACCGCACGCGGCAAGGAATAACGCAACAAAAGGTAATGCACTGCGCAACAACTTAGCCAGGAAAGTCTTCATGAGTAGGAGTCCTCGTGGTTTGAATTAATAGTTGACGAATAGTACGGTTCTGCTGCATTAGCCATGCGCTGCCATATTTCACTGGCCAACAGCGCATCCGATTCTTGACGGACCCGCGCTAATGTGACAGAACCAAATTCTGCTTAATGCCGCGGTGCGGTTTGTACACGATGTTCTGATTCACGGCAACGTCGTATTGGTCCGTTCGTGATGAACACGATCTCATTTTCGGGCCGAGAACCTAGGTGAGGTGCGAGATGCGATACTGAACAAGAAAATTCTGGTGAATGAATAGAATGTTTATGGTTTCACTTTACACTGCTCCAATATTTTCAGGAATATGAAAGCAGTCCAAACTGACGGCAGATTATCCTGACGATGCATCAGGATCTGAATGATGTTGAGTTATCGAATTCATTCAAATTCTTCACGGAATTTTAACGTCACGTCGTTAGACGCAGTGGGGTACCCGTATAAATTACCCGGAAATAATATCGAGATATATGCCTATGTAAACCTTTGTCGCTCGCTATTTTTTCAGCGTATTTACTGTCGGAATATTTAGAAAGGTATAGACCTTCTTGCACATTGTTTTTACAAGTGCCTTCGGGTAGGGTTCGTTCCAAGCGCCAGCTAGTGGTTTATCCCGTGCGGCAAGCGCATCGTAATAGATGCAAAAATTTGAATACTTGTCGAGGGAAACGCCCATGGTGAAAGCCATTAGAGTCACTCGTGCGAATTGTTATGCCCGCGGAGCAGCGATCTGATGCCTCGTCGCCTGCTCAAAATCGTATCCGGAAACCTGTCACGGGAACCATCCCGTCATTCCTCCACGTTCGCATTTGCACTTGAAGACATTGTCTGGACCATGGGCAGTTTCTGCGCCCTGAACCGCAAGCCCTTCGATGCCGAACTGCTGGCCAAGCAATTTCCGCCGCCTTACACCTCGGATTCCTTCATCCATGCAGCGCGTGCCTTGGGATTCAAGATTAAACGCCACGACTGTGATAGCCGAACAGTCGTCGATTTCAATCTGCCGTGTCTGGTGATTCTGCATGAGCCTGTTCCTCAAGGGCAACCAGACGTTGCTCCAGAAATGGCCGTTGCTCAGGTCGAGCTTGCCGTATTGCCAACCGAGACCTCGGCCAATCTGGAAGAAAATGCGGGGGAGAGTTCTCTTGCAACGGATAAGGTACCTGAACAAAAGGCGCCTATCCGCAAGACTCGTCCTGCCATCGTCTTCAAGATCGAGCTGGACAATGTGACCTTGTTCGAGGCAGGCACAAATACTCCAAAACTGATAACACATGTGGAGTTCGCTGAACGTTTTGCAGGCACGGCCTTCCAATTGGCACTCGAAACCCAAGGCATCAAGGATCCCGATGGGGCGATGAGCCAACAACAGGCATTCGGATTCAGCTGGTTCATCCCGGAATTGTTGAAGCACAAGCGCATCTGGCGCGATGTGTTGATCGCCTCCCTCATCATTCAGTTGCTGGGGCTGGTAACGCCGCTATTCACCCAGGTGATCATCGACAAGGTAGTTGTGCACCGCACCCAAAGTACCCTGATCGTGATCGCCATCGCACTGGCCGTGTTCATGGTGTTCTCTGCCTTGCTGTCCTGGGTACGCCAGTACCTTATCCTGCACACAGGCAACCGCGTCGATGCCGTGCTCGGCCATGCCGTGTTCGAACACCTGTTCAAGCTCTCGCCGCGCTACTTCGAGCAGCGCCCCACCGGGGTCATTGCCGCCCGCCTGCACGGCGTGGAAACAATTCGCGAATTTATCGCCAGTGCTGCCGTCACACTGATCCTGGATTTCCCGTTCCTGTTGATCTTCCTCGCCATGATGCTTTACTACAGCGTACTGCTGACTTGCATCGCCTTGGCCATCATGGGCGTAATTACGATCATGAGTTTCATCGTCGCCCCAATGTTCAGAACCAAATTGAACGAACAATTTATGTTGGGTGCCCGCAACCAAGCCTTCACCACGGAATATGTTGGCGGTCTGGAAACGGTGAAGAGCCTGCAGATGGAGCCCCAGCTCAATGCCCGCTACAGCGATTACCTCGCTGAATACCTGCGTTCCGGCTTCGGTGTGCGTCAGATCGGCAACACCTACAATGTCGTCTCCAACGGCCTCGAACAAATGATGACCCTGCTCATCCTGGTCGTGGGTGCCTATACCGTGATGAACAACAGCGATTTCACCATCGGCATGCTCATCGCCTTCCAGATGTACGCTAGCAAAGTTTCCCAGCCTATGTTGCGGCTGGTAGGGTTGTGGCAGCAATTCCAGCAAGCCAACATGTCCGTGCAACGGCTGGGCGACATCATGAACGCTCCCATGGAACCGTATTCGGTGCTGCCTAGCCGCACGAGTGAAGGCAAAGGCCATATCGACATCGAAGCACTGAGTTTCCGTTATGCCGATGACCGCCCATTCCTCTATCAGAATTTCAATCTCAAGGTCCCTCCCGGCAAAGTCGTCGCCATCATGGGGCCATCGGGGTCGGGCAAGAGCACGCTCACCAAACTCCTGCAAGGTTTCTACCGGCCCGCCAGCGGTACCATCAAGATCGACGGCAACGACATCCGCTATCTGTCCTCCAACGAACTGCGCCATTACTTCGGCGTGGTGCCGCAAGAGACGGTACTTTTCTCCGGCACCATCTACGACAACCTGCTGATGGCCAACCCGCACGCCACCTTCGATCAGATCGTGCATTTCTGCAAAATGGCCGAGATACACAGCGCCATCGAAGCCTTGCCGCAAGGCTACCAGACCGAGATCGGCGAACGCGGTGTCGGACTCTCCGGGGGCCAGAAGCAACGCATGGCTATCGCACGGGCACTCATCAAGCAGCCAAAGATACTCGTCTTCGACGAGGCCACCAGCAGCCTTGACTCCAACACCGCCGAACACTTCGCCGCCACCATCAACCAGCTCAAGGGCAAAGTCTCGATGCTGTTCATCACCCATGCCATGCCCAAGAATCTGCTGGTGGATGAAGTGGTGCGGATAGGACAGGGCTCGTTGAGTGCGGTGGAGCTTGGGCAGGATGAGGCTAGGCAGTTTTGAAGGCCTGCGATAGTAGGTGTTTTGCATTTACTGGAGACTGAGTTAACTCATGAGAATACGATTTGCCATGGAAAAAGACATCCCGGCCATATTGGCCATGTGTGAAGCCGTAACTGCCGAATCGCGATTTCATCGCTATGGGATAAACAAAGAAAAACTCCTTGTCGTGATCACCAGCATGATGAGTACGCAAGGAAAGGTTTGCATACTGTTGGCTGAACGCACGGATGGAAACATTGCGGGGTTACTTGCCGGCTATGTGACAGATTTCTTTTTTTGCGATGGCATTGTCGCGCAGGACAGGTTGTTTTACGTCAGACCTGACTATCGCGGCAGTTCGGCAGCTGTCAAATTATTGATAGCTTTTCGACGCTGGGCTGAAAATCATCAGGCGAACGAACTTTCAATCAACATGAGCGTGGGGATTGATATGGGGCGATTTAACAAGCTTATGACCCACATGGGTTTTGGCTGCTGCGGGTCGAACTTCTCGCTGGCTCTTGCAGGGCAACATCACCAGTAACAATAAATGCCACGGACTAACAGAGCGAGCATGGGCAAGCGGAAGAAAACATGTGTTACTGGGCAAGCGTCAGCAATAAGCAGCACAAGCCAAGCTTGTTTGGATGGGAGAGTTTATCTAAAGGGTTTGCGTCGATTTGCAGGTCGTGCGGCCCCTTTTACCGGCAGTAATGCCGTTAACTATATCAATAGGGAAAAACCAATGAATAAAAAAATGGAGCTGATCACACTAGCCCTTGTTATTGGAACCATTCTGACGGGTTGCGCTTCCGCACCGGGTGCGAAATTTTCAGGGCTGCAAAATGTTCCTTCAGGGACAGCGGAATTGATTGTTTATCGCCAATCGGCATTTTTTGCCGAGGGGCAAACCATGCCGGTACTGATCGATGGTAACAAAATAGGCGAGCTCTATAACGGCTCTTATCTGCAGCAGCAACTCACCCCTGGCAACCACGCCATTAAAGTGACGACAGGTGCGTTTGGCAAGTCGGCGGAAGCGAACGTGCAGATCGTGGCCGGGGAGCGAAAGTTTTTGCATTTTGATTTCGTTACGGGCCCTCTGGCAAATGTCTTCTTTGTTGGTGACAGTCTTAAAGAACGGAGTGAAACTGACGCAATGGCAGACTTAAAGGTGCTGAGTAGTGCGAAACCACGGGAGATGGGCAAATGAGCGGGCTCCAGGTAAAAAGATTGAAATGTCTCTTACTTGGATTATTTCTATTTGGCCTGACGGCCTCTGCAACGGGAGAAACCATGGTTAATCATTCTTTTAGTTTTGATGCCCGTCACGATAGTTCTGACGTAGAGGTGCTGGATTATCAATATGGCGATGGCACGCAGTTTGGCACTCATGCAGATAGAGAAAGGGTTGCGCTGGGTCAAGTTTTTCCAGCAGATAACATTTCAGGGGTAATCCCGCGCGGAGATACGTTATATGTCAAGTGGCGCGACAAACATTCCCATCATGTTTACCAGGACAGAGTCGATCTGAAGAATCGTATGCCAATGGACATCAAAGATCTGAGGGTCCACTTCCTTATAAAAGGCTCACAACTCTATGTGTATCTGATCTATCCAGGACTCAAAGAGGCTTCCGTGCCAAAAGGCCCTGTGAGAATGTACGAAGATCAGAAGCAAGTACAAATTTATCCAGACCTGCCCAAATAATCAATCCAGTATAGACGGAGAAAATCGCCATGTCAGCCACTCAAATTGCAGGAACGCTAACGCCAGCTGAAAGCCAAGCCGCCCAATCTCTCGCCGATGCCATTCCGACTAATGTGACATCAGTTGTGTCCCCCAACACCTTTGTATTTTGGGCAGGGTTCGATGGCACCCGAAACAACGTCAATGATCCTGCGCTGGCTGGTGATATTCAACGCACTGCCATTAGGGCTTTAAGTAATCAGATTACTTCCCAGCAGTTTACCTGTGCAGGAGATACTGGCAGCAGCATGCGCTCTTGCTTAGGCAGTGCTTTTATAGGAGCCGCGAATGATGGGTGGTGGAGGATGATGGCATGGTGAGTAGATTGAGTGCGTTTTCCTTTCTTTTGATCCTGCTATCGTTTTTCGCGGGTTCTGCATGCGCATCTAATATCGTTGAGATTACAGTTGACGAGATTGGTATTCCTTTTGTGCTTGATGACGAGGGGCAAGTTTGGGGATTTCGGAAACCCTATAGCTTGGAAGAACCCATCAAGCTATCCAACCTCAATCACATCAAAAACATTGCTCCTTACATTGCCGTCGATACGGAAGGAAGAGTTTTTACCTGGGGCATCAATGATGCTGAAGTAGAAACGGTCGAAGGTGAAATTACTGAGGCCGGTTACACCACCCCGCAGAGGTTTGGAGACATGAAGGGCGTTACCTTGGTTGCTCATTCGATGAACCATTTCTTCGCAGTTATAAATAATCAAGAAATCGTTGAGTGGCTAGTAATCCGAAAAGAGAATAAACCCGGAGGTGGATTCGGAGTCGAGGGCTATGGGCCGATTAAGAAGATCATTTCCAGTCCGGGAGTAAAGGCGATTGCGGCCGCACCGGGGACGATGGCGCGAATTGTCGCAGAACCAGCACCTTATGGATTGGTAGCATTGTTTGACGATGGAACGGTGATGGGTTGGGGAATCTCGCCATCAGGGCAAATAGTAAAAGATGCTAATACGCCGAGTATTTTACTGACCAAGTCGCCGGGTGCCGTTGGGATTGCAATGAACGACTTTCATACCGTTATATTGTCAGCACAAGGCGTGCCCCAATTCTGGGGTGGCTGCGATTTATACGGAAGAGATGGTAATGGTGGACACCTGTGGACACATGGAAGCGTTCATGGCGCAGAAGGTTATGTGGCCGATGTTATTGGGATGGCAATTGCTCAAGATATCAATATAGGAGTCGCTGGTGGATGGGGAAATGATAACGGCACTCCTGACGTGTTTATAAAACGCGATGGGACGGTATGGATTGCTTATGCGCCCATTCCAGAAAACACTCCAAATTTTGACTGCGGTCAATATAAGACAGGGAATCCTCAGCAAGCGGTGCAAGTCTCCGCTGGTAAGGCAATTGCCGTGCAAGTAGCGACAGCCCATGGCGTCATCTTTATGTTAGATGCTGACCATAAGCTGTGGAGGACCCCAAGTAACTTGATGGTCACGAAATTTAGCAATGTTCTGCTTAATATCAAATAAAAGGAGTTTTTTAAAATGCCGTCCCAAACTAACACAATACCGACTGGTAATAATATTGTTGCCGCAGCAATTACTCGATTCTTCAATCCAGCGCAGCCATGGGTATATTTAGAAGTTCCCACTACTGTGCAATACCCTGTTTATGTTGCACAAGGAAAAACCTCTAACGCAACTACTCCTACCTCAATTGGACCGACCGTAGATTGTAGTCATTTGGTTTATCAGACAATGCTTGCTAGCGGCTATAACGTAAGCTACATACCTACCCCAGATATGAATAATATTTTGCATGGTGCCGCATCGAGTAATTACTCTGTGGTGTCAGAGGGTATTACCAGCTTAAATAACGTTCAAGCAGGAGATATTGTTGTATTTTATGGGCATACTGGGATTATCCAGAATTTTACTGTCGATCCGACGACCGGTGTAGGCACGGGAACTTATCTGGGGGCGCAGAGCAACAACAGCGGATTGCTTGAGTCGGTTAAATTTACAACCGATCCGCAAGCTCAGGGATATTTTTGGGGCGGCACTAGTACCGCAGGTAGTGAAGCATTTACGGGAGTTCTTCGGCCGAGCGCTCAAGCGTACGATCCTGCCAGCGCGGCATCTGCGCTTAATCTTATCAATGAAAAAACGGATGCACTTCTTTCATATGCCAACCTAGGTCCATATTTTCCCCAATCTACAATTACTCCGACAACCAACCCAGATGGTTCTGTCACAACTAAATTTTCAGATGGTTCGACATTAACCAAGATCAATAACACAGCGGACAACTCCTACTCTGAAATAAGTCGTCTAAGTGATGGCACTTTGGTTTCTACATCAACTACAAATATTCTTATCGGCAGTACAGGAAATGTAATAGGCTATGCTGTCTCTGTAAGTAATCCTATAACCGGAACTGCTATCGCCACCACGGCTTTAGCCGACGGTAGCATTGCCAGCCAAACCATCTCCGATGGCACAACACTCACCACAACGCAAGGCGGCATCACCACTACAACCAACATTGCGACCGGCGTTACGACCGCGGACATAGCCGGAATCGGCAATTCGCTTCCTGTTTACTCGGATGGCACAATCAACGCAGGCAAATACCTGATTACCCTTCCGCCCAATCCTTTGGACGGCATCAACCTACAGACAGCCGGGGGAGCGAGCTACACCGTACCCGCCGGAGCCAACATTCAAAGCAACGGAGAGAGTTTAATCGTTCAAAATGGTGGGCCGAACGGCCTGCCGAGCGCGCTAATCAACCCGGATGGCAGTGGAGTTAAGTTCAACTACGATTCCTCGGGTGGTTTTACAGGCACCACCCCAATCGGGAATGACGCGACATTGGCTGGGATGCTAACCTCGCTTGTACAAACTGCCGGACAATCAGCCTTAGATTTTCTCATCCCCTCTGCTTATGGCACGGATACCATCACTAACACTAGTGGCACAACCAGCATTTCTTCAACCGACAGCAGTAGCGGCTCGACTTTCTCTCTCGACTACAATAGCTCCGCCGGAAATGTTTCAGGCATTTCAATCAAGACGCCCCAAACTCAAACGGTTGACACCGTACTAAGCGGCAATACCGTCAGTGTCACCTACACCCAAGACCCAGTCACTGGACAACCAGTTGCCCACGTCAATAGCATCAACGGACAACCTCCAACCGATCAAGCTGCGGCAGATGCCGCCTTCAACAACACTGGTGTCCTTCCAGGGCAGTTGGTGCAGGGCGATAGTGGTGTTGCTGGTGTTACCGGATCGAATCCCAGCGGCGTGGTCGCAACCTTCGATGCAACTCACCCGTCCGGCACTCAAGCCCTCGTTCAGGGACTCCACACCACTGCCGATGCGCTTAGCCTGATTCAGGCAATTCAATCAGGCAAACCTCTGCCGATCACTGTGAGCGGCCTCAATCTGATCAATCAGGTTTACGGCAGCAAGGACTACCCTTCGTTGTCGGGTTCGGCCAGCATAGGCAATGGCTTGTTAGACTTGATCAGTCTGAACAATGCGCTCAAAACCGGTAATACCCTGGGAGCGATCGTCGCTGGTGCCCAAACTGCGGGCGCAGTGGCGCAAGCTGCCGTGAATTTTGGTGCGGGTCAGGGTATGGCTGATTTTGCTAATACTATGAACGGCACACAGGGCGTATCGAGTGGTGCTAATGCTGTATATGATGCTAACGGAACAATAACCAATCCAACTGACACCATCGGTGTTGTCTCGTACCTCAGTCTGGCCAATGATATTTCTACCCACAATGATGTCGGCGTGGCACTCGATGTGATCACCATGATTAATCCTGTAGTCGGGACTGCATTGAGAGTCGTCGATATGGTTTACAACATGTTCAGCGGAACGCCGTCGTACCCTGCCCAGTGGGGCAGCGGACAGTACGTCTGGAACGGCACAGGGATTTCGGTTTCTGCCGCAGGCCAGTCCGGCGGAGACCAGATGGTATCGAGCTTCATGAACGATGTTCTGACGTCCATGAACACCCTGATTGCCCAGGAACAGCAACAAAACCCCGGCAGCCCGCTTGGCATCATCCCCAGCCGCATGCCGACCTTGACTCTCGGCCCCGACGGCTACAGATTTACCGACATCAATCCACTTACCGGTGCCCAGAACAATCCCGGTCTGCGCTATGACACCAGCGGCAAGCCCTATAACGCCGTACCGGGTAGCCCGGAATCGTTTCAATCCCTGGGGCAGGCGTTCCTTGATTCGGCCATCGCACGAGGCGCCATTGCCCCGCAATGGGAAGTTCAGACCGCAGCAATGCAGTTCCAAGCCGGTGACCCTCTGGCTGGCTTGACGGAAGAAGCGCGTGCTGCGCGTGCTGGCGATCTCGCCGCTCCGGCCACCGGTGCCACCCAAACGTGGCGGCCTGTTGTATTGGATTTGAATGGGACGGGTATTCAGACCATATCTGCCGCCCAATCAGGGGTGGCGTTCAATGTTGATGATTCCGGTTACCTCAAAAACACCGCCTGGATCGGCAACAACGATGCTTTCCTTACGCTGGACCGGAACTATAACGGGGTAGTGGACTCCGGCAAGGAAATGTTCTCCAACTCAGCGGTGGGGCTGGATCGTCAAGGACTAGCCGGATTGGCCTGGATGGATGCAAACGGTGATGGCGTCATCAACGCCTCGGATCCTGTTTTCAACCAAATGCGAATCTGGCAAGACAAGAATGGCAACGGCATAGCCGATGCTGGAGAAATGACCACTCTCGCTCAGGATGGCATCACCTCGCTTAACTATGCCATGGGCACTTTTGTGGAAAATGGTGTGACACACCAAATGGCCTCGCCTGATCTGACGGCGAGCACAGCGGGTGATAAAGTCAGCGTCGTACCACAAGGAATTTTAGTGCAGAGCAGTGCAGGACAAACTTCGCTGCTCGTCTCGCGCGTCGACAACCTGACGCAGATTCAGGCCAATGAAAGTCATGTAACCGGTCGTGAAAATACCGAACTGATCGTCAACTCTGCCGACCTGCTGGCAAACGATACCTTCGGTGGCTTCACCGGCAAAGACCTGCAGCTCACCGGCGTGCTCAATGCACAACACGGCACCGCTTTTGTCGATGCCAATGGATTTGTGCATTTCCAGCCGGATACCAACTTTTTCGGCGATGGCGCCAGTTTCGATTACTCCATACTGGGGCCAAATGGGCAAACAGCCACGGCAACGGTCCTGCTTTCCATGACGCACATTGATCAGCCACCGACTGTGGCCAGCGTCACTCACGATACACGGGCAATTTACGGATATAAACCGAATACCTATTCCCACGGCAGGATTGTCAGTTATGGGTCTGCAATTTATTCACCCTATACAACTACTAGCAGGTCTCGCTCCGGCCAAACCATTATCACAAATCACGATAAAGCGATCGCCTATGACGATCCGGGCAGCGGTAATATCGTGGCAAGCGATGCCGGCAATCCGGTTACACCGAACTCCTCGTTCACCTATAAAATTATCGGTCAACCGCAAGAGGGTGCTGCAAGCATCGATTCGACAGGTCACTTTCAGTACACCAGTTGGCAGAAACCCAATGTGGTCAGCGCGCCGGATTATCAAGGCGACCCGACGAGTACCGACAGCTTTGAGGTACAGGTGACCGATCAAAACGGGCTGAGTGTTACCCAGACAATCAATGCGACACATTACGGTGCCTATACTCCGCCCGCCCCACCTGGCGGCGGGGGGGGCGGCGGATGCTTTCCGATCGCGATTGACTTGAACAATCAGGGCATTGCATTTACACCGGTAGACCAGTCAAACGTCTTCGCCCAAGTCAATAACGACGGATGGAAACACCAAACATCTTGGATTACCCCTGGTGAAGGTGTGCTGGCCTATGATCCAAACGGCACCGGGAAAATCACCAGTGCGTCACAAATTTCTTTTGCACAATATTTGCCTGGAGCACAAACCGATCTTGGCGGTCTGGCTGCTTTTGACAGCAACCATGACGGCATATTCAACAAAAATGACGCGGCCTGGAGCAAATTCGGAGTATGGGTGGCTACCGACCAGAATGGCGGCGGTCAATTCGAGACGTTGGATCAGTTGGGCGTCGCCTCCATCAGTCTGACCAGTGACAATCAATTCTCCGTCGTGAATGGAGACACGGTTCATGGCGTCGCCACGGTGACCATGACGGACGGCACGACGCGCAATGCTGCGGACGTAACGCTGGCGTACAGCAATCAAGTCCAGATAACCAATCCCGATGGAACAACGAGCGTTGCCTCGCTGCCGCCAATTCCCGCGGCGACGCAGCAAGTCGTCGGTTCTGGAAACAATGTCATAACGGCCACCCCGGGAAACACGAACATCACCGTCGGCGACGGCAACAACGTGATCTTTTCTGGCGACGGCAACGATGTCATCCAGGCGGGTAATGGCAATAACGTGATTTATGCAGGCAATGGCAACGATCTAGTTCTGGCAGGCAACGGCAACAACGCAATTTATACCGGTCGCGGAAACGACGTGATTATTGCAGGTAATGGCCACAATGCGATTTTTGCGGGAGGTGGCAATGATGTCATCTTGGCGGGTAACGGTAACAACCTGATCTCGGGAGGTACCGGGAATGATGTAATTCGTGTCGGTGATGGCAACAACACGGTTTACCTGGGCAATGGAAATACCGCAGTATTCGCCGGCAATGGGGATAACCTGTTGCTGGGCGGCGATGGCACGGATCGGATGCAGGTGGGTAATGGCAACGATACGCTGATTGCTGGTTCTGGATTAGCCACAATGACAGGCGGCACCGGTAATGACACTTTCGTGGTCAATAACGTCAATGATGTGGTGCAAGCTCAAGCTGCCGGCATGAATACCATCCAGTCATCGGTGGATTACACAGCATCAGCCAACGTGCAAAATCTCACCGGCATAGGCAGTGCAAATATCACCCTCACCGGTAACAATCTCGACAACGTCATTACCGGTAATTCAGGTAATGACATCTTGGTAGCGGGTAGTGGCAACGACACTTTGGTTGCAGGTTCCGGTGTGGCGACAATGATCGGCGGTACGGGCAACGAAACCTTCGTGGTGAACAACGTCAACGACGTGGTGCAGGCGCAATTCAGCGGCAGCAATATCAACACCGTGCTGACCTCTGTGAACTATGTGGCCCCGGCCAACGTGCAGAACCTGACGGGCACCGGCACGGCTGACCTTACCTTGACCGGCAACAACCTCAACAATGTGATCACTGCCAATAGCGGCAACGACACCCTGGTTGCAGGTTCCGGTGTGGCGACGATGATCGGAGGCGCCGGCAACGACACCTTCGTGGTGAACAATATTGGAGATGTTGTCATTGAGAAACCGAATGAAGGCATCGATACCGTCATGGCATCGGTAAGTTATGCCCTCTCGGCCAATGTCGAAAATCTCACCGGCACCGGCAATGCAAACATCACCCTCACGGGTAACAACCTCAACAACGTCATTACTGGCAATTCAGGTAATGACATCTTGGTAGCGGGTAGTGGCAACGACACTTTGGTTGCAGGTTCCGGTGTGGCGACAATGATTGGTGGTACCGGCAACGACACCTTCGTGGTGAACAATGTCAACGATGTGGTGGAGGCACAATCCAGCGGCAGCAATATCAACACCGTGCTGACCTCGTTGAGCTATGTCGCTCCGGCCAACGTACAGAACCTCACTGGTACTGGCACGGCTGACCTTACCTTGACCGGCAACGACCTCAACAATGTGATCACCGCCAATAGCGGCAACGATACCCTGGTTGCAGGTTCCGGTGTGGCGACGATGGTAGGAGGTGTGGGCAACGATACCTTTATCGTCAATAATTCCGCTGATGTGGTGCTGGCTCAGGCAAATGCTGGCATCAATACCGTGCAGTCCTCCGTCGACTTCTCCATGGGCAGCAATGCTCAGAACGTACAGAACCTGACACTGACTGCTGATAACGTCTCCGGTACCGGCAACGCCCTGAACAATAACCTGGTGGCTTTAGGCGCGAACGATACCCTGATTGCAGGTTCTGGTGTCGCCACCATGACGGGCAGCGGCCTGAATGACACTTTTGTCGTCAACAACGTCAACGATGTCGTCATCGAGCAACCCAGCCAAGGGAATAACACCGTACTGACCTCGGTGAGCTATGTGGCACCAGCAAACGTGCAGAACCTCACCGGGACGGGAACCGCCGACCTCACCTTGACCGGGAACAACCTCAACAACGTGATCACCGCGAATAGCGGCAACGATACGTTGATTGCTAGTTCCGGCGTAGCGACGATGATCGGCGGCACCGGCAACGATACCTTCGTCGTCAACAACACCAACGATGTGGTGCAGGCTCAATCCAGCGGCAGCAACATCAATACCTTGCTGACCTCGGTGAACTACGTGGCTCCGGCCAACGTGCAGAACCTCACCGGTACCGGCACCGCCGACCTCACTTTGACAGGCAACGATCTCAACAACGTGATCACCGCCAATTCCGGCAACGATACGCTCATAGCGGGAAGCGGGCTGGCCATGATGGTGGGAGGTACGGGCAACGACCTCTTCATTGTCAACAACTCTGCTGACACCGTTGAAGCCCAGCTCACAGGTAGCAACACCAACACCGTTGAATCGTCAGTGAACTATTCTCTGGCGGACCAGGCCCAGAACGTTCAAAACCTGACCGGCATCGGTAGCGCAGACATTACGTTAACAGGCAACAGTTTGGACAACGTCATTACCGCCAACAGCGGCAACGACACCCTGGTTGCAGGTTCCGGTGTAGCCACCATGATTGGTGGTGCCGGAAACGACACCTTCGTGGTCGACAACGTCAACGATGTGGTGCAAGCGCAATCCACCGGCAACAACATCAACACCGTGCTGACCTCGGTGAGCTACGTCGCGCCTGTCAACGTGCAGAACCTCACTGGGACAGGAACCACCGACCTCACACTCACCGGCAACAGCCTCGACAACACAATCATTGCTAATTCAGGCAACGACACGCTGATTGCAGGTTCCGGTGAGGCGACGATGATCGGCGGCACCGGCAACGATACCTTCGTGGTCAATAACGTTAACGACGTGGTGCAGGCGCAATCTACCGGCAGCAACATCAACACCGTGCTGACCTCGGTGAGCTATGTGGCCCCGGCCAACGTGCAGAACCTGACTGGCACCGGTACGGCTGATCTCACCCTGACTGGCAACAGCCTCGACAACATCATCACCGCCAACAGCGGCAACGACACGTTGATTGCAGGTTCCGGTGTGGCGACGATGATCGGCGGCACCGGCTCCGACACCTTCGTAGTGAACAACGTCAACGACGTGGTGCAGGCGCAATCCAGCGGTAGCAACATCAACACCGTATTGACCTCGGTGAGCTATGTGGCTCCGGTAAACGTGCAAAATCTGACGGGGACTGGCAGTGCAGACATCACCTTGACCGGCAACAGCCTCAACAACGTGATCACGGCGAATAGTGGCAACGACACGTTGATTGCCGGTTCCGGTGTGGCCACGATGATCGGCGGCACCGGCTCCGACACCTTCGTGGTGAACAACGTCAACGATGTGGTGCAGGCTCAGTCCAGCGGCAACAACATCAACACGGTTCTGACCTCGGTGAGCTACGTGGCACCGGCCAACGTGCAGAACCTCACGGGCCTCGGTAGCGCCGACCTCACCTTAACCGGCAACAGTCTGGACAACACCATCACTGCTAATTCAGGCAACGACACCATGATAGGCGGTGGCGGCAACGACACCTTCGTTGGCGGTGCAGGCAATGACCTGATGCTAGGCGGGACGGGTAATGACACATACGTCTACAACCGGGGCAATGGGCTGGACAACCTGGTCGATACCGGCGGAACCAACACCATCCGGCTCGGTGCCGGCCTATCGTACCTGAACGTCGTCGTCCGGCTGACCTATGCCGATGGCACACCGTATACGGTCTATGCCAATGGCAACCGAGAGAGGGACCACCGCGACGAGGGTGATCATTACGGGGAAGGTCGACACACAAGCACCAATCTGATCGCCCACATGATGGTGCTGGACAGCAACGGTGTCGAGCAGCCCAGCCAGGGCATGGATTTCGCGGTCACCGTGGACAACCACGGCAATTTCACCTCGCCAATCCAGTCCTTCCAGTTCAGTGACGGCAGTTCACAGACATTCGGCAGCATGCTGGTCAAGACGGAAACCATCGATGCCGAACACATCCGGGGCCCGGTCATGACCGGTCGCAACGATACTATTGTTTATGCGGGACGGGACAACACCGGCATCTGGCTGGGTACAGGCAACGACACCGTCTATGCCAGCGAAAGAGGATCGTTGGTTTACGCCGGAGGCGGCAACGATTATCTCGTGGGTTCCCGCGGCAACGACACCTTTGTCGGAGGTTGGGGCGTTGACATTTTGCAAGGGGGAGAAGGCAGCGACGTTCTGAGCGACCTGCACGGACGTGCTGCATTACTGGGAGGGGAAGGCAGTGACACGATAACGGCTGGAGCCGGGAATGACTTCATCGCTGGCGGCAGGGGGAATGACATTATCTCCACCGGAGCCACCCACAATGTCATCGCCTTTAACAAGGGCGACGGGCGCGATACCATTTTGGCCACGCCCGGTGCAAGCAATACGCTGTCGTTGGGCGGCGAGGTCAACTACCGGGATTTGAGTCTCAGCAAGAACGGCAACGATCTGGTGCTCAACGAAGGCCGGGAGAGCTCGGTCACCTTCAAAGACTGGTATGCCAGCTCTGCCAACCACGATTTCGTCACGCTGCAAATCATCGGCCAACAAAGCGGGGAAGATGACCGGTGTCGCTCGCATGACGCCGCATCCGCCAGCAAGGTCAATGAGTTCGATTTCAGTAAACTTGTGGCGATGTTCGACCAGGCGATTGCCAGCAAACCGTCCCTGAACCAATGGAGCCTGATGGACGGGTTGCTGAACGCGCACTTGGCTAGCAGCGACACGGCGGCACTGGGTGGAGATCTGGCTTACGTCTACGGCACGCATGGCAGCCTGTCCGGCATGGGACTGTCTGCGGCCCAGAACACACTCAAGGACCCGCAGTTCGGTACAACTGCGCAGACGCTGCATTTGTGGCCGACCCTCAATAGCGGGACGGCCCAGATCAGATGACCGATCGTCAGATGAGAAATGCGTTCGGTAGTTTGAAATCGGAAATGGCATCGTGAGCGACAAACCGCATGTCCTGTCCCCGGAGGCACTGGATTTCGCCCCGGGGTTGTTGTCCATTCAGGAAAGCCCGCCGACACGCCTGCCGCGCGCGGTGATGTACACCGTTGTTGCCCTGTTCGTCATCCTCGTGCTGTGGGCGAACTTCGGCAAGCTCAACATTATCGCCAGTGCGGAAGGCCGGCTGGTGCCGCAGACCTATGTCAAGATTGTGCAGCCTGCCGATGCGGGCATCGTGCAGGAAATCCTGGTCAAGGAGGGACAAGCGGTACAGGCAGGACAGGTGTTGATGCGCATGGATATGAAGCTGGCCGAAGCGGATGCAAAGACCATCGGCAACGATCTGGCCATCCGCTCGTTGCAGTTGCGCCGCATCGATGCCGAACTGAACGGCACGCCCCTGCTCCGGAAAGCCGGCGACCCGAGTGATTTGTTCCGGCAGGTCGAGGCGCAATACCGCGATCATCGGCAGTCGTATCAGGATGCG
Source organism: Sideroxydans sp. (assembly GCA_027310725.1). GTDB lineage: Bacteria > Pseudomonadota > Gammaproteobacteria > Burkholderiales > Gallionellaceae > Sideroxyarcus. The sequence goes on along the minus strand of DAIDAG010000039.1, from coordinate 13,342 downwards.
CTGGAACAGGCCCAAGCTTCCCTGAGCAAGGCACAGCGCGAATACGACTCTGCAAAAGTCGTGCTGGCCAAGCTGGTTGAAACCACCCCCATCCTCAAACAACAAGCCGAAGCCTATGCGGATATGGGCAAGGAGGGCTATGCCCCGCAAGTGACGGTACGCGACAAGCTGCGCGAGTATCTGGAAAAGGCCCAGGACCTGCGTGCGCAGGAATCCACCGTGGCCAGCTTGGAGGCCGCCATCAACCAGGCCAAGAAACAGATCGACATGATCACCTCCAAGTATCGCAGTGACCTGCGCAACGAGCGCATGGATGCGGAAGGACAGTACCGCAAGCTGGGGCAGGACTGGGTCAAGCAGGAGCACAAGAACGGACTGCTGGAACTCAGGGCGCCGCAAGCCGGGATCATCAACGATATGGCCACACACACCGTCGGCACGGTGGTGTCGCCCGGCACGGTGCTGCTGTCGATCGTGCCGGAGAATGAACCGTTGATTGCAGAGATCAGCGTCAAAAACGACGATGTCGGTTTTGTGTACCCGCAACAACGGGTCAAGGTGAAACTGGCCGCCTATCCCTTCGAGGAATACGGCATGCTGGACGGAGAAGTCATCCACATCGGTCCCGATGCTTCGGCCTCCGATACGCAGCAACAGGGGAAGGACGGCAATACGAACAAGCAACAGCAGCAGCAACCGAGCATCTACAAGGCCATCGTTGCCTTGGACCAACAGACGCTGGATGCTGAAGGTAAACAACACAAGCTCGTTGCGGGCATGCAGGTCGTGGCCGAGATCAATCAGGGCAGGCGTACCGTGATCCAGTACCTGTTGTCGCCCGTCACCAAGACTTTTGAAGAAAGCGGACACGAGCGGTGAGATTTGAGCAAGTTTGTCCCGGATGGCTGCTTTTCGTGCGGCGCGTAACTGGCGTGCTGGTCTTGTCTGCTATGGCCCTGCATGCCGATGCTGCCGACCTGCTTGAAATCTATCGTCTGGCCCAAGCCAATGATCCGACCTTTGCGGTCGCATTCCAAGGGTACGAGGCGGCACAGGAGAAGTCCCCTCAGGCCTTGGCCGGCAACCTGCCGACGGTCAACCTGACGGGCAACCGCAACTTCACCGACGCACAGGCAAGCTTCAACGGATCTGCACCCGCCAGGCAAGGCGTCTATGCCTGGACCTGGGCAGTGCAACTGACGCAACCGATCATGCGTCCCCAGAACATCCTCGCCTATTATGAATCCGAAGCGCAGGTCGAATCAGCCGCTGCCGAATTCGCCCAAGCCGAGCAGGACATGATCCTGCGTGTGGCACAAGCGTATTTCGATGCGCTGGTCGCGCAGGAAACGGTGGTCTCGGCGGAAGTTCAATTGCAGGCCATGCAGGAACAGGGCGTGGTTGCGCGGCGCGGCTATGAACTCGGTACCGCAAGCATCACCGATTCCGACGAAGCCAGGTCGAAGGCGGAACAGGCCCGTGCCCAGCTGATTGCAGCGCGGAACGATCTCGAAACCAAACTCACCGAGATCGAGAAACTGACCGGCAAGCCAGTCGAGACGCTGGCTAGCTTGAAACCCGCCGTGGTGATACCCAAGCCCGATCCCTTCGATGTCAGCCCCTGGGTCGAGCAGGCCAAGGACAACAATCCTACGGTACGGGCCCAGTTCTCGGCATTGCGTGCAGCAGGGTATACGGTCACCAAGGCCAAGGCGGAGAATTTCTGGACGCTGGATTTCGTGGGTTCATATGGCGCGAACTATTCTTCGGGAAGTCTCGCCTTTCCAACCCCGTATGAGACACGGATCAAATCCAGCGTGGCTGGCATCCAGTTCACGGTGCCGATCTTTGCGGGCGGACTCAACAGCTCGCATCTGCGTGAAGCCGTCGCCAACCAAGGCAAACTGAGCGCGCAGTTGGAAGAAGCGCGCCGCAAGGCCGGGGCCGATGCCAGGCAAGCCTATGCCGGCATCGTCAACGGCGTGTCGCAGGCCGAAGCGCTGCAATCCGCAGTGGAGTCGGGAGAAAGCTCGGTGAAGGGAAACCGGGCAGGTTACAAACTGGGGTTGCGCATCAACAGCGATGTGCTCAATGCCCAGCAGCAACTGTTCGTCTCGAAGCGCGACCTGGCCAAGGCAAAGTACGACACTCTGCTTCAGGGATTGAAACTCAAAGCGGCTGCAGGGGTGTTGTCCGAAGTGGATGTGCAGGAGATCAATGGCTTGTTTGGACGGTGAAGATGACTGCCTACCGATCTTTGCCGTTCAATTTATAAACCAGGGGAGATTTGTAATGAAGAAGGTAATTTTAGCGTCGGTATTATTGACTGGCTGTGCTACGCAATCTGGCGTTATCCCTGAAGGCAAAGATTCATATCTTTTGCTGATGTCGGGGGGCATCAGCTCAGCCCCGATTGACCTGAAAATAAAGGCGCACAAGGAAGCCAATGCATATTGCATGGGGTTCAATAAACGCCCCGAAACGATTGCCGAAAAGACATCCCAAGCTGGTATGTCGTCCGATATCGCCGACGAAGAACTCAAATTCAGGTGCATAGCCAACTCGGACCTTCCGGATGTTCCTGCTGACGCACACTGAGTTCGGCGGGTGGTATTAGAGAGCGCCAATGTGTTATGACCACAATTCAGTATGACAGTGGCAGGCATTGAAAGTAGCCTTGGTCGCGTATTCCAAAGGTAAGCTAGACGGTCTTTATCAATCCCGTCGCCGATTACGATTCAATTTAGCTACTTAAAATTCTGCATTGTGCAACGCATGATTTATTGTTGAAGGAGTAGTTTGAATGAAACACATCTTCGCTGGTTTATTGTTCATCCTAATGTACGGTTGCGCCAGCCAGCCTGCTCAGACGAACTATGACCCTCTCACGCAAGCTCGGATCAGGGCATACAAGGGTGGTACTACTTATTTCTATCCAAATGCAGCGTGTGCATCACGTAATAGGAAAGACGGATTTGGGGCTACAGATTTTACCATACCAAATCATATCGTCGGCATGCCGATACCGAAGAACGCTCCATATAATAAGACAACGTTTGACTCAATAAGTGAAATGCTCGGTTATGTTCCATTCAATGAGTACATTGTCGCTGCAAATAGAGCAATAACCATTCAGACGTATTTGATATTGCCGAACAGTTCTCAAATTTCAGGGTTCCAAGGAGGCTCAGTAGTCACCATACAGAACCCAAGCTATTTTACGTGTGAACCATTTTTTGGAACATTTACTCCGCAGGCTGGCAAGGATTACGAGGTTTACCTCGCCCGTCCAAACTGCGAATTTCGCATGAGGGAAATAGTTTCGGAAAACGGTGAAGTAACCGCGATTCCCATTTCGTATGCGCCGTCATCGTACTGTAAGTGATGAGGATTTCCGGAACACGGGAGGTTTCGGCATAGATTACAAAGAATCCGCTTCAAGCAAACAATACCCATGTTTCCTGTGTATTCGAAATAGAAAGCATAATGCGCCAGCAGAATCTGGCAGGTAATAGTTGGCAAAATCCTATCCAAGAAAAGTGTCCTCATTCGGAATCCAACAATGTGATACCAAGATATTCTCGTAATTTAGATTACAAAGCAGGCATTTCGCTATCTACATTCACGTCTTAAATTTGGCCATTCGAACATGCCTATGGTCAGAAAGTATCGCGTATATCAATGTGTTAGTTGTGCGTCAATCGAGGTGATTCGTGTAAATTTTATATTGAATAAATTCAAACGATTGCGCCCCCAATAATTCCCTAGTATATTGGTCGGGAACTCTCTACCGATAACAGGTGAAGTGCGGTGCAAACAGAATTGGGCAAACAATCCAAGGAGCTGACTCACCGGCTTACAAGTCTGAGAGCCAGGTTATTGCTCATCTTGCTTTTCACTCTTCTCCCCGTTTATAGCTTCATTCTTTATTTCATCTTCGAGACCCGCCAACAAGCTACGGACAATGCCCTGAGGGACGCTTCATCGTTAACGCGACTGGTTGCGTTGGAACAAAAAAACCTCATCGAATTTGGCCAACAACAGCTGTTGAACCTCATACAGCTTCCGGTTGTGCGCCACCCGGATTGGGTTGCGCTATGTAACCAGACCTTTGCGGGTATGCTCAAAAATAACCCGCTCTATGCCAATCTCGGCGTGATCGCACCGGACGGAACGATACGCTGCAGCGCCGTCCCATTCTCGGGCCGTATTGATCTTTCCGACCGGGATTACTTCCGCGAAGCCATGCGTACGCACGCGTTCGCCCTTGGCTCCTACCAGATCGGCCGTATGACCGGCAAGATCAGCGCCAATCTGGCATACCCGCTCTTGGACTCAGTTGGCAAACCACAAGCCGTCGTGTTCATTGCTCTTGATCTCGGTATGCTGACCAAAAGGCTGGTCGAAACGATAGCTCTGCCCTTGGGGGCGACGCTCGCCATCGTAAACAATCACGGCACCATTCTCGCGCGTCAACCCGATCCGGAAAAATGGATCGGCAAGTCGTTGCCGGACGCGCCGCTAACCGATGCAGTCTTCGCGCGCAAGCAGGAAGCGACCTTGCAGGTAACTGGTGTCGATGGCGTGGAACGGCTGTATGTATTCAAGCCTTTCTATTCCACTGCGACAGAACAGATTTACGTCAGGGCCGGAATTCCTACTGATACGGTGTATCGTGATGCAAACACGTTGTTACTCCGTGTCGGTGTGTTGATGGCGCTGATTACTGCCATCGCGATTGGTCTGGCATGGATGGGTGGACGAACGCTCGTGCTACGTCCGGTGAATGCGCTGATGGGCGCGACGCGCCGGCTTGGACTTGGCGATCTCAGTGCGCGCACCGATCTGCCGCATACGCCGGACGAGTTCGGCCAACTCGCCCGGAGCCTGGACGAAATGGCTGATGCTTTGCAGGCTCGCCAGTCCGAGGCTGTACGTGCCGAAGCGCGCTTCACCAATATCGTCAACCTGGCTGCAGACGCAATCATCAGCGTGGATGAGCAGCAACGTATCGTTGCCTACAACCGCGCTGCCGCGCAGATTTTTGGGTATGCACCCTCCGACGTGCTTGGTCAGTCACTCGATCTGCTGTTGCCCAAGGACGTTGCTAGCATACACCGCGAACACATCCTCGCTTTTGGTCGAGAAAAGGAATTAATGCGCGTCATGGGGAGCGGGCGCGAAGTCGCTGGACGACGTGCCGATGGCTCAGTGTTTCCGGCCGAGGCCAGCATTTCCAAGATCATAGAGGATGGAAGCATCGTATACACCGCTGTTCTGCGTGATGTCACGGAACGCAAGAAAGCCGAGGCGGAGACGGAGTTACTTCACAGTCGCGCGATTTTCGAGACGCTCTTTGAATCGTTGCCCGGCCTCTACCTTGTCCTTGCACCTGATCTCAAGATAGTTGCCGTGAGCGACGCTTACCTGGAGGCGACCCTCACCAGGCGCGAGGAGATCATCGGCCGCGGCCTCTTTGAGGTATTTCCAGACAACCCGGACGATCCAGCCGCTACCGGCGTCTCCAATCTGCATGCCTCGCTCGATCGTGTGCGCCAGACGTCCGCCGTTGACACCATGGCCATTCAGAAATATGACATCAAGCGACCGGACGGTACTTTCGAGGAGCGCTACTGGAGTCCGATCAATTCTCCAGTGTTCGGAGTCGATCGCCGGATTGAGTACATTATTCATCGAGTGGAGGATGTCACCGAGTTCGTCCTGCAAAAATCCACGAACGACACCGCCGAGATACGCACTCGCATGGAGCAGATGGAGGCCGAAATCTTCCAGAGCTCTCAGAAGGTGCAGGCTGCAAATCAGCAGCTCAAAGCAGCCAATCAGGAGCTGGAGGCATTCAGCTATTCGGTGTCCCACGACCTGCGTGCGCCGCTACGTTCCATAGACGGTTTCAGTCAGGCGTTGCTTGAGGATTATGCCGTCCAGCTGGATGACCAGGCCAAGGATTACCTGAGCCGAGTGCGTACCGCCACTCAGCGTATGGGATATCTCATAGATGACATGCTTACCCTGTCGCGTGTGACGCGTACAGAAATGCAGAGTGGAGAGGTTGACCTCAGCGCGCTTGCCACTGTCTTGCTTGCGGAATTTCAAAAAAGCGAATCTGGGCGCAAGGTGACTTGGTTGATCGAACCCGGACTGGTGGCAAAGGGCGACGCCCAACTGCTGCAAATTGCACTGCTCAACCTGCTTGGCAATGCCTGGAAATTTACCGGCAAAACAGCGAATGCGAGGATTGAATTCGGTGCAATGTATAACGCCGATGGCGTGAAGGAATTTTTCGTGCGTGACAATGGAGCCGGTTTCGATATGAATTACGCCGACAAGCTATTCGGCGCCTTCCAGCGCCTGCATTCGGCCTGGGAATTTCCCGGTACTGGCATCGGATTGGCCACGGTTCAGCGTGTTGTACGCCGTCACGGGGGGCAGGTCCGAGGCGAAGGAGCACTTGGCCAAGGTGCCACATTTTATTTCACCTTATCTGACTGATTATTTTCATTACCCGATTGTGTTTGAAACGGAGGATATCCATGATTCAAATGAGCCAGAAGATCATCTTGTTAGTTGAAGACAACCCCGATGACGAAGTTTTGACGTTGCGCGCACTCAGGAAGAACAACATGATGAATGAAGTCGTTGTCGCCCGCGATGGGCAGGAAGCACTCGACTATTTCTTTGGCGAGGAAGCGTCCGGGAACCCGGTGCCTACCCTGATGTTGCTGGACCTGAAGTTGCCCAAAGTCAATGGGCTGGAGGTGCTGCGGCACATCCGTGCCAACCAGCGTACAACCTTGCAGCCGATCGTGATCCTCACATCCTCGAAGGAAGAGCAAGACATCATTAACGGCTACAGGCTCGGTGCCAATAGCTATATCCGCAAACCGGTGGATTTCAATCAGTTCATGGAGGCGATCCGACAACTCGGCCTTTATTGGCTGGTGCTGAATGAATCAGCTCCCTCCCAACAGGAACCGCGAAAATGAATCCACTCCGCGCCCTGATTATCGAGGATTCTGAAGACGACACCACGCTGCTGTTGCGCGAGCTCCGGCGGGGTGGTTACGAGCCCGAGTACGCCCGGGTTGAGACCGCTGAGGCTATGAGTACGGAATTGTCTACACATACGTGGGACATCGTATTCTCTGATTTTAGTATGCCGCACTTCAACGCATTCGATGCCTTGGCGTTGCTTTGCAGCACGGAGCTCGATCTGCCGTTCATCGTCGTTTCCGGCACCATCGGCGAGGATCGGGCGGTGATCGCAATGAAGTCGGGCGCACACGACTATATCCTGAAAGGAAATCTGAAACGATTGGTCCCGGCAGTAGAACGCGAACTGCGAGAGGCGCGTAACCGAGAGGAGCGACGGAAGGCGGATATCGCTATCCATCGGCTCGCCTATACCGATACAGTCACCAACCTGCCGAACCGTGCCCGCTTTCGTGAGCTGGTGCAGGAGGCCGTGCTAGCAGGACAGCGCGAACAACGTCCTATAGCCTTACTGCTCACGGATCTCAATGGTTTCAAGGATGTCAACGATACGCTTGGCCATGACATCGGCGACAGCTTGCTGCAACAGGTCGGCCTACGTTTGCGAAGCAAATTGTTTGCCCCGGACGTGGTTGCCCGGCTTGGCGGTGACGAGTTTGGCATTTTGCTGCCACAGCTGGCGGTGTGCCGCGATGTGAGGCATGTCATCAAAAAGATACATGACTGCCTCGAGGCGCCATTCATGATCCAGGGAATTCCGATCGCCGTCGAAACCAGCATCGGCGTGGCATTGATGCCAGAGCATGGCGATAATGCAGACATCCTGATGCAGCGGGCGGATATTGCAATGTATCGTGCCAAGCAGATGGCGAGCAACTACGTTGTCTACGCAAATGAATTCAACCGTTATAGCCCGGAAAGACTCGGACTCATGGCGGAGTTGCGCGATGCGATCGAGCAAAACCAGCTCCTGTTGCACTTCCAGCCCAAACTGGAGCTGAAAACAGGCCGCATCCTTAGCACCGAGGCGCTAGTACGCTGGCAACATCCACGCCTTGGGATGCTACCGCCTGACAAATTTATTCTACCTGCAGAGCAGACTGGGCTGATCGGACCATTGACCCACTGGGTGTTGATGGACGCGCTGAAATGCCATTTGAACCTGCATCGCGATGGCTTTCAATCTCAGGTGGCGGTCAATCTTTCCGCTCGCTCGCTGCATGATCCACATCTGCCAAAACTGGTAGCGGATGCGCTTGATGCAAACGGTGTCAAGCCGGACCAGTTGATGCTTGAAGTGACTGAAAGCGCTATCGTGCTAGATCCTAAACGGGCCGAGGAAAACCTAGTGGCGTTGAGCAATATGGGAGTATCTCTCTCCATTGACGATTTCGGCACCGGCTATACCTCACTCGCCAGCATCAAGCGCCTCCCCGTCAACGAGATCAAAATCGACAAGTCATTAGTCACCAACATGCTGACCGACAAGAAGGACGCTATGATCGTGCGCACGGTGATCGAGTTCGGCCATAACTTTGGACTCGCAGTTGTTGCAGAAGGTGTGGAAACTCAGGAAGTATTAGATGCGCTGGCTGCTCTCGGCTGTGACAAAGTACAAGGCTATTTCATCAGTAAACCACAGACTTTCAAACAGCTGCAAAACTGGCTTTCAACATGCGCCTGGAAAACAGGAGGATTCGATGCGACCATTTGAAAATCATCCCCCGCTTACAGTTGGGTACGCGTACCGTTTCCCCGTTCCAAATCAGTTTGCCGAAGTGTATTCAAGCACACTTATCGGGGGTGCGACCGATGGCTAGCCTGATCAATTTTCCGTTTTCTGGCAAGAATCAGACTGGCTCCAGAACTAGCGCCTTTCGTATAGCTGCGCGCCTATTTTCCATTGTGGCCGTTTCGACCTTATTCATCGAAACCGTCCTGATGTTTGCATTCAAGTGGCTTTCACCAATTTCAATAGTTGTAGAAAACTTTCTTGATGGGGCAATATTGACCCTGCTGCTCTCCCCGATTCTTTATCTGTTTTTATTTCGCCCGTTGTATACCAACATATCCTTGATCCAAGAATCGCAAGAAAATCTGCAACAACAACGAGATCGTCTGGAACATGAAGTGCAACTACGCACCACAGAGTTAACCAGGGCAAAAGATATTGTAGATGACGCCCTCAAGGAAACAGACGATCTGTATCAGAATGCGCCCTGCGGCTACCACTCGCTGGACAAGGATGGCATCATTGTCCGGATCAACAAGACGGAGCTTTCTTGGCTCGGCTATACGAAAGACGAGGTTGTTGGAAAAATGAAGTGGCGTAATACCATCACCTCGGCAAGCCTTCATGTTTTTCAGAATAATTTCCCAAACTTCATGAAACATGGTTTTGTTCATGATCTTGAGTACGAAATGATTCGCAAAGATGGCACGATCTTTCATGGGCTATTGAATGCGACGGCCGTTTATGATGACAGTGGCAATTTTCTGATGAGCCGGTCGACAGTATTCGATATTACCCAGCGCAAACTCACTGAAGCGATGCTTCGCGAAAGCGAAGCCCGTTTGAAGGAGATGTTTGAGAACCTGAGTAGCGCCGTAGCGGTCTACCAGGCATCACCGAATGGCCAGGATTTCACCTTCATCACATTCAACCGGGCGGCGGAACGCTTGGAAAAAATGCGCCGTGAAGATTTGATTGGCAAAAATGTGCTGGACGTCTTCCCACGCATTGCGGAACATGGCTTGCTGGATATATTCCGCCGTGTCTGGAAAAGTGGAGTAGCGGAACACTTTCCGATTTCCATGTACCAGGATGGGCGTATTTCCAGATGGTGCGAAAACTACGTTTACAAATTGCCCAATGGGGAAATCGCTTCAATCTATGATGATGCAACCAAGGAAAAACAGGACGAGGAGCAGATGCATCATCTGGCTTATCACGATGTGCTGACCGGATTGCCTAATCGTATATTGATTTTCGACCGCCTCCGGCGAGCTCTCCTCAAAGCCAAGCGTGATGGCTCAAAGAGTGCTCTGATGTTCCTTGATCTTGACAAATTCAAGCTTATCAATGACACGCTGGGGCACGACATGGGTGACATGATATTGAGAGAAACGGCCAAGCGGTTGCGGGATTGCATTCGTGAATCAGACACTGTCGCGCGCATAGGTGGCGACGAATTCGTCGTGCTACTGCCAACCATTAATGCAGAATTGGATGCTATGCGCGTTGCGGAGAAGATCCGCCATGCTGTCCATCAACCATTTGAACTGGCAGGACACAGTCTGCATATTTCCTCAAGCATTGGTATTGCAGCCTACCCCAGTCACGGCAACGAAGAAAAGCAGTTGGTTAAAAATGCAGATATCGCCATGTACTACGCCAAGAAGACCGGGGGTAACAATGTGAAGATCTATCAGCCGGACTATAGTGAATAATGGCTGTTTTGTCCCGGTACAATTTTTACTGCAACAATGAAGAAACACGACCGAAAAGAGAGGGCACAGTGACCAGATAACCAGGTTAATATGCTGCCCCACTGGGCTCCTTGCGAATGGCAGGAATTCGGGGCAACCTCTATATATCGCGGCGGTTTGCTAAAATGGTGGTCTGTTCGGGCCATAGGGGTGTCTGCGTTCAATATTGGACGTATTTGCCAACTTGTACTGACGGTCAACGCTCGACCTCCAGGGGGCAATCGAACTTGTAAGTTAGGGGAGGGTGCTCGAAATAATTTGGCACGCCACAATACGTTTGCACCCCTCCAATTATCATCTCCCCACTTCAATCACAACCTTGCCAAAGTGTCCTGCCTTCCTCAGATGTTCGTAGGCTTCGCGTGTCTGTAGGAAAGGAAATACGCGATCGACGACAGGATGTATTTCAGCCACACTCAAAAACCTGTTGAGGTCTTCGAACATACAGCGGCTGCCAACGAAGATGCCGGACAAGCGTTTTGCGCCGCCGATCAACGCGAACGGGCTGAGTTCGCCACCAAAACCAAAACCGCTGACACCGCCGATGATAGCAACCGTACCGCCCATCCTGGTACTCGCAATTGAACGCGTCAGCGTGCCCTGTCCTCCGACCTCCAGTACGAGATCAACACCTTGTCCATCAGTTAACCGCAAAACCTCGTCCTGCCATTCGGGCGTGGTCTTGTAGTTAATTGTCGCAGCTGCACCCAGACCACGTGCACGCTCCAGCTTTTCATCGCTGGATGAAGTGATGATGGCTCGCAGGCCGGCGGCTTTAGCTAACTGTAGCGCCCAGATTGATACGCCGCCGGTGCCAAGTAGCAGAACGTTATTCCCCGCCCTGAGACCACCTTCGACGAACAGCGAATTCCATGCTGTGACCCCGGCGCAAGGTATGGCGGCGGCTTCAACATAAGTGAGATGCGACGGGATTGCGACGAGGGCATTCTCATGCAAAACCACTTCTTCGGCCAACATGCCATCCACGGCGGCCCCGAGCGCGCCTGCCGTGTTTTGTGCTGTAGGTGCACCATAGATCCAATCGGGAAAAAAAGAAGCTGCCACTCGATCACCGATGCGGAAGCGCGTGACTTCTGCGCCGACAGCGATGACCTCACCAGCGCCATCGGAGCATGGAATCACTGGCGCATTACCTGTACTGAGATATTTACCGTCCGCGATCATCAAGTCGCGATAATTAAGCGATACGGCGTGCACACGCACGTGGACTTCGTGTGCAGTGGGTGCGGAAATCCTTCGCTGAACCTGTTCCAGCCCGGAAATCTGTTGTCCCGCTTTGATTTGGTAAGCTTTCATCTACATCTCCTAATCGGTTAACAAAACATTCGCGTTTGCAGAAGCAGTCGGCTAAGCAATCATCATTGTTGATGTACTCACGTCGACATTGGCTGCTATCATATCGAAGCGGATAAGTTGTCAGTGGTGGTAATAATTATCCAGTCTGTAGCTTAAATGGAACCAATTAAATGAGTGATCGACTAAAAGGTATTAGCACGTTCGTCGAAGCGGTGGAGGCTGGTAGTTTTGCACTGGCTGCAGAACGCATGAGACTGACCCGCTCGGCGGTGGGCAAAAGTATTGCCCGGCTGGAGCAGCGCCTGGGTGTACGGCTATTCCAGAGGACTACGCGCAGCCAGAGCCTGACGGAAGACGGGCATGCATATTACGAACGCTGCGTGCGGGCATTGGCCGAACTGGATGCAGGTGCACTGGCGCTCGATAGCGGCAAGAGTGAGCCCGTTGGACGGTTGCGTGTCAGCGTTCCCGTACTGTTTGGTCGCCACTGCGTAGTACCTGTGTTGCTTGCGCTGGGTAGCCAGTACCCGAGGCTTAGAATCGAAATATCCTTCAACGACCATGTGGTTGATATGGTGGAGGAAGGGTATGACTTGGCAGTGCGCATCGGTAAGCTGCCCGATAGCAGCACATTGGTCGCTAGACGATTGGGCACACAAAGAATGGTGATCTGCGCCGCACCGTCATACCTGTCCCAACACGGAGTTCCTACAAACATACAGGATCTTTCCAAGCATGCTGGCATCGCCTATGGGCGATCCGGCCGCATTACGCCATGGGTTGTAAAAGATAGTGCAGGTCACGAAATCAATCCCCAAGTCGATATACGCCTGGTGTTCGACGATTTACAAGCAATCACCGATGCTGCAGTAGCTGGGCTGGGACTGGCCTGGCTACCTTGCTGGTTGATGGCAAAACACGCACGAGCAGGCGAATTGGAGATGGTATTGAATTGTGACAATGTGCTGCCAGCAGAAATCTACGCAGTGTGGCCACAATCGCACTACCTGCCAACAAAAACACGCACCGCAATTGATGCGTTGGCAGCAGAAATACCCGGAAAGGTCGGACAGCTTGAGCAGGCAAACAGATAAGTTGTAGACAGCATATGAGTACCTTGAAAATCACGCTTGCGCAGATCAACCCAACCATCGGCGACATCCAAGGCAACATCGACCTGATGCGCCGGGCCGCATTGAAAGCGCAAGACGAAAAATCGCATATGGTGGTTTTCCCCGAGCTTTCCCTGACTGGCTATTCACCTGGAGATCTCCTTGATGAACCGGAATTCATCAGTCGCACCGAGGCTGGCCTGGCCGACCTGATCGATGCGACTTTGGAAACTCCCGGCCTGCACTGGGTGGTGGGAGCGCCTAGCCGCCGCACCGGACCGGGCAAGCACTTGGAAAACTGCCTGTTGGTGCTGGCGGACGGCAAGGTAGTGATGAAATACGCCAAACAGCTGTTGCCGACTTACAACGTCTTTGACGAGCATCGCTACTTTGAACCGGGGCCGGATGTCGCC
>DAIDAG010000061.1 GCA_027310725.1 Sideroxydans sp. | reverse complement strand
CAGGCACAAGCCCTGATGGAACAGCACCGTGTCCAAGTATCAGTTCACAGAAAGTGACATCTACCTGCCCGGCACCGACATTCCCAAGAACCGCCTGGGAATAGAAACGCCGGACTTGTTGCACGAAGTAGAAGGAACGCTACTGCAACAGGCTTACACCCGCTTCATCACCGAACTCGATCCTTCCGTCCACTTCGACGAGAATTACTTCAAAGCGCTGCACCGCGACACCTACGAATCACTACATAATCCCCAGAAGAGTAAGGCTGGGGGTGGGGGTGAAGTGATGAGAATGTGCGCAACAAAAACTCCCGCTTGCTGTTTAATATAAATACTTATATATTGCCCATATGAAACCGCTCAAGTTCACCGGCTCAAGCGAAGACGATCTGGCCGCATTTCCGCGAGAAGTAAAGCAAGCAGCAGGTTTTCAGCTCTACCGGGTGCAGGCTGGCCTGATGCCTGCAGACTGGAAGCCAATGTTGAATGTAGGCGCAGGCGCTTATGAGATTCGCGTCCACGTGCTGGGTGAATGGCGCGTGATCTATGTGGCGAAATTCGCCGATGCGGTTTATGTGCTGCATGCCTTCCAGAAGAAGACACAGCAAACGCGCAAAGAAGATATTGAGCTGGCGGCCACCCGCTACAAGCAACTCAAGGAGAGTGCAAAATGAAAAAAGAAAAACTCAAAATCACCAAATCCAGCGGCAACGTTTACATCGACCTCGGATTCCCGCCGGAAGAGGCAGCCATCCTCGCCATGCGCTCCGAACTCATGTGCCAGCTCGAAATCCTGATCCGCGACAAGCAATGGACACAGGCAGAAGCCGCGCAAGTGCTCGGCATCTCGCAATCGCGCGTCTCCGACCTGATACGCGGCAAGTTTGAGAAATTCAGTCTGGACATGCTGATCACGCTGGCGACCAGAGCGGGAAAGAAAGTTGAGTTGAAGATGGCGGCTTGATAGAGCTTCACATTAATTTTACATAGAAGAAACTTCGCGCCAGCAAGCGCTTATCTATTTCCCTTCCGTTCGCATTGACACACCCCGCCTCGCTCAAATAAAGTCTGCCCCACTTGCACTGCGGACGGGTGGCGGCGCAGCCGCCGGGTACCCACCGGCGTACCCCTTGCGGGTGAATCTGCTAAACGCACATCGCACCGCACGAACGGAGCGAGGCTCACAACAGAATCCCCAGAAGAGTGAGGCTGGCGCAAGACAAACACCCGCACAGCGGGGGCCCAGCACACGAACTGAAGGGGAAGACTTGTCTCACGCATCCAGCGAACAACCTGCGCTCAATCCCAACGCCAGCACGCTCAAACCGGGCGGCAGCATCGCCATCACCAGCTGGGCGCCCGTAGATCAATCGCCCGTCATGCAAACCATGTTCGGCACACTGCGCGCCGTCAAGCCCGACCTTCCGCAAGATCGACATACGCAGCGTCCCCAAAGCCTTCCCCACCGGCAGCACCCGTGAATTCTGGGACAACATGGTCAAGGGCAGCGCGCCGATACAGATGATGAAAAAGGGATTGGGCGAAGAGATGTGGCGCGAGAAGGAAAAGCTTGCGCTGGCCTGGCTGGGAGAGACGTTACCAACGCTGAGGGGGTCGCTGACTTCGGATGCTTGGTTGGGGGTGGGGGTGAAGTGATGACTGCAAAAATACCGTGGTCTGACCCTAAACATTTAGGAACGCATCGTCAATAACCAGTTATCTAATTGAGGGGAAATCATGGGAAAAATCACTGACAACAGCAATGAGCTCAGCTTTCATCAGCTTACTAGCACAAGCTCTATGCTTTTGATTCCGCTTTTTCAACGACCATACGTATGGACCAACAAGCAATTGCAAAGGATGATCGGCGAAATTGAAGCTATCGTGAATAAAGAGGATGACAACCGCTTCTTAGGTGCAATTATTGCCGTCACGCGCCCCACAAATCCGTCGCAACCAACACCCCATGAAATTGTTGATGGCCAGCAACGCCTCACGACAATGTATCTCTTTCTTTTAGCCGCCGCGAAAGTTGCCGCTAGGCATGGTCGCATAGATTATGCCCGTGGCCTTATAAGCACTAACTTGATAGTTGATTGGGCGCAGGATTTGCCAAGCAACACAAAATTACAGCCCTCAATTGGTGATCGCGGCCAATTCAAGTCAATCTTTGAAAAAGTTTCCAATACAGGCGAGCTATCTGATTGGCTCCCACTTAAGGCCCGCCTACCACAGAGTGAAGCAAGCCAAACAGGTCCATTGATAAACCAATTCAATCAGATTGAAAAATTTCTACGTGGCAAAGTCGAGGATAGCGGTTTTGAAGCATTAGAGGCAGTGGTAGAAGTAGTTCGCAATTCACTGACTTTCGTATTCATTCTGTTGAAAGATCCTGGATCTGCCACAACAGTTTTCGAGGGGTTGAATGATCCTGGAGTGCCAATCTCAGTTGGTGATCTTGTCAAGAATGAAGTGTTCGCAAGGATTGGGTACAACGAAGATGAGGCGAAGTCTTTACATGATCACCGTTGGGCACCATTTAGAAATAGATTTGGCGATCACTTCGATGACTACTTTTTTCCGTACTGCGTAATATTCAAATCCAGCGCGAGCCGAACAGAAATGTTCTCGGAATTGAGGAAATTGTGGGATGAACTGGATGCGAAAGAAATCATTAAGAAATTGGAAGAATACGCAACCCCATATCTCGCCATTACTGGCGATGCTGATTCCATGAATACCTATGGGAACGACGTCGGTGTACATATACGAAAACTTTATGAACTTCGACAACCGGCGGCTACATACTCTTTCATTATGCGATTACTAAAGGAATATGGTGACCATAAAATATCGGGTATCCGGAACTTGTGATTGAAAAGCCCCGTTTGCCATCACTATGGTAATTAAACGCTAAAACGGAAGTAGTGATTGGTATTCCACATCATATCTTGTATTATTAGCCTTAATAGTAGTATGGTTTTTGCCGCTTAACT
>DAIDAG010000058.1 GCA_027310725.1 Sideroxydans sp. | reverse complement strand
GCATTTTGTGAAATAGCGCTCGCGGAGCCAGACTGGTGCATCGCGGAAGGACCATTCTCCGTACACGCCCTGCGCCGCCTTGCGCAGAAATTTAGGGTTAAAGTCTGTCGCCAGAATGGTGATATTCCACTCTTTGAGATCGGGAATGAGTCTGTCGAGCAATATCGCGATGGTATAGGCCTCCTCGCCCGTGCTGCAGCCCGCACTCCAGATACGAAAACGCCGCTCATTCTGGCGGCGTGATTGCAACAGTTGCGCAAGAACCTGCTCCCCGAAAATCTCTAAACTCTGCTTTTCCCGGAAAAAATAGGTTTCTCCCACACTCAGGTGGCTGGCAAGAACCTCGTTCATGTGGCGTGTCAGTGGGGCTGACAGCAGCCAATGTGCGCAGGACTCACGATCCGAAAAATTGAAATCCGGCGCTGCCGCCGCTATTCCCCGTTCAAGATCACCCCAACGCTCTTGCGGAAAATACAGTCCTGTCTGCGTGGCGACAAATTCGCTCAATCGTGCTAGCAGTGTGGGGCGCATGTTTTTCATCAGGATGCTTCCAGTGCCTGATCCAGAGAACTTTCTTCTTCAAGGGAAAGAAATTTTTCCAAGTCGTGGATAAAGATCAAACCATCGGTCAGTTTTACCACTCCTTCCACATACTCAAGCTTTGGAAGGATATTTTCAGTCGCGATCAGATTCTGTTCAGAACCTGCAATGACATCCAGCACCGCGTCCGCCACCAGCGCGACAGCCCTTCTCGCCGTGTGCGCGACAATCAGTTGGTCGGTCAGCATAATCTCACGTTCCGGCAGGCGAAAGCGCCGCCGCACATTGATCACCGGGATGACTCGCCCCTGAAAATTGACCACCCCAAGAATGATGCCCGGCGCGTTCGGCAGCGGGGTGATGGCCACCATGCGCACCACCCGATCCGCCGCAGGCAAAGGCAATGCGTAGCGTTGATCGTCCAAGGTAAAAATAACAAGGAAATCAGATTTCTTCATTGCAGTTCCGGAGTGATGTTCGAAGGTATCTTAAAGATACTGCACCGTACACCCAATGCATATTTATGAATATATGCCAAACGGCCTAGATATTAAATACGTTTTTAGATATCCACTAAACGGATGTGGAATTAAAGTCAGAGAGTGTGTTGTAGCTTGGATATGCCCTAGGGTAGTTGCAAGTGCGGCCCGAATAATGATCAGAATCTTCTAAATGATTGCTTATCGCTTGAGTCCAACTAAGCCACTGAGTTCGGTTCCTGCACCGCAAAGCTATTGCCATTAATTAATCCGCTCAGATCATTCAGTCGATTGATGGACATCTCGGTGATCACCTGCCCTGAACGCATCAATAGCGTTTTATCTTTGGCATAGATGTTTTCCTGAACGATCATGCCGGGACGAAAACGGTGCAACGGGATGCGTGTCACATTGGCCGCCGACTTTGGAATAGCTTCTGTCTTGCCCAACACCACGGCCGCCCCCATGTGCGTCACCTTCTCTGCAGGGGCGTCACGACTGGGCAGGCTGTGTACTTTCGTCATTACCGACTGGTAGGCCAAAGAGGGACGTAGATACATCTTTTCGGTCAGGGCTTGGGTGATTTTTTCATCCAGTACGGCCGGTATCACCGGTTTCACCAAAAAACCATTCACATCCAGTGCCATGCCTACAGCCAGTAGATCGATATTGGAGTGCCCCGTTAGGAGCAATATCCGTGTGTTAGCTTTTGCATGGGTTTTCCCGGAACGGATCAAATGTGCAAACTCCAGACCATTCATGCCCGGCATGTCCACATCGGTCACGATCAAGTCGAAGGTCTGCGTCTCCAGCAACTTTAATGCGGTTAACGCACTACTGATATCGCTGACTAGATCAAAGCCCAAATCGCGCAGCACCCGCACGATGATACGCCGCGCAAAATCATCATCATCCACCACCAGGATATGCGGCTTGGCTTGTGGCTTTGCAGGAGCCGCTCGTGCTTTGTAACTCTTTATGAATTCCCTGAAATCCGTTTGACTCAGCGGCTTGGCAATGAAGTAGCCCTGCGCCGTATCGCAGCCCATGCTTTTCAACAAATCCCAATCCTGTTGCGTCTCCACCCCTTCGGCGACACTCTTCACTTGCAGTTTGTGCGCCATTTCGATACTGGACTCGACCACGATGCGCAGCGGTTCGTTAGTGGCACAGTCGGTCACGAACGATTGGTCAATCTTGAGTTCGCCGAACGCGATGCGCGTGAGCTGCTGCATGCTGGAATAGCCGGTGCCGTAATCATCGATGGACAGCACGAAGCCATGCATGCACAAACGCGTCAGGTTTTCTAGAGCATGACCTTCGTCCGTCATCATTGCCGATTCGGTGATCTCCAGCACGATGTAATGCGGATCGAGCCTGGCATCGCGCACCAGCTGGATGATCTTGCTGGCTAACGCTACATCGCTCAACGAGGTCAACGAGAGGTTCACGGCTACAGTCAGGATGTAACCGTTCTCATGGAACAGTCGGCACGCCGCAGCAGATTTCTTAATCATGTCAAACGTAAGCGCGTCGATCTGGCCGTGCTTTTCCAGTAGCGGGATGAATGCATACGGGGTGATCACTCCTAGTTCCGGATGCACCCAGCGTGCCAGGGCTTCCGCGCCCACCAGGCGCCCCGATCTGAGATCCACCTTGGGCTGAAAGTAGGGCTCGAACTGGTGGTCGCGCATCCCCTGCAATATCTCTTCCAGCGTAAAGGTTCTCCCGCTTTCCGGGACTTGCCACTTAGTCTGGACGTTCCCGAATCTTGCTAACATCTCTTTGAGAGCGTCGAGCGTGACGGGCTTGGGCAGCGCACCCAACATATGGATGCCATAGCTCTTCGCCATCCGCTCTGCCGACGACAGTAGTTTTCCTTCCAGCGCGCTCGCAATGATCGCCTTCGGTTGCTGGCGATGAGTGCTCAAATGTCGCAGGAACTCCAGTCCGTCCATCTCCGGCATGTTCAAATCGCAGATCACCAAATCTACTGGCTGGGCATTGAGGTCGTTCAAGACTGCCAGTCCCTGCTTGCCATCTGCCGCTTCGCTGAAGTTGACCGCACCCAGCGAACGCAGCATGTTGGTGATCAATTTACGTTGAAATGCATCGTCCTCGATCACCAATATATTGAGTTGACTGATATGCATTCCCCTCCCTAATTTTTCCATCGGCTATGTTCTTTAGAATGGCTTTGTCAGATTGAGATTTCTTCAATTCTGAAAATAGGTGCCTCGAATTCCCGCACATAAGTACTACCAAATCGTATTGTCTGAGTAGCTATGGATTTTCGAATTCTATGTCGATCACGGCAATATCCGGAATTCCATAGCCCTTTAACGATTCGAGTATTTTAATGCAGTTTGGACTTTTCTCTTTGAGCGGCACGGCCCCAGTCGTGATAATACAGGCATTGAAAACGGGCCTTCCGAAGTATTGAGTAATAAGGCTCCAGACCTTGTGGTTGCTGAAACCAGATGACGTAAGAAATACCATCTACTCGAAAATCCTCATGTTAGTTGTCGCCGTCCTGAGGGTTGTAATTGTCCAAACTGGGGATACCAACGAACGGCCGCAATTTGCTGGTTTTTGCTCCTCGACCAACATCATGGCTGGTGTCAGCAACCTGTTAACAGACATCGTATCAACTGCTGTCCGAGAAGCACTGTAGTCATTATGGCTCACCGTATAAGTGCCCAATGGTTACCACACGGTGCAAAAACACGCGAACAGCATCTGGCACTGACAGGCCCATTGCGGAAAGGATCTCAGTTACTTTCTCTTTCATATCGTCATCAATACGGATGTGAAGAGTTGAAGTATGTGTCGTCATGGGTCAATTCTCTCCCGAAATGGTTGAGATTACGTTCCTGGCATGGGCTGCTTCAACATCAAGCAACCCTGTTCAAGATAATAGATCGAGGAATCACGAAGGGCGAAATAACTCATTTCCAAGCGAGCCCTAAGAACCTCAGAAACCCGGTCAAGCGAATTTCCCATTGACATAAACCTCGCGTCGGTTAGTTCACTCTCCTGCAGTGCAATGGAAGCAATCTTGGATTGGCATAATTTTCCTCCATCGAAGATAAACATTACACCTTCTGGTGCATTGCCATACACACCGACGTAGTCCAAACACAAGAGACGTATTGGAACAATATCAATACCCAGCTCTTCTTTGACTTCACGTACGCACGCCGCTAACGGGTATTCCCCTTCCTCGACGAGGCCACCGGGTATTAGCCATCCGTCCCGATAGTGTGGCTTGACGAGCAAAACCTCGCCAAGGTCATTTTGAATGACTACTCCTGCAGCTACGCGGCGGCGTGGAAAAACTGGGGTGTGTGTATTCATTGAAATATTTAGGGAAACGCCGAGCAAGCACCTGCGTAGGGACGGAGCAAAATTGTTTTGGGTTGAAATGTCCGCAATCTAAATGCCGATTAAACCTCAGTTTGTCCTGCCATCATCAAGATTTCTTTACATCCACGAAGCCTTACCCGGCAGCTTAATGCCATCTTCCCTGGTTGCACCAGTCAGGCTGCCTTCTTCGGCTTGAATGCAAATATAGAACATATCCTCGTTCCCCGCGCTTAAGGCCCGCTCTCCTGCCGGAGCCACACGGATGAGACTTCCCTCTTGAATCGGGAATTCCTCTCCATCCACGTAAAATATTCCGCTGCCCCGCAAAACGACATACAGCTCTTCATTCTTCTTGTGGGAATGAATGAACGCGACTCCTTTTCCGGCTGGAATGCAATTGATCGAGACTTCGCATCCCGTCAACCCCAACTCGTTACGGGTGAAGTGTTTGCCATAAATTCCGTTGAAGTCGTTGGCGAGAATATTTTTCAGGCTGCCAATGTGCTTGGTGCTGTAGTTCGCGGATTGGGTGGTCATACGGCTTCTCCTTGGTTGGTTACTTTAACGGAACGACACTTTAAATATGCAAGTGACTAAATCTTACATCGACAAACTTGCAAAATGCAAGTGATAAAGTTAGAGTCTTCCTCATGAAGAAATTCCCAGTTCATTCCCAGGGCTTTCCCGGTGAGTTCCGCTCCTCCTGTCCGGTCGCTAGTGTAGTGTTGCATTCTGTTTGGAACTTAAGCGGTCGTTAGCGCGAATGACCTTTTGCAATATATCTTTTGCCTTGGCAGTCCAGATAAAGGGCTTGGGTTCAATGTTGTGATGACCGACGTATTCATTGATGGCCTTGATGAGTTCAGGCACGCTGGTGAATACACCGCGACGTAGCCGTTCCGTGGTTATGTCTCGGAAGAAACGCTCAACCATGTTCAACCAAGATGCGGATGTCGGCGTGAAATGCATAACAAAGCGCGGATGCTTTTCCAGCCACGCCTTCACGACCGGATGTTTGTGTGTTGCGTAGTTGTCCACGATCAGATGTAGCGTCTTTCCTTTGGGCGTTTCACGATCAATTTTCTTCAAGAACTTTAACCACTCGACATGGCGATGTTGCTGCTGACACTGGGCGATCACCTGACCATCGAGCACATTAAGCGCCGCAAATAATGTCGTTGTACCGTGGCGTTTGTAATCGTGCGTCATGGTGGATGCTCGCCCCTTCTTGAGCTCCAGTCCGGGTTGCGTGCGATCCAGTGCCTGGATCTGACTTTTCTCATCGCAACACAGCACGATGGCATGTTCTGGCGGTGTCAAATACAAGCCCACTATATCTTCAAGTTTCTCGACAAATTTCGGGTCACGCGATATTTTGAAGCTCCTCACGAGATGGGGCTTGAGTCCATTGGCACGCCAATGACGCGATACGCTGGCTGCGCTAATGCCAAGCTTTTCGCCCATCTTGCGCGTACTCCAGTGCGTGGCTGCATCAGGCTTGCTTTGGGTAGTGAGTTCTACCAGTTTTTTCACATCCACTTTCTTCTCCGGCGCGCCACGCGGTAAATCACGCTCTATTCCAGCAAGCCCCAAATCGGCATAACGATTCCGCCAACGCGAAACCTGTACGCGTCCCACCTTGAGTTCCATTGCAATATCTTGGTTCTGCCATCCGTCTGCGGACAACAGAACAATACGAGCGCGTTGCGCTAATCTCACGCTGGTAAGTTTTGAATTCACCAGCTTCGTCAATTCTTCCCGCTGCTGCTTCGTCAGTACAATTTCAGCCGCTACTCGCACTTTATCTTCCCCGTTTATTTGCAATCGAACGGTTCGATTGGATGTCCTTAATTAAGTTCCATCAAGAATGCAACACTACACTAGCGTGCTGGACATTCTGGGAGACAAATGGACCCTAGTCGTGGTGCGCGATTTTTTTCGAAATAAACACCGATACGGTGAGTTTCTTGCTTCCCCAGAGGGGATACCGACCAATATTCTGGCGGATCGCCTCAAGCGGCTGGAGGCGGTCGGAATCATCAAGCGCGAGTTGTATCAAGACAATCCTCCGCGAGCCCAATACTTTCTCACGTCTCGGGGAGCCGAGCTTGCGCCGGTATTGAGAGCCTTGGTTAAATGGGGAGTGCAGTACTTGCCAAGCGTAACTCTTCCCGAGAAATACAGTCCGCCTGAAATTAGAGATTAAGGGTGTCGAGTTGCATCGTCGATTAACCGGAACGACTGGTGCTGATAGCGGAGGTTAATGCTTACGTGAATTCAAGATGGTTGTGGACCTTCATATCCTTCAAGGATTACAAGATCCATGGCAGCCGCATCTAAGCGAAGTTTTATAGCCTCTTGATATTCAGGAGAGTGCCAACAATCGACGGCGACTTGGTACGAAGGAAATTCGACTATAGTGTTGCGAGACCGAGTATTTCCTTCTGGATTTTCGAAGTTGCCAGCTCTAGCCAAGAATTTGGCTCCGTATTTCTTAAGCACTGAACCATTTGCTTCTGCATAGGCTTTGAATTGCTCAGGCTTAGTTACATCTACACGAATTACCCAATATCCCTTTGTCATAGTTTTCCCATGTTAATTTAATTGATATTCACGTCCGTGGAGCTCAGATTACGAACGTAAGTATCCAGCCCATTGCAGACATTCCGGAGTCCGGAAGCGAGTCCGGCAATCGATCGACGTTTGCAATGGGGGATACGCTCAATCTTCATAGTCCCAAGTCACTCAATCCAGGATGATCATCTGGTCGGCGACCAAGAGGCCAGAAAAATTTTCGCTCTGACTCCTTGATTGCAAGATCATTGATGCTGGCGTAGCGACGCATCATGAAACCTTGGTCGTTGAATTCCCAGTTTTCGTTGCCATAGGCACGAAACCACTGACCGGAGTCGTCGTGACACTCATAGGCGAATCGTACTGCGATTCGATTGCCGGAACATGCCCACAGCTCTTTGATTAAACGATAGTCCAGTTCCTTTGCCCACTTGCGCACGAGGAACTGGTGAACTTGTTCGCGTCCGACGGGGAATTCTGCTCGGTTACGCCAGCGTGTGTCGTCTGTGTAGACAAGCACTACACGATCTGGATCGCGGGTGTTCCATGCATCCTCGGCCATACGTACTTTTTGGGTGGCGGTTTCTTGTGTAAATGGTGGAAGCGGTGGCTTGATTTCCATAATTAGCTCCTTGGTATTGTTATGTAGACAAGTCTGTCTACTACGTCGAAGTCTATACATTGTAGACAGACTTGTCTACAATCAATCCATGCAAACTATCACCCCCTCTATTTCACAGATGCGCAGCGCTCGTGATCGCATCCTATTGATTGCCTACGATCTCTTCTATCGAGAAGGAATCCGTGCGACTGGAATTGATCGGGTGATTGCAGAATCGGGCGTTGCAAAAGTCACCTTCTATCGACACTTCCCCAGCAAAAATGTCCTCATTCATGAGTTCTTGGAGTATCGACACCAGCGCTGGATGGCATGGTTCGTTGATGCGCTGCAACGTCATGGTGGTGGAGTTAAGGCGCTTTCTCCGGCCTTGGCTGAGTGGTTTACTGATCAGGGCTTTCGTGGTTGCGCCTTCATCAACAGCGTTGGAGAGTTGGGCACCTCCCTGCCTGAAGTCCTAGAGATCACACGACGTCATAAGAATGAAATGACAGACGTCATTGCGAATTTACTTCCAACTTCTCGGCACCGGAAGCAGGATGCGCAGGCTCTGGCGTTAGCGGTTGACGGAGCAATTATCCGAGCGCAATACGATCAGACACCGGATGCTGCATTGACGGCGCTGGAGGTAATCCAGAAGTCACTTCTCAACATCAAGAAATAAGATGGAAGAAAGTATCAGGGGGCGATGTATGTTCACGAATTACTATTTGAACAATATATCTGAAGGACCGTTGGCCGATTTGACCCACTCCGGCATCCTACTCGCGACTGTCTCTTGCACTACCGAAACCAGTCGTTCAGCTGGACATATGTGAAGTTCCGCTGATGGCACAACTGAGACACTCGTAATCATAGCAAATCAACACGAATACTAATTTCTGTGTAAAACGGTTCTCGGCCTTAATCAACCACAGATTACGGATACCCGTTTTTTATTTTGCATCCCAGCCTTCCCTTATGATGATACCCGTTACCAGGCGCAACAGGAAGGCAGCATGCGGATATTTACCGGAAAATCGACTCCACTCTCTGATTTCAAGTCAGGTGAAACGCCGTATCTCGGCGCGGCTGTGGTCGGTCACCAGCAAGACTCTATTCTGAAAGACCCGGTTGCGATCGGACTGGCTGCAGGGCACTCGGCGGTC
>DAIDAG010000049.1 GCA_027310725.1 Sideroxydans sp. | reverse complement strand
GTGATTCTCCACGTTGCCAGCGGTCCCAAATCTCAGCTTTGTGCTTGGCCGTATACTTGATTCGTGTTCTGTAGGTCATATTTCACACTCCATCTATCAAACATATAGATTAAAGTGTTGCATGGACCAGTTGAGCTCGCCCTCCATGATGGGCTATTCACGGGAAGAGATGCTCAATATGACCGTTCGAGATCTGGAAGCAAACGAGACGCCCGAGGAAACGGAGAAGCATCTTGAAAAGATAAGAGACCTGGGCTACGACCGATTTGAAACCCGCCAACGCCACAAGCTTGGAAAGCTGGTCGATTTCGAAGTGTCAGTCAGCCGCTCGGACATCAATGGAGATGTGAATTTTGCGTTTTTTCGCGATATCACTGAGCGCAAGCGGGATGAAGATGCTCTAAAAAGATCCCAGGCGCAATTGAAAGCATTCGTTCAGCATGCGCCTATCGGCATTGCCATGTTCGACCGGGAAATGAATTATCTTGTCACCAGCGGGCGCTGGATACAGCAATACGGGCAGGGTCATACCGACTTGACCGGACTCAATCACTACAAAGTGTATCCGGATATTTCGGCTGAGAGGAAGTCCATCCATCAACGGGCACTCGCAGGCGCTACGTTGGAGAAAAATGAAGACACATGGTTCAAGAGCGATGGCACCAAGCAATGGGCCCGCTGGGCAGTGCAGCCATGGGTCGATGAGAGAGCACAGATCGGAGGCATCATCATGTATGCGGAAGATATAACCACCCAGAAGCTTTTCGAACTTGGAATCCAGGATCGACGCAAGGATATGGAACATCTGCAAAAGATTCAAATAGCGACCCAGACCACTGCCGCCATCGCGCACGAATTGAATCAGCCCTTGCTGTCTATCGCCTCATATAGCGGGGCTGCGCTGATGCTGATGCAGGCGGAAGCGCCCAATCTGGAAAGGCTACGGAAAATAATCGAGAAGAACGAGAAAGAGGCTCTTCGTGCCGGACGATCGATTCGCGAGCTGATGGATTATTTGAACCAGAAAGATTATCCGGCCCAGGATATCGACCTCAACGATGAGATATTGAATGTCCTGAACATGGCGAGATCTGAGCACGACCTGCAATTCGAGACAATACTTCGGCTGAATGATGGGCTCCCCAAGGTACGCATCAACCGTATGCATTTGCAGAAAGTCCTTCTGAACTTATTGAGCAACGGCATCGAGGCCATGCAGCAAGCCTATGTGCCACTGCCGTCCTTGATCGTGACGGTGCGCACAAAGCAGGATGAGAATGTCGCTCATTTGACCTTGCAGGATAACGGCCCCGGCATCAGGCAGGAAGACATGCACAGGATATTTGAACCTTTCTTCACGACCAAAGCCAAGGGTATTGGCATGGGGTTGGCAATCAGCCGTTCCCTGATAGAAGGATATAGCGGGCAACTCTGGGTTGATCCGCAACCTGATGCCGGCGCCACTTTTCACCTCACGTTACCTTTCGCAACATGAACGAGGCCAAAGTATTCGTCGTGGACGACGACTTGTCGGTATGCGATTCGCTCTTCGAGTTGCTGGAGGCCGCGGGCTATACCGTCGAGACATTTCAGAGCGCCGAGGAATTTCTGGAAATCTGCACTCCCGACACGTATGGCTGCATCATACTTGACGTGAATATGCCCGGAATGGATGGGCCTGCGCTGCAAAAGGAATTGGCGCGTCGTAAGCTGATACTGCCAATAATCTTTCTTTCCGGACAAGGGACCATACCGTTAACGGTTCGCGCCATCAAGGCGGGCGCGATGGATTTTTTGACCAAGCCGGTAAAAAGTTCGCTTTTGCTGACCCGCGTTCAAGAGGCCATGGAGCAATTGTCCGTTTTGCGCAGACAAACCGAAACTTCCGAATCTATTGCCGCGCGCATGTCATTGCTGACAGAACGGGAAAGTGAAGTGATGCAGCTGGCTGTCGCCGGGAATACCAACAAGGAGATCGCGCAATGCCTGGGCATAAGTTATCGGACGGTGGAGATACATCGGTCTCGTATCATGCAGAAGACCGGTGCCTCCAACTTGTTGGAACTTGCACGCCTTTGCTCCTATCACGTAGAGAATAGATAGGCGTAATTACGGGCGTCGTTTGAAGATCGCCGTTCGGATTATCAAGCCGGGTCGAATTGCGAGCATTCAATCGCCGCCAAGACAATAAACAGGCCCCTTGCCGGCCGCATATTTTCCCCGACTTGCTTTGCCGCAGATCGATAGTACCGACTACAATTTCTTCCGGCGTTCATGAGATTGAACATATTTGGATATTCATGGCATCTCTGGCGCGATCGCCGCATTGCATGCGGACACGAGCAAGGAGCAGATATATGCGGCAGCTGATATTTCTCGGGTGTTTTTCACTTCTGGCGAGTGCGGCTTTGGCGGACGATGCTGTTGTAACTTCGCCGTCGTCGGCAGGCGGTGACAAGATCATTCAGCCAGGTGATTTTTCACCCAAGGCCGAAACGCTGCCTACCATCGTCATACCGGACAACCCGGTTGCGGCCAAAGCCGACTGTCTGCCACCCCAGGCTGTTCCTGAAAGCGATGCGGACAAGTTGCGCAAGCAGCGGACGCAGATCGCCGCAAAGTGGATCGGGTCGTTCCGCAACACGATCAAGGACACGGCACGCAGTGGTAACTTCTTCTCCACTCTTTTTACGTCATCGAAACAGCCGATCGATACCGAGTTGCTAGGGGAGATGGACAGCTTCATAGTTCTTCACCCGGATATGCCGGAGGCGGCCGACGTGTATTTGCTCAAGTCACAGGTCCATACCCGCATGGAGGCATATAACGCGGCCGCGCTGGATTTGCTGATGTTGATGACCGGCTACCCCGACTCCCCGTCGTTTGGTGAGGCTTCGAAACGGCTGAGCGAACTGAGCGGAGACCAGTTGAAAAAACAGTCATCGGCCATCGGCCTGCTCACGCAAAAGATGAAAGTCTTGACCGGCGATCACGATCATCGTGTGGCCACTTATCTGGCGGACATCGGTACCACGTCGAATGATGCAAACTACGCGCAGCCGATCGCGACCGAATGCGCGCTGTTCCTGCAAAGCAATCGCTCATTTCTGGATGAGGACATCGTAGAGCATGCGCTCGCCCGTCAATCGATGCTGATCGATGATCGGATCGCCGTGTATCATTTCAACAAATTGCTTGCACTCTATCCATCCAGCCCGACGCGCCCGGACAGCCTGCTGTCGATGGGCAATGTGCAGCGCAAGGGTTTGAAACTTTACGCCCAGGCAGCGCAGAGCTATTCGAAGCTGGTCGAACAATATCCTGAGGCGCCGGAGACGAAAGCCGGTTATCTATCCCTGGCCGGCATGTATGACGAGGACATGGGTGACTATCCGGATGCGCTCAAGACCTACGGCGCGGTCGTGGCAAGATACAAGGACGATCCTGCCGTACTGCAAAGCCTTCGCAACATGGCCTTGATCTACCAGAACAAGACCGGCCAGCCGGCCAAGGCCATCGAGACGTACATCAAGTTGTCGGAAACATTCAAAGGTGCCGATGCGCTGGACGCGCTCGACAAGGCCGAGAACATAGCGACCTCTTCCACCCGCGACTGGACTGTGGCCATGAACATCAACGACCGCATCATTGCCCTGGCGCCCAAGACGGATGCGGCAGCCAAAGCCGCGTTTGCCAACGCCGAAATCGCTGAGTTGAACCTGAAGGATATGGCACAGGCCAAGAAACTATATTCGGCGGTGATCGATGGTTATCCCGCCAATGCGCTTGCGAAGGAGGCACAGAAGCGCATCGCGGCGATAGACAGGCAAACGCAGCCTTGAGAAGGCTTAGTTGTCGGAAGTGGCAACCGTCACTGTGAAGTCGGTTGTTTGAGAAAAACAGCTTCGCTGAAAATGAGACAAATTACAATATCATTAACGCTCGCATTCATCGTCAGCGCAGTTGCCGTCAACATGATGGATGGATGGAAATAAAAGCTGCTCAACTGGGTCTTTAGAATCCGGCTTGTAAGACTTGGGATTTCCGATTGGAGTAACCATCCAACAAAATCTGGTTATACGCTCAGGCGTGTTAGGAAAGACGTCGTAATATTTTGTCCATCCGTATACATATAACCATTTGCGACCCGCTTGGACCTCAAGCAAATCATCAGGAGTAATAGCTGGGTCGGGAGGTTGAGGAGCAATGCCGCTTAGGCTAGTTGAATTTGGAGGTAAGAGGCCGTGTCCGATCTTCGTGGTAGGGATATTAAAATTAAATCCAGGAGGTATTGGACTATCGTTCATTTGTCTAGCACTCTATTTCAAATTTACTATGTGTCTATAAGAATTGTGTCCTTTGCGCGAGTATAGGCGGGCTTGAAGTAGTTTGTAATTTTGATGGCTTTGTGTATTGATATGTAACTGATAAATAATGAAGTTGTATCAAAAATTACAATAAAAAAGCCACCGCGAAGGGTGGCTATTTTATTGCTGTTGGTGGAGGCGGGGGGAATTGAACCCCCGTCCGCAAGTCCTCTACAGGCAGTTCTACATACTTAGTCTGGTTATTTAATTTTATCCGGCAGACGCCAACCGACAGGCTGCTACAGGACGAGTCACCTTGGTTTTAGCTTCGTGCAAAGTAACCCTGCACGACACGATTCCGTGTAAATGACCTCACTCATCTCAACCTTGCGGTATCGAGCCCCTCCACGGACAGCGGGGTGTGAGGTCTAACCGGTTAAGCGGCTAGAGCGTACTTTTCGTCGTTTGCGACTATTGGTTTTCCAGCTGATTTACGAGGTGGCGGGTCCTCGGTATGCCCTACACTGCTTTGTAACCCACGTCGAAGCCAGGTCGCCC
>DAIDAG010000033.1 GCA_027310725.1 Sideroxydans sp. | reverse complement strand
GCCGCGCATTTCCTTGCCGTTTCGGGCAAAGTCCACGCTGTCTATGAAAGGCCGTGCAAACATGAGGCGCGCATGATATATATTCCGACCTTCCCTGTCAAAGAAGCCGTAAAGGAACATCTTGAATTCTCAGCCGCTTGTCCTTGCCTCTACCTCTATATATAGGAGTGAGCTGCTCACCACCCTGCAAATCCCGTTCCAGACCTCCGCTCCCGATGTGGATGAAACCCCTCTTCCGGGCGAGAGCGCCGAACAGACTTCGTGGCGCCTTTCACAGGCAAAAGCACAAGTTGTGGCCAAGCGCTATCCCGATGCCCTGATCATCGGCTCAGACCAGGTGGCTTTGCTTGACGGGCAACAGATCGGCAAGCCGCTTAACCATGACAATGCCGTACGCCAACTGAGCGCAATGCGCGGCAAGACCGTAACCTTCTACACAGCCCTGACGCTACTGAATTCCGCCAGCGGGGAGATGCAAACCGATGTTGCCATTACGAATGTCGGTTTTCGCAACGTGAGTGACGATGCAATCGAACGCTATCTCAAAAAGGAACAACCTTATCACTGCGCAGGCAGCGCCAAATCAGAAGGCTTGGGTATCGCCCTGATCAGCCGGATAGAGGGCGACGACCCAAATGCATTGATTGGACTGCCCTTGATCCTGCTGGTCAGTATGTTGGAAAAACAAGGGGTTAGGGTGCTGTAACCTTGGCCAAAAAAATTCTTGTTGCGACTGAAATTCCTTTCTGGTATTAAAGCGCGCTTGAAAAATTTAGCACTACCCTGGAGATCGACGTAATGCCCGCACAAGCCAGCAAAACTTCCGCACCTTACAAGCCCAAAAAAGGCGAGGAGTACATGAGTCCCGACCAGCTTGAACACTTCCGTGGCGTTCTGAACGGAATCAAGCTGGGCCTGAGCCAGGATATTGACCGCACCGTTCACACCATGCAGGACGAAGCGACCGTATTCGCCGACCCGAATGATCGCGCCAGCCAGGAATCGGATATGAGCCTGGAATTGCGCAACCGCGACCGCGAACGCAAGCTGATCAAGAACATCGACAAGATGTTGGGCAGGATCGATGCGGGTGATTATGGCTACTGCGACAAATGTGGCGTGGAGATCGGCCTGAGCCGCCTGGAAGCCCGCCCCACCGCAACGTTATGCATCGACTGCAAGACCCTGGACGAAATCAGAGAACGGCAAGTCGCGAAATAATATCCACCGGAAGCAGAAAACAAAGATCCCTGCCATTGCGCAGGGATTTTTTTGTGCTGGAAGAAAAGTCTGGAGGCGCGACCCAGAGTCGAACTGGGCTAAATGGATTTGCAATCCACTGCATAACCGATTTGCTATCGCGCCATGAGGCAAGTTGCAATGTAGCAAAAAATATGGGAAAGCCTGTAGGCTTCCCCAAGATATCTGGAGCGGGAAAAGAGACTCGAACTCTCGACCTATACCTTGGCAAGGTATCGCTCTACCAACTGAGCTATTCCCGCAAAAAACGAAGTCCGCATTATAAGGATATCGAACATTGTGTCAAGAAAAAGTGCACGGAATTTTTGTTTTGTTCCATCCTCATCCGCGTCTGTATAATGCGCCGCTCATCAATTTCGGAACCAGCATTCCGAAGCGCCTGTCAGCCCGAGTGGTGAAATTGGTAGACACAACGGACTTAAAATCCGTCGGCTTGAAAAGGCCGTACCGGTTCAATTCCGGTCTCGGGCACCACTAAACATAAGGCTCACCAGCCTCTGCCATGATTTCGCAAGACCATCACGTCCAAGGGCAAGAGAAAACCAAATTGGTTTGGGTGTTACCTGTGAATCAGGTTGTGTAGCAATCTCTCAACTTGCCATATTGGACATCGATTGCCACCGCCAAGCATCGCGGCACATCTCTTCAAGACCGTATTGAGCCTGCCAACCCAGTAGTGCTTTTGCAAGCGTCGGGTCTGAATAGCATGCGGCTATGTCGCCAGGTCGTCGGCCTACAATCTTGTATGGCACTTTTTTCCCGCTCGCCGCTTCAAATGCCCGAACGACGTCAAGCACGCTATATCCCTGCCCCGTTCCCAAATTGGCCGTCAGCACACCGGGAGACGCCGTCAACGTCTTAAGCGCGGCGAGATGGCCGCGTGCCAAGTCCACCACGTGGATGTAGTCACGAACCCCGGTTCCATCATGCGTTGGATAGTCGGAACCGAAAACCGAAAGCTCTGCCAGGTTACCAATAGCTACCTTTGCAATATAAGGCATCAGGTTATTGGGGATTCCGTTGGGATCTTCGCCGATCAAACCGGATTCATGCGCCCCAACCGGATTGAAATAGCGCAATAAGGCGATGTGCCATGAAGCATCCGCACAGAAAATGTCACCGAGAATCTCCTCGATGATCAATTTCGAGCGTCCATAGGGATTGGTCGCGGAAAGAGGAAAGTCCTCACGTATCGGCACCGCGTGAGGGTCGCCATAAACCGTCGCGGAAGACGAAAATACCAGCGACTTCACCCCCGCCTCGGCCATCGTTTCAAACAGCACCAGACTGCCGTTGATATTGTTGTCGTAATAGCGCAATGGCTGGGCCACCGATTCACCCACCGCTTTCAAGCCCGCAAAATGAATCACCGCATCCACGCGATAATTGGCAAACAACGCACGCATAGCCTCTCGGTTGCGTACATCTGCCTCCACAAAACCAGGGCGTCGCCCAACGATACGTTCAATACGCTCCAGAACCGATGGCTTGCTGTTGCAGAAGTTATCGGCGATCAGGACCTCGAATCTGGCCTGCATCAATTCCACGACCGTATGCGAACCTATGTAGCCGGTACCACCTGTTACTAGAATCATGGCTCATTCACCAAAATATGGGATACAAAAGTGCGTAGCTTAGCTGTCTGCATTTAAGGGTGATCAAATTTCCGGGGTGCTGCAAATAGGCTCTCGGCCAGCAGCGGGAGATAAGCCATTTTATATAGGCAGACTTTGATCTGTGTGATCATATTCGCGCAGACTATTTTTTTTGAATTATATGACAGGATCGATTAGATCAAACGACACGCGCCGCATTGAGCGGCGCGCGGAGATTCTATTTACGTAACCAGAGAATGCTCAAACAAGATTCATCGCGTCATCCTGGTTCTTGCGGCGTCTCGCCAAGAAGCCAACCAATCCAAGGCCGGCCAGAAGCATGGCGTAGGTTTGAGGTTCCGGCACAGGGGAAGCCGGAGTGAAATACACCAGATCCTGAGCACCGTATGTTCCAACTGCTCCCTGATTTTGCACCATCAAAAATTCGGCGTTGTATGCACTTCTTGCATTTGCCAAGCTATTTAGCCACTCCTGCGCAAGGGATATGGCACCACTAGGGCTGCCGCTGCTAAGTTTCAATGGCTGTCCGCTGGTAAGGTCAAATATTCCCGATTGATTAATGGCTGAGCCATCGTTCACGATCGCCCAAATTGCAAGCTGAAATGCTGATTCGTTGAGGTTACTGCTTGACTTAGAAGCTATGTCAGAGCCGTAAAGCGTGTAGAGCCGATTAAGGTTAAGAATTGACGCGGAGCTTAAACCTGATGGCGTGCCCGTTGGTGATGAATCTATCGAGTCGACGGCAAAATTGAAGTCGTGGAAGATATCCACGCAAAAAGTCTGGAAAGGTGACTTCCTGTTCGGATCCGTAGTCAAATCGTACGTTTTGAAACCGCCCGATCCGCCTGATACATTGTAGTTACTAACAGATTCCGACTGGTTATACCAAACCTTACCCGTGTAATTTATAGTTACACCACCATGCCCCGCCCAAAAGCTGTTGATCTCGATCTTGTCTGCCAATGCAGGATGCGCAACCATCAATGCTGCCGCCACAAGCGTTGCCTTCAAACTGTGTTGTGCAAATTTTTTCTGTACCATCATGATTTACCTCACGAACTGAAGAATGCCAAATTGATCAGGCTAATGGAAACATATTTTTATTTCAAAACATATTGTACTAACGTACAAGTACATCATGGCATTTCATAATAAGGTGGTTGGCAGTCTATGCCACGGCATCATTACTCAGGGGAAACTCCGATTAAGTCCGCCCTGAGATTCTATGGTTCACGTCAAGCACTTTGTAATCCTATCCGGGTTAAAGGTTGAGTGGTAATGGTGAATGGACCAAGCGGCGCGGGCGATTTTGCGGGCGATGATCACCAACGATGCGGTTGTGCTCCAGCCTTGGG
>DAIDAG010000079.1 GCA_027310725.1 Sideroxydans sp. | reverse complement strand
GCCGGCAACCTTCGAATACAACGTCAATGTCAGCCGTAGCGTCGTGGAAATGTCGCACGCTGTCGGCGTTTCGGTTGAGGGCGAACTGGGATGCCTGGGTTCCCTGGAATCCGGCCACGGCGAAAAGGAAGACGGCCACGGTGCCGAAGGCAAGCTGACCCACGATCAGCTGTTGACCGATCCGAACGAAGCTGCCGAATTCGTGAAGCTGACCCAAGTGGATGCACTGGCGATCGCCATCGGCACTTCGCATGGCGCGTACAAATTCACCAAGCCGCCCACAGGCGATACCCTGGCGATCAGCCGTATCAAGGAGATCCACGCGCGTATACCCAACACGCACCTGGTGATGCACGGTTCTTCCTCAGTGCCGCAAGAATGGCTGGAGATCATCAACCAGTTCGGTGGCGCGATGCCGCAGACTTACGGTGTGCCTGTTGCAGAGATCGTCGAAGGCATCAAGCACGGCGTGCGCAAAGTGAATATCGACACCGATTTGCGCATGGCTTCTACCGGCGCGACACGTCGCTACCTGGCCCAGAATCCAAAGGACTTTGACCCGCGCAAATTCCTGGCAGAAACTACCAAGGCGATGAAGGCGATCTGCAAGGCACGTTACGAAGCTTTTGGATCTGCCGGTCAAGCCGCCAAGATCAAGCCGATCTCGCTGGATGCAATGGCCGCCCGTTACGCCAAGGGCGAATTGAACGCGATCATCAAGTAATTGTTGTTGCAAAATGCAATAAAAAAGCGACCTTCGGGTCGCTTTTTTATTGCGTAATAAACGAATCGGAAATTTGCGAATATCAGTCGATATCGCTGAAATTCATGGTCATGATCTCAGGTGCGCGGTCTATACGGTATAAAACGATCAACATGACTGTGGTCGCTGCAAGCATGAAATGCGGGCCAAAGAGCCAGAACACCAGCGGTATTAAATAATAATAGGAACGCATACCCAAACTGTAGAAATAACCTGCGCGATTAAGATGGGTAGCCACATGCGCCGGGGTGAGCATTTTATGGTTTAGCCTCAGCGGAACATTGATCATGAAGCCTACGTGATTGTAAATACGGATAGACATTGAAAAGCTGAAGAACGCGACAAACAGGTCAAGCAGCAACAGAAGCAGTTTCACCATCCAGAGCATCGGATTAATTGCGCCTATCATATTAAGTGCATGCCAGTGAGCTTCAAGCTTCTCCCCTTGTTCGCTGAGGGTCAGCACGCCGATAATCAGAAGCATTGAAGTAGAAGCAAGAAAAGTGGCGGCCATGGTGGAATTGCGCAGCGTTTGCACAGCCAGTACGCCGTTTTTCTCATCCTGCATGATGGTTTCAACCCATGCAGTCCGAGCAATCATGTTCACAGACTGTACAGTGTAGGCTGGATTAATCTTGATTTTGTGGCGAAGAAACAGGTGATAGGCAGTGATAAGCGACGCACTGATCAGAAAGCTCAAGAGATCATTCGTCATTGGATTAAGCAGTGCGGGAATATCCATGAGAGTGCAAATTGAACAGGTAGAAGTAGAAGATTGATGAACTATTTAAATGGCCGATGGAAACCCTCGCATAATAAACGTTTCCAGGATTCCGTATGTAACCTTAAAGGGTAATAGCCTGATTTCGCTGCGATCTGGCTATCAACCGCAGAAATCATTCAACTGAAGCCGCGTTCCGTTTCACCAGCCCCTGAGATTCTTCCAGCAAGAAAAGTTCAAACTCCTGCGCTGCGGTTGATGGCCGTTTGTCTTTGCGGTGCACGATATACCAGTGGCGAACAATGGGGAAGTGGTCAACGTCCAACACAACCAGGCGATGGGTCTCCAATTCCAACTCGATGCCGTGCCGGGAAATGATGCCTATGCCCATGCCGGCCTGTACCGATTGTTTGATGGCTTCATTGGTGTCCATTTCCATGTGCGCGGGCAGGGAAAGATTGTGGCTGGCGAAGAAGCGTTCCACGACGCCCCGAGTTCCGGAGCCTTGTTCCCGTAACAGGAAAGTCTCGCTCGCCAATTGTTTTGGCTGGATCCTTTTGGCAAGTGCAAGCGGATGTCCGGGTGCGGCAATCACTACCAGCGGATTTTGCATGAAGGCATCGGCGCGCATATCAGTACCAAGTGGCGGCTGGCCCATGATGGCAAGGTCGGCAATATTCTCCGCGAGTTGCCTGATGACGGCATCACGGTTGGCGACGGACAGACTGACTTGGATTTTGGGGTGTGCCTGAATGAATTTGGCAAGCAGTTGAGGCATGAAATAGTTGGCAGTGCTGACGACAGAAATGCTCAGTTGCCCGCGCTCCAGACCTTTCATTTCATCGAATACCGCTTCCATCTCCAGCATCAGTTGCAACATAGAACGAGCATAGTGCAGGAATTCGGTCCCGGCAGCAGTGAGGTGCAGTTTTTTGCCAACCTGCTCGAACAATGGCAACCCGACAGCACTTTCTGTTTGTTTGATCTGCATCGATACGGCGGGCTGGGACAAGTACAACTCCTCCGCAGCACGCGAATGGCTCAAATTGCGGGCGACGCTCTCAAAAACCTGTAATTGGCGCAACGTGATGGGTAACATAAAGCGATTTATATCATAAGTAATGCTTATGGATTACATAAAAACAATTGACTATTGATTATGATGTGCGAGCGTATAGTTCGCTCCGTAGTCAATTCCAAACAAAGAGGAGAACAAAGATGGATCAGTCGAATCGTTACTCGGATCTGAGCTTGAAAGAAGAAGATCTGATCAAGAATGGCAAACACATCCTGGTGGCGTACCACATGCGCCCGGCAGAAGGCCATGGCTATTTGGAAGCAGCAGCCCACTTTGCAGCTGAATCTTCAACAGGAACCAACGTGGAAGTTTCGACCACGGACGAATTTACCAAAGGCGTTGACGCACTGGTTTACTTCATTGACGAAGTAAAAGGCGTGATGAAGATCGCTTACCCTTCCGTGTTGTTCGATCGCAACATCACCGACGGCCGCGCGATGATCGTGTCCTTCCTGACCTGTGCGATCGGTAACAACCAGGGCATGGGAGACATCAAGCACGCGCAAATGCAGGATTTCTACGTTCCGCCCGAAATGCTGATGCAGTTCGACGGTCCCTCTATCGACATCTCCGATATGTGGCGCATTCTCGGCCGCCCGATCAAGGACGGTGGCTATATATCCGGCACCATCATCAAGCCCAAGCTGGGTCTGCGTCCTGAGCCATTTGCCAAAGCGGCATACCAATTCTGGCTGGGTGGCGACTTCATCAAGAACGATGAACCACAAGGCAACCAGGTATTCTGCCCGATGAAGAAAGTAATTCCATTGGTTTACGACGCGATGAAGCGTGCAATGGACGAAACAGGCGACGCGAAATTGTTCTCGGCAAACATTACCGCCGACGACCACTACGAGATGTGCGCGCGCGCCGACTACATTCTGGAAACTTTCGGACCGGATGCAAACAAGGTAGCGTTCCTGGTTGACGGTTTCGTGGGCGGTCCCGGCATGATCACGACAGCTCGCCGTCAGTATCCGCGCCAGTATTTGCACTACCACCGTGCCGGTCACGGCATGATCACCTCGCCATCGGCAGTTCGCGGTTACACCGCATTCGTGCTGGCCAAGATCTCCCGCCTGCAAGGCGCTTCCGGTATCCACGTAGGAACGATGGGTTTCGGCAAGATGGAAGGTGGCGCTGACGACCGTAACATCGCTTACATGATCGAGCGCGACTCAGCGGATGGTCCTTACTACCATCAGGAATGGCTGGGAATGAAGCCGACGACACCGATCATTTCCGGCGGCATGAACGCCCTGCGTTTGCCAGGTTTCTTCGAGAACCTGGGTCACGGCAATGTGATCAATACGGCAGGCGGCGGTTCCTACGGACATATCGATTCTCCGGCAGCGGGCGCGATTTCTCTGCGCCAGGCTTACAACTGCTGGAAAGAGGGTGCTGACCCGATCGCTTACGCCAAAGAGCACAAAGAGTTTGCACGTGCATTCGAATCGTTCCCGAAAGACGCGGACAAACTGTATCCGGGCTGGCGCGAAAAGCTGGGTGTGCACAAGTAAATTCAGTAGTTTTGAATCTTTACGCGCCCCCACTAGCTGGGGGCGTTTTTTTCCGAGATTCAAGACCGCTCCGCATATGCGGTCACATTGTGAAAATTGGAGCAATTCATGACGAACATAGAACAATACAAAGTTCACGAAGAGCCGTTCTATCAGGAACAAGGCAATGAAGTAAAGCTGTACCAGGCAGCCTACGCAGCGCGTCTGCCTGTGATGGTGAAAGGTCCCACGGGTTGCGGAAAATCGAGATTCATCGAATACATGGCCTGGAAGCTGAACAAGCCGCTGATCACCGTTGCGTGCAATGAAGACATGACCGCCAGCGATCTGGTTGGGCGGTATCTGCTGGATGCAAACGGGACGCGCTGGCTGGATGGCCCACTGACCACCGCCGCTCGCATCGGTGCGATTTGCTACCTTGATGAAATCGTCGAAGCGCGCCAGGACACCACGGTGGTGATCCACCCGCTGACCGATCACCGCCGCACGCTTCCATTGGACAAGAAAGGCGAGATGTTGCAGGCTCACCGTGATTTTCAGCTGGTGATTTCCTATAACCCCGGCTACCAAAGCCTAATGAAGGATCTGAAGCAATCCACCAAGCAACGATTCACGGCATTTGATTTTGACTACCCGGCAGCAACTGTTGAAGCCGGGATTTTGAGCAAGGAAGCAAAGATCGATATCGTGCTGGCAGCCCAACTGGTAAAGATCGGACAAGCGGCACGCAATCTCAAGGGACATGGATTGGACGAGGGAATCTCAACGAGATTGCTGGTTTACGCAGCAACCCTGATGAAAGGTGGCGTCGAACCCAGGGATGCCTGTCGCATGGCCCTCGTGCGTCCTATCACCGACGATGCAGACATTCGCGATACTCTGGATCACGCGATCGACGCAACTTTCGCCTAGTGAGATGACAATACAGACTGTCAACATGCCGGAAGCATTGCAGCCCTACTGGACGCAGCTTGATTGCGGTTTTCCACGTGTGGCTGAGGTGTTCCCGGATTGCATGCGCGAGGCGCAGGCGTTGTTGTCGGATGAAGGGTTGACTGCATATATAGAACACGCGCGATTTCTTGGAAAAATGGGCCGCGGTGCGGAGCCCATCCTGATCTTTCTGGAGGAGTGGCCGGAAGTCGCCAAAGTGGTTGGCGAGGAAGTGCTATCCGACATCATGGGATTCGTCCGCAAGATGTGGAAGTCGCCAAACAGCAAAGCTATCGCACCGTTTCTGCAGTCGCTTCCGGCGACAGCACGCAGGCTGCACACCAGTGAGCAGCTGAGAGACTATATCGCCATCGCGCAAGACCTGATGGAATCGACCACCGGCTCGGTGCACGGCATACACCAGACCTTTCCCAGTCCGGGATTGCCGGAGATGTTCAAGCAGATATCGCAATTGCTTGGGCAAATGTCGCTCGCAGGCCTGAAAAAGTGGGTGGAATACGGCGTGCGGTATTACGAAGACCACCCGGAACGCCAGATCGAATACTTCAGCCTGCAGTCGGCAGACAGCAAGGCAGTGTTGATGCGCGAACGAAACGGTACGCTGCTGGTGAACAACGAACGCAAACTGGTTATGTATCTTCGCGGACTATGGCAGGACGAAGATATGCTCATACCCTATTCCAGCGCATTCGACGAACTGAGAAAACCGATTCCCTACTATGACAAATTGGGTATACGCCTTCCCGACGTGTATGAAGATGAACATGGCATAAGCGGTCTGGATCGCTATCGTGCCGCACTGGCACATATCGTCGGACACCGGCGTTGGACAAAAGCCATCATTGCGGACAATCTAAGCCCATTCCAGCGTATGGCCGCCGAGTTTCTGGAAGACAGCCGGGTGGAATTCCTGGCGATGAAAGAATATCCCGGTCTGCGTCGTATCTTTCTGGCATTGCATTCCGTCCCGGAAGAAGATGCGTGCGACGATGAAAAAGAATCGGGATTGCGCCATCGCCTGGCGATGCTGTCGCGAGCCATACTCGATTCGCACCATCCCTATAAAAACCCGTATGTGATCGAGTATGCGCAACGCTTCCGCGGACTGATGGAAAGCGGGGAATCCAGCACACAGGAAATGGCTGATCTGGGCGTTGCCTTCATTACAAAGACACGTTTGCAAAGCGATAATCTGCCCAAGACCCACTTCAATAATACCTTGGTGGACTATCGGGACGATAACCGCCAGATGTGGAAGTTCATCGAAGAGGGCGATGAGGAGGAGGCATTCGATGAACCGCGCAAGATTGAGCCGGGCGAAGAATTAAAGGGTTTGCCGCCAAGGCATTACCACGAGTGGGATTACAAGAACCAGAGTTATCGCCCCGATTGGGTGAGCGTTTACGAGGGCCTGCATCCGCAAGGAAACGCGGCAGATATCGACCGCTTGCTGGAAAAACATGCGGGACTGGCCAAACGCCTGAAAAAGATGCTTGAATTGCTCAAGCCGCAGGACAAGGTGCGAATTCGCTACCAGGAAGAAGGCAGCGAGCTGGACCTGGATGTGGCGATCCGTTCGCTCATCGATTACAAGAGCGGTGCCCAACCCGATCCCCGCATCAACATGAGTCATCGCAACGACGGGCGCAGCATCGCCGTCATGGTGCTGCTCGATCTGTCCGAATCACTCAATGAAAAAGCGGCGGGCAGCGAACAGACCATTCTGCAATTGAGCCAGGAAGCAGTTTCCTTGCTGGGGTGGGCGGTGGAAAAACTGGGAGACCCGTTTGCGATTGCGGGCTTTCATTCAAACACACGGCATGACGTGCGTTACCTGCACATCAAGGGATATAGTGAGCACTGGGACGATCAAGTGAAAGGCCGCCTGGCAGCGATGGAGGCGAACTATTCCACGCGCATGGGCGCTGCGATGCGCCATGCCGCGCATTATCTGGAAAAGCAGCAAGCCGACAAGAAGCTGATGTTGATCCTTACCGACGGGCAACCATCGGATATCGATACCAAAGACGGGGAGCTGCTGATCGCGGATGCACGTCAGGCGGTACAGGAGCTGGACAGGCAGGGCATCTACAGCTACTGCATCAATCTCGATCCCAAGGCGGATGAGTATGTGGCAGACATATTCGGCAGGCAATACACCATCATCGACAAGGTGGAGCAATTGCCGCAGAAATTGCCCGAGCTGTTCATCTCATTGACCAAATAGCCGTAGAGAGCAAATCGTAAAACCTGTAAAATTCATCAGTTGAAAAATTCAAATCAGAGGAGAGCAGTAATGAGCAAGAGTTTGATCCAGTTCATCATCGAAGAACAACGTCACATCCCCAATGCCAGCGGCGATTTCACCGGTTTGTTGAGTGATGTTATTTCAGCTTGCAAACAGATTGCCCATGACGTGAACAAGGGTGCATTGATCGGGGTACTGGGCAGCGCGGGCAGCGAAAACGTGCAAGGCGAGACCCAGAAGAAACTGGACATCATCACCAACGAAGTGTTCATCAAGGCCAACGAATGGAGCGGTCACCTCGCTGCGATGGCATCCGAAGAGATGGATGACATCTACCCGATCCCGGCCAAATATCCCAAGGGCAAGTACCTGATCACGTTTGATCCGCTGGACGGCTCTTCCAACATCGATGTGAACATCTCCGTCGGTACTATCTTCTCCATCCTGCGTTGTCCCGAAGGCGTGACCAACCCGACCGCTGCCGATTTCATGCAGCCCGGCACCAAGCAAGTCTGCGCGGGTTACGCGCTGTATGGCCCGAACACCATGATGGTGATCACCACCGGCCACGGTGTGAACGGCTTCACACTGGACCGCGATGTGGGCGATTTCTTCCTGACTCATCCGAACATGACGATTCCGGAAGATACCGCCGAGTTCGCCATCAACATGTCCAACCAGCGCTACTGGGAGAAGCCCGTGCAACGCTATGTTGAAGAGTGCGTGAAAGGCAAGGATGGCGGCCGCGAAAAGAATTTCAACATGCGCTGGGTAGCTTCAATGGTTGCAGAAGTGCACCGTATCCTGACCCGCGGCGGCATCTTCATGTATCCGTTCGACACAAAGGATCCAACCAAGCCGGGCAAGCTGCGCTTGATGTATGAAGCCAATCCGATGTCGTTCATCGTTGAACAGGCAGGCGGTGCAAGTTCCACCGGTCGCGAGCGCATCATGGAATTGAAACCCACCGGTTTGCATCAGCGCGTGCCGGTCATTCTTGGTTCGAAGAAAGAAGTCGAACGTGTCGTGGGTTACCACAAGGGAGTCTGATTCATGTCCGGTCCGCTCGTTTCGATCGTGATGGGTAGCAGTAACGACTGGGAGATCATGCAGCAGTCCGCACGTGCGTTACAGGACTTCGGTGTGGCATTCGACGCGCGCGTCATCTCGGCGCACCGGTCGCCGGATCTGTTGTTCGACTACATCAAAGAAATGAGTGCGCAAGGCGTGCAATTCTTCATTGCCGGAGCCGGCGGTGCGGCGCATCTTGCCGGCGTGATCGCCGGAAAGACATTGCTGCCGGTTCTGGGTGTGCCGATTCCATCAAAATATCTGAAAGGCATGGATTCCCTGCTCTCGATCGTGCAGATGCCGAAGGGTATACCGGTCGCCACTTTCGCGATCGGCGAAGCAGGTGCGGCAAATGCCGGCCTCTTTGCCGTTTCCATGCTGGCATTGAACGACAAGCAATTGGCACTTAAACTGACCGAATACCGCAAGAAACAAGCCGAACAAATCGCTGCAACCACATTACCTAACTTGAGTTGATATGAGCGCACTACACGAATCCAACCTACCCAGCCTGAAATTCCTGCATCGCGGCAAGGTGCGAGACCTGTATGAAGTCGATGCAGATCATCTGCTGATCGTCCAAACGGATCGTCTGTCCGCATTCGATGTGATTTTGCCAACGCCGATTCCCGGTAAAGGCGAGGTGCTGACGGCAGTATCCAATTTCTGGTTCAAGAAATTGGGCAACGTCATTCCCAATCATCTATCCGGAATCGATCCCGAATCCGTCGTGAAGACCGATGCCGAGCGCTCGCAAGTTCGCGGTCGCGCTTTTGTCACCAAAAAGCTCAAGCCGTTGCCGATAGAAGCGATCGTGCGCGGCTATCTGGTTGGCTCCGGCTGGAAGGATT
This sequence comes from Sideroxydans sp., assembly GCA_027310725.1. Classification (GTDB taxonomy): domain Bacteria; phylum Pseudomonadota; class Gammaproteobacteria; order Burkholderiales; family Gallionellaceae; genus Sideroxyarcus. Next base: position 8,529 of record DAIDAG010000079.1, on the reverse strand, counting down.
ACAAGAAGACCGGCGCCGTGTGCGGTATCCAACTGCCTCCCGGATTGCAGGAAGCGCAAAAACTGCCGCAACCCTTGTTCACACCCTCGACAAAAGCGGCGGTAGGCGAGCATGACGAGAACATCTCGTTCGAGGAAGCGAAGAAACTGCTGGGTGCGGAAATGGCCGAGCAAGTAAAGAACGCCACGCTGGCGCTTTATACACAGGCCGCAGATTATGCACTGACACGCGGCATCATCATCGCGGATACAAAGTTCGAATTCGGCGTGGACAGGACGGGCAAGCTCTATCTGATTGACGAGGCACTGACGCCGGATTCCTCGCGTTTCTGGCCTGCAGACCAGTACAAAGTCGGAAGCAATCCCCCGAGTTTTGACAAGCAGTTCGTGCGTGACTGGCTGGAAACCTCGGGTTGGAACAAGCAACCGCCGGCTCCCCAGGTGCCTGCGGATGTATTGCAGAAGACCGCGGACAAATATCGCGAAGCGCAGCGGTTGTTAACGGGCACATGAACACGATTCCACGCAAACTTCTCGAGGGCTTTCAGCGCTTCCGCGAGCGGCATTTCAAAAGCGACGACAGCCTGTACCAGCAACTCGTAAAGGAAGGACAAACACCCAGGACGATGGTGGTTGCTTGCTGCGACTCGCGTGTGGACCCGGCTCTTGTGCTGGATTGCGAGCCCGGAGATCTGTTTGTCATCCGCAACGTTGCCAATCTCGTCCCGCCTATCGAAGGCCGCGCCGGACATCACGGGACGACCGCCGCCATCGAATACGGGGTGCGCAACCTTGGTGTCGAACATATCATCGTCCTGGGTCATGCCCAATGCGGCGGCATCGGTGCCCTGGTAAGGAGCGGCGGCGTGAGCAATCCCGGGTCGTTCATCGACGACTGGATGTGCCTGGTGGAAAGTGCACGCAGAAGCGTAATGGAAGAGATGCCGAACGCGACCCTGAAAGAACAGACTCGAGCCTGCGAGCAGCGTGCGATACTGGTTTCGCTGGACAACCTGATGACGTTTTCCTGGGTACGCGAACGCGTCGAGGCAGGAAAGCTCAGACTGCATGGCTGGTATTTCGATATAGAACACGGGCAATTGCTGCGTTACGACGAAACTGCCCGTGACTACATTGCGCTGTGATTACTTGGTTCCGGAACCGCCGGTAGAGGGGTTTTTCAATTCACGATAACGCTGCTTGTCAGCCTCGTAACGAGCCTTGACTGAAATCATCTCTTTCTGACTGGCATCAAGGTTCTTTTGCAGGTCGGCAACCCGCGCTTCGGCGGCAGCGATGTCTTCGGTTAGGGATTGAGGAACCTTGTGCCCTGCCTTGGTACGGGAATCGCTTTCGCGATGCAGGTCGTCAAGCGAAGCCTGAGCCGACTTGAGCACAGTGCTATAACTATTTACGCGGGCTTCGACCTGCATCAAGTTCCGGTCACGCGCGAGGTCGATTTCCTTTTCGTTGCTGTAGCTGTTCAGTAATGCTTCGTCATGCCGGCGCGCCTCAATGGCAGCCTTGTCGGCCTCGGATTCTGGCTTGGCGAATTTGAGTTTGTCCGAATCGAAAGTTTCGTTGCGATCAGTGATGCGCCCATTGCTGAGCTGCTTGGCATCACGGTTGGCGTATTCGGGCGGGATGGTCTCACCGTAATGTGTCGTGCCGCTGTCGTCCACCCATTTGTACAGTTTGGCTTCGGCATTGAGGCAGACTGCAGTGCATAACACGGTACCAGCCAGCAAAAATTTAGATTTGATCATTCTTCACTCCATAGCGGTCTCGATAAGCCTGCACCGCGTGCAGATTCTGCACCAACTCGGCTTGCCCCTGCAAATAGCCAAGTAAATCATCCAGCGCAGAAATGGAAATGACGGGAAGTCCGAAGTCGCGCCTTACCTCCTGCACCGCCGAAAGTTCACCCTGACCGCGCTCCATCCGGTCGAGCGCAATGACAACCCCGCACGGGGTGGCGCCGCCAGCGCGGATAAGTTCTATGGATTCACGAACAGAGGTACCTGCGGAAATCACATCGTCGATGATGAGCACCCTGCCCTGAAGTTTTGCGCCCACTGTGCTGCCGCCTTCACCGTGGTCTTTCGCTTCTTTGCGGTTGAAACAGTACGGCACGTTACGGCCCATTTCGGACAGCGCGATGGAAGTACCCGCTACCAGCGGGATGCCCTTGTAGGCGGGACCGAACAACATATCGAATTCAACGTTTGAAGCAAGGATGGCTTGGGCATAGAACTGGCACAGCTCGCGCAAGGCTGCACCATCCTGGAACAAGCCTGAGTTGAAAAAATACGGCGACAAGCGCCCGGCTTTGGTCTGGAACTCGCCAAAGCGCAATACATTCTGGGCAACGGCGAAACGGATGAAATCCTGGCGGTAAGCGTGCATGAGAAGCAAGTGTACGGATCAATGAGTGTCGCTATTATAATGCGCACGTCCATTAATCGAGAGAATTCATGCGCATCATCACCCTCAACCTGAACGGTATCCGCTCCGCCTGCAACAAGGGCATGCTGGACTGGTTCGGCAAGCAGGATGCCGACATCCTGTGCGTACAGGAACTCAAGGCACAAGCCGCTGATATGACACCGGATATGCTTGCACCGCTCGGCTACCACGGCTATTTTCACTACGCGGAAAAGAAGGGCTACAGCGGCGTCGGAATCTACAGCAAGCGCAAACCGGATAACGTGATAATCGGTTTGGATATTTCCGAGTTTGATGCCGAAGGACGGTATATCGAGGCGCAATTCGGCAACCTGAGCGTGGTGTCGCTGTACCTGCCTTCCGGCTCCAGCGGCGAAGAGCGCCAGGCTGTGAAATTCAAATTCATGGAAGCCTTCATGCCGCATTTAAGGGCGCTTTATGCCAGCGGACGCGACATCGTCGTCTGCGGCGACTGGAACATCGCCCACACCGAAAAAGACCTGAGGAATTGGCGCGGCAACAAGAAGAATTCCGGCTTCCTGCCGGAAGAGCGCGCATGGCTCACCGAACTGTTCAACGAAGTCGGCTTCGTCGATGTGTTCCGCAAACTGCACCCCGAGCTCGAGGCCTACACCTGGTGGTCCAACCGCGGCCAGGCATGGGCCAAGGATGTGGGCTGGCGTATCGACTACCAGATTGCCACACCCGGCATCGCCGCGAAGGCCGTCACGACGGGCATCTACAAGGAGCAGCGATTCTCCGACCATGCGCCGCTGATGGTGGATTATGAGAAGGACTTGGCCTAGCGGCTGGTGGTATCCGATGGCGGAACGGCCGAGGCAACATCGCTTGCCACCTCAATCGCACTTGCCGGAACAGGCTCTGGCAAGGGTTCAGTCTCAACGGCTCTGGCCGCCTCTGGCGCCCGCTGCATCACTGCGGCACGCTTCTTTTCCAGCGCAGCGTTGCCCAGATTGGTCACCGCCTCGGTCAGCAGGTATTTCGCCACGATGACCACCGCGATCGCCACCAACAAGATCAATGCCAAGCGTATTAGTCTGCGTTCGTTCATGCGGCCAGTTTAGCAACGCGGCAGCCTGGCGTGCAATCAGGGGGAAAATTGAAAACAGGGAATGAACCATTTTGGCTAATGATCACCGGCAGCATTCTGCTCGTGCTCACCGCCATCCATCCACGCGACTACGCTACCTGGTGGATGGAGACTGCTCCCATTTTCATCGCCGTACCCATCTTCGCCGCCACTTATAAGCGTTTTACACTTACTCCGCTGGTCTATCGCCTGCTGTTCGTGCACGCGCTGATCCTGATGGTCGGCGGACATTACACTTATGCCGAAGTGCCGCTCGGATACTGGATGGAAAACTGGTTCGGCTTCCTCCGCAACGACTACGACAAGATCGGCCATTTCGCACAGGGTTTCGTGCCGGCCCTGCTGTTCCGTGAGCTGCTTCTGCGCAGTTCGCCGCTACAACGCGGCAAACTGCTATTCACGCTGGTAACGGCGTGTTGCTTGGCAGTCAGTGCCAGCTATGAACTCATCGAATGGCTGGCAGCGATCACCATGGGCCAAGGAGCAGACGCCTTCCTCGGCACGCAAGGCGATCCTTGGGATACGCAGACGGATATGCTGATGGCGTTGGTCGGCGCCATTTGCGCGCAATTAGCGCTGGCGAAGGTGCAGGATAATCAACTTAAAATCTACAGCTGAGAATCACCGGAAGGCATGTTCCAGGGGGCAACCTTGAACAATAGCAACATACCCGGCACAGCCAACAGCGCGCAGAGAAAGAAAAAATTCATCCATCCCATTGTCTCGACCAGCCAACCGGTTGCCGCATTGGCAAAGGTACGCGGCATGGCCATCAGACTGGTAAACAGGGCGAATTGGGTTGCAGTGTAGGCCGGGTGGGTGGTGCGTGCCATGAAGGCGACGAAGGCCACAGTGCCGAGTCCCACCCCCAATGCTTCCATCCCGATAACCAGCGCCAACTGGGCACGTTCGATCACGCTGATTTCGGCATGATGGCCGACCGAAGCCAGCCAGGCGAAGCCGAAGATGGAAACCACTTGGACCACCCCGAACAGCCACAGCGCACGGTTGATGCCGATCTTCACCATCCAGAGCCCGCCGAGCAAACCGCCGATGATGGACGGCCATAGTCCTGCGTTCTTGGCGATCAGGCCGATATCGGATTTGGAGAAGCCCATGTCGAGGTAGAACGGCGTCGCCAGCGCGGTACACATGCTGTCGCCGAGCTTGTAGAACAACAGAAAGGCGAGGATCAACAATGCGCTATTCCAGCCTTTGCGCGTAATGAACTCGTGGAAAGGTTCGACCACGGCTTCGCGCAGGGTCTTGGGTGGCGATGCCCGGTGCGGCTCCTTTACCATCATCGTCATCGCCATGCCGGGCAACATGAACAGCGCGGTGATGATGAACACCAGGCTCCACGGCAGGTGATCGGCAAGGATCAGTGACAACGAACCGGGCACCAACCCGGCGATACGGTAGGCATTGACGTGGATCGCGTTGCCCAAGCCCAGCTCGGTATCGCTCAACAGTTCGCGGCGATAGGCGTCGAGCACGATATCCTGCGTGGCGCTCAGCACGGCAAGCAGTGTCGCCACCCATGCTATTGCAACAAGATCGGTAGTCGGGGAGAAACCACCCAGGGAAGCGATCACGGCCAGAAGGCCGATCTGGGTCAGCAGCATCCAGCCGCGCCGCCGTCCCAACATCGGTGCCGCATAGCGGTCCAGCAAAGGCGACCAAAGGAACTTCCAGGTATAGGGAAACTGGATCAGCGCGAACAGGCCGATGGTTTTCAGGTCGACGTGTTCGCTACGCAGCCACGCCGGCAAGAGATTGAACAGCAGGAACAGCGGAAGGCCGGATGAAAATCCCGTGAAAACGCAAATGAGCATGCGCTTTGTAAATAGTTGCTCCCAAACCGTCATGGATTAAACGTGGAGCCGAAAGCGATACACCGCCGTGCTTCCAAGCAGGTTCGGCATCATGTGCACATCCTTGCCGTCCGTCATGACATGTCGTCCCAGGATGCGAATCTGCAGGTGAGCGCACAGGAATTCGAAATCATCCAGCGTGCACAGGTGAACGTTAGGTGTGTCGTACCACTGGTACGGCAGCTCATCCGACACCGGCATGTTTCCGGTCAACACCTGTAAACGGTTCTTCCAGTAGCCGAAGTTGGGGAAGCTGACGATACCTTCGCGACCGACACGGACGATCTCTTTCATGAGCGCTTCGGTATGGCGCGTCGCTTGCAGCGTCTGCGACAAAATGACGAAATCGAAAGAGTCCTTCTCAAAGTCGGCGATACCCGACTCCAGGTCGTTCTGGATCACGTTCACGTTGTTCGAAATACAAGCAGAGATGTTCTCGTCGCTGATCTCGACACCGTAGCCGCGGACCTGGCGCGTCTCGCGCAGATAGCGCAACAGGCTGCCGTCGCCGCAACCGAGGTCGAGCACGGACGAACCTTGCGGGATCCATGCCGCGATGGCGGCAAAGTCGGGCCGCGCTTGAATGATGGTCGTGTTCATCGTGAACACTCCGCTGCCACATTGTTCAGGTAATTCCGCATTACGGCAAAGTATTGATCGTCATCCATCAGGAAAGAATCGTGGCCGTGTTGTGAAGAGATCTCCGCATAGCTAACATCCAGCTTGTTGTGAAGCAGCGCATGCACGATCTCGCGCGAACGCCCCGGAGAAAAACGCCAGTCGGTAGTGAACGACACCACGAGGAATTTTGCCTTGGCTGCGGCAAAGGCACGATTCAGGTTGCCGTCGAGCTCGCGGGCCGGATCGAAATAGTCCAGCGCCTTGGTCATCAGCAGATAAGTGTTGGCATCGAAATACGCGGCGAACTTGTCACCCTGGTAGCGCAGGTAGGACTCGATCTGGAACTCGATATCGAAATTGAAATTCAGCTTTCCGGAGCGTAGCTCACGCCCGAATTTATCCGCCATCGCATCGTCGGAAAGATAGGTGATATGTCCGAGCATGCGCGCCAGACGCAGGCCGCGAGTGGGCACTACACCATACTGGTAGAAATCGCCGTTGTGGAAATCTGGATCGGTGAGGATGGCGCTGCGCGCGACATCGTTGAAGGCGATGTTTTGCGCGGTGAGATGCGGCGCAGAGGCGATGGCCAGTACATGCCGCACGCGCTCGGGATAAGACAATGCCCATTGCATCGCCTGCATGCCGCCCAGGCTGCCGCCGATCACGGCAGCGAATTGAGTAATACCGAGCAGCGTGGCAAGGCGCGCCTGGGATTCAACCCAATCGTCCACCGTGATGACAGGGAAATTCGCACCATACGGTTTGCCGGTCTGCGGGTCTACGCTGGAAGGGCCGGTCGAACCGTGGCAGCCGCCTAGGTTGTTCAGCCCGATGACGAAGAATTTTTCGGTATCGATGGGCTTGCCCGGTCCCACCATGTTGTCCCACCAGCCGATGTTCTTCTCGTTGTCGGTGTAGAACCCCGCGACATGATGATGACCGGACAGTGCGTGGCAGATCAGGATCGCGTTGGATTTGTCGGCATTCAATGCGCCGTAAGTCTCATACATCAGTTCATAGCGCGGCAGTACTGCACCGCTCTTGAATGTGAGCGGTGTATCAAAGAATGCGCGCTGTGCGCTGACGATGCCAACCGAAGCGTTCAATGGAACTCCAAAAAGAAAACCCGCGCAGCTTGAGCTAGAGCGGGTCTCCTCGCTTTAGCTGGTATATTTAACGTGCCCCGCAAGCTGAACTCAAATCGGCACATGGCTAAAGTGTCTGTGTTTTGGTGTATCGTGTCAACCCCAGCGACTGCGCGGGGTTTGGAGGTACGGGATAAGAATCCCGATGCGCTAACGAACAGTCATCCTTTCAACCATCTTGCCGCATCCAGCGCAAAATAGGTCAGTATCCCGTCTGCGCCGGCACGCTTGAACGCCAGCAACGCTTCCAGTACACAGGCTTCCTCGTTCAGCCAGCCGTTCTGCGCTGCAGCTTTCAACATCGCATATTCGCCGCTCACCTGATAGACGAAAGTAGGCGCCTTGAATTCGTCTTTTACACGTCGCACGATATCGAGGTAAGGCATGCCGGGTTTGACCATCACCATGTCCGCGCCTTCCTGCAGATCGAGGCCGACTTCCCATAGCGCTTCGTCGGAGTTGGCCGGATCCATCTGGTAGGTGTACTTGTTGCCCTTGCCCAGATTGCCGCTGGAGCCTACCGCATCGCGGAACGGGCCATAGAAGCTGGAAGCATATTTGGCGGAATACGCCATGATGCGGGTGTAGATGTGATTGTGCTCATCCAGTGCCGCACGCACCGCGCCGATGCGTCCGTCCATCATGTCCGATGGTGCAACGATGTCGGCACCGGCAGCAGCATGGCATTGCGCCTGCTTCGCCAGCACTTCCACTGTCTCATCATTCAGGACATAGCCGCTGTCGTCGATCAGGCCATCCTGACCATGAGTGGTATAGGGATCGAGAGCGACGTCGGTCATCACGCCCAATTCCGGAAAGTTTTTCTTCAGCGCGGCAACTACGCGCGGTACAAGACCATTCGGATTATAGGCCTCGCGCGCATCCAGGCTTTTCAACGGCGCATCGATGACCGGAAAAATAGCCATGACCGGAACGCCCAGCTTCATGCACTGCTCCGCATCCTTGAGCAACAAATCCAGAGTCTTGCGTTGTACGCCCGGCATGGACTTAACATCCTCGGCCTTGTTGCTGCCTTCAAGTACGAAGACAGGGTAGATGAAATCTTTCGGAGTGAGTATGTGCTCTCGCATCAGGTCGCGTGAAAACGCGTCACGGCGCATGCGGCGCATTCTGCATTGGGGATATTGTCCGAGTGTTTGCATGGCTATTCCTAAAATTAACAAAATTTTCGGAACTATTTTCGCACAGTCCCGTCTGACTCTCCGAGTAGCGAAAGCTGCTTCCCGTTTCTCCTCCCTGAGCGGGCGTCTTTACCCTGTAAAGACTTTTGATGCCCCTGACCTCCCCCTTTGGTTCAGGGGCGTTTTTTT
>DAIDAG010000076.1 GCA_027310725.1 Sideroxydans sp. | reverse complement strand
GCTCTGGTGGGAGCTCAACTCTCGTCGACGGATTTCGCTACCGTGCCATTGGCTATCCAATACCTGGGTACCATGGTGATGCTCTATCCGGCGGCCAGGCTTATGGAACGCTTTGGCCGCCGCTTCACCTTCTGCGCTGGAGCTCTAGTCGGTGCGATCGGCTTGGCATGTGCTGCTTTCGGGGTGCGGACCGGCAGTTTCGCCCTGTTCTCGGCGGCTGGGTTCTTGATCGGCACCTTTGGCGCTGTCGGTCAATACTACCGGTTTGCGGCGGTCGATTCGGTTGCCCCGGCGAAAAAAAGCCTGGCTATCTCTTGGACCCTGACCGGCGGTCTTCTGGCTGCAGTGGCCGGACCGACGCTCGCCCGGTGGACGAAAGATGCTCTTGAGCCCGCCTTCTACGCCAGTTTTCTCTCGCTGACCGGGGTGGCATTGTTAGGAGCCTTGTTCGCGACCGGCCTCAGCTTGCCGCCAATGGTGAGGGCGGAAAACCATCAGGCGCGACGGTCCTGGTTTGAAATTGCCAGCAATCCCAAGTTCTTCATGGCAGTCCTAGGAGGAGTCGTTGGCTATGCCGTGATGAACCTCCTGATGGCCGCCACGCCGCTGGCTATGATGTGTTCGCGGCTCGGTTTTAACCAGACCGCTGAAGTCATTCAGTGGCATGTACTTGCCATGTTTGCTCCCTCACTTTTCACCGGGGCACTCATTCAGAGAGTCGGCATTTTGCCGGTCATGCTGTTGGGCTGCCTGCTGAATCTCGCGAGCATTACGGTCAGTCTGACAGGGAGCGAACTGGCCCACTTCGAGTTTGCGTTAATTATGCTGGGGGTCGGCTGGAACTTTCTCTACGTTGGTGCCACAGCGCTCCTGACCGAGAGCTGCCGCAAGGAAGAGGCCGCCCGCGTCCAAGCGCTAAACGATACGCTCGTATTTCTGGGCGTCACGACAGCTACCCTGTTCTCCGGCGCCATGGTCAATTCACTTGGCTGGCAAACGGTCAATCTATGCGCCGGCCTTCCGATTCTGGTTGTCATGGCGGGGCTGATTCGACTAATGAAGTGGCCTCGGTTTTCATGGTTGCGTGCGGGTTGATTGATGTATACGAATATATATGGCCTGACGCTGCTCAATACATTCAGGTAACGGCTCAACAAATTTATGGTAATTGCAGCTCTAGAATTTCTAAAATGAAGTTCATTCAGCCGGGGGTAAACAGGTCATAGCGCAGTAACAATGCCAAGCAGTCATCCGCTTCCCTTTGTCTGTTATTTGTAATAACGGACATGAATATATAGAAACTTGGATGACGTCACTTTTTGCCTGAAACGAAGACGATCTGGTAATCAGCCATGGCTGCCGTTTCAGTTGCCCGAATTTTCATTTGGTGTTGTACTTATTGCGGAAGTTCTAATCTCTTCTGGTGCGCCAATCACCAATGAATATTGCCACCTGTTTCAGTTTGCCCATTATTACTTTGTGCATCGTTTCCGCTAAAGTCGCACAACTGCTTCTGATAGTCGTGGTCGTATCCCCACCTTTGTATTTAAACCCCGACATAGGCATTTGCAGGTCAGACGACCTTGGCGCTTAAGTCAACCGCCAAACGCAAAGTATTGGCAGCAATACAGCCGCGGTCCGCAATGGTTACCAGCTTATTGAGCTCTTCAGGACGATTGCACTGCGCAGAAACCGACATCCGAATTGCGGTAAACCGCGATGGCGATTCGGCTGTTTCACCTTCAATGTCTACACGTGCATTATTCAATTCAATATCGCGCGCCTTGGCGGCCGCGAGCAAATTGCTCATAAAACAACCGCCCAAGCCGTTCAAGATCGCCTCTCCTCCCATCATGCCTTGATTGTGTCCTCCTTTGGCATCGGGACGATCCATGATCAGTTCATGTCCCCGGGCATTACCCTTGGATGAACTGTCGCCAATTTGCTCTACAAATATTTTGATTGCTGCCATACGTCTCTCCTTGCGATTAAGAAAATATTGGATGGATTTCTTTCTACAGCGCAGTCTGCCGAGCGTTTGAAAATTGATCGTTTGCACAAGGCTGGTGATCTTCTATAAATGACAGAAGAAGCTCCGAGAATTCACTGGGACGCTCTTCGGGAACATAGTGTCCGCAATGAGTAACGACTTTTGTAGTTACACGGTCTGCAATTTTGTCCATAGCCATACCTATGCTCGTACCCACGCCGGACTCGGCGCCAATGGCGAGAATTGGAATTGTCAGTTTTGGGTGTACGGCACGATTTTGCTCAGCACTTAGGGAGAAGGCCCGGTAGTATCCGAAGCCATTGGACATCGCATTCCGACGTGAATACTGGCCCACGTAATGGGCGATATCGAGGTCGGTAATCGCATTTTTTACGACAGACTTGTTCTGAAAATACCATGCCAGATATTCTTTCTCCCGCCCCTTGATCAGGAGCTCCGGCATGTCTGCGACAGCATGGAAATAGAACTGCCAAACTCGTTGGGCATTTTCAGGCTTGAATATCACATCTGGAATAAGCCCGGGGATACCGGCATCAATAACCGTAAGCGACTTCAATCTACTTTCAAATCGCCGAGCTTGTGCCACTGCTACCCACGCTCCAATATCATGACCAACCAGGTGATATTCGCGAACACCCAGCGTTTGCGCGGTCTTGGCAATGATTTCGGCAATGAAGCCGGTATCGTAGATATCATAGGATTCGCTTTCACCGAGCCCGGGCAAGTCAATCAAGATAACTTGATGTCTCAATGCAATGGCCGAAACCACTTTTCTCCATATATGGGATGTTTGTGGCCAGCCGTGCAACAGAATCACCGGCGTACCTGTGCCAGCGGTTTTGTATCCAATCGCTTTACCTTCGATATTTATGTGTCGTTGCTCCAAAAAATATCTCCTGTTAATCGGTGAAACTGCTGAGCTTTGCTTATATAGAGAATGCTCATTCTCCATATAGGCAAAAAAATTTAATCCAGTACTTTCATTGCAACATCAACTACAACGGCCATCTCGGCTTTTGTTCGGCCAGATTTGCCCATGACACGCATTCCTTGAAGAACGCAAAGTAGCAGCCGGGCTGTGGCTTTGGGATTGACTGTTGGCTTGATGGAACCATCAGCGAGTCCCTCCTGAATCAACTTAACGAGAAATATCTCATTCCTCTTAATGGATTCTTTAACCATGTCTGCAATTTCATGATCGAAAATCGCCAACTCAGCGGCACTACTGACAACAAGGCATCCGCGCTGCCCTTCTACACCGTACGAAGATTCAACATAAAAAGTTAGCGTAGCTCTAAGTTTGTCGCGTCCATTAAGCGCGGTTTGAACCCTTTGACTGAGCTGCTCGCTTCGAACAGAAACATAGCGTCCAAATGCGGCTGCGAAAACGGCCCGTTTGTCTTTGAAAGCCTTATATATGCTTCCAGATGCAAGACTCATTGCATTGGTGAGATCCCCAATCGACGCGGCGTGATAACCCTTTTCACGGAATACGCCGATTGCACTGTCTAGTGCGTCCTCGATGTTGAATTCACGTGGTCGTCCGCGACCGCGGAATTCATTGCCTTGAGATGAGTCAAAAGTTGCCATAGGCCCATTATAGGAAATGATCATTCTCCAATCAAGAGGCTAATATAGACACGTTGAGACAAGAGGAATTGCGCAGTTCAGGTGAACAGAATGGCCAACTTCCTGTGCCCCACTCGTCGTGTCGGGCGCGCACTCGAAGAGATTAGAACTTCCGCGAAGAGTACAACGGCAGACGAAATTCGGATAGCATCGTTGCACTTGGTCTGGAACATGGCCGTGCACTGACAGAGAGCGGCAAAATCTACCAGTTGGCACAAAAAAGCGAAGGCGACCCAGGCCAAGTCATCCTTTTGCATATCTGCGCCCAGTTTTACAACTGGGGTATCGGCGAAAAGCTCGGGGTGCCACATATATTCTATTGAGGGAGGTTCCTCTCGCACACTTATCCCTTTACCGCGACATACCGCCCGTCCAGGTCATCGAATAATGAACGATCTTTGCCATGACGAGAAAGCCACCACCGCGGAAACTTCGAAACAAGTTTCTTTAGTTCACCTACTATCACTTGCCCGTTTGTGCTGAAGCGCCCAGTTTCCAAATTTTTTCGAACCGTCAATTTAGATCCAATCCAGTCGCACAAAATATTTCTCCACTGCGGGCAGTCAATCTTATTGTCTGGTTCACACTTCTTCGGCCATTGGTGGCAATGCTGGAATCGGAGGAAGTTAGATCTTTCATTGTGTTAAAATGCTCCGCATTGTTGTGAGCAAACTTCGGTTTGCGAAAACTCCGGCTCAATAAGGGCTTGTTGGACGGCGGTTCAATTCCGCCCATCTCCACCATAAGTGCGGTGATACCAGTGTGCTTATGATGGGGGTGACCTGGCTTCGACAGCGAGCAGATAGGTTTCGGGGCGACACGTCAGGCGATCGACGTAAATGAAGCAAGCATGTAAATGCAAACGATGAAAACTTCGCTATGGCGGCCTAAAAAACCGTAAGCCGGGGCTGTTGAGCCTTGTCATACAACACAACTAGATGAGCCTCGGGTGATAATGATCCCGAGGCTCATTGATTTTGTGGAGTTGCGATTTTATTATTGAGTAGTTCCTTGCATGCTCCAGAGCTCAGCTTCGATCGCGACGGATCGAGCTCTTAGAATATCAATTGAGAGCTTCATCCACCGCTCGATCCAACAAAAAACGCGCGCCAAATCCGGCAGACTAGGACGGAATGTATTGTGATTGCGTTACCGCGGCGACAATACGACTTGAGAATTCAATAACTCCTCAAATTCTTCTGGAAAAACGGGTTTTGAGAACAGATAACCCTGTGCATAGTCACATCCGAACTCGCTCAGCAAGCTGCGCTGTCCTTCCGTTTCCACCCCTTCCGCTATGACTTTTAGCCCCAGCTTATGGGCCATCACTATGATGGCCTCGGATAGGGCCATATTGTTGGCATCCGCCTCAAGATTGCTCACAAAGGATCTGTCAATTTTTAGATAATCAATGTCGAACTTGTTGAGATAGGAAAGCGATGAATAGCCTGTCCCAAAATCATCAATCGCCACCTGAAGTCCAGCATCGCGAAAATTGAGTAAAGTGTCAGTCACTGTAGATTCTGCATTCAGTAACAACCCCTCTGTGATTTCAACCACCATATTATTGCCGGACAGTCCCAAGTCCGCCAAAAACTCGACCCAATTTTCGCAAGTTCTGCCTCCGTGCAGAAATTGGACAGGAGACATGTTAACGCTCAGCTGACAATTTTCATCCAAGTATATATTTCCCCAAAATTTCGCCCATTTGGCAGTCTCTTTAAATACCCAATCCCCGATTTCGTGGATAAGGCCGGTTTCCTCTGCCAATGGAATGAAATCCGCCGGACTGATCATGCCTAGTTCTGGATGTCGCCAGCGGATAAGCGCTTCAGCTTTATGAATCAGACCGGTCGACATTTCAACAATCGGCTGAAAATGAAGGAAAAATTGCTTTGCATTCAGCGCGCCTCTTAAATCGTTGATCATACGCAATCGGCTTTGTGCCATAACCTGCAACGATTGTGTGAAGTAACTGAATTGGTTGCGCCCCTTGCCCTTAGCAACATACATTGCTTGATCCGCATTCTTTATCAAGCTATCTATGTCAGCGGAGTCATTCGGATACAGGGTAATGCCGATACTGGCCGATACATAAGCCACTTCACTACCCAGTTGAAATGGCTCAGTCAGTTTATTGACTATCTTTTGCGCAATACGCTCGACATGGCCAGCCTCATAAATCCCAGATAGGAGCACCATAAATTCGTCCCCCCCCAATCGAGCCACAGTGTCTGATCCACGTATACAAGCCTGGATTCGGTAAGCGGCATCTTGTAGCAGAAGGTCACCCACAACATGTCCGAGTGTGTCATTCACCTCTTTGAATTGATCAAGGTCAATCAACAACAAGGCTAACAGAAAGCCTTCACGATCTGATTTTTGCATTTCCTGATTCAAACAATCGCGGAACATGTTGCGATTAGGCAATCCTGTTAATGTGTCAAAGTTCGCCTGTTGCCAAATCAGATCTTCTGACCTTTTCTTTTCTGTGATATCCCGAATAATGCCACGATAGGAGGTAATCAAACCCTCCTTGTTTTCCACCGCAGTCAAAGAGCACCAGGAGGTTATTTGCTCGCCGCTCTTTTTTTTGACTATGACCTCGTACTCGGCAAATCCATTTGCATGGACCATAGAGAGGAACTTATTCCGATCTGGCGGGTAAACATAAACGTCCTTCTCAAGATCAAGACGAAGCATTTCATCTTTGGAATCATAGCCGAACATCAGAATACCTTTTCTGTTTATGTCGGTGATTTCTCCTGTTGGGGTAGTGACAAAGAGCCCGTCGAAAGATTCTTCAAAAAGTGAACGATATTTCTCCTCGCTCTCCCTTAATGCACATTCAATTTTTTTTCGCCTACTGATATCGCGGACTGCACTGAATATCACTTTTTGCGCATTCAGCTCCAAGGCCCTGCTGCAAATCTCTACTGACAAAACGGAGCCGTCTTTACGTACCTCCGTCGATTCACATATAGCAAATTCATGTTCCTCTATTTTGTTCGGATTACCGTCTGTTATGGCGGCAAGATCAAGCAGCATAAATTTCCCAATATGCTCACCTAACATCTCGGCCTTTGAATAGCCTAATCGCTCGTGGGCAGTTTGATTAATTTCCTTGATAAAACCATTGGTGGTAAGAAGATACTGAGAATCGGCTGATAGCTCGAATAACGCACGAAAGTCTTGCGCACCAATCATTTTCTACCCTCTATCTGAGTTATTAATCCAACCAATAGCTAAGAATAATTAGTCTCTACTAACGTAACGTTAGTATCACAATAATCTGACGCAAGAGAGCTTTACCCTGTTCATTAGCTTCATTTAAATTCTGCAGCTCTAAAAAATGCCCACGATAATGCCACTCTAAAACCATTTCTCCAGTATGCTTTTCTTGGCTAGCTAGTCCGCTGGAATTATTTTTTAAATTATGTCGTTTGGGCTATTAATGAGCCTATCTAGCGACCCAAGCTAGAAGGAGTTTCCTATCCCGAGCCGGTTCAAATTATCCATGTTCACGACACAAGGAAAATAGATGTATGTGGGCAATATGGGTGTAATTTCTGTAGGTCCTAGGGTGTCTCATAAAACGGAAATAAGCCTAACTCATGGATAGGCGCGTAATAATACTAAACTCGCCTCATGTTTTGGTGGTAAGTGCTGCTATTGATTCAATTCAGAAGTGGCCCCGTAAATTCGGACAGTGCGATAAGTGGTAGCCTTGCTCAACCCAAGCCGCACGGAGTGCGGCAAACAGAGGAGCAAGCGCATGAGAAGGACGAGAAGGAATCACGCACCGGGATTCAAGGCCAAGGTGGCAATCGCCGCGATCAGGGGCGACAAGACGCTGGCCGAGTTGGCTGAGCAGTTTGACGTTCACCCCAACCAGATTTCGGACTGGAAGCAGCAGTTGCAGGAGTCGGCTGCCGACGTATTCGGCGGCCCGCCGCAAGCAAAGGCCGCCGAACCCGACCTCAAGGTACTCCACGCCAAGATCGGGCAACTCACGCTGGAGAACGATTTTTTAGAAAGCGCGCTCACCAAGGCGGGATTGCTGAGCGCAAAGAAATGATCGACCGAACCCATGCACTGCCAGTGAAGCAGCAATGCAAGATACTGGAACTGGCGCGCTCGACGGTCTACTACCAGCCACAGCCTGTTTCGCCGGAAGACCTGGCGCTGATGCGGCGGATCGACGAACTGCATTTGGAAATGCCTTATGCGGGCGCGCGCATGTTGAGCCGGATACTCAAGCGGGAAGGCCAACCGGTCGGCAGGAAGCACGTATCGACTTTGATGCAGCGCATGGACATCCACGCACTGTATCGCAAGCCGAATACCAGCAAACGTCACCCAGCGCACAAGGTCTATCCGTATCTGCTACGCAATCTGGAGATCACCCGGTCGAACCACGTCTGGGCGGCGGACATCACCTACATTCCGATGCAGCGTGGCTTTGTGTATCTGTTCGCCGTCATCGACTGGGCCAGCCGCCGGGTGCTGGCATGGCGGACTTCAAATACGTTGACCACCGATTTCTGCATCGAGGCGGTACAGGAAGCGATCAATCGTTATGGCAGACCGGAAATCTTCAACACAGACCAGGGCTGCCAGTTCACCAGCCTGGAATTCACCGGCTTGTTGAAGGACAACGGCATCCAGATCAGCATGGACGGGAAAGGCTGCTGGCGGGACAACGTGTTCGTGGAGGGACTGTGGAAGAGCGTCAAGTACGAAGAGATTTATCTGCACGCCTACGACTGCGTGAGCGATGCCAAAGCTGGCTTGCAGCGATACTTTGCGCGCTACAACCAGTTCAGACCGCACTCGGCGCTTGACGACAAAACGCCGGATGAGTTCTACTTCGACAACCTGCCTGCACTGCAAAACGCAGCGTAGGGATTAACCGCAAGGCTTCCACTTAAGAAATGGAAAATACTGTCCAACTGAGCGGAGCCACCTCTGTCTCCGAAAACAATCACAGGGTCGGTGCTTGCCCGAGACTGGTAGTTGTACTTGGGGAGTGTTGTGCAACCGGATAGCAGAATAAGGAATGGAACGAAGAGTTTTTTCATAGTTTCGTTGTTATCTCAATCGAGATTGAGTCCATTGATTGGCTCGGATTTATGCGCAACGGCGGCATATACACTCCTTCGCAAGAAAACCTAAGCAGCAGCTAATGGCTGATAAACGCTGGCCCACCAATTTCATGGTGGGCCAGCGTTCGCTAGGCTTTTGTATGTAGTCTGAACACAAATATTCTCAAGCTATCAGAATTTGTACACCATGACCTTCCCTCGGTTTATCGTCTTCCAAGAGGTGGGTTTCATGCTACCAGTTTTTCCTTTTGCTGAGCGGTAAGCCAGTCACTCAAGAACTGAGTCGGTGACTTGTAGCCCAGCGTCGAGTGCAGCCGCTTCCGGTTGTA
>DAIDAG010000026.1 GCA_027310725.1 Sideroxydans sp. | reverse complement strand
CCCGACTATTACACCTTCGTCTTTACGCCGCAGGTGATCCAGTTGCTGAACGGCATCGCCTGGTGGGCGGTGATGCTCTTCGTCTGGATCGCCGGTATCGAACTCGACCTGCGCCAGGCCTGGAAGCATCGCGAAGAGAGCGGCATCACCGCCGCATTGGCATTGGGCACGCCGCTGCTGTTCGGCAGCATCGCGGCTATCGGCATGTTGAAGTACGACGGCTGGATCGGCTCCAGGGGCATGACCTGGCAATTCGTCACGGGCGTCGGCATGGCCTGCGCCGTCACCGCGCTCCCTATCCTTATCCTGTTCTTGGAAAAACTGAATATCCTGCGCCAGCCGATCGGCCAGCGCATCCTGCGCTACGCAAGCCTGGACGACATCGCGATCTGGGGCGTGCTCGCGCTGATCCTGATGGATTGGGAACGCGTGGGGAAACAAGTTGGATTCCTGCTGGCCTTCGGCATCGCCAGTTATCTTTTCCGCAAACTCATGCTGTGGTTGCAGGAGCGCGACCGCTGGTACGTCGGCCTGATCTGGCTTGCCGTCTGCGGTTTCGGCGCCGACTGGTCGGGGCTGCACTTCATGGTCGGCGCGTTCCTTGCCGGCGCCGTCATGGATAGCCACTGGTTCGACCAGAAACAGATGGACATGCTGCGCCATCACGTCCTGCTGGTCATCATGCCAGTGTTTTTTCTCAGCACCGGGCTGCGCACGAACTGGGCCATGGGCGGCACGGCCGTATTCATCGCGGCGGGAGCGTTGCTGCTTGCCTCGGTCTCGGGAAAGCTGATCGGCACTCACATCGCAGGCAAGATACTCAAATGGCAACCGGGCGAAGCTTCCATCATCGGCTGGCTACTGCAGACCAAGGCGCTCATCATGATCATCTTCGCCAACGTGTTGCTGGACAAGCAGATCATCACCAGCGAAACCTTTACCGCGTTGCTGCTGATGGCTGTCGCCAGCACCATGCTCACCGTGCCGGTGGCATCGCCGAAACTGCAGCGCATGAGCGAGATCATCTTCCGGTCGAAGTGATGGCGGCTTTGCGGAGGGAAGAACTTTGAGCGGACTTCTACTTCCAACCAACTACTGTCGGTTGGCCTGTTGGTACTAGGCATCTCAAACTTGGCCTTAGCGGACTCCGAATGACCCAATTGCCAACTTCTGCATCCGACCCACAGCTGACCCAACAATTTTCAAAAACCGGACAGCGTTTGAGCTCTGCTGCGGCCCTTCGGGCCGTCCGCTGCAGCGATTTGTTATGCGCTACCGTTCGTGAAATCGCTATGACTGACTTGATATAGAAACAGCTTTTCTCTATCGCGTCCTGTCACTTTATCTACACAAGCGGATCCATCAATAAATAGCACACAGGCTGTTTTGCCTTCCTTACGCGAACTTTGGTAGACAATTCCATCAAGTGGCCTACCTCTGACTTTTAGAACGTGCCGGACATACTCTGAAACGACCTGGGTAGGAACGTAATCGATGTGCTCTCTGCCATTTTTGGTAACTGGTCTCGTAATGTCGTGGATAAACGAACGCAAGAAAGCAATATTGTGTCTTCGATCACGGGATTTAGGCTCGAATATGCTTGGTGTCGGAGGCACCTTGGTCAGGTCTAGCAGCAACATATCCTTTATCGTTTTGAAATGACCAAAGGTGCCGTGATGATTTTTTCCATCCGGTTTATAGGTTTCAGCTACACAGGTGGCTTTATCGAAGGCACCATAGAACATAGGTATTCCGGCGGGACTCATTCGGCTTGGATAGATGCACACCTCTTCAGGTGGGGAACCTAATTCCGAGGCGGAGCTGTACGACGAACTTGCATCGTGAATTCGAAGCCGGTATATCTCAGTTCCAGAAGGAATGTGCTCAAATAATTTAAGCCTGTTAATTACGCTTCCAAGTATTTCTAAGAACTTGCTCACCGGGATATGGTCCTCGTCCATTTCATCCAGTGCAGAATCGTCAACATTTAAAAATACATACCTAGCTTTGTGTTTGATAAAACCTGCAAATCTCTGCCACCCAAACTCGAGAGCCCTGCTCGGAGTAAGACGATAGAAATCTCGTTGGCACCACTGATGGTCTCCGAGAGAATGAATAATGTCCTGCCTTAATTCCTCAGATACAACATCCAAGCCGGCCTCATCGAAGAGTGCATCGTAAGTGTCAATTACCTCACCAACCCACCCTTTATCCCAACCAACGCCTTCATTATCGGGATCACCGTACTCGGATTGAAGTCCTGTCAAAATTGCTTTCGCAAAGTCATCAAACGCGGCCGCAATTGAATGACGAGATATCCTGTTGCAGTAACTACAAGCATTGCTTACGGCCTTGCTTTTTATTTGCTCTTTTAACGCGTAATCGCTTACACAGTTTGGACAGACAAACTTGTCAGGTACATTCCAGTAGCCCCGTTCTTGCTGCTCCATCATCCATTTCTTGGCTCCACCCATGAGTTCCAACTCCCTCAGGCAATAAAAAAATATATCGAGAAGCTAAGATAGCTCTTAACGAATTCGTTGCCGCAAACCGGAATGCGAACTTACACATTCGCCTCATAGCCGACCACCAAGAGAATTGTAATGAAGGCACACTTCTCGGCCATAACCGTCATTACGGTTTTGAAACCTAACTTCCGCTGTGTGCCAGGAACGGTTACTCGCCCTTTGTGTCGCAAGGTCTGCTTCGTGAAAATCGAATTGAATCAGATAATCAAAACAATTCGATTCCGGTATATTGCATCTTTATATCAGCATCGAAGTGTTCTGCTGTACGCCCAAAGCAGAAATAAAGGCGGGGTTGATTACATAAGTAATTCCGCTATCCACGAGTTTTTTGTGGCTGCCTCGAAGTACCTGCATGCTGTAATTGAATGAATATATAAATCGCGGTTCGCTATCGGTCCAGATAAAACCCAAAAATCCAAACCAAAACAAGATGTCTATTACATTTTCAATATTGGCGGGAATAAATCCTGCCTCTTCCAAAATCCTAACCAGGCATTGCCTATCCATTCTTGAAGGCGCGCCAATGAATGCGTAAAGGACGTCTTTGGCTTCTGGGAATACGTCACGAATTTCAAGACCTAACTCAGTAACCAAGTCATTTGAAAACGCACTCAATCCTTTAGGTGGCAAAACATCATCTTTCAAGATACGTTCATGTCCAAGATTGACGGCATATCCACGGCAATGACCTAATAACTCAATTAAACTTCGTGGACGCATTAAACTGCGATCTATCAAGTATTGTGAGCTTTCTTCACCATCAATAATTGGGTCGCATATCTTTCTCCAAATATCTTTGAAGTCGGCTTCTTTGGCCTCAGGAAATGCACGTACAAGTCTTCTTCTTATCATTTCTCGAAGTAAATCTGGGTCAGTCCAGTCCACGTTTACGCGCGTCTCTTTTCCGCGATCTGCAGTTGAATCAACCAATATTTCATAAACATCATTTCTCAAAAATATTACTGTGTGCGCATCTAGTGATTTCTTCTGAAGCTCCCTTTCGATTTTCCTGGTAGCTTCAAGTAATGCCCGAACGATGACTAAGTCTTCCGCTGTTACGCCCTGTGATGGCCATCCTTTATCAATGTTGTCAAAAAGAAGCCACACCTCGCCTTTGAATTCCAAATAATCCTCAATCAGTGTCTTAAGGCGGGAGAAATCATGGCGATAAACCAATTCCGTAATTTGTGGTCGACTTAATTCAATATTTGTTTGATCTGCAAAGCGGGTATCGATTTCGCCTCTAATATCTCGCAGCAATACCCGCAATCGTTCTGCGAAATCCCCTTCGCTGGAATAAGCATCAGTTTTGTAAGCCGCCAATAGTCTTTGATAGGGCTCAAAAAGGCGATGGTCTCGCTTATGTATCTCTTTATCCTTTTCGATCAGCTTGTAACAAATTTCCAGCCACAAGAGGTATTCCCAGAATGCGGTGATAGTGTGTTCTACAGTGCCCAATGACATTAAGTTCACAACGGCATTTTTAAATTTCAATAATTGATATCCTTCTGGCTTCAGATCAAGAACTACATTTGCCTTGTTTGCTCGGACTGTATCTCTAAGTCTGTAAAAGATAGCTGTTTTTCCTGAACCCTTTCTGCCAGTTACTAACCTCACTTCTTTTCTCAATGCGCGATTGAAGGCATCGATTTCTACGTAATACTCGACCAACGATGTGATTTCATTTTCAGCTGAGGACGCGCCAAGATCGAGAGCCTGCAAGAGAGTTTCATTGTTCCTTGAAACTATAGGTAGCACTTCCTGAAGCTCCTCGGTAACAATTTCAACAAACTCAGCGATTGCTTCTTTGAATTGATCCGGGTGTCTGCAATATGTTACAAAATCCCTGTAATCTATGGGAACTGGCCCCTCCCCCGATTGAATGAATAGACCTTTTCTCTCCATGCCGTCGGTCAAGCCAGCAATGAATGCAGCTCGCAAGTTATTCAACGGAGCATCAACCAAATCCGGTGAAATAAAATGGACTACGATTCCATAGGATTCTGCAACTTGACTGATTGCCTCGGCGGCAGAAAGGCGTGGCGTTTCCTCTGGATCAAAACTTCGAAAATAAAATCTAGACTTCTTTATCCTTGAAATAATCGTATTATCAATGTCAGTCTTAAACTTCGTCTCTAGCAAATAGAGCGGTGCTTTTGAGTTTCTGATATCAGAATATGGTATTGAACGAAGGTCATTGGTATTTATTAGGAAATCGATTAGTTCTGTACTTGATGAATATTCCCTGTATCCAATCGTGTCGAAAATACCGATATCATCAATGCGTGTACCTTCTTGGCGAATTGCCTTGTTCTTAATTAATAGAATGCGTTTCTTTTTTCCAATCGCATATCCAATTTCATAAGTTACATTAAAGTTCAATCGTGATATGTCAGCTACCAATATATCTGCATCGTCAATCGATGTAAGCACCTCTTCAATAATGAAGCGACCGGGAATATCCATTTCTTCCCAACTCATAAGTTCTATAGAATTTTGGCGATCTCGTAGGCTTGAAATTGTGTTGCGAATTGCGTCAGCGACCGGAGGTAATCCAGCTGGGTATGCAATAAAGGCCTTGGTCATAGGCTCACCACTTTCAATTCAAATTAGAGGAACAAATTAAGGGGGCTCAGGATTGGAATACCCCCCACCACACTGCTCACTATTTACAGCCGCGAAGCCTAGCAGCAAAGCCCATTCAATGGTAGTGGACAAAAGCTATAGACCGCTTGATTTTGCCGTGGCTACGCTGCTCCGGTTTTGCCGATCACCTGAATATGCCAATTGGGTCGCAGACCAGTAGGCACGGAACACTTCAAAGCTTACGGATACGGCATTACAGAGCAAATCCCAGTGTCGCATTTAATCGTTCAGCAATTTCTACGAAGGGGACATTGCGCCAGAAGAGGCGAGTAACCGCTCCGGGTCGAAAGCGGAAGTAGTTCACCTTGGCTCTCGATGTTCGCTCAGGTCGACTTCCAGCCAAGCGTAGCGCGCGGGGCAAGAGGGAAAAACCAGACTTGATCGGCGCATCCCCAATAAAAAAGGCAGCGCGCATGCGCTGCCCTTTCTTCCACCGGAACCAGGTATTACTTGATGCTCGGCAACCCGCTCAGGTAGCCAACCACCCCCCGCTGATCCACTTTCTTGCCCAGCACGTCCTTGATCACTGCCGGATATTGCTTAAGGTCATCGGTCGCTCCGGGATGCTGAATATTGCCCATCAGATAGAAATGGCCGTTCCAGTCATCGACCACTTGCAAGCCCGTATCTTCGGCGCCGATCGGTGCGGAAAAGATGCGGACCGGTTTCGCCTGCTTCTGCCTTACGTCGTACGCCCAGACAAAGTTGTTCAGGTGATTCCCGCTGTCCTCGCCTATGAATAGGGTGTGCAGGCTTTCCGAATATTTCAGGTTGTCCGGATTCGCGATGCGGTCCGTATCGCACTTGTCCAGCTCTCCATACTGCTGGCCGAACGGCTTCTTCGCGCCCGTCACCAATGCCTGGATGCTGCCGGCCACCCAGTCGCTGTCTATCCTGTTTCCATCGAGGTCGCGTTCGCCACCTTTCAGGTTCGCTTCATATACGGCACCGCACGCCATGTCCTTGGGGTCGCCTTCCAGGTTGATATCGTCACGCGGGCGATCTTCGTTCAGCTTGTCCACCATGCTCTTTTCGACATAAGACATGGCGACATACAGGCGCTTGTCACGCGTATTGTGCGTTACGCCTTCCATCTTGGTAAATTCGCTGGTGGCACCCAACAGTGCGGCATAGCGGCGGCTTTCCAGGAAGGCTGCTGCCTTCTCCATGCCGGGCTTCAGCTTCAGATACTCCAGATGCGCCACTTCCTTGCCTGTTCCGGCGTACACAAAGACCGGCTTGAAGTCGCTGAATTTTGCCGGGTTCGCTTTCACGTCGCCGGGGCTGGCCACTTCGAAAATGTCGGAGAATCTGATCCCGCCCTGTATCAGCTTGTGCACTTCATCTTCGCCGGCATGGCCCAGCGGGATCCAGCGCAGCCCGGCCTTGCCGCCGTTGACCGCAGACACTTCCATCCAGATCGCAGCGTACAAGGTACCGGCAGTCAGTTGTCCCGCCTTGTCGGCCACGAACATGAACATCACGGTATCGCGTCCATCATCGCCCATGTACACGGTGCGCCTGTCGGGCATCACGTCGCCCAGCTCATTCGCCAATCTGCCCATGGCATAGCGCTTAACAAAATGGGAACGGCCTTTGCCGTCGACCGAGACCTCGAATTTGTAGCCATAGGCGTAGGGATTGCTGCCGCCGGACTGCGCGGTTTTGTCCGGGGTGCCGGTGTACAGATTCATGGTCTGCAGCGGTTCGTTTTCAAACTCCTTGGCGTTCGGCTCGTATTCTTCCCCGCCCAGATGCGTGCCCCACGGCGTCATGCTGCCCGCGCAGGGCGTCCATATCCCGCCGCTGCCGGAAGCATCGACGTTGGCCAGGTCGACCACTTTCAGCAACCCGGTCTTCTTGTCCTGAACCACTGTCGCCTGATTGATCGCTGCCGGCAATTGCGCATACAACTGCACGGCCGGTTTGCCCGCATCCACATTCGGCGCTTCGGTGTTGTATTCGTAGTGCGTCATCAGGTACGCCGTGTACCTGCCCTTTTGCGTTCCCAGCAAAGAGTTCGCATCCGGCGCGTACGAAAAGAACGGGCCCTGGGCGACGTCGCCCTCTGTATTGGCG
This sequence comes from Sideroxydans sp., assembly GCA_027310725.1. GTDB lineage: Bacteria > Pseudomonadota > Gammaproteobacteria > Burkholderiales > Gallionellaceae > Sideroxyarcus. Next base: position 6,167 of record DAIDAG010000026.1, on the reverse strand, counting down.
GCGGTGCGTTGGATCAGCTTGCCGTCTTTGTCCACGATGGCGCCTGCCTGCCAGTGGCCAATCTTGTCCGATGAGCGATACAGCGCCCGGTACGTCAGCGGGAATACCTTCTTTGTACCGTCGCGGTAAGTCACGATGGCGCTGGAGCGTGTATAAAAACTGATGCGCTCCGCATCCGTCTCCGGCGCCGGCGTCGAAGTGAACTCCACCGAGGCCACCGCCGCTTCGGCCAGCGATACAACCGGCATCAGCAACGACACCAGCAACAGGGATAATTTCAGTTTTTTCATGCTTAGTCCTTGATCAGGTTCATCAGGTCGCCAATGGCCGGCCTGTTCTTGGGTATATAGGGCGATGCCTTGTCGTGGATCGGGTTGGGCAGATTGTCCCGGCTGCGATTCGACAGCGGCGGTATGTTCCAGTTGTGTTCAATGAATTTCAATATGGATGCGTGATCGTAATAGGTGTGATCGACGTAGCCTTTCCTGGCGTGCGGGGAAATGACCAGCAGCGGAATGCGCGGGCCATCGCCGAAGAAATCGATGAACTGGACGTAGCCCGAATCGTAGTAGCCGCCGCTCTCGTCAAAGGTCACGAAGATCGCTGTCTTCTTCCATAGTTCGGGGTTCTGCTTGACCTTGTCCACCACGCTGCGCAACAGCTCGTCGAAGCCGGTCTCCATCGCGTAGCCCGGATGTCCGGATATGCTGTCGTAAGGAGCAATGACGGCGACCGCAGGGAATGCCGACTCGCCTTGTTGCGCATCCACATAGAACTGCTGCAGATCGCGCAGATTGGCTTTGTCCGCACCCTGCATGATGGAAGAGAAGTACAGGTGCGTATCGCACATCGCGCAATACTCCTTGTCGACATTCTTTCCGTCGTTGCGCCCGCCGGTGTACCAGCGCCAGGACACGCCGTTGGCTGTCAACGCGTCGCCTATCGTGGGGATAGTTTGCGGCGGCAGCTTGTCGTTACCCGCAGCCAGCAGCTCGCCGGTCGGCGAGTAGGACGGCTCCATATTGTTCACCATGTAATAGGTACCGGCGTCGCAATTCCCGTCGCGGAACGGGCGGTACGGCAGACGCTTCAGGAAATCGGCGATCCCCTTGACGCCGGGGTTTCCGGTATCGGAGCAATTCACGTACGTCCCGCCCAGGTATCCGTCTTCCGTGTACCAGTTGTTGGTATTGGGTTGTGCATCCGGATTTTCGATCAGCTTGGCTGGCGGAACTGCAGGTTTTCCGTCATGCGCAAAAAATGCGACATCGGCCGTGGTCAGCGCCAGGTAATTTCCTGTCGTGCCGCCCATGATCGACTGGTGATAGTTGTCGGCGATCGCATACTCGTCGGCAAGCTGGCGGATATAAGGCGCATCGCCTTTTGCCATATTGTAGAAACCCATGGCCACGCCGCCCTGGAAGGTCTTGCCGTATGCGACAGGCGATTTTCCGTTGCTGGGCCCGACGCCGGCAGATTCCGCAGTCCAGACGAACAGATCGTTCTTGCCGCCATCGACTTGCTGCCACATCTGGAAGAACCGGTGCAGGGGATCGCCCGTGTGTGTGCCGTAGCTCACATATTTGGTGATCTGGAAGGGGCCATTCGGCAGGTCCGCCGGAAATCGCGCGTCGGGAACATCCTTGCGCTGCCCGAAAGCTCCCCAGGCATAAGGCTGCGGCAACAATCCATATGCGCCAACGATGTCAGGAGTCGGGACATATGCGCCTTTGCTCTGCGCAAGGTGCTGCGCCGCGAGGTTGAAGTTTCTGCCCGGCGTTCCGTCTTCATTCACGATGCCGCGCGACAACAGATTCGAGATCGTCTGGCCCTTTTTGGGGCGATATGTGGCGAACATGTTGTCGAACGAGCGATTCTCGCCGACGATCACGATGACGTGCTCAATTGACGTGACGGGCTTGGGTGTCGAGGCGGCCAGTGCCGGCGACGCGATGGCAATGGATGCCAGTAAACTCAGTTTGATTCGATGCTTCATTGTTGCCTCTATATCTCGTTTCATCCGCCGTCATTCCGGCGCAGGCCGGAATCCAGGTAAGTCATAAATTTCCACGTAGTGGACCGTACTTGGGTTTTGTCCGCTTTGCGGAGTGTCTTATATGACTGGATTCCGGCCTGCGCCGGAATGACGAGGCATGATTTTTCTGCTTAACGCGCGCCCAACACCGTCAGCGAGATCAGCTTCATCTGGTTGTTGATCTGTTCCACTTTGTTGTTGAAGTAGTTGAAGAACATCATTGCGTAGAGCGCGATGAAGATACCGAAGCCGGTCGCGTACAAAGCCGTGCCGATACCGCGGCTCACTGCAGCAGGGTCGGCGGCCGCATTGCCGGAAGCCAGACTGTGAAATGCGTCGATGATGCCCAGAATGGTGCCGAGCAGGCCCAGCAACGGCGACATGGTGATGATCGTGTCCAATATCCACAGGCGCGGTCCCACCAGGGGCTTCTTGGCGACATAGATGGATTGCACGATATATTCCAGCTGTTCGTTGGTGTGGTGCTCTTCCGTCGCTTTCACCACGGCGCAGATGGCCTGTGCCTGGGGACTGGTTTGTGTCTGGAAAGTATCGACTATCTGGCTGTGCAATTTCTTGTCGTGCAAATGGCTGTGTACGAAGTTTTCCACATTTTTTCCTTCCCGCAGGGTCACCGCAAAAAAGATGAGGCGTTCGATGATGACGTAGGTGGCCAGCAGCAGTACACCTATCATGAAGTACATGACCAGATCGTGAATCAGATTAAAAGACATTTTGTTTCCCGAATAAGAATGGCCGGGACAAGATTGTCCCGGCCAGGTTGCCCGATTAGAACTTGCCGCTTAGCGTTGCAAAGAATTGACGCGGTGCACCTTCCTGCAAGGTTGCAAATGCACCCTGAGGATCGGAGGCGACGAAGCCGTTGCTGCCGACCGTGGCGAAGTAATGCGTATTCGCCAGGTTGGTGATGGACAGCTGAACTGCCAGTTCCTTCATCCCCGCGACGTTCTTCTCCCTGTAACCGGTGGAAGCATTGAACAGCCAGTAACCATCGACCTTGTTGTCGTTCGTGTAGGTGTAGTAACGCTGACCGGTGTATTTGCCGTCGAGGCTGCTGAACCAGCCGTTTTTCTCATACCCGATGTTGGTACTGAACATCACTTTAGGCGTGTCGACTACCTGTTTGCCATTCGTGTTCACCAAGGTCGTTCCGTTCATATAATCGGACTTGTATTGGGAATTATCCAGAGTCAAAGAGTTGAACCAATTCCAGTTCTGCGCCACTGACCAGATTAACGCGGTTTCCACACCCTTGCTCTGCACTGAACCCACGTTTACAAACGTGCCGGGAACACTGATGATTCCCTGTGCCAAAGCCACCTGCAGCAAACGGTCATGGAAATTGGTGAGATACGCCGCAATCGATCCTTGCAAGGTATCGCCCTTGTATCGGTAGCCGACTTCGTAGCTTTCAGATACTTCCGGTTTCAGCGTAGCTTGGCTGGCATCGAATGCTGTCATTGTTTGCGAGAACGGGCCGCTCACGCCCGGCTGATATGCACGCATGTTTTGCGATGCCGATGCGAACATTTCACTCGTATCGTTCAAGGCGAAATTGACACCTATCTGCGGCAGGAAGCTCTTCTTGGCGGTCAGCGTGCCGCCGGAACGGGTTCCCAGTTGGTCTGTTGCATCGATCTGTACCTTGGGCGATTTCGCACCGAAGTTGGCCTTCAACTGCCCGTTCATCAGCGCCAGCGTATCCTGTGCGTAGAACTGGGTCGTTGTGGTCGTAAAGTCCTGAGTAAAGTCTGTTCGGAAAGGATTTGTCAGGAAATAGTCGGTCACTGTTGGCCCTGTCACCGCGTAGTAGTTGCGAGCCAGCGTGCTGAAGCTCTTTTCGTACCACAAGCCCGCGTTGACCGTATTGATCCCGCTGGTCCAGGTCAGATCATTCACCATACCGCTGCGGCGAATACTATATTCAGTGGTTCGAATCGAAATCGGCAGGCCCGGTCCAGAGTACACACCCGCGGCTGCCGGCGTACCCGGTGAAGCTACGTAGGGGGTATACCAATGGCCCTGTCCTGCATTGGTGTGCGAATAGAAAGTCGATTTCAGGCGCAGATCGTCCTGCAATGCCAGATCGAAAGTGGTGCCCATCAATCTGTCCTTGCGCAGGCCGCGGGCCGCGTAGTACGCCGCATCCAACGGACCGGTATTCGGATTGATGCTCGCTACCGCAGGAGAATAACTGCCATGAGCCGCATTGATCGCGGCCTGCCAGTTGGGCGCGTAGTTGTCCCAGCCCCAACCCAGTTTTTGCTGCATGTCGATGGACATATCCTGATAGTCGGTTTCCATGCGATCCGACGTATTCAGGAAGGCGCTGATCTTGTTCTCGCCCCACATATGCACCAGTTTCGAGTTGAACTGCTCCTGTCTCTGCGGACCCCAGCCCTTCCATTTTTCGGCATCTTGCGAGGTGTAACTGAAGTAGGCCTTCGTACCTGACTCAAGCAGGCCGGTATCCAGGCGCGCAAAAGTACGAGTCGTACTGCTGCTGCCTACCGTTTGATCGAGGCGCATGCCCAGCTTGTTATCCGGGTCGGCCGAGTAGAACTGTACTGTACCTCCCAGGTTGCTGGTGGAGGCGACGCCCAATGCGCCGGAGCCTTGCGACAGATCCACACGCTGAATATTTTCAGATGAAATTGCACGGCTGATATGCAGACCGTTGTTGTTGCCATAACTCATGTCGCCCAATGGAACGCCATCCAGGGTGAAACCCATGTAGTTTTGTCCGAAGCCGCGCACGCTGAAGCGCGTTGACCACTCATAAGTGCCAAATGGATCCGATGACTGAAAACTCACACCGGGCAGTTTTTCCAGCACCTTCAACGGGCTGGTGCCCGGAACAGCCTTTTGCATATCTTCAGCGGTGATACTCTGCACCTGGCGAGATTGTCCATGGCCCAATACGGATACATCCTCTGTTTGAACCACTGCGGCATCGTCTGCGAAGGCGCCGGTCGCAAACACCGACGCCAGCAGAATCACAACAGGCTTCAACTTCCATTTGTTACGTTGCATACACACTCCCTATGAGTTGATTGAAAAAACCAATTTGGTACGAAAAACCTTGCTGCTTGCACCCATCCATGCGTCATCAGGGAAGCTCCGGTAGGAAGCCGACTTCACCGCCCTGATTGCGGCCTGGTCGAGTAACTTGTAACCGGAGGAAGAGGCGATCTCCGCCCGGATCAATCTTCCGGAACGATCCAGTTCGTACAGCACCTCGACCTCCCCCGTCATGCCCAGGTCGCGGGCGGTGTCGGGATAGACTTTTTTGCGTTCGATCCGCGCTTTCACGTCCTGCGCGAATTGGCTTTCGGAATCGGCATTGCTTCTTTGTTGAGCTTGCGGCTCGACCTTGGCCGGCTGCTCGGCCTGGGTCGGCTGCACAACCTTGGGCGGCGGTGTGGTTTCCTGGATTGCGGGAGCCGGTGCATCGGTCACCGGAACCACTTCCTTGGGAGGTTCGACTTTCTGTGGAGGGGGCTGGACCTTCTGCACCGGCTGTTGGACGGATTGCTCCGTCGCAGCGGGCGCCGCCGCGAGCGTCAGGCTGATCGGTTCTTCCTGTACGGGAATTTCCCGGTTCATCGCGAGCGTTTGCGACATCACCAGGATGAGGATTCCGGTCGCAACGGTTCCGAGCTGTGCAGCAGTCTCGCGTCTATGGTAGATAGACCAGTTCATTGCCATATTCATCGCGGCCACTTATTTCTTCTTGGATGAAATGGCGATGGCTGTGATGCCGGACGACTTGATGCTGTCCATCACATCGACCAACTGCTGCACCGATACGTCCTTGTCGCTATTGATGACGACATCGACATCGCCGGACGCCTTCAATTGCTTGAGCGCGGATGACAGTCCCGCCAGCGAGTAATCGGTGCCGTCCAGTTGCACCTGTCCCGCCGGGGAAATGGTCACGACAGCGTGCTTGCGCACCTGCAGTTTGTCGGGCTGCGCCGAGCCCGGCAGAGTGGTCTTGATCCCCAGGGCGGGAATCACGTTCAGGCTGATCAATACAAAAAATACCAATAAAAACATCATCACGTCGATCATCGGGATGATTTCTATTCTGGCTTTCTTGGGTGTTTCG
>DAIDAG010000030.1 GCA_027310725.1 Sideroxydans sp. | reverse complement strand
CAGGCACAAGCCCTGATGGAACAGCACCGTGTCCAAGTATCAGTTCACAGAAAGTGACATCTACCTGCCCGGCACCGACATTCCCAAGAACCGCCTGGGAATAGAAACGCCGGACTTGTTGCACGAAGTAGAAGGAACGCTGCTGCAACAGGCTTACACCCGCTTCATCACCGAACTCGATCCTTCCGTCCACTTCGACGAGCATTACTTCAAAGCGCTGCACCGCGACACCTACGAATCCCTGTACGAATGGGCGGGCCTGTACCGCACAGTGGACATGAGCAAAGGCGGTTCGCTATTCTGCCGCGCCGCCTACCTCGAACAGGAAGCCCGCCGCATCTTCCGCGAACTGGAACAAGAGCAATACCTGAAACAGGCCGCGAACCTGACAGAGGAGAAATTTGCCGAACGCCTCGCCCATTACCAATCCGAACTGATCGCCCTGCATCCCTTTTACGAACTCAACGGCCGCATCACCCGCCTGTTCTTCGACCTCATCGCCGTATGCAACGACTACGAACCCATCGACTACAGCCAAGCACTGGAAGAAGGCCCCTCCGGCCTGAATGCCTACGTCGAAGCCTCCATCCTTTGTGTGCAACGCGCCGACAGCAGCAAGTTGCAGCAGATCATCCTGCAAGGGTTGCGGCGAACCGGGGCAGATTGATTGAAAAAGAAATCGTCTCCGGTACTTTAGGTTCACATGCGAACCCAGCAATTGCACGCTTGCATTGCTATATAAATACTTATATATTGCCCGCATGAAACCGCTCAAATTCATCGGTTCAAGCGAAGACGATCTGGCCGAATTCCCCAAGGAAGCCAAAGGGCTGGCGGGGAACGAGCTTTGGCAAGTACAGCTTGGCCTGATGCCGTCGGATTGGAAGCCCATGCTGAGCGTAGGCGCAGGCGCCTATGAGATTCGCGTCCACGTCTTGGGCGAATGGCGCGTGATCTATGTAGCAAAATTCGCCGACGCGGTTTATGTGCTTCATGCCTTCCAGAAGAAGACGCAGCAAACGCGCAAGGAAGATATTGCGCTGGCAGCTGCCCGCTACAAGCAACTCAAGGAGAGTGCAAAATGAAAAAAGAAAAACTCAAGATCACCAAATCCTGTGGCAACGTATTCCTCGATCTCGGCTTCTCGCCGGAGGAAGCCACCATCCTCGCCATGCGCTCTCAACTGATGGGTGAGCTGCGTATCAAAATCCGCGACATGGAATGGACACAGGCAGAAGCCGCACAAGTGCTTGGCATTTCGCAATCGCGCGTCTCCGACCTGATACGCGGCAAGTTTGAGAAATTTAGTCTGGACATGCTGATTACGCTGGCGACCAGAGCGGGAAAGAAAGTTGAATTGAAGATGGCGGCTTAAAAGAGCTTCACCTTAATTTCACATAGAAGAAACATCGCGCCAGCAAGCGTTTATCTATTTCCCTTCCATTCGCATTGACACACCCTGCCTCGCTCAAATAGAGTCTGCCCCACTTGCACTGCGGAAGGGTGGCGGCGCAGCCGCCGGGGACCCGCCGGCGTACCCCTTGCGGGTGAATCTGCACCACGCACATCGCACCGCACGTACGGAGCGAGGCTCACAGCAGAATCCCCAGAAGCGAGGCTGGCGCAAGACAAGCACCCGCACGGCGGGCGACCAGCATTCGAATTGAAGGGGAAGACTTGTCTCACGCATCCAGCACCATCCAACACACCCATCCCCTCCCCCATGCAGGGGGAGGGTTAGGGTGGGGGTAGACTCCATGAGCAATAACCCCCTCTCCACCAGCGAACCCTGGAACCTCGTCGCCAAAATCTACCGCACGCTCAAACCCGGCGGCAGCATCGCCATCACCAGTTGGGCACCCGTGGACCAATCGCCCGCCATGCAAACCATGTTCGGCGCAATGCGCGCCATCAAGCCCGACCTGCCGCAACCGCAACGCTCCGTCACCACACTGGAAAATTCCGAGCGCTTCAAACAAGAGAAGGAAGAAGCCGGATTCCGCAATGTCGAGATACGCAGCGTCACCCAGAGCCTGTCTCGACAGGTTTCATACCCCGCGTTGGCGCGGGGCGTGGATGGATGCAAGGCGCAGCGCGCTGCCAATGGTCACTCCATTGGCGAGCGGTGCAACGCAGCAGACACCGCGCCCCGCACCAACCCGAAGGGCCACTCTCCTGCGGGCGCATTGCGGCATTGCGGCCTGCTTGTGGAGAATAACTACACTGCGCAAGCCGCGCCTTGCACTGCATCCCGCAGGAGAGTGGCGCGGGGTATGAAACCTGTCGAGTCAGGCTCTTGGCCTTCCCCGTCGGCACCACCGCAGAATTCTGGGACAACATGGTCAAGGGCAGCGCACCGATACAGATGATGAAGAAGGGATTGGGCGAAGAGTTGTGGCGCGAGAAGGAAAAACTCGCGCTGGCTTGGCTGGAAGAGACTCTGCCTACGCTGAAGGGGCCGCTGACTTCGGATGCTTGGTTGGGGGTGGGAGTGAAGTGATGGCTGCAAAGAAAGCGCAATCTATCTCCGATTATCTTAACGACGATAAGAACTAGTGCAATCTAACTAAGGAAGAACTATGAGTATCAGAGGCGCAGAATTTCGAAAATCAGATTTACAAGTCCATTCTCCACGCGATGCTGGCTGGGATGGTGCGCGCCCTGAAGATGGGCTAACCGCACCAAATTCCACGCAGATACAAAATGCCAGAGAAACATATTGCAGAAGCTTTATTGGCAAATGTATTTCAGAAGATCTTCGAGCTGTCGCAATCACTGATCATCACGAAGGCATTTATGCTTACATCGCAATTCAGACTAAAGTTGCAATGGAACAGACGTCAGGGCCAATAGATTTATGGATATTCCCTGGCATGGAAATCACCTGCAAAGATTCGTGTCAGGCGCTCGTTCTATTTGACGCTGACTTACCGCAAGTTTTGTTTGAGAAGGCCAGAGGAAAGTTAGGGCTTCCCGCAGAGTGTGGCGTAAATAACGCAAAAGGAATTCAGGTCGAGCCCCTCGCAAAAAATATTGAGGAAGTACAACCGCTGCTCGACTCTGACGGCGAATTACATGGGCGCTTCATTGTGTTGCCTCATGTTAAACCTAGTGGACACAAAACCGTATTACGGGAAGGTTTCCATATGCGCTTTAAGGATATGCCCTATGTTGGCGGGTACATGGATAAGTGCTACCCACATCAATTGAAGCCCGGCGACAGAAGAATTCTTGAGGGAGAAATTCCTGCTTGGAGTTCTGAAAAGCGGGGTGTAATTTCCACATCAGATGCACGACATGCGGATTTTCGAGATATTGGAAAACATGCAAGCTGGATTAAGTTGGCCACGCCAACAGCAGAGTCCATCCGGCAAGCGATGCTTGCACCCGATTCCAGAATTCGCCATGACGACCCAAAACTGCCAAGCGTAGTTATTAGTTCAATCACAGTAACCGGTTCAAAATATTTAGGTGATGGCACGTATTCGTTCAATCAGCAGATGAATTCCATCATAGGTGGGCGTGGTGCTGGAAAGTCTACGCTACTTGAATACGTCCGATTCGCACTTGGTTGCTCTGCCCTAGACAATGTCGCCCCAACTGCATCAAATGCGACCACAAGGCTTTCAGAAATCCTCGAAGGAACACTTGACCCCAATTTTGGAACAATCACACTTGACATACTACTGAATGGTGCAGCAGTAAAAGTCATTCGGCAGATGTCTAAGCGTAGCGTTATCACTGTACATGCAGACGGCACTGACACCTTAAGCACTGTAGATGATGTAAGAACTCTTATTCCGACCCAACAATATCGGCAGGGTGAACTATCTGACTTAGCGCACGGCGATGCCGAAAAACGGCTTCTTGACCTCATTACTGGTCAAGCAAAACAACGATTAAGTGAAGTTGAAGCAAAGCTCAAAAAAAATGCACAGGGACTCTCAGAGTTTCTAGCAAAGGCAGTCCGACTATCTGCGGCACGTCAATCCCGCTCACATGCAGAAACCCATATCAAACTTCTGCGTGCGCAAATTGATAATCTAAAGAAGCAAATATCAACTGCGGGACAAGCACCTACGCCTGCTGTTGAAAGTCACGACAAATACTTGCGCCAACAGGCAGCACTAACCTCAACTCGCGCAACTCTAACTAAGGGGCTAGCTCAGATACAAAAGGGGCTGGATGACTTTATTAAGGAGATTAGTCAAGTTTCTGCTGACCAACCTCTATTTGATGACTCTGCCGAAATGAAGAAGGTATTCGACTCATTAACCATTTCCCCCGATTCGCAGTTGAATATACTTAACTCACATAAGAGCCAGATTACCATGTGGTTTGGCAATCAAATACTTCAACTTGAAAAGGCAGAAGCCGAATGGAATCCAAAATTCCAACAGCATCTTATTGAATATGAAGAGCAGAAAAAGACGTTAGCAGGCAAGCAATCAGTCATAGAAAGTCTTGAACAGTTGAGCTCGCAAGAACGAGATGCCACAAAGCAGCACGAGATTGCGGTCAATGAAGAAGCCGAATTGCGTGATGCTGACGCACAGTTGAATACATTAAGAACGGAGCGCACCTCACTTCAGTCCGAGCTCACTTCAATTGTGTCTGACCAGCTTATTAGAATTGAACAAGCATCTTCTGGGTTGGCGAACGGCAAACTTGCCGTCGAACCTGACACTACAAATGTACTCGATGCAATCACAAAAGCGTTTAGCCTCCCTCAAATGCGAGAGGCTAGGCTGCAAGCCATTCTGAAAACAGTAATTGACGCTGAGAATAAGTCAACCAAGTGGAAAGAAATTCAGGATGAAATGCTTGAGCTACTCAAGTGGAAAGAAGGGGCGCCCACCGAGAAAGGAACACCACCTTTGACACCTATTCTCCAGAGCGTATTGGAAGACAGTTTCATGGAGAGACTTCGTGAACACATTTCTATTGATCGCGTATCGTTGCTACTCATAACCATTATTCGACCAAGGGCTGACATATTTCATGTGCGCGGCGGTACTCAAATTGAGTTCCGAAAAGCCTCGCAAGGTGAGCAAGCCGCGACTCTATTAAACATTTTAATGAACCAATCAAATGGCCCCCTAATTATCGATCAGCCGGAAGAGGATTTGGACAATAAGATTATTAACGAGATTATTCGAACCATCTCAAAATCCAAAGATGAGCGACAACTAATACTAGCAACACACAATGCGAACATTGTTGTAAATGGAGATTCTGAAAACGTAATCGAGATAGCTCTCGGCAAACAGAAATCTGCTGGAGCCATTGATGAACAGGATGTCCGCCTATCTATCACTGACACGATGGAAGGAGGGAAGGATGCCTTCGAATTACGCAGAAAGAAATACAATTTCTAATTAAAGGGGCCATGCTCGATTTAGTTTTCGGGAAAAGATGCGATGAGAAACAAAATGGGAAAGGATGATGAGAACGAAAACAATTCAAGCCTGGCCCCTTTAGTCCGAAAATATAATCGAGCTTGGCCTCTTTAGCTTTAGTCAGCCTGCCGCCTTTAGCCACCATCTAAAGTTAACTACCGACCCACATGCCCACCCCACCACCACTCACTGACGTTCAAAAGAGCCGACTTGCATCTCTTGAGCCGGCGCTAAGAATGGCCGTTTACGCGGCTGATTACAAGTTAGCGAAGATCGTTGCCAGCGACATTCAAGAACTTCTTCGTGCCACAGGTCACGAGACTCGGCTTATGAAGGCAAAGAATTGGCTTTTTGAAGCCGCCTTGAACGCTAACGAGCTACACATGGCCGAGGCCGGATTCCGCGGCATACGTAACAAAACCTCAGAAACAACTCGAGTTCACCTTGAGGCGACCGCACTTCTAATTGTGTGTCTACTTAGACAAAAAAGACTTTTGGAAGCCGAACCGCTCATTGCCAAAGCGTTAAAAAGCAAAGCGATCAAGGACCCCATCCGTCGCCGTGATTTTTTGCAAAGCGTAACATCTCGCTTTCAGCTAGAAAGCTACATCTCTGCGATTCGTGATCTCGGCACAGAATCTTTTTCTGCTGAAGCTGTTGATGCGGAAGCAATTGAAGCAGTAAGAACTAAATCAGAAGAAGAACTATATTCTCAGATAGCTGCTGCACTCCCCAGAGAGGTCATCGAGTTCGTGTATAAGGTGGATAACGCAGCGAGGAAGCAACTCACAGTAACGGAAGTACTTTACCTCCCCTCACCAACATCTATAGAAAAGAAGGTCGAGCAAGGAAAGAGTTTTTTCGCGTCCCTTAAATTGGTTATTTGGAAATCACTATGTGATCCACAAAGCGAGATATACAAAGCTTGGTACACCAACGGCATGGCGCAGGTGCTGAGCAAGAAGTACTACGCCATCGTCATTACTTCCGCACTATTTGATCTCGGCTTCGCAGCCAAAGCAGTTGCTGTACCTGCAACGGCACTATTAATGAAGTTGGTTCATCTGACAATTGCGTGGGTAAAAGCTAATCTATCGTCTCTGACTTGGTTGGGAGACGAGCGATGGAAAGCAAAGAACTGTACCGGCACTTGCTGGGGATAAACGAACCGTGGACGGTAGAGCGTGTTGATCTGGA
>DAIDAG010000005.1 GCA_027310725.1 Sideroxydans sp. | reverse complement strand
GCCGCGCATTTCCTTGCCGTTTCGGGCAAAGTCCACGCTGTCTATGAAAGGCCGTGCAAACATGAGGCGCGCATGATATATATTCCGACCTTCCCTGTCAAAGAAGCCGTAAAGGAACATCTTGAATTCTCAGCCGCTTGTACTAGCCTCGACTTCTATATATAGGAGTGAATTGCTCACAACCCTGCAAATCCCGTTCCAAACTGCCGCTCCCGATGTCGATGAGACCCCCCTTCCCGGCGAAAGCGCCAAAGAGACTTCGTGGCGCCTCTCGCAAACCAAGGCGCAAGTTGTAGCCAAACGCTTCCCTAAAGCCCTGATCATCGGCTCAGACCAGGTAGCCTTGCTGGACGGGCAACAGATAGGCAAGCCCCTTAACCACGACAATGCAGTACGCCAACTGAGCGCAATGCGCGGCAAGACCGTGACTTTCTACACTGCCTTGACCTTGCTGAATGCCGCCAATGGTGAGATACAGACCGATGTCGCCATCACGAATGTCGGTTTTCGTAACGTAAGTGATGGCGAGATTGAGCGCTATCTCAAAAAGGAACAACCCTATCACTGCGCAGGCAGCGCAAAATCTGAAGGATTGGGTATTGCCCTGATCAGCCGTATAGAGGGCGACGATCCAAATGCATTGATTGGACTGCCATTAATCTTGCTGGTCAGTATGCTTGAAAAACAAGGGGTTAAGGTATTGTAACCTTGGCCGAAAATATTTTTGTTGCGACTGAAATTTCTTTCTGGTATTAAAGCGCGCTTGAAAAATTTAGCACTACCCTGGAGATCGACGTAATGCCCGTACAAGCCAGCAAAACCTCCACACCTTATAAGGCCAAAAAAGGCGAGGAGTACATGAATCCCGACCAGCTTGAACACTTCCGCGGTGTTCTGAATGGAATCAAGCTGGGCCTGAGCCAAGATATTGACCGCACCGTTCACACCATGCAGGACGAAGCAACCGTGTTCGCCGACCCGAATGATCGCGCTAGCCAGGAATCGGACATGAGCTTGGAATTGCGCAACCGCGACCGGGAACGCAAACTGATCAAGAATATCGACAAGATGCTGGGACGAATAGATGCAGGTGACTATGGCTATTGCGATAAATGTGGCGTTGAAATCGGCCTGAGCCGCCTGGAAGCCCGCCCCACCGCAACGTTATGCATCGACTGCAAGACACTGGACGAAATCAGAGAACGGCAAGTCGCAAAATAAGACCAACAGGAATCAGAAAACAAAAATCCCTGCCATTGCGCAGGGATTTTTTTGTGCTGAGCGAAAAGTCTGGAGGCGCGACCCAGAGTCGAACTGGGCTAAATGGATTTGCAATCCACTGCATAACCGATTTGCTATCGCGCCGTTTGGCAATTTGCATACTAGCAAAAATTATGGGAAAGCCTGCAGGCTTTCCCAAGTTATTTGGAGCGGGAAAAGAGACTCGAACTCTCGACCTATACCTTGGCAAGGTATCGCTCTACCAACTGAGCTATTCCCGCAAAAAACGAAGTCCGCATTATAAGGATATCGAACTTTGTGTCAAGAAAAACTGCACGGAATTTTTGTTTTGTTCCATTTTCGTCCGCGTCTGTATAATGCGCCGCTCATCAATTTTTGAACTTGCATTCCAAATCTCAACGATCGGCCCGAGTGGTGAAATTGGTAGACACAACGGACTTAAAATCCGTCGGCTTGAAAAGGCCGTACCGGTTCAATTCCGGTCTCGGGCACCACAGCACCAATAATGACTACATTCTGCTACTGCTGGATGTATAAACATCGCCCCCCTGAACTGCCCACAATCGTGGAAATCATTCCATCCACTTGAAAATGCTATCAGGCCTGCTCTGGGTTTCTCGTACCAGATCAAACTTGAGAGTGGTATTGACATGAAGAAGAGCAAGTTTTGGAAAAGACAAATATTTGACATACTGCACGAAGCAGATCGAACTGCAGTCGGGGCGGCCACCAAGACGCACTGGCAGCGACTTGGGTTTAAGATATTACATTTGGATATCAATTTTCTGTGAATGCTATCTATACAATATGTGGACTGACCACCATGCTCTCATCAGGATAGTAAATCTGTAACGGGTGATTTATGAGTCGCCTTTTAAATGCATTAATCTAATAGTGGTTATCGCTTTACTTAATAAGCGTTATTTCCAGCAAAGCCGCGAAACACTGTCAAAAACACTATCTTCAAGTCAAGCCATAGAGTCCAGTTCTGGATATATTCCATATCGTATTCCACCCGCTTCTTCATCTTATCCAAAGTGTCTGTCTCACCACGCCAGCCATTAATCTGCGCCCAACCACTAATTCCAGGTTTCACTTTATGGCGAAGCATGTACCCTTTGATTAATTGACGGTACTGTTCATTATGAGTCACTGCATGTGGGCGCGGACCGATTACTGACATAGAGCCCTGCAATACATTAATAAACTGCGGCAATTCATCCAATGAGGTTTTGCGTAAAAACGCGCCGAGGGGCGTCACTCTCTTATCACCTTTAGTTGCCTGTACTATGTTTCCGCCATCTTCACATACTGTCATAGAGCGGAACTTCCATACTTCAACTACGGACCCATTCAATCCGTAACGTCGTTGTCTGAATAATATTGGACCTGGTGACGTCATCTTCACAGCTATGGCAATTCCCAACATCAAAGGTGAAATCAACAGCAAGATCAAGCTACTCAATACAATATCTTCGAAGCGCTTTAACCAGCCATGCACACCAAAAAATGGGGTTTCATGCACACTTAGCAATGGCATACCCCCGAAATCAACCCAGCGCGCATGCAATAACTCTGAGGCAAATGAATCAGGAACCACATAAACCGAAGCTGTCGTGTCAGCCAACTGATTGACCACTTCCTCAATCAATCTTTCGCTGGAAAGCGGCAAGGCTACGTAGACTGAGTCAACTTCGCCTGATCGAGCCTGAAGAATCAAATCAGCCAACGGTCTGAGGGAATAAGTCTCGCCATCAATGTTCACGGAGGAGGTTTCACTCCGTCGTGCATCAAAAAAACCTGTAACCACCAATCCTGCCCATGGTGAGGCATCGAAATGCTTGACCAGCCGATGACCGATGGAATTATTTCCGACAATTGCCACAGAACGTGTGTTCGCGCCGTGGCGCCGCACATGGCTTAATATGGCACGTCTGGCAAGACGGACAACACCCAATACAATCGGTACTGCAATGAACCAGATCGTCACAACCAGCCTTGAATAAATCTCTGTTGTTTTAGTCATGAATGCCAACATCAGGAGCGTTGCAACTGTAACTGTCCAAACTATACCAAGCACACGAATCTCATCAGACTTTGGACTGATTCGCCACGACTTGTAAAGATTGAACATCTCGGCAAAGATTAAAAAAGTCAGTATTGCCAATATTGCTGCCAGCAAATTATCCGCATTCAATACAACCTCATGCAGGTTGAGTATGGTCAAGTAAACACCGGCAATCAACAATCCATCTGCCATACGCTGAATGAAGGAGATGTGGGAGGAAAATGGACGAAGTAAACCGTGCTCAGAAGGTGTATCTGATTTTCTTCTGCAATTCATCTGTACACTGATCTCTTTTGGACGAGCCATAGAACCAAACGAACCATAGTTTGGGAGTCCAGTGTCCATTTTTTCAGTTTGATCTAATGAAATTGGTACGTATATCGAAGTCAATTGACTGGAGGTGATTGTGTTTCCAAGCAATTTCCCGGCAGTTAATGCGTGGGAAGTCATTTCAGTTTCGTTAATCATCGCGACACCTATTCTTAATTTGGTCGTGCACTACTCAAAAAGGCATTGATTAACTCTCTTTAAACTCCTAATACATATTGCAATTAGATCGTTGTCAAAATTGCTTCATTATTTTTATGGTGAAGGCGCTGAATTAAATCCCTCACGAAAATGACAGCAATATTGATGCCAAAAATGACGAGCCACGCCAATGCGCGCATTCAAGTAAAAATCTTACTGAAATTTGATAACGTATGGTTATTTCTGACCGAATTTAGACAGATTGCGATGGCTATACGTCACGCACCCGGCTTGTTGGTATGCAACGGACCGACGTCCCCCCGACTTGAGTAGCACGTGACATTAGAGTCCAATCCCAACCACGAAGGAGATTGAACATGAAGAAGCGATTCACAGAAGAATAGATCATTGGTTTCCTGCGAGAAGCGGACAGTGGTCTTGCCAGTCAAGGAACTGTGCCGACGGCACGGGTTTTCTGAGGCGAGCTACTACCTTTGGCGTAGGACATGAGCGTGCCAGATGCAAGGCGACTGAAGGAGCTTGAGAGCGAGAACGCCCGCCTGAAGATGCCGCTTGCCGAAGCAATGCTGGAGAACGAAGCTACACGCGAGGTAGTCCAAAAAAGTGGTGAAGGCATCGGCACGCTGCAAAGTGGTCTGCGCTCTGGCGGGTCGCGGATTGAATGAGCGCCATGCCCTGCGCATCGTCGGCATGAGTGCCAGTGCCTATCGTTACCAGCCAGCCCCCTAGCCCTGCGAGCGCAGATCGTAGCTTTGGCGCATCGGCATCGCCATTATGGTGCCGGCATGATCTACCTGACGCTGCGCCAAGCCGGGCGACAGGTAGATCACAAGCGGGGTGATCGGCTCTAGGCCGAAGCTGGTCTTCAGGTAAGGCGGCGCAAACGCAAGAAGGTGCCGGTGTCGGACCGTCAACCCTTGGGACGGCCTGAGCGCGCCAACCTGGTCTGGTCGATGGATTTCGTGTTCGACCGGACAGCCGAGGGGCGTGCCATCAAGCGCCTGACGGTCGTTGATGACGCCACACACGAGGCTGCAGCCGTTGTGCCAGAACGTACGATGGTGGACATGCGCTGACGCGCATCCTAGACCGGCTGGCAGTACAACGCGGCTTGCCGCAAGCGATCCGCACCGACAACGGCAAAGAATCGGTGGCCGGGCGATGCTGACCTGGGCTCATGAACGAGGCATACTGCTGTTTCTGATTCAGCCAGGCAAGCCCAATCAGAACGCTTATATCGAATCGTTTAACGGACGACTGCAGGACGAGTGTCTGAGCGAACATTGGTTCGTCAGCCTGGCCTACGCCAATGCGCTGATCGAGGCATGGCGCCGGGTCTAAAGCCTTGTGCTACTGAAAACCGGGGGGCGTCGATAGAAGCATAGAGGCAGTCAGAGAATCAACCACCTCACAAAATCACAGATTCAGACTATTCAAATCAAGCTACAAGAATGTTTGCAGGCGATGTTCCAACAATGGAAGTCGGATTAATGATTCAGTTTTAAAGTGTTGCTACTACAAAATTCTGCCCTTACTTCCACATTTTGGGCAAGTAAGCTGTGCGTAGAGTTCTTTGTTTAATCCACTTAAGATGAAAGACAGGGCCATCATCGCAACCCCTACCTTGGGATTTCGATATACGACAGACCACAGACCAGCAAAAAGAATGGCAGCAGCAAATAGATCAGCTTGGGCAGAACGTTTGAATCTATGAACAACAACCCTATCTATATCGCAATCTGAGCAAAGTATACTTTGAGTATCAGATGTTGCGGATTCTGACATAATTGTTAAACTCCCTGAAGTTTTGTGGAACCATCTCAAGAGCAATATTCAAAAGATACTTTCTTGGCTTTTTCTCATAGTACGTCGAACTCAATATATCCAAGCATCTACTAAATCACAACTTGGGATAATTGACCGACTTATCTTATCTTTTCTCGTCGCATAAGGTTCTGTTTAACCACGGCGAGCAATCCATCGGTGGCACTTTCTAACATATCAAGCACTAATTCGAAATCCCTGTCTCCCCCCCCATAGGGATCGGGCACATCCTTGTCCTTATAAAGCCGACTGAAGGACATCATCAATTCGGGTTTACGTATCGGACCTCCTTCTCTGAGACTTTCCAGCGCCGCCATATTCTTCATGTCCATTGCAATGATGTAATCGAATAAATCGAAGTCGCTAAGTGCTATTTTCCTGGCACGCAATGCTGATAGATCATAGCCGCGCTTGCTGGCCGCATCTTGAGCACGAGGATCTGGCGGCTCTCCAACTCTATAGTAATGCGTACCTGCCGAGTCAATTATTAATTGATCCATGATTTCTGCAGTTGTCGCTTTGCTGCAGAACATGGCTTCTGCTGTCGGAGAACGGCAAATATTCGCGGTACAGACAAACAGTACTCCCAATTTATCTTGCACGTAAGCACCTCCATTGCCTTTGCGTTGTCTACCGCCGGATAGACAGCCTTGCTCGCTGCAATACTACAAAGAATGCGGAACTGGACGGAGTCCAGCAGGGATTGTAACCTCTGCAGAAGTTGCAAATTTCCCCCCCGTCAATTATTGGAGGTAATAACTCGGACGATGCTGAGTTGGTTATGAAAAATCCAAGCGTGGGAAAGGTATCCTAGGCGATAAGTTCGTTATTACCAAACTCCCTTCGATGTGGCGAAATTTCAGCCTAAAAAAGATAGGCTTTATTGCACCACGGGATTTCATTATCAACTGGACGCAGCTGACATCTTTTGCCAGCGCCAGGCATCGCGGCACATCTCTTCAATACCGTATTGTGCCTGCCAATCCAATAGAGTGTTTGCAAGCAATGGATCGGCGTAACACGCTGCTATGTCACCAGGTCGGCGACCCACTATTTTGTATCGTACTTTTTGGCCACTCGCAGTTTCAAATGCCTGAATGACCTCGAGAACACTATATCCCTGCCCGGTTCCCAAATTAACCGTAAGCACCCCCGACGAAACGGTCAATTTTTCAAGTGCTGCAAGATGGCCACGTGCCAAGTCCACCACATGGATATAATCACGAACCCCTGTGCCGTCATGTGTTGGATAATCACAGCCAAAAACCGAAAGTTCCGTCAGGGTACCCACTGCCACTTTCGCAATATATGGCATCAGATTATTGGGAATTCCATTGGGATCTTCTCCAATTAAACCGGATTCGTGGGCTCCCACAGGATTGAAATAGCGCAATAGTGCAATGTGCCATGAGTTGTCTGCACGTGCGATATCACAGAGAACTTCCTCGATAACCAACTTCGAGCGACCATATGGATTGGTCGCAGAAAGAGGAAAGTCCTCGCGTATTGGCACCGCATGAGGGTCGCCATAAACGGTAGCGGAGGAAGAAAACACCAGTGTCTTCACGCCAGCCTCTGCCATCGTCTCAAATAACACCAGACTTCCGCTGATATTATTATCGTAGTAGCGCAAAGGTTGAGCCACGGATTCGCCCACTGCTTTCAAGCCGGCAAAATGTATTACCGCGTCCAGGCAATAGTCCGCAAATAGCGAACGCATTGTTTCGCGGTCGCGGACATCCGCCTCGACAAAATTTGGTCGACGTCCGACAATACTTTCAATACGATCAAGTACCGAAGATTTACTGTTGCAGAAGTTATCGACAATCAGAACCTCAAATCCGGCCTGCATCAGTTCCACAACCGTATGCGATCCTATATAGCCGGTGCCACCTGTAATTAGAATCATCGTCAAATAACCTTGGCTTTAGACGCAAAATTGCGCTGTCTATCCCATCCAATTAGTTTTGGTTTAACAACTCGCTTTTTATTAATTCGGCAAGTACTTTCAGTGTAAATCTTTGATCGGAATGATACAAATCCAGCACTTCTGAAGCTTGCCAAAGAGTGGTGCGGAAGTTATATTGCCACGACCCTATATATGGGCATGCTAATCCATATGTGAATATGAGCAGATAAATTTCACAGGAACTCAATTCCGACGTTAACTATTTTACGATTTCGACCAGATTTTCAATCAGTTTGCAAGAGACTTAAGTGGTACATTGACAACCAGTCGTAGTGCGGATTGATTTTAATTAAAGGGATACAATCATGCCAAACAATGCTGTAGTCAATTCAAATGTTCTAGTTGGCGTTATATTCGCGGTCTTGGCTACTGTTTCCAGCCTTGCTTCATGCGGAGGTAGTGTAGGCAATACACCTTTAAATACTACCACTGTAATTGCTTTCGCAACACCTCCTTTAGTTGCAAGTGGATCAAGCTCAATTATCACGTGGTCATCTACCAATAGCACTTCGTGCACTTCTTCTCCAGTGGGAATCTCTGGCACAGCGGGTCAGTACACAACCCCCTCGATTACGGCTACCACCACTTATACCATAACGTGCGTTGGCCCAACAGGCTCGGCAAGCCAGCGTGTAATAATTTCAGTGGCCCCCAACGCTAGTATTAGCACTATCCTTTCAGTGGTAGCAACGTACTCTTCGATGCCTGTTGTGGGGACAACTTACTATTACTGTGACTGTGGGACCGGGGCTTCTGCTGGTTGTGTTGCAGGCTCTGATTCAAAAGCAGGTGTAAGCCCGTCAGCACCTCGTCAAACTATAGCAGATGCAGCTTCTAGAATGAGGTCTGTGGCGGGGAGTCCCTTTACAGTGGCGCTCTGCAAGGGAGGTGCATTTAATGCATTGGGAGCGCTTTCTGTGGGGAGTAGCACGTGTGCGGCAGGTACTACCTGCAACGACCTAAGAGAATACACACCAACCACTTTCACGGGAATCGCGAAACCCATCATTAATAACGTGGCAGGAGCGACTAATTTATTCACGTTTAATGGAAATGTAGGTGGTGTTCGAGTTATGAATATCGCTCTGCAAGGTGACGGCTCATCAGGAAATCGAGCATTCTTCTTTTACAACGGCGCTCACGATGTGACTGTCGGCAATGTAGATATGTCTACTTTTGATATCCCGTTTTACAATGAGCCTGCTGGAACTATGCCAAATACAAATATTAAGCTAACTGGAAGTTACATAGTCAATAGCACAAGTATCGGCTATCTGGGTTCTGGAAATTATTCTGAAATATCCTACAACTATTGGGAGAGTAACGGAACAACTATTGATCGAGACCACACAATATACCTATCAGCCCACGTCCCCGTTTCAAATATCAACGTTATAGGTAACTATATTCACGGTCAGCGAGGCCCATCCTGTAATGGTGCCCCGCTTGTCGGTCATGGCACATTTGATTACTTATCCATTTCAAATAATACGGTCGTCATCGACCCTGCCGCTGCCACAGGTGCATGTTGGGGGATTAGTTTCGGAAACGGAGGTTACACCACTGCTTATCAGCGTCATACAGCGATCTCGGGTAACACCATCATCAATGGCGGAAATCTTGCGTTGTCTGTATCTAGCTGTCCTAACTGTCTAATTAGAAATAATCTAATCATTCAGGATTGGGCATACGGCTCAAGTCCCGGAGTAGGAAATTGGTCGGTAATTGGTATAGGTATTCCTGTCGATGTTGCGCGAATCGGAGTTGATGATATAAATAACGGGAATGTGATTGTGAATAATACAATATGGTTTGGCCCAAATTCCACAGGTGGAGCAACGGGTATTAGACTTGCAAATGAGGGTACAGGCCATATTCTCGCTAATAATACAATTAGCTATAGTTCTTCAACTGCTGGACAAGGTGTAAACTGTTTCGACTACCCTCTCGCGCTTACAGCATATTCGTTCATCAATAACAACCATTGCTACTCTGCCGCAACTTTCAAATGGGAAAAGACAAACGGACCTACTTTATCAGCATGGAGAACCTATTCGGGATTTGACTCCCTCTCCATTATTGGACCACCAATATTTACAAATCCCGGCTCAGGCAGCACTTATGATTTTCATCCTAATACAGGATCCCCCTTACTTGGCAGTGGCTCACCACTTTATGCACCTACCACAACTACAGATATAACCGGAACTCCATTTTTGAACCCTCCTGCAATTGGGGCGTATGAATAATTTAGCGAGGCCCCCTGGTT
This sequence comes from Sideroxydans sp., assembly GCA_027310725.1. GTDB lineage: Bacteria > Pseudomonadota > Gammaproteobacteria > Burkholderiales > Gallionellaceae > Sideroxyarcus. The sequence goes on along the minus strand of DAIDAG010000005.1, from coordinate 76,429 downwards.
ATCTCAGGGGATTACCAAATGACTATGTATTCAAATAACTATGTATTAAAGAAATGGAACAAATCAAAGTAGTGACCGATGTTAAAAAAACCGAAAATATACGGTAAAACAAAAGATCCAACTAGTCAAAGAATCGCGGCAGCCCTGGATGACGATTCCCTATTCCTATGTGGCCCGGAAATATGGTGTTTCTCCCAGATCGAGTCTTGACCAGAAGACTTAAGAGATTTATTTCTCACTGACACAAGAATTCTGCACAACAATATTTAATTATTCGGCGGACATGTTCTGGGAGAAATGCAAGCTGGAGTTGTCTGAGATGTCGTGTTTGATAACCATACAATAACATCACAAGTCCTACAAAAGCACTATCCACATAAGTAACTTCTGACATTTCCAATCTAATGTGTTTTTCAGTCATCACAGCTTTGGAGAAACAGTCTCTCAAGGGTTCTATATTCCGTTGCGTCCACGTTCCATGAATGCGGATAACGTAGGTTCCCCCATCTTCCATTGTTTCTAGGCCTGCTATAAGGAGTTGACTGTCATCTGGCTTGTGGTGAAACAAAAACCAAGCATAAGGAAGCACACGACTTCTCATCAGCTTAAGCAAAGCCATTCCATCCCAATAATAGCGTCGCCACAACGCGGGATCTTCTTTGATCCGCCACAGCCATTCCAGTCCTACATTTTGCATCCATGCAGGCGCCCTTTTTACTGTGCCGGCCACGAAATTTACCACTGCGCCAAGATGGCTGATTACTGGCAAAATAATCCGCATTCTGTTGTACTCAATCCACGTTTGGCCCTTTTTTGCACCAAGCGAAACCACCAAAAAATCTGCATCGCTTGCGTTGATTCGCTGAATTATCGCTTCATTGCTCATTTCCTCGATAGAACAAAAACCGGGAGATTCAAATCCCGCACAAATTAGACCGCCTTCTTCCTGGTTCAATTTCCTGCATGCTGCTTCGGCCGCACCGTCAGGGCCACCGAAGAAAAAAACCGAAAGTGGCTTCGCAGAATCGTTGCGAAGCATATCGAAAAGGGCAGAACCCGCAACACGCTCCGAAATCGGGATACCAAGCAAACGTGAGATCCAAACCAGAGGCATACCGTCAGCAATGCTGAGATTGCTGTTGATTACGGAGTTACGAAATGCAATATCAGACTGAGCTGCTATCAGGAAATTCAGATTTGGTGTGGAGAGAAAACAAGGATTGCGATTGGATGCGGCATTTCTAATATATTGTACCGCACCTGCCATGTTAACCGCATCGAATGGCAGGCCCATTAAACAATGAACTTTCCTATTGAAATCAGGAAGCACGTTTATTCTGCCTGTAAAGACTTTCAATTGCTCTTTTCTTGCCTATTAACAGAGCTCGCATTTGGTATGCACGAATAAAGCGTCTGAATTCTTGATTATCGTATCTCGGTTTCCTCTGAATTGCACTTATTATCCATCCCCATAAAATTGCAATGCTGCCCACCACATAAGGCTTTTCATTTATTCTGAAAATTGCACTTGCTAGTATGAAGAGTAAGCCTGTCCCCATAAAGTATTGGCCGTAGCCATGACGCATGCGCCCGGAGAAAATACTTTGTTGGCTTGATCCCATCGGTCGTAAATGAACAAAACGCAAGTCTACGTCATCCCAGCTGCAAGCAATCCAGCCCTTCATCCTGCAGCAATGGCAATCGATACCATCCCACATTACTTCACGTACAAATCCTCCAATTTCCTGGAAACAGGAAATACGATAAAACTTTGTCATGCCAAGGGAAGTTTCGTCGCCATGCCTCTCGTTAACCAGATGGCCATTTTCTTTAATGTACGCTTTGCCACTGCATGTAGCGATACGCGAATTCTCTTCCATTCTTTGTATGAGAATTTCGAAATAGCGTTGCGGCAAGCAAAGATCAAGATCTAATTTGCATAGATAATTGTAATCGCTTGGAGTGATCGTTTCGTAGCCAGCATAAAAAGCTTCAATGACCCCCGGCCCTACTGCACGGCGGCCACGATCTGCACGAGTGACAATCTCGATCCAGTCATACTGTTTTGCATATTCCGCCAATATCTTCGGAGTCTCATCAGTAGAACCATCGTCGACAATTACCCACTTCGCCGGGCGGATCGATTGAGCAATTACCGTATCCAAAGTTTTCCGCATGAAATCTGCTTCATTACGACAAGGTGAAATTAGTACGTAGCTTCGATTCATAATTCACCTAGGCAACAGCATAACTTTCGGAAAGTAAGTCAACAACCTTTTCAAGTTCACATTCCGCCCAAATTCACTCTTCACATGCTCTGCAGCTTCGATAACCAAACGTTCGCGCAGTTCCGCTGAATCCAGCAACCTGTCAATTTGAAAGGCCAAATCTTGACAATCATCCGGCTTTGCCAACAGACCAGTGAGCTCGTGAATAATCAATTCTGGAATACCTGATATTCTTGTAGAAATCACCGGAACAGATTGCGACATCGCTTCCATTAACACTACTGGAATTCCGTCCATGTCGCCATTTTTATCTTTTTTACACGCTAAAACAACAGCATCAAGCCCCCGCATCCACTTGGCCACAGCCCCATGCGTCATACTGCCTTCAAATTTAATACATTGAGCAACGTTTAATACTCGAGCAAGCGCCTCTAATTCTTCACGCAAAGGACCGTCTCCCGCGATGCTAAGCTCAATCTCATAAGGCCTATTCTGTAATTCTGCTATTGAGCGAATCAAGACATCAATTCCCTTCTTTTCAACCAGTCGGCCAAGCGTACCCAAGCGATAGTGTGCTTTCTTTTCAAAAGGCCTATCGGGCGGCACAATAGGAAAACTAACTCCACAGCGTACTACAGCAAGCTTATCTTTGGGGACACCGATTCTTTCCAGATAAGCACGATTGAATTCAGAGATTGTGACCAACTTCACTGCTCTTTCGGCTTTCTTCCGCAAAAGCAGCCCCCGCTCAAAGATATCATTTGCATGCGCCATAATAGTGAACGGTACACCAGACATGGCGGATGCATACATGGCAATTTGCGAAGGTACATGAGCAAAATGCACATGGAGATGTGAGCAATTCTTGGATTTTAGTAACGATGCTAATTTTACAGCTGCTATAAACTGATATGCGAGTTTCCAAGTGACAAGGCGATGCAACCCGCATCTTGATAAATCGGACAGTAATAACCTAAGTGCCTTGAAGGCACCGACGCCAAAAATCGGCAGCCTAAACACTCCTGTAAATACAATAATAAAAGGTGCTTGATCATAGAGGCAGAATGTTCTCGAAATCAGCTGATCCTGCCCGTACGCTGGATTTGTTGGGTTATGAACAGTAATTGGCAATATTGAATAGCCCAAATCCTGAAGACCAAACATTTCCTCGTATACAAATGTCGCCGACAGGGCCGGAATTTCGGGGGCAAGATAAGCAATGATGCTTGGCTGTGATATCAAGTTCATAAAGTGTCAACTTGGTTTCTGGAGCTATTTTGCTTGGATGTAGCTTCTTGTTTAATTTTTTGCAACCTGATTTTTGACTTGCATAGAAGAAACCACACGCCGCGCCACATTACTTCGTATTATTTTAAATAATCTATTATGCAACATCATGTAGTTCTAATATCAAACTAAAGAAATCTCAACTAACTGCTGCCTATATCCTAATGAAGGATATAGGTAGTTGTTTCAAAATATCTTATACTATAAAAAGTGTCAATCAGGGAAAGATCACGTGCGTACTCTCATAAATAAAAACAGTGAGCTAACCTTAACGCAAATTCGCAAGCTCATCTCACCCTCCGTTCGTTTCGAGTTGAGAGAGATAGTTGTTTGGGTAAAAGAAATACTTAACCGAGCTTGTCTTTGGCGCTGGGAGATTACTAGACTCCCCAAGCGGAGCGACAGAAAATACGAAATTGTTTACGCAGGAAGAAAATCACATCAAGAGTTTGCAAAGGTGCTCTTAGGAATTGATGGTAATGGTAATGGTGACGCCACCCAAGTAGTGAACGATATATCAAGACAGACGGTGTTGGTTAGTGAAGCGCCAATACCAGGTGCGTTGAAAGTGCCGAGTTTTCTGCGTCTAATCATACCCATTGAGCAGAAAACAATAGAAGTCATCATGGGGGACATCGAAGATAAATTGCGCCGGATAATTCGCAATCGACGTGGGGGCTATCATATTCAACAGGTGCTAGACAGAGCTACTCTTGACCGAGCAATTCAGGAATTACTAGAACCCTATGCAAGCGCAAGACACGGCGCGAGCGCAGCACAAATTGCACCCGCGGTAATTCATGAGATAGCACAAAATATTGGCCGGCTCGACCTCGTTTTAAAGGAGGATGAGATCCTAGGTTGCATTCTTGGGTGCGCAGTGACTAAAGCAAAAAAGCGCTATTGGAGCTTGATGCGCTGCGGTTATTCTGAGGCTGTTTTTTCCGACTCTAGCCGATTGCGTGAGGCCAATGCGATTAACTTTTTCCTCGCATTAGAATGGGCTATCAACAACGGATTCGACTACTACGACATGGGAACTTGCTTGGGGCGACCAGAAGATGGATTGTTCCAGTGGAAAAAACGCTGGGGTGGATTGGCCGATACGATGGGCAACCATAGTTTTTATTATGTCCGCCTACCTAGAACTGGGGCAGCTCAGTTTCTCTGGGATGTCCCACTCTTCTCCTCTGAGGGTAAGGATTTGACACTTCATCTTGGGTTGCCGGACGGGAAAACAGATGAGGATTTTTCGCTCCGTTATCGGGAGATGAATCGCGGAATGGGTATTGGCGGATTGTTCAAAATTTACCTGCACTGTACAAAGTTGCCAAGTGAGAAACTGATCGGAGCACTAAGCAGTCACTATGCGCATCAGAAATCCCCCCCCATTGTGGAAAGTATCGTATCGCCCTAAAGAACTACAAAAACGTTGGGCTTCGCTCGTTTTCTGTTGGCACCTAGTAGCGCGTTCCTCATTCCGGATTTGACAAAGCCCCAAACTCAGCCTTGTCACTCAACATTTCTTCAACCAAACCCAAGGTAATCAGTTTCGATTCAGCTGCGAATCCATAAACCAGAGCTGTATTGCACAGGATATTAATGCGCCTTGGTACTCCTTGGCTCGCTTGTGCAATTTTGGCGCAGGCATCGGCAGTAAAAAGAGGCGTTTCTCGACCTGCAATTTTCAGGCGGTGCTGGATGTAACCCTGGACATCATCTGAATCAAAGGGCTTGATATGAAAATCAACCTCAACTCGTTGTGAGAACTGCAAAAGATCCGGTCTCAAAAGCAGTTCTTTCAATTGCGGTTGGCCTACCAGCATTATCTGAAGCAACTGATGCTTGTCCGCATTTATGTTTGATAGCATGCGCAATGATTCCAATGCATCCGGGTTGAGATTATGTGCTTCATCTATGATCAACAACACACTCTTGCCAAATCCATATTGCTTAATCAAGAAACGTTGGAACTCGTCGAAAAGAGCCACATTGGACTGACCTTCATAGGTCAAGCCAAATGAAAGCATGATCCACTGCAGCAAATTGGCTATCTCGCGGTGTGTGTTGTAAACCAGACCAACGGTAAGTTCAGGAGCAAGATTATTTAGCAGATGCCGGACCAATGTGGTCTTTCCACAACCGATCTCACCGCTGATGACCATGAATCCAACCCGGTTCCTGATGCCAAATTCCATCATCGCGTAAGCGTAAGAATGCCGCCGACCGAAATACAGGAAATCTGGGTCAGGTTGTATTGAAAATGGGTTTTCCTTCAAACCGTAGAACGCTTGATACATGCTATGTAGTTATCCAGAATATATTTTGCCGCGAGGGCATATTTAACTTCTAACGATCACTGTCGAAAATCCAACTGCTACATATTCATTCTACATGATACTAAAATGGTAGTTAACTCATCTACTAAGTATATAGATATAGATTAAGTCTGATACTAATCCAATCTATTGGATATTAATCTTGCTAGATGATATTTGAAGTCCATACATATACCCCCTCGCTTGCAAGTATTCCGCTTTCCAGTCTTGGGTTCGACTCCTCACGTATATCAGGTCTCTAATTGCCGCTCCCTCTTTTGAGGTGCTTGACCCTGATGGGCTATTCGCGCACTGGCTCCCTATCGTTCGCTCGTACTTTAAGCCCTTGGACTTAATTGGATTTTGTCAGTGCCAGTTCGACCTATTGACCAACAAGCAGCTTACCATTCCTGATCATCGCCCAGGCGATCCGCGTCATTCATTGGCTTAATCGATCATCTTTGCTTTTGGATCCTTTGATCATCGATCGCGCACCATGCACCACGAGACATCGAACGTATGAATCGCCACTTGCTGATGCCGGGTAACTTCTCTTTACCTCCTGAACTGTTCCGCTTCGGCATTAATCCATGTGACGCGCCCATCTCCCTTCCATTGTTAAACTGCGATGCGTAACCCACTGTGGAGAGCAAGGCAGACGCAATCATGGGGCCTACACCTGGTAGCTGTTGCAGTCGCTATGCACAATCTGCCGCAAGTACCGAAATCTCCAGACCCAGTTCTTGCAGGCGCAGATCCAGCAATAACAAATCAGACTACACTAATGCCGTTTAGGTAAGATGGAGTCCATCCCATTGTTCGCCATTGGCACCGACTGCGCCGAATATTGAGCACAGCAGTTCCTTATTTCCATGGCCAGCTTATCCAGCATTTCATATCGCCTCCGATACGCGGCGCGCTTACGAGTGGGAATTTCGCTCATCTCCTTGTAAATTACTTTAGCTGGAATTTCGAAAAAACCGTTGCCGATCTCGGTTCCACCGTGTTCCAACCATACTTCATTGTAGGTTACCAGCACCTTTTCCTTATGCGAATTACCGAAATACGGGCTATTGTGTTGACGCATGTCGCTAGAAACCGCCCAAATCCTATGGATACCGAGCTCAATGCACAACATTTTGAGTGCGATCATTAGAAAGTCACGCGGCCTCATTCCATTCAATGCATGCGTGATATCCCGGTAAACGGTTTGAGCGGTGTCGGAGTTTGACCCTTGTAGTGCCCCTACCAGAACTAATGGCTGACCACCGTCCATACCGAGGGTGAACGCAACAGAATAAAAGCGCTGATCGTAAACAAATAGATTGAGGACGATCTCCCCCTCACGTAAAAACCAAATGGCCTTATCTAGGACCAGACGCAGTCCGGCATATTCTTCTTCTAATCGGGCCAATTCGACTTCTGCGAACGTTGCTTCCGCAATAATTCCGGCGGAGCCATCAAGCATGCGAAAATGTTGGTCGATTGCAGCCAGCTTTTGCTGCATTGTCCAGGCATGATTGATATAAGGCCAGTAGATGGCTCCGCTCATCATTGGGAAACGTTTCAACGCTTTTGTCAGCAAGGGATTATCCGAAATTCCATACCAGTTTCGTATAATAGGAAGCGATACTAACGCTCGTCCCATAAGAATGACCTGGTGTTTGAGACTACCCAAGGTCAGGTCAGGATGCATAGCCCTGCCCAATCGATAGACACGAACCAACGTCTCTATGTTTCCAATTCCTTTTATGTTGCCTCCTGTTTGAAAATTAGGGCAATTCACCGATATCTTGATTTCCTTGTTCATTTGTATTCGATCAAGTGTGCTGCTTTTCCGGTCAACCTGTTATAAAAATAATTCAGCTGTCCTATCACCTCGGGAAATTTACCAAGTACCAAAAACAGTGCATGCAACCAGTTTTTTTTCACGGTTCGTGTTCCGCGCAAAGCAATGCGGACAATCTGCGCCGGGTAGATCAGCAACATCGCTAGACCAAATATTCCTAGCCAGTTGGTCAAGCTGACAACAAGCACGGGAATACCCAATCCCCATATCCAGATGCGCTGAGACTCCCTCACCCGATGCATTTCTGGAGAAAATCCGTGCAGATGCATCCCTTCCGCATAGGCGTACCCGGCCCGCCGTGAACGTTTCCACCACTGCCAGAAATGTGTCATAGCCGCATCGTGTAGCGCCATTTCAGCATCAAGCCGCCAGATTCGTCTCCCAGATGCTCGCAGACGAACACACAATTCAGATTCCTCGCCTGCTATCAGATCAGCGCGATAACCCCGTTCTGCCTCAAACGCTTCTAACCTTACCAAAGCAATCCCGCCACACGCTTTTGCCAATCCTACCTCAGTATCCCATTCAATATCGCAAAGCAAATTGTAGATCGAACGATCCGGATACCTTTCCCTTAGGCGGCCACACACCATTGCCACGTCTTTATGCTCGTCCAGAAACGCCACTGCAGTTTCCAGCCAACCCACTATTAGCTCACAATCCCCATCCAGAAACTGAATATACTCAACTTGAGGATAATTTATTTTCATCCTCTCAAAACCCACATTTCTAGCACGAGCAGCGGTAAAAGGGACTGTCAAATCCAGAGCTATAACGTCTGCGCCCATATTGCTTGCCACATTTATAGAACCATCTGTTGATCCTGAATCTACATAAACGAGCCGCGCGGGTTGCGCTACGAAAAACTTGAGACAACGTACAAGACGTTCTCCCTCATTGCGGCCAATAATGACAACCCCCACGCGTGATATATCCATCATAAAGAGCTCACATTATTTTCTTTGTAAATAACCGCCGTAATGCCGACGCTAGTGGAATAAACTCGCACATTGTTTAAATAATCGCATCAGTACTACTTAGCACTTCAGCACCTGACCTATACATATACCGCTCACTTGCAGTGCAATAAAATATTGCGACTTTCAATATCACATCTTTACTTCCAGAGTAATATTTGAATAACTTTTCTAATCCAAATAATTCGTATGAACCACGATAGAGCCATGCAACTACCTGACAAATTATCCTTATCTCATCCCAGTACACTTAATTAAGGATTTCAAGAATTTTATTTGATACAAACTGCATATCCAATTTTTCAACTTTAGTAGAGTACTTATTGGCAAGATTTTGTATGGCAGTTGAATTTTCTACGTAAGTGGAACTATCTAACTCACCAATTTTATTTAGGACTGCATTCACAAACGCCTTAATATCTCCAGAATAAATCTCAGTAAATATTTCTTTATCCCAATATTCTTTTGCTCCTTCGCCGGTATAGCCAATTACACTACAGCCGGATAAAGCCGCTTCCACAGGGGGCAAAGAAAACCCCTCAAGTTCACTAAAAGAAAGAAATATCTTTGACTTACCAAGAATTGCGGCAACTTCATCCTCGTTTAATCCATCGATGCTTTCTATTCTCCAATGCTGCGGGATCATTTTACGAAGAAAAAAAGTCACAAGTTGAGAATGAGCTTTTAGCCTACGAGGCATGTAACTAATAATGTTTTCTTTTTTTGAACTTGCTGAGAATTTTTCAGGGTTAACCGAACAATGTACCCGATAAACCTTGTTTACGCATTCAGGAAAAGCCATATTAATACATTCCACCGTATCATCCGATATGGCAAGAATCAAAGATGCATTATGGTAAGCATCGTCAAGCTCTTCACCGCTATTACGGCTGATTATGTATCCACCTTGAACATAAATCCCATATCGGATCCCAAGTTTATGTAACAGACGCGCATGAGGTACTGCCCAGAATTCTGGAATCATTACAAAATCAAGCGCTTTATCAAATTTATTATCTTTTTTTATTGGCGCGCCACTAGCAAACCATGTGCAAGTAAACTTAGGGTTATATGGGTGCAGAATACTTGCGGCCAATTGCCCTTTCATTTCATTGATAATGGCTGCCTGGTTGTAAATTACCTTGACGCCACCTTGAGGAACGTTGATTGAGGGGCATAAATATACAATCGACTTCTGCTTTCGATTACTCAGCTCTGTATTGATAGCCGAGTATTTAGGAAGTTCTCTTGTTGATTGAATTTTTCGATAATTCGTTATGACTGAGGTTTGCCCCAGCCATCTACGAATATCCTCATAAAATGTATCGGCCATTTAGAATTTACCTCTGAATATTATCTTTCTTTGGCATCGCACTTAGTTATGTCAATGCCTCAAATTCAACTGATTCATAAGTCTAATGTTGGGGTTGCTTACCCATACGGGTAATAAAAAATAATTTCCAAACCAAGAGCGAATGAGTGAAATTTGCTATGCAACGTTGTGGTCGCCGTAACTTAACAATGTCAATTAGAATCTGCAAACTATCCGCAAGCGAAACGAGGAAAACATTCAATATTACGGTGTTTAGTCCATAGTTCTTTCGGAAGTACAGCAATTCACTTTCAATTTGTAACGATGAAATCTGCCGCCCCTTTGACGTAATATTACCGTCAGATTTTGCGCTCTCACCTCCAATATGTACCACAGAGGTATATGGATAGTAAGTAACATGCCAGCCAGCTTTTTTTGCATTAAAACAGTGATCTAGCTCTTCGAAATACAAGAAGTATCTGGGATCAAACAGACCCACCTGATCAATAACTTCTTTGCGGATCAAGTAATAGCAACCCGGCACCCAATCACAATCTCTGATAGATGCGTGATCCCAGGACATGTCATCCACCATTTTCGTATGCTTAAAAATACGATCCATGCCAGTGCGATTAAGGAAAATATTCCAAGGCGTGGGAAAAAAACGACATGAGGGTTGAAGTATCCCGTCACGCCCCAATAGCTTGACACCAAGGATTCCACACCTTTGGTTGACATCCATGTACTGAACTGTTTTGGAAATGGTGTCAGACTCAACAAAGGCATCGGTATTCAATAAAAGTACGTAGCGACTTTTGATATATGGTAAAGCTTGATTATTGGCTCTCCCAAAACCGACATTTTTGTTATTCTCAAGGAGCGTGATTTGTGGGTATTCGTTGCGGAGAACTTTTGCAGATTGGTCTCTAGAAGCATTATCGACAATAATAACTTCCATCTCTAAATCATGTAATGATGAATATAGATGACTGAGTGCCACTTTCGTCATCTCTACTGTATTGTAACTAACAAGAATTACTGAAATATCCAATATAAGCTTCCAATAAAATACGTCAGTTAAACAACCATCAGCTGTGTTCTTAAAATTATTATAAGAGGTGATGTTTCGCAAAATTCAATATCTCGTCCAAACAATTTCTTGACGATTTGTTGATCGTATAGCGATGTCAAAATTGGTTTACAAGCAACTTTTGGAGTCATACTTAACACTCCTTAGCTAACTCATAAATCCTGTTCACATGTTCTTTCTCACCGGCTTCACGAGTAATATTAGTAAATTCCTCCACAATCCAATGTTGTAGGGCGATTGCATTAATGCGCGACAACTCAGACCAACAGCCTTTAACTTGTTGCCTGCGGCATGCTCGCGCCAAGCAGCTCCTGTCAGTATTCCTTGGATTTGCTGGGCGGCAGTTCCCGGCTTGTCCGATTGAACATCAGGAGGTGCAGGTGGACACCCTCGCTCTAAGTCATCTTGCCCGGTTGTCTTGCGCTGCTGCTGAAACTGACGTGCTGTTGTTTCAAAAAACTCCCGCTTGTTACTTCCCTGGGTATGGGTTACGGAAGCATCATGTAATCGATAAAAATAGTAAGAATGCGGTAAATACATTACCTTGGCGATATCTCCAAGGCGCAGTTGAAAGTCAATATCTTCCGCAGTCACAAAATAAGGTCGGAATCCACCCAAGCTATAAATAGCATTCCTACGAATCGCAAACGAACATAAATGCGTTCTCGTTTTGCCCGAGTTCAATTCCCCGGTAATTTCTTCAACCATATCCCCCGTCGACAACTGAGTCACCAACCGCCCCACTGTATCCATTGTAGAGAATCCGCCACAGACTGCAGCATATTCTGGATTTGCGTCGAGCCATGCAACCTGTTCTTTGATGCGCGCTACAGGATACTGATCATCCGCATCGCAACGCATTATGATGTCCCCTTTCGCTGCAACAAGTCCGGCATTCATGCATGCAGATATTCCGACACCAGGACCTTCAATCACACGCATCCTTTTATCGCATATAGTCAATACTTGCGCTAACGATTGGTCAGTTGACTTGTCGTTGATAACCACCACCTCTATCGGCACATCCTTTTCCAGTAGAACGGAATTAAGCGTTGCAACAATAAATGGCTCTGCGTTGTGCATTGGAATTAGCACACTTACACGTGGTGATACCTCCACATCCAACAACTCAGCCACGATTCGTATTCATCAAAGGCTTCAGTAATGAAACTGCCAACAACTTCCATCCTGCCATTGAAAATGGCTTCGACTTAATAGCCTTACAACCATAATAAAATGCTGTCTTTCGCTGGCGACTGTTCCACGCCCACCATCCATATTTAAGCATAAACGAGTGTCGTGAGGTTCGATCAGATCCTGGTCGCCATAAATTTTCCGCGCTAAACACACCTGCGACACTTCGTCTTTGCCAAGCATTTTCACAGACCAGGCGTGCTTCCTCTCGCTGCTTTTTACCTGAAGTCTCACTCAGGGACTTGTCATGCAGACGGTATTTCAATATCACATCTTTCAGGTTCGCCAGTTCACCAATCTCACCGAGACGTAGCCACAAATCAAGGTCTTGTGCCAAGTTATAGTTCTTATCATAACCGCCAATTACCTTAAGCTGCGTGCTACGCATCATCGCGCAAGAATGTGTAATTGCGCCGTGCCCTCCCAGAATAAGTGCCTGTATTTCAATGTTCGTTTGTGGCATCTTCAATGTCGTTAGATATCGGCCAGCACCATCTATCATTTGAAACGCGCCACCTACACACACCACCTTGGGATTTTTTCTGAGAAAATCAACCTGTAGTTCGAGTCTGTTCGGTAATGCAATGTCATCTTGATCCAATTGTGCAATGAACTCACCACGAGCAAGTTGCGCCAGTTCATATTGGGTCTCGCCCACCCCCCGATTCTCCCTGGAAAATACTCTAAGCCGGGAGTCCTTTCCGGCATACTGGTGTAAAAGTCTTAAGGAATCATCAGTGGATCCATCATCCAGCAATAAAAACTCGAAATCCCGAAATGTCTGATTAAGGATACTTTCAACAGCTTCAGCCAGATACTTCCCACCATTGAACACCGGCATCTGTACAGAAACAACTGGAAGGCTATTCTCGTAAAAATGTGATTTGATTGATGAAGTAATTTCAGACATGACGAAAAACTCCTGTGAAATTCATCGCAACAACTAAAATGGAAATCGCAATGAAGGGCATATCAACCCTGGGGTCCCAAAGACCGATCCTGCCATGAATATAGGCCTGCACCGGATATAGAATCCAGCTTACTACCGCAACACTCAAGACCACACCCTGCTCTCCCAGAAAATGATGTCCAAGGATCATGCCCAGCACCTGAACGGAAATTTGCACGGCCAAGACCACAGTACTGATCCTTACCATCCCTTTTGCCCATAACAAACCGTTATAAGATCCTCCAACAACGCCCATAAGAGATCCCATCGCCAGAAGACGCAGCATGTTCCCAGACTCGGCGTAGCGCTGGTCATACAGAAGCCACATGAAATGATCACCCCATAGCACGAAAAAGAATGCAATCAGCCACCCTGGAATGATCAAAAACAATCGGCTTCGTGCTGCAACCGCCCTGAGACGTTCCGGGCGTTCTCTTACCACCTCTGAATAGGCGGGGAACAATACCCTGCTATTTACTTGCTGGGCAATCTGCCAAAAAACCAAGCTCATGGTGCTGGCCAACGTAAAAAACGCCAGCAGCTTTACGCCCAGAAATGCTCCGACCAATAGTTTGTTTCCCTCTCCAGCAATAAAGGTCAGTATGGAACTGACTAACACCCATTGACCGAAACCAAACATGGCCTTTGCAGAATCTCGATCCCATGCAAATTTATTGTGATCGCCTTCCAGCAAAAGATGGCTGGCAGCGGTTTTAGCAAAAGCACTTAATAGTCCGCCCCCAACCAAGGCCCAGATAGAGTGATCGATCCATGCCCATAAAATCATCACAAATAGTCCTAATGCATTCGATCCGACTTCAATCAACACCAGCTTTTTCATCAATAGTGACCGGTTAATTAAGGCCAGCTTGGTGGACGCGAATCCACCAATCACAGATCCAAATCCAACAGCAGGCATAAGACTAGCCAACATGGGCTGTGAATAGTATGAAGCAATGAGCGGTGCGACTATACATAACATGATCCATATGATTACGCTTTGAATGACCTGCATTGTCCAGGCAGTATTCACAAAAGCCGTCTCATGCCCACGCTTGTTATGAATAATACTGGTCTCGATACCTAGATCAGAAAGCATTGCCATTCCAGCAATCACACTTTGAACAATGGCCATGAGTCCAAATGCTTCGGGAAAAAGTAGCCGAGTAAGTATCAGATTCCCGCCCAGACGCAATACTTGGCTCGACATATGTCCACCAATTGTCCAACCGCCCGCGTGGAAAGCCCGATGACGGAGAGATTTATTAGCTTTAGTATCGGGTTGCTCTACAGACTCTGATTTCAATTTTTCTAACCCCAAAGGGTTTGCCATTTCCAATTCAGTTTCAATTTTCCGAATAACAATTACGCAAGGTCAGATTAATACACCAATGCTTTAATTTGAGATGCGCTAAGCAGGGATGCACGCCCTCCCTCCCCGACGACCTAATGGTAACTAGCCAGCACCATAGGTTCACTCAATCAATGTGCCCCTAATCCTATTGCACTTTCGTATCAATTCCTCACCCCTTGCTATCGTCGATACAAAATAACTTCCCCCTAAAAATATTACCCTACGATACTGCGCTTGCTTTTCTTATTCATTCGCGACCACAGAACAATTCATTCCACAATCTATCCTGCCACCCGCGATATTGCATACTACAGGGGCCGATATCAATATGAGTTTAACGACTGACAATTGCAATTGTCGAAGATGCAATCCTGTAATCTGTCAACCTTCTACTGCCACACCGGTACAGCTGGGGAATTTTTCTTCAAAGATGAATTTAGAGGGTCGACTGGTATAGCCGAATAATAGTCTCGGCCTTATCTTCCCACAAAAAGTCTTTTGATACTCGCTCAAGCGCCGCCTTTCCATACTTCAGGCGTAACTCTGCACTTGACGCCAACTGATCAATGCTGCGTGCAAATTCGTTAACCATGTATTCCCTGGATATGGGATCGACTAGTATTCCGGTTTCACCGGTGACATAATCCGCAGGCCCCCCCCAGTTAGTAGCGATGACAGGCAAACCTCTTGCCATCGCCTCCAGTACCACTGCTCCACCGCACTCCCGCAAACTTGGAAGTACAAATATATTTGCATTGTCATAGCAATCTGAAATCTCTGCATGTGGCACAGCACCCAGAAATCTTACCTTACCCGGCGCAACAGATTGTGCATATTTCTCCAACCGGGTACGCTCTAATCCATCACCGACAATTGTAAGCCTGACCTTCTGATTTCTACATCTGCTGAGAGCATCAATCACAATATCAATAGCTTTTAAATCGATCAATCGCCCAACATACAGCACATTAATCGAATCAGCCTCGCCTGCAACCGAAACATCAAACCGAACTTTTGATAAAAAAATACCGTTCTCCACCAACTCGATTACTTTACCCGACTTGAAGAAAGGTAGTGCGTTATTAGTCCGGCGATTAGCCACCAACAGGACTGATGCAAAAAGTTTTCCCGGGATCAGAATATTATATATGCTGGAAAACATCCGCAACACACCGTACATCCCACGCTCAAAACGGCTTGCCATATAGTAAAAAGCTGGAGGAAACGACATTCCGCCATTCATCGGGCCGATCACTACTGGGACGCCCAAGGCAAACATCATGGAAGGTTGTTTTGGTGAAACTGGCGCTGGCTCGTGAACGATATCAATTTGATGATCACGTACAATCTTTCTTGCCATTTTCCATTGATAAAATTGAGTGACAAGATGCATTAATGCTCCCGACGTTATCGATGCAATTCGAGCAGGGAGCTTGCAGCTGATGGCGTGAAGCAATTTATGCACCCATGTGTCTGGTATAAAGAAGACTCTATCAATATTTATTCCAGGAATTGCTGTTATTTCTCTCTTTGTACGCTCATGAGTCAATAGAAATACATATGGTAGCTTCTCCGACAAAAGCAAAAAATAATTAAGCGGCAATATTGCTTCTCCCCCAAATGTACTTGAGGCGTGCTCACAGACAATTAGTACTTTTGGATTCATTGCAAAATACCAAGTTAATTGCGGGATCTATTTGCTCTCGCGTCTGCATGTAAAATACTTCGCCTTAGAAAATTATTAACCAAATTTAATACGGAATAATAGGGGGAGATAAACGGCCATTGCGATTATAGGTTTTAATACTCCTGATATGAATACTACGCAACGGAATGGAATCGCGCAACGGTGACGCGCGGTTCATGCAAGAATCGACACGAAGAGGGTGTACTCAGGCTACGGTAGCTCAAATTGATCAACAACACCCTAAACCACCCCTGATTTTGAGGAGGCTCTTAGCCTTGAAAGAATGGGGCCATGAACAATTCAAATTGCTTTTTCCCCTGAGGAACGCGAACGAGCAGCCCGCATGGTGCCACTGCGTCGTAACGACTATAAGTCGCAATGGGCAGCCAGCGCTAAAATAGGACGTGTGCCACGGACGATTTGCGCAAGCACGATATCAACACAAGTCATCGTGATGGCGTCATCAGCAGCGCACAAGGCATTTGAACTCGAGGTGAAGGGGTTGCGCAATGCCAACGAGATACTGAAGTTTGCTGGCACTTATTTCGCTCATGCGTAGCTCGACCACGGACTCAAGTCCTGAGAGATTTTATTGGTCGGCATCGTTACACCTATGGAGTCGAACCGATCCGCAACGTACTACAGGTCGCCCCGTCTGGGTACCACCCCCATTGGCACAGCTGCGAAACCCGGCTTGATGCCGGATTGATGCCAGAAATCCGATCCATCTGGCAAGCCAACATGGCTTAGACAAGGTCAACGCCAACTTAATCGAGGTCAGTGGCACCCTGCAGGATCGGCTCATAAAGCGTTTGGGACTGGAGAGTATCCGGCGTAGCAAGGTGGTATGTACCACGGTCCCGGATTACACAGCACCTGGTTGCGCCGGCAATTCATGACATATCGTCCCTACCAGCTATGGGTGTCGGATTTCATCTTTATCTCGACTTGGCAAGGCTGGCTCTGCCTAGCCTTCGTCATTGACGTGTTTGCCAGACGCATCGTGAATTGGCCGGTCAGTAGCAGCATGCGCACTGGCTTCATGTTAGCGCGCTGAAACAGGCGTTGCATGCGACAGCCAGAACGCTCGGACGAGTTGCCCTAGTTCAATCATCACTACTTGCTGGAATCAATTGAGTATGTACCTTCGCCAGAAGCCGAGGCAAACTACTAGCGGCAACTCGCCAAACAGGCTGCTCAGCCTAACTCAAACCCAATTGCCTCCACGAAAAACGGAGCGATTCAGCATGTTCGGTATGCTTCGCGCAAGAATGTTTAACAGTTAGAATGACCATGAACAGGAGTGAAGGCATCAAAGTATAATAACTATGGAAACCCGAACAGTTGCAACATAAAGGTAACAAGTGTATTCGATAACACAATTTGAAATATTATTTCCGCTTTTTGAAAATGGGTCTTGCAGGCAACTGCGATTAATTATTTTTTTGTAATTGCGATGGATACTGATGTTCTACGGGTTTTCAACAGCCAGCCATCTATTTGGTTACTTCAAAGTTCAACTAAACCTTAAATAAATTGACATGCCTGAACATTTACGAGCACTAATAGTTATCCTAGTTCTTGCAGCTGTCTTTTTTTATTTTGCGCGCCAAACCGCCTGCTATTTCACTACAGATGAGGCGTTTACTCGGAGGCGGAATCTTTGGTTTGGATTAACACTTGCCGCCTTTCTGGCTTTCAGTTTTTGGATATTTCTTGTCTTAGCAATACTAATGCTGATTTACGCGAAACGGCATGAGTCTAATTTACCTGCCTTGTATTTTTTCATCTTATTTGTTTTACCAGTAGCAGCTATCCAGATCCCAGGTATGGGGTTAATGAGCTATTTTTTCAATCTTACTTATGCCAGAGTACTTTCACTACTGATTTTTATACCGGCATTCTTTTCTCTGCGCAAAAAGAATGATACTACCTCTTTTGGCCGCACACTCCCCGACAAAGCTTTAATCGCATATCTCCTGCTCACAGCCATACTCTGCTTTCGCGAAGGAAATATTACGAGTGGGACCGGTATTGTGAATAACCAGACCCTCACGAACAGCTTGCGAGAAATTTTTTACCTGTTTATTGATATCTTCCTCCCTTATTTCGTTATTAGCCGCTCGCTCAAAAATTTTCAAAGCATTCGAGATGCCATTCTAAGTCTTGCTTTTGCAATCATGGTGCTTGCGCCGCTCGCGCTTTTTGAGTCTTTAAAAGGTTGGTTGTTATATTCATCCTTGAGCAGAGTGTTTGAACTTGGGGGGGGCATGGGAGGATACCAAGCGCGAGATGGAGTATTGAGGGCGCTCGTTACAGCCGGACACTCCATTGCTCTGGGTTATCTGATGGTCGTCGGTATAGGTTTATATCTATTCCTGCAAAGCTCAATTCAGCAGAAATTCATACGCCGATTCGGTATGGCCCTGTTAGTTGCTGGCTTAATTGTTCCTGTGGCACGGGGCCCTTGGATAGGCTCAATAGTTCTGTTAGTTGTTTTCATTTTAACTGGCCGCAATTCTCTGCAGCGACTGATGATCTTGGCAATGATGGCAATAATTTCCGTGTCCTTGATTTCAATATTTCCTGGTGGTGAGAGAGTGATCAATTTGTTACCCTTTATCGGATCCACGAATATTGACTCTATTAATTACCGCGAGAGACTGCTAACTAACTCAATGATCGTAATTCAGCATGACCCATGGTTCGGCTCTATAGATTATCTTGATGCACCGGAGATGCAATCTATGCGCCAAGGCGAGGGAATTATTGACCTTGTTAATACCTACATTTGGGTAGCGCTTGATAAAGGACTCGTCGGCCTTGGGTTATTTGTAAATTTCTTTGCCCTGACGCTCTTTGGTATATTTCAGGCCATGCGTTCAATTCCGGATAGAGATAGCGAAGAATATCTGCTTGGTCGGGTATTACTGGCCACGCTGCTCGCCATCTTGGTCATCATATACACAGTGAGTAGTATTACGGTTGTTCCGATTGTGTATTGGTCATTTGCAAGTCTGGGGGTGGCCTATGCTCAGATGATAAAAAAGCAGAGCCGTATGAGTAATGGCGGTTAAGCCTCCATGACGACGATAAGCAAACTTACTCGCTTTGCTTTGATCATAATTAGCCTGATTTTGCTCAGCACTTTTGCTTGGTTGAATCTGTCCCATGTACCAACACTGAACTCAGTCAGCCCAGTAAGTCATCCTGCGCAAAATGAACGATTCGACTCCCTGAACACAGCCTTTTGGCGGCCGAGCCAATTGGACTGGCAAACCTCCCCCGTAGACTTGTCTTTCCTCAATAAGAATGAAAAACCAGCTGGACGCCGTGGTTTCGTTAAGGCTTCAGGTGAGTCGTTAGTATTCGAAGATGGCTCACCCGCACGCTTCTGGGGCACGAATATTACGGCACGAACTTTGTTCGGTACCTCCAAGAATAACGTAAAGCAGCAAGCCAAGCGGATTTCTGCGTTGGGCTTCAACCTGGTCCGCATCCACCACTTTGATTCACCATGGGTCAACCCCAATATTTTCGGTAAAAATGCCACCGATACCCAGTCACTGGATCCCGCTTCGCTGGACAAGCTAGATTGGTGGATCAAATGCCTCAAGGATGAAGGCATTTACGTCTGGCTGGATCTGCATGTTCAAAGGGCACTTACAGAAGGCGACCATATATATGGATTTAATGAAATCCGGAAGAACGGAAAAGTGGCCGACCTTAAAGGTTTCAACTATGTCAATCCAACCATACGGCAAGCAATGAAACGTTTCAACGAGAGTTATCTGAACCATATAAATACCTACACAAATGTGGCTTACAAGAACGAACCAGCCATCATGGCGCTACTCATCACCAATGAGAACGATGTAACAAATCATTTTGGGAATACGCTCTTGCCCAACAATAATGTTCCGCTGCATAACAAGTTGTACATGAATTTGGCGAATGGGTTTTCTGTAAAGTACAACTTGCCAATTGACAAGTTATGGCGCTCATGGGAGCCGGGTCCTTCAAAACTTTTCTTGAACGATCTTGAACATGACTTCAATGTAGACATGATTTCCCACCTGCATGGCTTGGGAGTAAAAGTACCCATTGCTACGACTAGCACTTGGGGTGACGAACCGATATTTTCTCTACCGGCGCTCACTACCGGCGACATCATTGATGTTCACGCCTACGGCGGCGAACTTGAACTTGAGAAAAATCCTCTTATAGAGCCCAGTATGGTTAACTGGTTAAGCATGGGCCAAATAGTTGGCAAGCCCATGAGTGTGACCGAGTGGAATGTGTCACCCTTTCCAGTTCCAGACCGGCATTCGAGCCCCTTATACATTGCCAGTGCCGCCAGATTACAAGGATGGGATGCCGTCATGCTTTACGCCTATGCCCAGATTCCGCTGAATGATGCCGGTACAGCGTCAAACTGGCATGCATTCAACGATCCTGCTCTTATCGCCACCCTGCCAGCCGCCGCCCTGCTCTATCGCCAAGGTCATGTTAAAGAAGCCAAAACTACTTATGCCATTGCGCCAAACAGGGAACAATTGTTTTTTCAATCTAACTCACCGGAAAACAGTACTGCAGCACGCACCGCTTCCGAAATAGGGAAGCTGGTGATTGTCATGCCTGAGATTCCCGAACTGCCCTGGCTAAAGAAGGGAACAATTCAGCTAGGCGCAAAAGTCATTCATAATCTGAATCAGAGCATGATAAAAACCAATGCCACTGAGTCACTCTCTGACACTGGAGAAATTCGACGCAACTGGACTAAGGGAATCTACACCATCAATACGCCCTGCACGCAGGCAGCAATGGGTTGGATTGGCAATGAACTGCTGGTTCTGCCAGATGTAAAGTTCGACATAAAAACACGCAATGCCAGCGTGGCTGTGCAAAGCCTGGATGGATTACCTATCAGCCGATCATTCAGCCTGATGATTTCTTTGGGCGCCCAATCAGTTCCAGCTGACAATGCTCTACCTTTTCGATCAGAACCTGTTAAGGGTCTATTGACCATTCGCGCACGCAAAGGTCTGAAGCTATTCATAAGAACCATAGACCACAAGGAAAAATATATCCCATTTGAATATATTGATGAAAAATATCTCATCAATCTTGAAAATTCGCTGGATACCTCATGGCTATTTCTTAAATTGAGATAAATCTGTTTTGATTTCAATGTTCGACACAGATTTGCCTTATTTTAAATGGTTAATGCAATAAAGTTTTTTTGGAACGGTGGGGAAACACAATGTTCAAATTTACAGCACAATTTATGTTGATGTTAACTTTAATGTGCAGCGTAATATCATCCAGCGCATCGACCGTAAGCGTAATAAACACTGCTCCAGTGGGCGGTCGTAGTGCTGGCTGTGGAATATCTCAAGTTGGCACGGGTAGCTTCATGCCTATGAGAATACAAGTACTCAATCAAGATCGTACCTACCATTTGCTTGTGCCAGCCAATTACGATTCACATCGAGCATACCCTATAATTTTTCGCTGGCACGGTTCAGGTGGCAACGGAATGAGTGGCGGCTTAGACATAGAATTCGCTTCTGGGAATGATGCCATTGTGGTCGGCGCAGACGGAATAAATGGACGTTGGCAAACCAATACTGATTCAATTGATTTACTTTTCTTCGATCAGATGCTCGAGACTATAGAAAGTCGTTATTGTATCGATCGCGAACGTATTTTCAGTTATGGCTTCAGTGTTGGGGCATTCTTTAATAACTTGCTCACATGCGAACGCGGTGAGGAATTACGCGCGAGCGCCGCTGTTGCTGGGGGACTGCGAGGTGCTAGCTGCAAGGGGAAAGTAGCCTCGTGGTTCCTTCACGATCAAGATGACAACGTTGTTTCGATTATGAAGGGAAAAGCCGCACTTGCACGTGCAATTCAACTGAACGGTTGTTCAAATAATATAATTGACGAGAGTGACGGCTGTGTGCGATATCAAGGTTGTGAGAAAAATCCAGTTGTTTGGTGCCAATCCAACGGAATCGGTCACAACATTCGTGCTGACTTTGCGC
This sequence comes from Sideroxydans sp., assembly GCA_027310725.1. Taxonomy (GTDB): domain Bacteria; phylum Pseudomonadota; class Gammaproteobacteria; order Burkholderiales; family Gallionellaceae; genus Sideroxyarcus. Next base: position 54,137 of record DAIDAG010000005.1, on the reverse strand, counting down.
CGGAGCATGTTTGGAAGTTTTTCCAGAGTCTTCACTGATATGACGCCCTACCCTGTACGGGGTATCGGGCATGCTCTGTAGCAGCAACGCGATACCTATCTCTCCATCTTTAGATGAATACGGTTCCTAATACTCCTGATTGACGGATTACATCCGAACTATCCATTCCAGAATCTCGACTTGCTAGTCAAAATACTAAAATCCGAAACCCTACTCAAAGTTGAACTTCATCTTAAGATCAAACATATAATCAAGCTGAGCATTAATCGTAGTAATACGCCTTTGGTTCAACATCGGCCTTGTTCAGTATTGTGCCAATAAGGTTTTCCGCCGGCAGGAGGCGCAAACTGTCCTCGATTTCACGTTTGGTAGACATCCCGTTTGCCACCACCAGGAGGACGCAATCGATCTTGGGTAACAAGGCAATCGCATCATCGGTAACAAGCAATGGTGGCAGATCGAAGATGACAATACGTGACTTATAACGCTCGCGAAGATCCGTAATCAAATCTCCAATTTTTTTGGAAGAAAGAATCTCTGATGAATTTTTCACAGCATTCCTGGTCGGCAGTACCACCAATCTCGGTACATCCGGATTGACTAGCACGTCCGGCAATTGATCTGTACCGTTCAGAACATCATTCAGTGATTTTTCCATATGCATTCCAAGATAAGCGCCGACCTTCGGCCGGCGCAGGTCGAAGTCCACCAACATGGCAGTTCTATTGGTCTGCTGGGCAATACTCATTGCCAAATTGATAGCGATCACCGTCTTCCCTGCCTCGGGGGTAGGTGAGGTGATGGCCAAGGTGCGCCATCCATTTTCTTCCATCTTCTGCAGTACATGTGTGCGCAGAAGATCAAAATTCATGCTCATTGGATTGCTTTTGTCGAACGCCACAATGCGGTTTTTTTCTAAATGCTCTTTCTCGAGCTTAACTACACGAGTGTTTTCGTAACGAAAATCCACTAATTCATCTTGAGATTTTGAAATATTTGATTTAAATGATTTACCCTGTCCGTCTGGACGTAATTGTGCAAGGTTGGCTTCGCTTGATTGGTGGTTCTTGGCCCTTAATATGGCTTGCTTGATTCGTTCCATTACGTCCTCCTACGCCATTCTCGCTAAAAATTTCACCATTATGCTCAGCCTGTATTGCGAATATTGTGCTGCTACTTTAACTTCAAGCGCGGCCATATTGATGAGAAGATCGCACGTATGCGCGTTCGCTCTTTATGTGTTACTTCTTCATCGGTATACAAAAAAGGGATTACCGCCAATGGCCGATAACCTAACACATGAGTGAATGCTTCGACACCGCGTATCCTCTTGTCGATTGATTCCAGAAGCATAACTGCTCCAGCCGAAGAAGCCAGGGCCAGAAAAATACCAATTGCAAGGATTTTCATTCGATTGGGTTTATAGGGCTTTTCCGGCAATACTGGAGGTTCAAGCAGGGTAAAGCGCTCCGACTTATTCTCGCTTTCCAAATTCTGCGCTATCTGAGCATTCATTTTCTTATTAAGGAGTTCGTCAAACTTTCTTTGGGCGCTGTCTCGGTCACGGATAAGTACATCCAGACCTTGCGCAACACGGGGAGTCAACTCCATTGCATGTTCATTTTCGCCAATTTTTTCTTTCAGCATTTTTTTCTGCTGTGCAAGTGATTCTAGTCTGGCATTTACTGCATCGATTTTTGCCTGCAATTTGAATTCTGCCAAGCTAGTAACATTGTCTGAAATATTTTTTGACTCCGATGTCTCAGAGCCCTGTTCCAATGCATCGATTTTACGTTTTAGAGCCCTGATATCTGGATGAGATTCAGTGTAGATCGCCGAAAGTTTGGTGTATTCGGCTTTGAGTGCAGGCAATGTTTGCGATGGATTATCACTCATTCCATGTTTTGCTGCAGAAAGTTCAGCTTCCAGAGAACGAAGTTCTTCATTGCCGCTCCTGATATCTCTATCTACCGCATACAGATCATTCTCAGCACGTGCCAGCATGGTTTCGCGCAGATTCAACTGCTCTGGCAAATTATCGCTGTTATGCTTTTTGTATGCACTGATTTTCTCTTCCAACCTATCCACCTCTGCTTTGAGTTTGTTTGACTCATCACTAAGAAATTGAGTAGTCTCAGCAGCACCCTCTGTTCGCAATTTGATGTTCCAGTCAAGAAATAAATTAACAAGATCGCTGGTGACGTGGAGAGCAACATCCGGGTGTTGGTCTTCAAATGAAATAGTAAATGCAATTGTAGGCAGCCCCTGCTGGTTAGTGTGCGCGTCGTCGGAGCTCAAAGTCTCAACAACAACCCGATTTCGCATTTTTTCAATAAGTTCGGTGGTAGACTGAGTACTGGCGCTATCCCTAAACAAGTTATATTTATTGATAATCTGCAACAAACCATCTCGCGTCATTACCCTCTGCTTGATGACATTGATTCTCTGGTCAAGACTGCTTCTTATTGAAGTTGGCACCACCCCGTCAGGCACTTGTTGAGACTCCACCATAATGGTTCCGGCAGCACGATAAGTTGGCGGAATGATGAAAGCAACTACAATTGCAATGACTAAAGCCACCACAAAAATTCCGATCAGATAGGGCGCACGACGGCGCATGATCGATAAGTAATCAGAGAGAGTCAGTTCGTAGTCGGCAGGCATAAATATCTAGTTGTTGGGATTTATAAATTGGAATTGTCGTAAGTTAAGGAAAGCCCAATCATGTTGGAAAAAGCGCTTCCGACACTGCTTCCCTGCAAAACTCTGCGCAGAAAGTACGTACGTATTTTCCATGACGGTGTCAGATTTCTATCTATCCAGACGCCGGTGTTGGTAGCAGAACTAGTGATATTTTCAAAAACAAGAGTATTATTTAGAAGAGTATTATTTATACGGGTGAGATCAATACCGACATTGCTGTACTCGCTCAACGCATAGTTCCAATTACTCCCCAACTGATCAGTTCTGACAAAACCGCCAAACCCGCTAGGTAAAACCAAGCGACTTACGTTCAAGTTTAGTTGGCTCCGCGAGCCAGTGTAATGGATTGTTGCCAAACCAGTCGGGTAAGATACCCCCCCTCCTGTTCTGGATTGCCCCCCTTGCAAAGTTGAATCGACGTACTCACCCTTCCAGTTCATGCCTAATATTGCATCAACACTGTGACTGGATTGACTAACGCCCGTTAACACGAATTCAGTATCTGAAACATCAAAAAAGGCCTTTAATTTTTCGTTTAAAGCACGGCTGAATTTCAGACCAGCGGATTGCGAGGAATAATCAAGGAATGGCCCCCCTCCCTGATAGCTAACACTTTCATAAGTACTATCCGCTGAAAGTGTATTATATTCACTTAATTCTTTGTCCCATTTTCCAGACAGGGTTCGAGAAGTACGGATGCTGGTAGCGGGAACTTGTCCTGTTGCGTCAATTCCGGCATCGCGAGTTGCCATTTGAGAATAGCCGGTGGAAATTCCAAATTCACCAGCGTCGCTCTTGCGTAACCAATTCAGGAATCCTGAGGGATTTTCACGGGTTGGGCTTAACGTTTTATTGGATGAACTTGCCAGCTGTAAATTTAGCCCAGTTTTAATTTCATTCTCGCCGATGTTTCCCATAAGCGTATAGCGTGGCTCGAATAAATCCACCCACGCTCCTCCAGGAGAAGATGCAAACATGGCTGGATTTGTATCGTACCCTGCCGAAATTGTAGATGATATGGACTGTTGCCAAGAGTCCGCCCACCCTTGCTGTGTATAAACTATATTTCCAGTCAGCAAAATGAAAATCCCGGCAAGTCGTCTTGCGTTCACCAAATTTCCCCGTTTCTTAATTTTATTTTTTAAATTCAACTCGAATCTCTAACTGAAAATCTGATGAAGAGAATGGAAAAATATTAACAACTCAGGGCACTACAAGAGTATCACCCGCTTTAAGCTGAATATTGGTCGATATGTTCTTGCCCGAAATAATATCCTTATAATCCACAGGTAGTATTTCCTGTCCCTCCGGTTTGACGCGGATCACTTTGATGCTGCTTTCATCAGCAAATTTTTCAAAGCCTCCTGCAATGCTGATGGCCTGCAACACGGTAGTGGGTCCACTGATGATCAGTGATCCGGGATGCACAACTTTCCCCATAACATATGCACGATTTCCGTCGATTCCGACAATTAATACCGTGACAATAGGTTCTGGTAAATATGTCTTTAGTTTTTTTGTAATACTTTGCTCTACTTCTGGCGTACTTAATCCCGCCACTTCAACGCGTCCAATCAGAGGAAACGTGACACTTCCATCAGGCAGCACGATTACTTCCTTCTGCAATGTCTCTTCACGCCAGACAGAAATCAGTATTTTGTCTCCCTGATGTAAATGATATACGTCGGGCTTGTCCGCCGCATAGACCAATTCAAAATTCGAATATATGAAAAGCGACGAAAACACAATAAAAAATACCTTGCTCATAGTTCATATCTCCCGTCCAAATTATCCCATAAGTAAGCTAATTAACTACACATCTTGCGTAGGGCTTGTAGCTGAGTATATTTGCTCTCAGCCAATCTATACGAAATTCATTATATTGAAATTTGCAATACATCACGCTTATCAATATTCGCATTGACTTGGCTTTCATGGAGTCAGCTTGCCTACCAACCAGAATCTGTCGTCGCCACGCACTGCCTGCAACAGGTCCAATAAGAACGCGTTCTGTATCCTATAGGAATCTTGTTCATCGTTGGATATTGTAGAAATTCGAAACAGTAGCCCATCCGGTACCTCTCTGGTCATACCATAAGCTATAGCCGCTATCTTTTGCTCAATCCAGCCTCGGGTAATTGAGTTGCCTATTCTAATCCAATAGGTTATTGGTTCATTTCGAATTCCCTGCTTCGCCACAAGACGCATCACCGGTATCCGCCCGATTGATGTATCAATAAATGTCTTCGTTACTTCGCTTATGTCAAAACCACTTGCTAGATAACACTGCTCAGGTCTATGAACATGTAAATCCGTGATTTGGTTTCTACCATACGCGATTGAAAGCATGACACGCTCGCCTTTGTTATTAATATATGTCCGGGACAGAGTTTGGCTGTAAATTTTTTCAATAGTTTTTTGGGTATAGGGATCGACTATAAGAGCTAAAGTGGCTGGCTCAATCTTCCAATTGCCAAATTTCCCTGGAATCAGGGTTTCAAGGTTAATTTTTTCCTGTTCTTGAGTGGATGGCGTCATGAACCAAGCCAAAGCGCTGGACAATGTCATGAAAACACCCAAGGCAATGTTGACGATCAAAGGCTTTTTCATTCGAATTTTCTCGTCAACCGAACAGTTCTTGCCGCCCGTGTTTTGACAAATAATTGCAACAATGCATCCATGCCCATTATCAATATCAATGCACTCAGGAACAAAGCTATACCTGCAAACACATGCAGGAATCCCTGTCCGGCTTCGTCTCCAAAATGGTATGTGATCAGTGTGAGTGTGATGACGCGTATCACATTGGCAGAAAATGAGATGGGTACAATTAAAATGGCTAGCGCCACATTTCTGAAAACTGATGAGTGGCGAACAACATTCAGGTAAAACAGGCCTAGTGCTTCCAGTGTCAGCAATGTCTGAAGACCGGCGCAAGCATCGGCAACCAGAAGTTGATACTGCCCAATCTGCAAAACGACTCCATTACGCGCAATAGGGTAACCCGCCCAGTATAAAATATTGTCTGTTGCGTAAGAAACCGCCACTTTCATCGGCATGGTAAGGGTAGTGACAACTGTACCCGGTAATGGAATCATGAACAGCATAAAGAACAACGGGAACCACATGACCTTGAATCCCCCAAAGCCTCGCCTGATCAACAGAATGGCAACGAGCATCCAAATAAATGAGCCAAGTTCAAATAACATGATCTGCTGCGAACGGCCAATAATGTAAAGCACTAACGCTATTACAAAAACTGTCCACCCCAAGATTGGGGCAGGATTTCCCGAATTCCTTTCCATCATAGACTGCCATTGACGATGGATAAGCCAAATTGAAAGTGCCAGGATAATCGGCCCATGAGCTTGTTCTTCGGTAACCCACAATCCGTTGAATAAATCGAAGAGAGTGGGAAGATACAAGATTAGCATTCCCAACAAAATAGGCCACCACTCTGTCATGGCTAGTTTCAGGGTATACAACCTGCATTTTAAATTGGCCATGACTGAATTATTTGTTGTGTCCCAAGCTTCTATTTCGTTCGCGGCAATTATAGCCACTCCCTGACAATAGAAAATTCTGCTTAACTAAACCGCTCGCATTGAGCTTGATATGAATAAGAAAACGCCAATCAAGTCCGCTTGTCGAGGGCTGGCAAGCTAACATATTGAATGTTAACCGCCCCCTATTCCGGATTCGACAGGCTCACCACGACCGGAAAGCTGCGTAACTTGAATATCCAGAGCATCATTACTATTCCATGAGGTTGATCTAGGGAGCAACCGGCGCAGTAGCATTGAGATATTCGATTTTCGCCAATGCCCGCAAGTGTGTAACTTCGGCCTCTGCGGCCTCTTTGATTTTTATGTTGATTAAATATTGCTCAATCTGTGGTGCTGCAATTTTTGCCGTGACGGGAATATCCTTGATACTAGTGACGAAATTTATCAGGCTGTTTTCACCCGCATTGACGGTGAATAGCTGCCCCTTATGTATATCCTTAAACTTCGCCAGCATATCCTCTGGCAAGTCAGTGGAATTGCGTGATAACTGGCCGCTTTCATAGCGTACGTTATGCTTATCCAGCCATGCCGTAACCTCGTCCAGAGACTTCGCAGACTCTATGGCTAACATGAGTTCATTACTAATGTCTTTGGTGGCGATAACAAGCTGCTGCATGTCATATTGTTTGCGCTGAGTGAAGAACTCCGGATGCTTCTGAAAGTAGTCATCAATTTCGACCATGGAAGGCTTCGCGATATTGTCATCGATGCTTTTTAGGAATGCCTGAACAATAATCTGCGCCTTCGCGCGCTCGATCCCCTGCATGACTTCAGGAGTTCGATCAATTTTATTGCGCCTCGCTTCATCCACAATCAACTGGCGATCAATCAAAGCCTCCAACAATTGCTTGGTCGCTGCTTCTTGCTGTTCTGCATTGACTCCAGAACGTTTTAGCTCATCGTTGAGCTGGAGTAGTGTGATTTCCTCGCCGTTCACTCTGACTAGCGCCTGCCTTGCTTTTTTATCTTTGCTGCCACAAGCGGACAGACAGAAAACCGTTCCCAGTATCAATGCCATGAGAAAAATGCGCTTTAATAACTTAAGCAACTGGGTCTTTATGAGCGGCACAATATCAATACCAATCAAAATATACTCCCTATCAAGTTTCGTAAATTAACAAAAGAAGTGCTGATTTACTCCTCCATTCGTGGCGACTTATTTATCTTGGCAAACCTAACTTTACCTTGGGCATGATGACCGACATATCCGGCCTTAATTGCCAGTTTTTCAGGGAGTACCGGCCGTGAACGATACGCCATTGCAGTACATTGATGATTTTCGAAGATTCGCCCTGTAAAGGGCGGTATGAAAAATCGCCAATCAGTGATTCTCGAATCAATTGCGCCCGCTCAACTCGTCATTCTTCTTCGCCAGCCGAAATATACAGCCATAAGCTCATTGCCATTAAGCCTATAGCGACGCTAGCGCTGAGATTTTTCTCGTTTTCGACACGAGAAAATGGAGATTCGCATTCAACAATAAAGAGATTCCACCTTCGTTGTAGAACCTGAATTGCATTAGTTGTGAGCTTTGGGAATCGTGCGGGAAGTAATGAGGGAAGAACTGTCGTTCCGGCCTTCCATGAATTCGCGGAGGCTGAGCGGAATCAGATGTAGCCAGACTGATTAACTCAAGCTGAATGTTGGACATAGTTGGCAACGCCATTTGTCCCATCTAAACGAGATCCTTCCGCATCCGAATGTCATTTCGCTCGCCTGTGCAGCAAATATTTAACGCTATTGTAGCTTGACGCCGTTCATCGGTTACGCGTAAATAAAGTCAAACCCCGCCAAGATAGCAGGGTTATTTAAGTCAGGTAGGTTGTTAAAGCTTTTTAAAGACTACTATTCTTGCGATGACGGGATATTAAAAAAAACAAACCGAACCCTGCCAACATCATAATAAAACCCCTAGGTTCAGGAACGGCTTCTACAGGTCTGTACTTATCAGAATGTTCAGAATGTCTCCCGTCAAAATCATGTTCACCACCATGATCCTCAAGAAATGATAAATGTTCATTTTCACCAACCAGCAACGCCATATGTTTTCTATCGCCAAGGTTGAAGGTGAAATCTGAGTGTATCGCGCCCAATGCCTTACTCTCGTCGCTATGACGAAATGGACTGATCTTGCTGTTCTGTTTGAACAGTAATATATCCATATCTGACTCGTCAATTTTTGACGCCAACTGGGTAAAAGAGTACGAGGAGTTAAAACGACTAGTTGACCCATTCACATCATGGTCTGTTGCATAGCTTGCGTTGCTAACAGCAAGAATGCCTGCAAAGGCTACTGAATTGAATATTTTAAAAAGGCGCATAGCAATCCCCTTATTGTTCGCTACTAGATTCATTTAGCTTCCTTGCTTCCAGACGCTAAACTATAACCCTATTTTTTATACTACTTAAATTAGCTTTCTCAGTCAAGGCAATAATGTACCTGAATTAAGAGCGCATCAACTCTGAGTCGACGTAATCACATCATAGGATTCTTACTTGCTGCCTCCTTCTGTAATTTGAGACATTTGTATTCGTCGGACGATTTTGCAAGGCCACAGGGCTTAAACCATTACTCGCAACAATGGTTTAAGCCATCCGCACTATTTTCGGAAACAGCAATTAGTGTATGCTGACTCGAAAATGGGGTGTTAAGTCAGCGCAAGACACTCGCATGTAGTTCATGCCTGCTCTTTCTTCCATTTGAATGATTATTCTCTAATTCAAATTCGGGAGCATGAGTAAATATAGAAAATACGCGGCGGTACTGATTCATAAACTCATATCGCCCTCCATGCGCTTTGAGTGTAAAGAGGTTGCCGCCTGGCTTCGAGAAAAGCTAGACCGAGCATGTATATGGCGCTGGGAAATAACTAGACTCCACCAACTAGAAGACAGTCCATATAACATCCTCTATGTGGGTTGCAAAGCACACCGGGAGCTGGCCAAGATAATCTTGGGGGTAGAGAAGGTTGAAGATGAAACCCAGATGGGCAGAAACCAAATGAGTCAGATGGTATTCGTCAGTGCGATACCAATCCCGGGCGCATTACGTGTGCCTAAATATCTGCGCACCATCGTACCGCTGAATAAGCCTATCGAAGAGATAATGGCTAAATACGATGATAGATTGCGCCGAAGTCTTCTCAAACTACGGCCGTACTATCGCGTGCAACAGGAATTGGACACAGCAGAGATCGACCGCATAGACCGTGAAATGCTCCAGCCTTTCGCAAGAGCAAGGCACGGCAGTTCCGCAAATCTAATGTCTTCGCAGATGGTTCGACGGTTCGCGCTGGAATTCGGACGACTCGACCTCGTGCTGTTGGGGGAACAGGTGGTGGCTTGCATGCTTGGAAATCAGCATATTCGGAAAGGCAAACGTTATTGGGTCGCAAACCGTTGCGGATATCCTGAGACAGTATTTTCCGATTCGAAACAGCTGGGAAAAAGCAATTCAATCAACCACCATCTGGCGATTGAATTGGCAAATGAAAATGGCTTTGACTACTGCGACTTCGCGCTCTGTTTTGCACGCCCCGATGATGGACTGATTCAGTTTAAGAGACGTTGGGGAGGGGAGCTAGATATAAACGGTCTCAGTAGCTATGGCTATTTCCATATTCGGCTACCTAAAGTGGGTGCAGCTCAGTTTCTCTGGGATACACCACTATTCGCTGTTGAGGACCATAAACTGGCACTTCATCTTGGGTTGCCGCACGGGCCGAGCGACGACGAATTCGAGACACGTTATCGACAAATGGGTTTCGGTGGATTAACCAAAATATATCTGCACTATGCTAGACCGCCCGGAGAGCTAATTTTGACCAAGTTATCCGATCTCTACAAACATCAAAACCCACGCCCTGCCGTCCAATGCATCCCTGCCGCTTGAAATATTGCATTCAATTTTTGCGATATAAAAATTAATGCACTTATCCTGATGTAATCAGCCGCCTCGCGATGATTAGACGGGAATAAATTTGGAGGCAAAATCCCCATCAAAATGAACTATGCAATTTCTATCTAACAAATTGATTTATTGGTAAATCTAAAAATATCAAAGCGCTGCAAAGCGGTTTTTCCGCCTCCTTGAGTAACTCACCGACCGTTACCGTAGAATGTGCAGTTGACTATTTAAGCGTTTAATAATATTCTTATGTACATGGCACGTCCAATCCCTGAGCGTGTCGTCTTAACTCTCCCCCTTTGTTAAGACACTTGCCCCTGTTCCGTGAGGTTCAGGGGCATATTTTTTTCCTTGCCTACCGAATTCTCTGCTTCCCAGGTTCTATCAATTCATAGACTAATGTGCCCAGGTGAATCCGGCTTGTCCGAAGTTCATTTCCTCCTGATGACGCAAAGACTGTGAGGGATACGCGAGGCGACCATGTGGCTGGTATCGGAATGTATCCAATGCTTACCGTCATGCAAGGCGAGAAACTCGTTCACCGCCAAGTAGTGCACCACATCACACAACGTGAGATCTCGCCTCGAAGGCCACGCCGCAAAACTTTCCTCCGCACATTCGAGAACCTCGTTGGCGGTCGTAGCGTCGCAGCTGTTGCGTGCCATTACTACCAGCTTATAAATCTCGCGGTTGGCAAGTCCTGGATGATCAGCGGAGACAGTGCGATATAGCGCAAGCAATTCCCGACTCGTACGCGCCGCATGCCGACCCTCGCGCCATGCAAGGAACCATGACGCAATCAGGCCACGCAAGCCGCCGTGAAGCAGCCGTTGCTCCACCTGCCCACCTGATTCTATGGTGATATTTTCAGAGCGCTCCGGCTCGTCGTGGATTCCTTTCACTACCAATTCCGGAGTGAGCTCAGGGGCATCACGTGATGGCACAGTGATGACGACAAAGTGCGGTGGGTCAGTCATGAAGCGCGCGCGACATGACTCGCTGCAAAAGGAGAACATTGCACCGCCGTGTACACGGCTATGCGGGGACGCCGCATTGACTGGCATACCGCATACGGGATCAATCAACTCTTTTACCTCCAGATCATGCAATCCCATTGCTATCTCCTCGAGTGACCATCCCGCCCCTTCCAATCAAGGATGTTAGCAGGGGGGCCTATCACTGATCAGTAACTGCTTCTGGTTCTCGGTAACACTCAAGAAGGCAAGCGTTTCAATGGAGCAGTTAAAAAGATTAATTTCGTATACCAGCTACTTGACTGCCGCCCACTCGGCGACCCCTTCCCGCAGGTGAATCGCTGAATATCCCTCCTTCCTGAGGAGTTCAACAGCATCAACAGCCATCAGGCAATAGGGACCACGGCAGTAGGCCACGATAGAACGATCTTTGGGTAGTTCTGCCAATCGTTGGCGCAGCTCTTCCAATGGTATTGAACGAGCGAACGGCAGATGCGCATTCAGATATTCCTCTGTCGGCCTTACATCCAACACCACGACTTCACCTTTACGCGCCGCCTTCAACAGGCTTTCACGGTCACTGGGTACCAGATCATCCGGCTGCGTTGCAATCTTCTGTAAAGCCAACTGCAAATCGACCAGACGTTCCTCTGCCAGGGTATGAACTTGCACCCACAGATCGGCCACCGATTTGTTTGCAAGGTGATAAAAGATGTTCTTCCCCTGGCGCTCCGTTTCAACCAGTTGCGCCATGCGCAACTCGCGCAAATGCGAACTTGCGAGCTTCACACTGATGGAAGCTTCATGTGCCAAGGTCTGCACGGTCTTTTCACCCTGGCATAACAAATCAATCAGCTCCAGGCGCTTGGGGCTGGAGAAAGCCTTGCCGATCCGTGCTACCTGCTCGTAGAGAAGGTCCTTGACCTTACGTGCGTTCTTCATCTCATCAATCAATCGATATGTTATTGGAATATTCCCTCACTACTCTAGTTCATATTGACATACTAGTGCAATACATGCTCCAATCATTCTAGTAACTGCTGGAATGTTAATCAACCAAGGGAGGTTGTCGTGAATCACCTATATATCCTCAACGACGCGCCTTACGGCAGCGAACGTACCTACAACGCCCTGCGTCTGGCGGGTGCCGTTTCCAAGCTGGAAGGCAATGCAGTACGTGTCTTTCTGATCGGCGACGGGGCGTCGTCCGCTCACCGCAACCAGAAAGTACCCGCTGGCTTTTACAACGTAGAGACGATGCTCGGCAACGTAACTCGTCATGGTGGAGAAGTCGGTATTTGCGGTACTTGCATGGATGCGCGAGGGATGACCGATGGCGATATTGCCGACAAGACGCACCGCAGCACCTTGGCGGAATTGGCCGAATGGACGGTGTGGGCGGACAAGGTTCTGGTGTTTTAATTTCGGGGAGAGAGTTATGTTTTTCAAACAACTGGCAACAAAAGAGTCTTCTTTGTCCTATTTTTTCGGCTGCGGCACCAAGGGTAAATCCATGGCGGTGGATGTCGTCGCGGGCGATGAGGAATGGTTCATCGAGGAAGCAAAGAAGGCCAATGTCACCATCAATTACGTCATCGACACCCATGTTCATGCCGACCATTACTCCGGTGGCAGGAAGCTTGCTCAGATGATTGGTGCCCCCTACTGCTTGCACGAATCGGATAAGGGTATTGTGAAATTTGAATTTGAGCCATTGACTGACGGTCAATCGCTTAATCTTGGCAACGTCAATGTCGAAGTGCTGCATACGCCCGGCCATACGCCGGACAGCGTCTGCCTGTTGGTGACGGACATGCGTCGCGGAGAACTACCCTGGTTTGTCGTCACCGGTGACACACTATTCGTTGGTTCCACCGGACGACCAGACTTGCTGGGACGCGAGCGCGAGATGGCTGCCCAACTCTACGACAGTATTCATTCCAAGTTGCTGCATCTATCTCCTGAAGTCGAGCTATTCCCCGGCCATCAAGCTGGCAGCGTCTGTGGTGCCGGCTTATCCGGCAAACCGAGCTCGACCATTGGTTTCGAGAAGCGTTGGAATCCGGGGCTATCGATGAGCAAGGAAACTTTCATCGAATATCTAGTAAAGGAAATTCCGCCCCGCCCCGCCGAGATGGACAAGATGGTTGCGGCGAACATCGCAGGCTGATGATGACGCACGACAATCTGACTCACGGCATTCGCGCCAATCTCGACCAGTTCCTGCATCAGTTGCTGCAAGTCATGCTGGTGGGCTTCACCATCGGCATGATGCGCACCGTGGTACCGGCACTGTCCGAGTCCGAATTTGGTGTGCCAAAGAACTCGTTCATGTTGCTTACCGCTTTTGTGGTGGCATTCGGCTTGGTGAAAGGAACGCTCAATTTTGTCGCGGGACGCCTGTCCGAACGCATCGGGCGAAAAAAGGTTCTGCTGCTGGGCTGGACTGCGGCACTGCCTATCCCCTTGCTGGTTTACTTTGCGCCGTCTTGGAGCTGGATCGTCGCGGCGACCGTACTGCTCGGTATCAATCAAGGGTTGACCTGGTCGATGACCCAGACATCCAAACTGGACATCACCCGCGCCGACCAACGCGGACTGACCATCGGTCTGAACGAATTTTCCGGTTATGTCGGACTGGCGCTGGCCGGCATCATCACCGCCTATCTGGCGACAATGTTAGGCGCACGCACTGGATTGCTGGTGTTCGGCATGACGACAGTGTTGCTTGCCATTCTACTTACATTGCTGTGGGTAAAGGACACACTGCCTTGGGCGAAAAGCGAGGCGGCAAAACACAAGGCCGGCATCAGCACAGGACCGCTGCCGCGCTATCCGACCAATATCAGTGCGCAGCCGACAACGTGGGAAGTATTTACGCTGGTGTCGTGGCGCGACAAACGTCTGGCCGCCATCAGCCAGGCTGGCCTTGTGGAAAAGTTCGTCGATGCGTTGGTGTGGGTGTTTTATCCAGTGTTCCTCTATCAGCACGGACTGACCCTGCCCAACATCGGCTGGATCGTCGGCGTCTATGGATTTGTGTGGGGCGGTTCGCAGTTCTTTACCGGCAAACTGTCCGACCACGTCGGACGCCATATTCCGAATGTTCTTGGCATGTGGATCTGCGGCGCAGGTGTAGCGCTGATGCTGCTCGGCGAGGGCATGGCATGGTGGTCGCTGTCTGCTGCTCTCACTGGACTCGGTATGGCATTGCTGTATCCGAATCTATCGGCTGCCGTGGCCGACATCTCCCATCCGAACTGGCGCGGTTCCGCCATCGGCATCTATCGTTTTTGGCGCGACCTGGGCTACGGCATCGGTGCGCTGGGGTTGGGTATCGCTGCGCATTTCAGCGGCTCGGTAGACGCAGCGTTCTGGTTCGTGGCAGTTTCCATGTTTCTGTCTGGGGGGATTCTCTGGCTGTTCGGAGCAGAAACCCATCCCCGTATCAATCCGGCGGCATCCTAGTGTTCTCCGGCTTCTCAGACTGTCCCTCTAACTAACCACTAAAAGTGCCCACATTCATCTTTTCAGAAGGGTGTGAATAGACCAGGTGCTGGATATTTAATTTCATACAAGTCACGTGGAAACTCACCGAAGTCGTGGATGGTGTCTGGTCGCTCTGCAAGACTCACAGCCGGGCCACCTATGCTCTCCCAGTGCGCTGACACCACCAGGATGGCACTAGGTGTTTCATTATGGATGCTCCATTCAGTCAGGAATTGCCTGGCTGGGCTGTTTTCCATCGCCATCATCGGCGAACCGTGTGATACAAAAAGGCTGGGTAACATCTTCATTTCTGTTCTACCTCATCGATATGGTCTGCATATCAACTACATTTATCCGACCTTGGGGAATTCCTGTCAGGCTTTTATGCGTTGCGCCCACACCGCCAAAGCCTGCATTTGTTCTGCAACCAATTGGGTGATCTTGGGATCGGTTAGGTTTCCATCGGCATCGAATCCACCAGCAAAAGCATTCGAGAACACTTCAGGTTTGTTCAACGGATGAAGGTTGAGAAACACACACACCTGGCGCAAGTGGTACTGCGATCGGGATGTTCCCATTCCTCCGCCAGCCCCCATGATCGCAACAGCTTTGTCAGATAGCAGGGTATTGCCTGGCTCGCGTGATGCCCAGTCGAGAATATTCTTGAGTGCGGGAGCGATTGAATAGTTGTACTCAGGACAGGCGAGAACAAATGCGTCAGCATCGGCCATCTGACCTAGTACGCGAGATACCGCAATCGGTTTGGTCAGAATATCGGCGTTATAAAAAGGGACCTCAGTAAGATCCGCAATTTCAAGAGTGACGCCAGCCGGAAGCTGTTTCTGCGCGGCCCTGAGCAAACCGCTGTTGCTGGATTGGCGACGCAGACTGCCGGAAATGCCAAGCAATTTGATAGACATATTTCTCTCCTTATTTGGTTCAACCAAGCTATGACTTGCGGCGATTGGGTAGCATCCGGGTCAGAACGTCGTCCCGGTCGATGAAGTGATGCTTGAGTGCGGCCGCAATGTGTCCAGCAACTATTGCAACGAGCAGCAGATTCAAACCCCAATGCAGGGTCTGCAATAAATCACCAAGTTCTTTGTTTTTTGAAAGCAGATCGGGAATTGGAAACACTCCGAATAGCACTGTCTGAAAACCCTTGGCGGAACTCATGAGCCATCCCGAAAGTGGAATGGTAAACATCAAGAAGTAGAGCAATCCGTGACCGCCGTGCGCCACGAATTGCTCCGCACGCCCCATATGTTGCGGCAACTTCGGAGGACGATTGGCTAAACGCCACAGCAGCCTGACAATAGCAAGAGTGAAAATTGTGACACCAGCCCACTTGTGCCACGAATAGACACGCAGTTTCCACGGCGATAAGGGCAGGTCATGCATATATAAGCCAAGGACAAAAAGGCTAATGATTGCTACGGCCATGAGCCAATGCAAGGCAATAGCGATCTTCGTGTACTTGCTTGAAGATAGTTGCGTTGACTGCAGTTGAGAAGAGCGAATTGGAAAGCTTACTGGCAAGACATTCATGGAAATCACCATCTCTCTTAGTTCAGATGGCGCCATGTTATGTGTTTCAAATTCGTAGATAAACCATATAAAACGACATAGAACATTCCATTAATGGAATAATGTAGCGCTTATTTGGATAATTTTTGTGCAGCGGGATGGAGTGGCATATCGAAAAGCGTCAAACAGTGGATAGTCGATTCTTCGCTTCTGACAATAGAATGAAATCGTTCACGACTTAATCAGAGACGCCATGGGTGATATATGCGGCCTGTCATCGTGGTTATTGGTGCGATCTTTTTGCCACGTTAATAAAGCCGCAAATAACCGGTGCTCCGCTTCATTTATTGCGGTGGAGTTGCCGGTACAAGCCTCCATCCGCTGGGACACGAAGGTACGTTTGGGTAATATGCATTGGAAGCAGGACAGAAATACCAAAACTGCCCAGGTGGGACTGCTCCACCAGACACAGGGGCAGGCTGGACGTAAACCGGAGCGGGTTGTGCGTAGTTCGGGTTCGGTGATGCAAGATCATAAGCAATAGCGCCACCAATGACTAAAGGAACAATCCAGCCACCTTCCCAGCCATAGCCGCCACCCCGGCCCCACCTATCGCCGTCTTCACGACCCCAATTACCGCCTCTTTCACCTCCGCCATCCCGGCCCCAACCACCACCTCTGCCGCCCCATCCACCGCCATGTCCTTCTTCTGCATAAGCCGCAGTGGTTGAGAGGATCGCGAGAATCGCAACAATACATATTCTTTTCATAGCACTACCTCCACAAATAACCGATACATGCGCAACATAATTAAGACCGGAGAAATAAGACAACGTTCCGTATAAATTAAATAGTCGCAACCCGATTTTCTCCGCAGGCGACATCTTGGTGGAATCCGTTTATCGATTCAAGGGGCAGCAGCCCATTGCGTCATCTTGACCGAAATCGACTTTGAAGAGCTCGCTGACCCCGCTCTGCGCAAGATGTTCGTAGAAACGGGAAGTATTAGTTGAATATCAGAACATCTTGGTGGATGAGATCGTAGTACAGGACAAAACCGCCACCGTCCGGGGAAGTTATGTGGCTTTAGCGGAGACGATGCAGAAAATAAAAATGGGCAACTTGAATCAAGTGCCCACTTTTAACCCTAATTGGTGCGCCGGAAGAGATTCGAACTCCTGACCCCTTGGTTCGTAGCCAAGTACTCTATCCAGCTGAGCTACCGGCGCATATTTGTTGCTGCGTGTGACGCTAAGTAGGGTCTGCTGAACCTGCCCTAGCATTAACTCTATCTACAACATAGTTCTGGCAATCCTAAACGGGAAGCACTGTTCCGAGCCAATCCTACGGGCTAACTCAGAACGCCCCAATCCGTAAGGGCGCGCATATTATCAGGGAATCAAATAATATGGAACAGGGAAGTTGAATATTTTGCGCCAGATGATTTTGGTATGGTCATATAAATTCACTTGCCGCTTAACCCGGCCGATTATATAGTCGTCGGCGATCCTGCTTTTCAAATTTCTCTAGCAAGTTGGCATATGACTTGTATTCTCAGCGGTTATCCCGGTCACAACGCGATGCAAGATGAGCAATAACTTTGTAGCGGCACTCCAGAAAAAATTGCCGGGAATGCACCCGAAATCGTTCACCGGTTTAATTCTTGTCGGTCTGTTCCTTGTTGCCCTGCCCTTGTTACTGCCGCTCATATACAGCACGGCATCGATCAGCCAGCTTTCAAAACAAAGCCGGCAAGCGGTCTATCAGGCCGAGCAAATCGCGCATTTCAGCCGCATATTGGTCGACCAGACGGCGGCAATGGAACGCAGTGTCAGGTTGTCGCTGATTCTGGCGGACAAGTCTCTGCTGGAAGGGTATTACCAAGGTCATGGAAAATTCAGGGAAACTCTGCAGCACTTGTCGACACTGCCTCTGACCGACAAGCAACACGAGCTTGTCAATATCATGAACTCATCCGAGTCGGCGATTTTTTCCAGGGTGCAAAAGATTTCTCTTGCGCAAAGAAAAACAGAGATACGAAATATCGATTTCACCACGCTGATGGATTCGGCTCAGGAGTTCCTGATCAATGGGGATGTTCCCGTTGAGCATGAAGTTGAGGCAATGCAGAAAATGGCAGGACAGGCAAACAAAATCACATACTGGTTGCTGATTAGCCTGGTGCCATTGGCCTTCCTGCTGGCTTTTGGATTTTCGATACTGATTACCAGACCTATCCGGCAAATTGACGATGCGATCAGGGCAATGGGGAATGGCGAGCTATCGAATACCATCAAAATCGACGGCCCCCAGGATTTGCAGCAACTGGGAGAAAGGCTGAACTGGATGCGCCTGCGTCTGCTTGAGATCGAGGAGCAGAAGTCCACGTTTCTTCAGCATATCTCCCATGAACTCAAGACCCCGCTCACTTCGATCCGGGAAGGAGCGAATCTGCTCTCGGAAGGCATAGCCGGCGAGTTGACGGCCAAACAAAGTGAAATAGCAAGAATACTTTTTGCCAACAGCATCCAATTGCAGAAACGGATTGAAGACCTGTTAAACTTTAGCGCGTTGCGAGCTGGGAAAGCGGCTCTCCACATACGGAAAGTGGCTTTTAGAATGATTCTGGAATCGGTACTGCACGACCAATATCTGGCAATAACGAACACATCGCTGCAAATCGAACTCCTGTGCCCTGATTTGATGCTCGAATGCGACGAACAGAAAGTCAGGACGATTGTGGATAATCTTTTATCCAATGCAATCAAATATTCCCCTCAAGGAGGGCAGGTCAAAATTCATGCAAGCGTTATCGATAGCAGAGTCAGGCTGGATGTCCATGATTCCGGCCCCGGTATAGACCCCATGGACAAGGACAAGATATTCGATGCGTTCTACCAGGGGCGCAAGGCGCCGCAAGGGCATATCAGGGGCACCGGGCTCGGTTTGTCCATCACCCGCGAATATGTGCTGGCGCATGGCGGCTCGATCGAGCTGCTCGATACTCGGAAAGGTACAGGCTTTCGTGTCACGCTCCCCCTGAATCGCTCCACTGCTACGCTATGAACTACAAGGCTCCGTTCTTCACGATCCTGAATGTGATTGCAATCGCGGCATTGCTTCCCGCATGCTCGATTCTATCGACGCCCCGCCCCGCGACGAATCTCGTTCCCTGCCCGCCGCCGCAGGCTCTGGCACTGTCTGCCGATCAGGTTTTGCGCTACTACTCTTGTCTGGGTACACTGCCTGCCCCTGATGTGGCCAGCGAATACCATGCTGCCAGCCTGAGCTTTTCCGAGACCGGCAGTAATTCCGATCGTCTCAAGCTGGCAATACTCTTATCCTTGCCCGATACCGAATTTCACAGTACCGCAGCAGCACTCGATCTTGTAAAGAACATACCTGCAGGACCGGAGCCTGCTCCTTCCGCCCTGCCCGACCTTGCCCTTCTCTTGAGCATGTTGCTTGCAGGTCAGCAGCACGCGGATGCCAGCATTTCCGAACTCACAAAAGCGCTTTCCGACGAAAAAGTACATTCGGATTTCCTTCAGAAAAAGATCGACGCCGTTAAGGATCTTGAAATCAACCTGATACACCGGGATCAACCATGAGTGCAGTTCATCAAACGATGGCGCCTGCGCGCAGAGTATTGATCGTTGACGACGATTCGGACCTGCTGCAACTATTATCCATGCGGCTGACATCGGCCGGATTCGAGGTGGATACGGCGAATAGCGCCGAGGCCGCCATCAACAGTCTGGACATTTCCAGGCCACACCTTGTGATCACCGATATGCGCATGCAGGGCATGGATGGCATGGCCCTGTTTGAGCATATTCACAGGAGCATCCCGACCCTGCCGGTCATCATGCTGACGGCACACGGCACCATTCCCGATGCGGTCGAAGCGACACAGCGCGGACTGTTCGGCTATCTGACCAAGCCTTTCGACAGCAAGGTGCTGCTGGACCAGGTCGCGAAGGCGCTCCAGATTTCATTCGCAACGGCTGCGCAACCCGGAAAGGTGGACGAGTGGCGCGCCGCCATCATCACCCAGAGCCCGGTGATGGAAGACATCCTGACCAAGGCCAAGCTGGTGGCCAAAGGGGATGCGAGCGTCCTGATCTGCGGCGAGAGCGGGACCGGCAAGGAGCTTCTTGCTCATGCGATACACAATGCCAGCCCGCGGGCGCAACGGCCATTCGTGGCAATCAATTGCGCGGCCATTCCCGAACAACTGCTCGAGTCGGAGTTGTTTGGCCATGTCAAAGGCGCATTCACCGGAGCTGTCCGCGACCACAAGGGATTATTCCAGTCGGCAATGGGCGGTACGGTCTTTCTCGACGAGATCGGCGACATGCCGCTTGTGCTGCAAGGCAAGTTGTTGCGGGTGCTGCAGGAGAAGCAGGTGACTCCCGTCGGCGCCACCCAGACCATTCCGCTCGATGTGCGCATCATCTCCGCGACCCATCGCGACCTGAATGCCGAGATCGCCGCCGGCAACTTCCGCGAGGATATCTATTACCGCCTGAATGTGGTGGAACTGGGGATCCCTCCACTCGCCAAACGGCGTGAGGACATCCCGCTGCTGGCCAAATATTTCCTGTCCATCCTCGCCGAAAAATACAACAGAAAAACCAACGGCTTCTCCTCAGAAGCGATGGAAACGCTGATCAGCGCCCCTTGGCCCGGCAATATCAGGCAACTCCTGAATGTGGTCGAACGCAGTGTCGTGTTGTCCACCACCCCGCTTATTTCGTCTGTACTCGTCCAGCAGACGATACACAAAGAAGAAGAAATACTGATGTCCCTTGAAGAAGCCAAGAGCCGCTTCGAACGGGACTATCTGATTCGCATTCTGAAGATCACCGAAGGAAATGTCACCCAGGCGGCAAAGCTATCCAAGCGGAACCGCACGGAATTTTACAAGCTACTGCAAAAACACCAGCTCAACCCGTCATTGATCAGGCAGTCTCAGGATTCTCAACAAAACTAATTGTTGGCTGCTTTGCAGCCAGCCAACAAAAAACTTCCGCGTTAAGTCAAATCACACGTTGGCCTGATGATGCGCGATCAGCTTGTCGATGAACTGGCGCAAAAAATGATCGGGTTGGGAACTGTGAAAGCGGTCGGTCTCCACACCCCGACTGTAGGCAATGACCGTCGGAAACCCACGGACTTTATGCTTTCCCGCGATACGCATGTTCTCGTCGGCATCCACCTTGGCCAGCAGGAACTTTCCGCCGTATTCCTTGGCAAGCCTCTCCAGATGCGGCCCCAGGACCTTGCATGGCGCGCACCATTCGGCGCCGATATCGAGCAGGATGGGCGCATCCTGTGAACGGGCGACGACACGCTCGTCAAAATTGGCTTCTTCCACTTCGAATGAAAAAGGATGGGGGTCGTGCATGTGCATGGTCAATCACTTCCTTCTTGTACTGTTTATATTGAATGGGGGTAAACTGTCATCGTACGTTTCGGTCACGGGCCAACGACAACGCTATGCTACCAGACAACGAAATACGTTTTGACGCTTCCGGACAGGCATGGCTGGATCAACTGGTACAGCGCCATCAAAACAGGGCATCCCAACTATTGCAGATGCTGCGCGAGATTCAGGAGCATTACGGCCATATCCCGCACCAGATCGTCACCGAACTGGCCCAAAGATTATGCATTCCACGCGCACGCATCGAAAGCGTGGCTTCGTTCTACTCTTTCCTGCACCTGAAGCCTCACGGCGAATATCGCATCCTGTTCTCCGACAACATCACCGACCGCATGCTGGGCAGCCAGCCGTTGATGGAGCTGATGTGCCAGCAATTGTGGCTGCAGCCGGGCAAGGTCTCGGAAGACAGCCTGGTCAGCATCGGAACCACTTCCTGTACCGGCATGTGCGACCAGGGCCCGGCGCTGCTGGTCAATGAGCTCGCCATCACGAACCTGAATCACCAGCGGGTACAGGAGATCGTCCATCTGATACGCAACCGTACGCCGCTGGGAGACTGGCCTGCCGATTTTTTCCGCGTCGAAGACAATATCCGCCGCAGCGGCCTCTTGCTCGGCAATGCGCTGGCGCCTGGAGAGTTACTGCGTAATGCGCTGTCATTGGGTGGAACAAATATAGTCGAGTCCATCAAGGCTTCGGGCCTGCGGGGACGTGGCGGTGCAGGCTTTTCTACCGGTTTGAAATGGGAGGCCTGCCGCAATGCCCAAGGCTCTGAACATTATGTGGTCTGCAACGCCGACGAGGGTGAGCCGGGCACGTTCAAAGACCGTGTGCTACTAAATCAACAGGCCGATCTGGTGTTTGAAGGCATGACGCTGTGCGCCCTGGCGGTAGGCGCGAGAAAAGGCTTTCTCTATCTGCGCGGGGAATACCGATATTTGCTCGAACCCTTGCAAGCGGTATTGCAGCGCCGTCGTGCCAACAAACTGTTGGGCACAAGCATCCTCGCGCAAGCCGGTTTCGATTTCGATATCGAGATACATCTTGGCGCCGGAGCCTACATCTGCGGCGAGGAATCGGCCCTGATCGAATCCCTGGAAGGCAAGCGCGGTGTACCGCGCAATCGCCCGCCGTTCCCTGTGACGCACGGCTATCTGCAACAACCCACCGCCGTGGACAACGTCGAGACCTTTTGCCAAGCTGTGCTGGCATTGCATATGGGCGCCGAGCAATATCGCACCATCGGCACGGCAAAATCCGCCGGCAGCAAACTGGTCTCTGTGTCCGGCGATTGCCAGCGTCCCGGCATCTACGAATATCCCTTTGGCGTTTCGGTGCGCGAGATATTGCAGGACTGCGGTGCGGTAAACACGCTTGCGGTGCAGGTCAGCGGGCCTTCCGGCATCTGTGTTGCAGAAAGCGAGTTCGACCGCAGATTGGGCTTTGAGGATTTGCCTACCGCGGGCGCATTCATGATCTTTGACGACAGCCGCGATCTGTTCGAAGTGGCGCGCAATTTCGTGCATTTCTTCGCGCATGAAAGCTGTGGCTTCTGCACCCCCTGCCGTGTCGGCACCTCGATCCTGAAACAGACCATGGACAAGATCGCCGCCGGACATGGCACGCGTTATGACCTTTCCGAGATCGAGAATCTTGATCGCGTATTGCAGACCACTTCGCACTGCGGCTTGGGGCGTACTGCCTGCAATCCGGTGCTGCACACCCTCAAGCATTTCCGTCCCTCCTACGAAAACAAGCTGAAATCGCTGATGTTCTCTCCCGCCTTCGACCTCGACGGATCGCTGGCGCGCGCCCGGCAGATGACCGGTCGCGACGATGCGGGTGCGCATCTGAGGGAGATCGAATGAACGAAACCTTTCAGCTCGATGGCTCAGCCGTTCCCTTCGAACCGGGGCAGACGGTGATGCAGGCCGCACTGGCTGCCGGTCGTTACATCCCGCACCTCTGCTATCACCCTGAATTCAAGCCGCACGGCAGTTGCAAACTATGCACGGTCAAGGTCAACGGGCGTACTGTGGCCTCCTGCACCATGCCCGCCGAGGGCGGACTCGATGTTGAAAGCGAGATCGAGGAATTGAACGCTCTGCGCCGCTCGCTGGTGCAGATGCTGTTCGCCGAAGGCAACCACTTCTGCCCGTCATGCGAGAAGAGCGGCAACTGCGTGTTGCAGGCGCTGGGCTATGACCTCGAAGTCCACGCGACGGGCTTCCGCCACTTGTATCCAGATCGCCCGCTGGATGCCTCGCATCCGGACATCCTGCTCGACTTCAACCGTTGCATCCTGTGCGAACTGTGCGTGCGCGCCTCAAGCGAGGTGGACGGCAAGAACGTGTTCGCACTGTCCGGACGCGGCATCACCAAGCATCTGATCGTCAATGCCGAGTCCGGCAAGCTCTCCGACACCAATATCGCGCTCACCGACAAGGCCATGCAGGTCTGCCCGGTCGGCGTGATCCTGCCCAAGCGTGTCGGCTTCAGCGTATCCATCGGCGAGCGGCGTTACGACCAGCGTCCGATCAGCGCACAGGCATTGGACGATGCGCCGCGCCAGACCGATGCCAGCGGGAACTGTGCAGCTTGCGAGGGTACGCCATGAGCAAAAAACTGCGGGTTGCCACCACTTCGCTTGCCGGCTGCTTCGGTTGCCACATGTCCATACTCGACATCGACGAACGCCTGTTCCCTTTGTTCGATCTCATCGAATTCGACCGCTCACCGCTGACCGACATCAAACATTGCGGACCGTGCGATATCGGTCTCGTCGAGGGTGGCGTCTGCAATGCAGAGAACGTGCATGTGCTGCATGAGTTCCGCAAGAACTGCAAGATACTGATCGCCATCGGCGCCTGTGCGATCAACGGCGGATTGCCGGCGCAGCGCAACCATCTCGACCTGGGCAGTTGCCTGACCGAGGTGTATCTCACCGAACCGGGCCTGTTGCATGGACATATCCCGAACGATCCCGAACTGCCGCTGCCGCTGGACAAGGTGCATCCACTGCACGAAGTGGTGAAGATCGATTATTTCATCCCCGGCTGCCCTCCTTCCGCCGACGCCATCTGGAAATTCCTCACCGACCTCATTGCCGGCAAGACGCCCGAGTTGGGACATGGCTTGATCAAATATGACTGACATCAACGACAAACTGGAAACTGCCGCGCACCCCGAAAAGCTGCGCCGCGTCGCCATCGATCCGGTGTCGCGCGTCGAAGGGCATGGCAAGGTGACGCTGCTGCTGGATGAGGATGACCGCGTACATCAAGTACGTCTGCACATCGTCGAGTTTCGCGGCTTCGAGAAATTCATTCAGGGTCGCCCCTATTGGGAAGCGCCGGTCATGGTGCAACGGCTGTGCGGCATCTGCCCGGTCAGCCACCATCTTGCAGCATCCAAAGCGATGGATATGATCGTGGGTGCCACACTCACGCCGACTGCCGAGAAAATTCGTCGCCTGATGCATTACGGCCAGATCCTGCAATCGCATGCGCTGCATTTCTTCCACCTGTGCTCGCCTGACCTGCTGTTCGGTTTCGATTCGGAAATGTCCAAACGCAATATCGTCGGCATCGCTGCCGCCTATCCGGAGATCGCCAAACAAGGTGTGCTGCTGCGCAAGTTTGGACAGGAAGTAATCCGCATCACGGCGGGCAAGCGCATCCACGGTACCGGCTCCATCCCCGGCGGGGTAAACAAAAACGTCAGTATCGAAGAGCGCGATTACCTGCTGAACGACGTCGAGCAGATCGTAGCGTGGAGCCGTGAGTCGGTAGGAATCGCAAAGCAGCTGTTCGAACAGAACCTCGATCTCTACAACGACTTCGGGCGTTTCGATGCGCACACACTCAACCTGGTACGTGCCGATGGGGCGCTGGATCTGTACCACGGCGGACTGCGCGCACGCGACATGAACGGCGGCACACTGTTCGACCACTACGACTACAGCCATTACTGGGACGTCATTTTCGAGGATGTGAAGCCCTGGTCGTACATGAAGTTCCCGTTCCTGCGCAGCCTCGGTCCGGAGACCGGCTGGTATCGCGTCGGACCGCTAACGCGTGTGGCGCAGTGCGATTTCATTCCTTCGCCCCTGGCTGAAGTACAACGCAAGGAATTTCTTGCATTCAACGGCGGTTCCGCGGCTGGCGCAACACTTGGATTTCACTGGGCACGCATGATAGAGATGCTGCATGCCGCCGAGGTGATACAGGACCTGTTGCACGATACAGACCTGCAAGGCAACGACCTGGTCAGCAAGGGCGAGCGGCAGGAACGCGGCGTTGGAGTGATCGAGGCCCCGCGCGGCACGCTGATCCATCACTACAAGGTGGATGAGAACGACCAGATCGTGCGCTGCAACCTGATCGTCTCCACCACACACAACAATCAGGCGATGAACGAGGCCATACGCCAAGTGGCACGGCAGTACATCGACGGGCGAAAACTCACCGAAGGCTTGCTCAATCACATCGAGGTCGCCATCCGAGCCTTCGACCCCTGCCTTTCCTGCGCGACCCATGCACTGGGCAAGATGCCGCTGGAAGTGGAATTGCTGGATGCGGGAGGTGCTCGGGTCGATGTGCTGACGCGCTCATCTGACGGTTCATTCTGTTCTGCTTCCTGATGGTCGCTCCCCTGCTTGTCTTTGCCATCGGCAATGAATCGCGCGGCGACGACGCGCTGGCACCTCTGTTGGTGCGCCAGCTTCAATCCGAAGATACCGGCGCTAAAATCGAATTCATCGAAGATTTCCAATTGCAGGTCGAACATGTCACCGATCTGCTCGGGCGCAGTGCGGTGCTGTTCGTCGATGCCGATATGTCCTGCGATGCCCCGTTTCATCTCTCCGAAATCGCTGCCGCACAGGACCATAGTTACACCAGCCATGCCATGACGCCGTTCGCGCTGTTGCACACCTTCAAACAAGTGTATGGCGCAGACGCTCCAACCAGTTTTCTGTTGCGCATACGCGGTTACGGCTTCGAACTTGGAGAAAGCATGAGCGATGAAGCGTCGGTTAATCTGGAACTTGCGACTGCGGAGGTTTGCAGCTGGCTGGCACGCAGACCGCAGATGCACAGCCCCTGCACGAGTTGATTACCGCTTAAGACCGCTGCCTCACCGCCTCGAACAAACACACCGCCGTCGCGGCAGCTGCGTTAAGCGACTCGATCTTGCCCGGCATGGGGATGATGAAATGCTGCTGCACCGCATCCAGCAAGGCCGGGGATAGCCCTGCTCCCTCGTTGCCGATGGCAAAGGCAAGTTTGCCGCGCAGGTCGCTGTCGTAAAGGGATCTGTCTGCCTGCAGAGAAGCAGCCATGATCTTGCCGGTGAATTCGGCTGCGACCTCGATCAAGTCGGCCGATTCTGTAATGCTCAGTGCGAAATGCCCGCCCATCCCGGCGCGCAGTACCTTGGGCGACCACGCATCGGCGCAGCCTGGTGACAGGAACACTGCGTCGCATCCTGCCGCGGATGCCGAACGCAGGATGGAGCCAAGATTGCCCGGATCCTGGATATCTTCCAGCAGCAAGGCAAACTGGCTGTGTTCGATTTCAACATGAGCAGGAGGAATATCGACCAGCGCCAGCAAACCGTTCGGCGTCTTGAGTTCAGACAGTTGCGCAAACAAGGCATCGTCGAGTTGCGTTTGCGGCACATCGCCGCATGCCTCGAGCAAGGCAGCGATCTCGCCATTCTGCAATCCGGTTTCATTGACCAGCAGATGGTCCGGCTTGCTTCCGGCATCCAGGAAAGCGCGCAGCAAATGCGCGCCGTCAAGCAGCGTCTGCCGTGCGGCACGCCGCTCGCGGGAGGACGAGGCAAGTTTGTGCAGCGATTTGTAGAACGGATTGTCGCGCGAGGAGATGCGCTTGATCGCAGTCATTGGCGGGAAATACGCGAAGCGTTTCGTTTGCTCTTTCTCCCGCGTGCGGGGGAAAGTTGGATAGGGGGAACGGACGTGGCGAGCTTTATCATCTGCCTGTCCGTTAGGCGGCGTTTGCTTCCGGTTTGAATTCGACCGTTCCGGCATCAATCGCTTCAGGTTCAGACTGTGCCGGTTCATCCGCGATACCCTCTTCCAGCAGGGTGCCCATCTCTTCCAGCGCAGGCAGTTCCTGCAGAGAGCGCAGGTTGAGGTCATCCATGAATTGCGGGGTGGTGGCATACAAGGCCGGTTTACCGGGGGTGTCCCGGGTGCCTATGCTTTCGATCCAGCCGCGGGACTCCAGCGTCTTCAGCACTTGCGAAGATACTGCCACGCCGCGTATCTCCTCGATATCGCCGCGCGTCACCGGCTGCCGGTAAGCGATGATGGCCAATGTCTCAAGCACGGCACGCGAATAGCGCGGCGGCTTTTGCGGGTCGAGCTTGTCCAGATGTACCTGCATCTCGGGACGTGCACGGAAACGCCATCCGCTGGCAACGCGGTTCAGTTCGACGCCGCTGGTAGCGTACTTGTCTGCCAATTTTTGCAGCAATTCTTCCACGAGCTTCGTCTCGACCGGGACTTCACTCAGGCGTTTCAGCTCGGTGTTGGAAAGCGGTTCTTGCGAGGTCAGCAAAGCCGCTTCGAATATGCGCAGAAGTTGCACGGTATCCACCGCGTGCTCGGCTTCAACAACATCCGTTCGTGCCGGGTCTGTCAAAGCATGAACATCCCCCCCTTCGGCAGGCCTGTCCTGAGCTCCGACGAAGGGCTCGGGGCAAACGGTCACATTATGTTCACTCGGCAGTGATTGCTCGACTGGTTCGGACATAGATATTCCCCAAGGTTTCAGTTTGCGTGATCTCGACCAGGTTCTCCTTGGCGAGTTCGAGGATGGCGATAAAGGTGACAACCAGCATCGGGATGGTGGCATCCACTTCGAACAGGCTTTCGAACGAAACAAAATCGGTATTGCGCAACTGGCGCAGCACTCTGGTCATCTGTTCGCGCACCGACAGTTCTTCGCGGCGCACCCTGTGGTGTGCGTTGACCTTGGCGCGCGTGAGCAGCGCCAGCCAGGCATGGCGCAGGTCTTCCACCGTAACGTAAGGCAGGCGCTCGATGACTGTGCGTTCGATCAACACCTGCACCAGTTCGAAATCGCGGCTGGCTTGGGGCATTTCGTTCAGTTTCTGCGCGGCCAGTTTCATTTGCTCGTACTCGAGCAGGCGGCGCATCAGTTCGGCGCGCGGATCTTCGGCGCTTTCTTCCTCGCTGGCCTTGGGCAGACGCGGCAACAGCATGCGCGACTTGATCTCGATCAGCACTGCCGCCATCAGCAGATATTCGGCCGCCAGTTCCAGCCGATGCTGCTGCATCGCCTCAATGTAGACCATGTACTGCTTGGTGAGCGACGCCATCGGGATATCGAGCACATCAAGGTTGTGCTTGCGGATCAGGTACAACAGGAGATCGAGCGGCCCCTGAAAAGATTCCAGCACCACCTCCAGCGCATCAGGAGGTATGTACAAATCCAGCGGCATCTCCATCATCGGTTCGCCGTGGACATGCGCCACGGGATTTGCCGCTGCCTGCTGAAGTTGTGGTTCTGCCTCGCTCATGTTCAGTTATATCCCAGCCCCATCGCCTCGCGCACGTCGCGCATGGTTTCGGTGGCAAGCTTGCGCGCTTTCTCGCAGCCGTCGGCGATGATGTTGCGCACCAGGCTCGGGTCGTCCAGGTATAGCTGCGCGCGTTCACGCATGGGTTTCTGTTCTTCCAGCACCGCATCGATGACAGGTTGTTTGCATTCGATACAACCGATGCCCGCACTGCGGCACCCCTGCTGTGCCCACTGTTTGATGGCATCGGTGGAATAAACCAGATGCAATTGCCATACCGGGCATCTGTCGGGATCGCCCGCATCGGTGCGCCGGATGCGCGCAGGGTCGGTGGGCATGGTGCGGATCTTCCTGCTCACATCGGCCTCGTCTTCGCGCAGGCTGATGGTGTTGCCGTAGGACTTGGACATCTTCTGGCCGTCCAGCCCGGGCATTTTCGATGCGGCGGTCAGCATGGCCTGCGGCTCGGACAGGATCATTTTTCCTCCCCCCTCCAGGAAGCCGAACAAACGCTCGCGGTCGCCCAGGCTCAGGCTCTGCTGCTCGTCCAGCAAGGACTTGGCGGACTCCAGGGCTTCGCTGTCACCCTGTTCCTGGAAGCGTGTGCGCAGTTCTTTATACAGTTTGGCTTTTTTGCCGCCCAGCTTTTTGATCGCGGCTTCCGCTTTTTCCTCGAAACCCGTTTCACGCCCGTAGATATGGTTGAAACGGCGCGCCAGTTCGCGGGTGAATTCGATGTGCGGCACCTGGTCTTCCCCCACCGGTACCTGGGTGGCGCGGTAGATCAGGACATCCGAACTCATCAACAGCGGATAGCCCAGAAAACCGTAAGTCGAGAGATCCTTGCTGCTCAGCTTTTCCTGCTGGTCCTTGTACGTCGGCATGCGTTCCAGCCAGCCCAGCGGGGTGATCATGGACAGCAGCAGATGCAGCTCCGCATGTTCCGGGACACGTGACTGGATGAACAATGTGGCCTGTGCCGGATCGACGCCAGCACCGAGCCAATCGATGACCATGTCCCACACGTTCTGCTCGATGATTTGCGGTGTGTCGTAGTGCGTGGTCAGTGCATGCCAGTCAGCCACGAAGAACAGGCACTCGTACTGGTGCTGCATCTGCACCCAATTCTTTAAGACACCATGGTAATGCCCCAGGTGCAGACTGCCCGTGGGGCGCATTCCGGATAAAACTCGATCAGCGAACATATTCCTGCTTCACATTAAAAAATCGTTTCAATCAACTGGATGAACGAGCTCACCAGCGGCGAGAGTATCCAGCTCAGAATCGGTTGGCCCCCAACCGGTACCACTGCCAGTACGATCAGGATGACCATCCCGTACGGTTCGACTTTCGCCAACTGGAAAGCCTGGCGGTGCGGCAACAGGCTTATTGCAACGCGCCCGCCGTCCAACGGCGGCAACGGCAACAGGTTCAGCACCAGCAAAATGGCGTTGATTGTAACTCCGAACTGCGCCATGCCTAACAGCGGCTCGGCGAAATAACTGCCCGGAAACGACAAAGCCACCTTGAACATGGCTCCCCAGAACAGCGCCATGACCAGATTGGCAGCGGGGCCGGCCAGCGCAACCCACAGCATGTCCTTTTTCGGATGGCGTAATGCCGAGAAATTGACCGGCACCGGCTTGGCCCAACCGAACAGGATACCGCCCACAAAAAGGGTCAACAGTGGCAGCAGAATCGTGCCGACGGGATCGATATGACGCAGGGGATTGAGCGAAATGCGTCCCTGCGCGTATGCCGTCATATCGCCGAAATGGCGAGCCGCATAGCCGTGTGCCGCCTCATGCAAGGTAATGGCGAACAGCACGGGTATGGCTGCAAGCGCTATGGTCTGGATCAAAGCATCGAAATTCATTTATTCCTCTATTCCCAAATGTGCGATCGGCCCCTTGCCGCGCCGCACCAATACCGGCCTATCATCCGTCAGGTCGATCACGGTGGTCGATTCCCCCCCTACTATTCCGCCTTCAATAACCAGTTCGACGAGCTTCTCCAGATGTTCGCGTATCTCCGCCACATCGGTCAACGGCTGATCTTCCTGCGGCAGGATCAGCGTGGAACTAAGCAGCGGTTCCCCCAATTCCTCCAGCAGGGCCAGCGCAACCGGGTGATCGGGTATGCGCAAACCTATCGTGCTGCGTTTGGGATGCTGCAAGCGCCGCGGAACTTCCTTGGTCGCTTCCAGAATGAATGTGTAACTGCCCGGCGTATTGTTCTTCAGCAGCCTGAACTGCGCGTTATCCACTCTTGCATAGTGCGCCAGTTCCGACAGGTCGCGACACATCAATGTCATCAGGTGCTTTTCGTCCAGTCCGCGTATCTGGCGTATGCGCGCGACAGCCTCTTTATCGTCCAGGTGGCAGCCGATGGCGTAGCCGGAATCGGTGGGATAGACGATCACCGCACCGTTGCGCAACATCTCCGCTGCCTGCTTGATCAGGCGAGGCTGGGGGTTGTCCGGGTGTATGGAAAAGAATTGCGCCATAAATCAGGCTGCAGTCCCTTCCCAAAGCGTCCACACGGGGCGACACTCCAGCGGAAAATCCGGCAATCGTCCAAGGTCGCGGTAGCTTTCTTCCGGACCGTGAAAATCCGAGCCGCAGGAACACAACAGATCGAACTCCTTGGCGTAACGCGCGAACTCGGCATATTGAGGCGGCGTATGACTGCCGCTCACCACTTCGATGCCCTGCCCGCCCAGTTCGACGAATTCTTTCAGCAGTTCGAGCAAGGTCGTCTTGCCCATCGCGTTGCGTCCGGCGGTATAACGACCCGGATGTGCCAGCACGGCGACGCCTCCGCTGCCATTGATCCACGAGATCGCATCCTGCAAATCCGCCCAGGTATGCGGAACGTAACCCGGCTTGCCCTTGACCAGATAGCGATTGAAGACGCTGCGCACGTCCTTGCAGTGCCCGGCCTCGACCAGATAACGTGCGAAATGGGTACGCCCGATCATCTCCGGATTGGAGGCATAGCGTAATGCACCTTCCAGCACACCGCCGATACCGCAACGTGCCAGCGATTCCGCCATCAGCTCGGCACGATGCCTGCGTCCGCTACGTATGCCGCGCAAGCCTTCAGCCAATGCGGCATTTTGGGGATCGATGTGCAGGCCAACGATATGGAGGGTGTATTTGCGCCAGGTAACCGATATCTCGACGCCGTTGACGAATTCGATGTCATGTTGTGCGGCAACTCCGGCGGCTTCCGGAAGTCCTGCCACGTCATCGTGATCGGTCAGCGCCAGCACCCTGACTTCGCGTCCGGCAGCACGCGTCACCAGTTCAGTCGGGGTCAGCGTACCGTCCGAGACGTTGGAATGACAATGAAGGTCGTAGTCCAGCATCAGAGGTCACCGCCGCCCTTCTTCATGGCTTTGCCCTCTTCGGCGCGTTTACGGCGTATCTCTTTCGGATCTGCAATCAGCGGGCGGTAGATCTCGACGCGATCTTTCTCACGCAACACGGTGTCAACCTTGCTCAATTTGCCGAAGATGCCGAACTTGTTCTTTTCAAGGTCGATCTCGGGAAACTTGGCCAGAATGCCGGATAGCTTGACGGCTTCCGCGATGGTCGTTCCTTTTGGCACTTCCGACTTGAGCAGTACCTGCTCGGCAGGCAAGGCATAGACCAGTTCCACGTATATCTTTTCGTCACTCATTTTTTACATAAACCTTGTCTGCACGATGGATAAAGGCATCCACGAAACTGTTGGCGATATGATGAAACACCGGCCCCACCAGCTTTTCGAGCAATTTGTTGGAGAACTCATACTGCAAACGAAACTCTATTTTACAGGCTTCGTCGCTCAAGGGGATGAATCGCCAACTGCCTTCCAGATGTTTGAACGGGCCGTCCATCAGGGCGATGTCGATCTGGTGGGGCGGAGTACGCCGGTTTTTGGTGCTGAAATGCTGCCTGATGTGGTGGTAGTCGATATGCAACGTGGCATGCATCGTCGTGCCCTGCATTTCGTTGATGGTCGCCCCGCCGCACCATGGCATGAACTGCGGGTAATCTTCCACTTCGTCCACCAGCTTGAACATCTGCTCCGCCGTATGCGGAACCAACACCGTTTTCTCAACCAATGCCATTGCTTTACGAAGCCGTTAAATCAAAGACTGGTAGAATATCGCAACGCCAAGCAAAACACATCTTTCAATGAGCATCATCCAGAACAAAAAAGCCTTTCACGAGTACTTCATCGAAGAAAAACATGAAGCCGGCATCATGCTGGAAGGCTGGGAAGTAAAAGCGATCCGCGCCGGACGGGCACAGCTCAAGGAAGCCTATGTCACCATCATGGACGGCGCACTGTACCTGTTTGGTTCGCATATCAGCCCTTTGCTGAACGCTTCCACCCATATCCACCCAGATCCCGTCCGTACCCGCAAGCTGCTGATGCACAAGCACGAGATAGACAAGCTCATCGGCAAAGTGCAGCGCGCCGGCTACACCATCATGCCGCTGGATATGCACTACAAGGGCAGTCGCGTCAAACTCGAGATTGGCCTGGCCAAGGGCAAGAAGGAGCATGACAAACGGGCAACTGAACGCGAAAAAGACAGCAAGCGCGAAGCCGCAATGGCCATGAAAAAAGAACGGCGTTGAAAGATTGACCGTTTGCGGCGCAGGCTAATATGAGCGCAGCGAATGTTAAGCTCGCAATGCGAGCGGCCGTAGCCACAAACGGGCAACTGAACGCGAAAAAGATAGCAAGCGCGAAGCCGCAATGGCCATGAAAAAGGAACGACGCTAGTTGCGGTGACTCTCATCCGACACTATATCGCTTGGATATTGCGCCTGCAGCAGATCGATCGGCAACATCGCATGCACAAGGAGAACCAATGAACGACACTACTCAAACCGCCTACCTCTCCGGCGGCTGCTTCTGGGGCATGGAAGAACTGGTGCGCCTGATCCCCGGCGTGCTGGAGACGGAAGTCGGCTACACCGGCGGCGATACACTGAATGCCAACTATGACATCGTGAAGACCGGAAACAGCGGCCATGCCGAATCGCTGAAGATCGTGTTCGATCCCGAGTTGCTCACCTACCGCCACCTGCTGTTCGAGTTCTTCCGCATGCACAACCCCACCACACGCAACCGGCAGGGCAACGACGTCGGCACGCAATACCGCTCGGCGATCTTCTATCTCGACGAAACGCAAAAAAACACCGCGGTGGAAGTCATCTCGACCGTGGATGCGTCGGGCGACTGGAAAGCAAAAGTGATCACCGAAGTCGTGCCCTTCATAGCGTTTTACCGCGCGGAGGACTATCACCAGAAATACCTGGTCAAGCATCCGCAAGGGTATACCTGTCACTATATGCGCAGCATGAAGCTCGGCGAATAGATTGAATCCATTTCTCCGGCCCGTTGGGCCAACCTGATTTTGAGGCAACCTTCCCAATCGAGCCCCCAACCCGAAGCCTGTGCTCCAAGGCGGGACAGATGACATTAAAGTAATGGGCAGGTCATACAACGTTAGTCTAAAATGCGCCTTTGTTTTTATTCAGGCCTTATTGTGAGTTATCGCGAAATGAAAAGATTCTTTGCATTCATCATGGTGGCAATGGTTGCCATGTCTCTTGCCGGTTGCTTCGGTTCAGGCGCCTCTTCCGCCCCCCAGCCTACCAATGTCGCCGTCGCAGCCAAGGACAGCAGGGTAGTGGTGACGTGGGACTCGATCCCCGGTGTCACGTATTGGGTATTTACAGCGGCCGGAGCCGGCGTTACGCCGACAAACTGTTCCTCCATGCCTGCTTGCGGTACGACGCTCTATGCAACTTCACCCCAGGTAGTCTCTTCATTACCCGGCGTATATGGGACCTATGGAACCGTGCCGTTGACCAACGGAGTGCAATATTCCTTTACCGTCAACGGAAGAATCAATGGCGGGCCCGGCGGCCCGGGCTCTCCCGCGATTGAAGCTATACCCAGGCTGGCAGGAGCAACGTGGAACACCGGGCTTAATGCGGGTACAACCGACCTGCGCGGTGTTGCTTATGGAGGGGCGTTTGTAGCCACTGGACTGGGCGGCGCTTCGTTTTCAAGTGCGGACGGGAATGTCTGGACCGCGTTGAGTAATCCATATCCGACAGATTTTTACGCGGTGACTTTTAACGGTGCCGTATATCTGAGCGTGGGTGCTGGGGGAAATGTGATAGGACTTGCGCCAGGCACGTCGTCATGGGTGGCACAAAACAGTGGCACGTTAAACACCCTCTACGCCATTACCAGTGGCAATGGTCTTGTTGTCGCGGCCGGTGCAAGCGGCACCATCATAACCACGAGCAATGGCGGAGCAAATTGGATGACTCAGTCCTCCCCCACGGGATCCTCCTTGTATGGATTGGCTTATGGAGTGGCAAAAGGTGTTGGCACCTATGTCGCAGTCGGTGCTGCGGGTACATTGCTCTACAGTACGGACGGGATCACTTGGAACAGGACCTCCTCTCCTTTGCCCACCATCGACCTCAAGGGCGTAACCTACGGCGGTCTTGATGCAAATAATGTCGGCGTATTCGTTGCAGTCGGAAATAACGGAACGGTATTGACGAGCGAGGACGGAATTGTCTGGACCCAGCAAACATCGACAAATATCCCATCTACCAGCAATTTGAATTCGGTCGCTTATACCGCTTATCGCCGGTTCATGGCAGTTGGCTCTGACGGTAATATCTACTACAGCGAATTTTACGCGAATGGCAGTACGACGGTGGGCAACGGAGCAGCAGTCTGGACTCAAGTCTTGCCGCAAGTTACGACCCGTTCTATCAATGCAATCACAACTGGCGGTCTATATGACTATTCCGCGGTAGGGGCGGGCGGGTTGAACCTGTACGCTGATTAGCTATAAAGCCTTTTTGTATCAAGTCTGTATCCGGTTTGTTTCAAAAACATGGTGGATGGAAAAATACGTGGGACTAGCTCAGATGATAAAATCCTGCCATTCCCGGATGCCGGTAACGATCAAATCAGGCGCGCCCATGCCGTCATATTCAAACAATGAAATGGAGAAAAAGTGAAACAAATATCGATATTCTTGCCGCTCCTGATGATCCTGACCCTGCTGCAGGGCTGCTTTGGAGGCGGTGGTGGCAGCGCCGCCGTCAGCACAACGAACACAGTGCGCTTGGTGAATGGCACGAGCAGCACATTAAGCCTGGTCACCGGCGGCACCCAGCTTGCGACTTCAGTTGCACCCGGCACTGCCAGCGCCAATGCCACCATTACCTCGGGCACTTATCCCATCGCGCTGGTCGCCAGTGGAGTCCCGTCCGCAGAAACCAATTTCTCGTTTGCAGCAACGGTCCCCTACACGCTGGTCGCTTACACGTCCGATCAAAGTCTGCATCTGGTCCAGTTCGCCGATAACGAACCCGCGCCCTTGGCCGGCGACGGCCAGATACGCGTGGCTGACCTTTCGGCAGATGCCGGGAACCTGGACGTTTACATGGCTCCGGTGAGTGCGCTCAGCGATACTTACTCGCCAACGGCCGCTTCACCCGCGTTGCAGGCCGCCACGCTTCTGGCGCAGAACGTGTCGGGCACCACCCTCTACAACGAAGTGCTGGCAAATACCTATCACGTCTGGGTTACCGGTGCGAATAACATTACAGACCTGAGGCTGGATATCCCTTCGATCACCATCGCCAACCAGCAAATATTGACTCTGGTACTGACCAGCACGACAGGTGGAGGATTGGTCGACGGATTGCTCGTGACGCAACAAGGCGCAGTCTTGGCTCAGAAGAATACCAATGCACGCATACGCATCGCGGCAAATACAACGAGCCCGATTGCTACCGCAACCGCGGGCGCGACTGCCGTCAATCTTATCGGCAACTCGACGTCATTCGATTACGCAGTCGGTTCCTACGTCCTTGTTCCGGCCGGAAGTACGGCAATAACAATAAATGGTAGTCCTGCTTCCTGCACTCCCGTCACCACCGCCGGTGAAGACCTGACGCTGCTGCTAACAGGGACAAATGCATGTAATCCACTTGTTGACGACAATACGCGCCCGACCAGTGGCTACGCGAAATTGCGCTTGGTGAATGGCGTCAACGGCGGCGGCGCCTTTTCCCTTGCTTTCAACGGTGTTCAGGTGGCTTCAAATATAACTTTTGGAACCGCTTCTATTCCAACGCTGAATAATCAGGGCATTGTAAACAGCAGCATCTCTGCCAGCCTGGTGGCAACACCAACTGTACCTACCCTAATAACGCCCGTAGTTTTAAATTCCCAGGGTGTGTACAGCCTGTTCTTGCTGGGCACCTCAGGTACGCCAACTGGTACTCTGATTCAGGACCATTGACGAACCCACCAGTGCAACCCCGACAATTCGAAACAGAATTGCAGGGTTGCACAGTGGCCGGTAGCAGGAAAGTTGTTGGCGTTTGAGTCCGAAATCCATCAGCCCGACATTACTAGAATGTCGGGCTGATTTTTTTGTTATATGGGAATTGCGCGGCGGGGACGGACATCGCGCTGCAGGATAGCAGGCAGATTTCGGTTTGCCGGCCCGGCGTCCAGCCGGATCAGTATGTCCTGTTTGTTATCCCCACAACTTTCCAACCACCGCAACACACACCGTAATCAGGCCTAAGGTCACGTTCACGCCAATAAGCTTGCGTATCTTGCCCAGGATCGCGCCGGCTTCTTTCCAGTGTTCCTTGGCGACCTGCAGTTTGAATTGCACGTAACAGGCGAAGAATACGTAGACGTAGATACCCATCATCACCAGCCCCAGCAACAGCATGACGTGAATATAGCGCGGCACATGAGCCATGCCGCCGTACAGGTAGATCATGTACAAACCGGACGCAAGGATCGCGCCGATTGCGCCCCAGACCCAGTTGAAGAAACGGTGGAACACGTTGTCCCACAGGCGCAGGCGTTCCGGCGGCTGCAGCACATCCACGGCTGCCGGGCGCAACACGACATAGGCGAAGAACATGCCGCCAACCCAGATGAGCACGGCGAGCAGGTGTAAGAGTCTGAAAAAGGTCATGATAGTCACCTCAAGAGTTGTTTTGATGAGTGTACTGCAATGCTTCGCGCACCGGTCTGAAACTGCGCCGATGCACTTCCGAAACACCGTGTTCGCGCAATGCGGCCAGGTGCACCGCAGTGGGATAGCCTTTGTGACCGTCAAAACCGTACTGCGGATATTGCTCATGCAGGCGCATCATGAGTTCATCGCGCGCAGTCTTGGCCAGGATGGACGCGGCGGAAATGGCGGCTATTTTGCTGTCGCCCTTGACGATGGCCTGGCTGGGAATGCCTGTCTGCGGGCAATACAGGCCATCCACCAGTACCTGATGCGGCCGGGTGTGCAGTTCGAGCACGGCTCGGCGCATGGCCAACAGCGTGGCTTGCAGGATGTTGAGCTGGTCGATCTCGCCGACTTCGGCATAGGCCACGGCCCAGGCCAGCGCGCGTTCACGGATGATGGGAGCCAGCCGGTCGCGTTGTTTCTCGGAAAGTTTTTTGGAATCGGCCAACCCTTCGATGGGACGTGCCTCGTCGAGGATAACGGCGGCCGCACTTACTGGACCGGCCAGTGGACCGCGCCCTGCTTCATCCACGCCGCAGATGAGCAGGATGCCGTTCATGCCAGATAAGGCAGGATGGCCGCAGCTGCCTTGTGCGCGGTATCCTGGCGCAGGGTCTGGTGTATTGCACTGAAGGTCTGTTCCAGCTCCGCCACAGCCTGTTTGTTGTTGACCAGATTGAGTAAGGCTTGTGCAAGGTTCTCAGCAGTCGCATCGTCCTGCAGGATTTCCGGCACGACAAATTTGCCGGCAAGGATATTGGGCAGGCCGACATAAGGCAGGTATTGCTTGCGCTTGGCGATCCAATAAGTCAGCGCGGGCATCTTGTAGGTAATGACCATCGGGCACTTTAGCAGTGCAGCCTCCAGTGTGGCCGTACCGGAAGCGACCAGTGCGCCATCGGCGGCGATCATCGCGTCGTGTGCATGTCCGAACAGCAAGGTGATGGGCAGCTGCTGTGCTTCCTGTTTCCAGACTTCATTTTCAAAGATGGTGCGCGTCTCGCGGCTGGCCAGCGGAACAAGAAACTGCGCTTCGGGCAGCTGTTTCAGGATCAGCTTGGCCGTCTCGACATAGGTCTTGGCCAGGCGCCGTACTTCTCCCTGGCGGCTGCCCGGCAGCAAGGCGAACACCTTGGCGTTCCTGGGCATGATGCGCATTTGTTCGCGCATTTCCATTTGTTTTGGGTTTTCCGGCAGGATGTCTGCCAGCGGATGCCCTACATAGGTCACCGGCACGCCTGCCTGCTTGTAGAGCGGCTCTTCGAACGGGAACAGGGCGAGGATGCGGGATACGGCCTGCTTGATCTTGTGGATGCGTTCGCCGCGCCATGCCCAGATGGATGGGCTGACATAATGCACGGTGGGTATGCCGTGCTGCTTCAAGGACAGCTCCAGATCGAGATTGAAGTCGGGCGCATCGATACCGATGAAAAGATCGGGCGGCGTCGCAATGAAACGTTCACGCAAGTTGCGTCGGATACCGACGAGTTCGCGGTAATGCCGCAACACCTCGACATAGCCGTTCACGGCCAGTTTTTCCAGCGGGAACAGGGCCTCCATGCCGACGCCTTGCATCTTGGGGCCGCCGATGCCGATGAAACGCACGTTGGGTGCAGCTTGCCTGATGGCATCCATCAGCAGGCTGCCAAGCAAATCCCCCGACGCCTCGCCTGCCACGATGGCAATGGTTTTTACAGAATCAGTCATACCGGTTACCGCACGATGCCACGGCTGGCGTTGTTCAAGAATGTCAGCATATTATCGATGTCCGCATCGGCTTCGGGAACTTGGCCGCGCAACCCCGCGATTTCCTTTTTTGCAGTGTCGAAGCTGCTGCCGGCACGATACAAAGTACGGTACATCTGCTTGAGCATATCGACACGCGGTGCGGAAAAGCCTGCGCGGCGCGGCCCTTCCTGATGCGGGCCTTTGGCTTCCGCCGGGTTCCCCACCGCCGTTACAAAAGGCGGAATGTCTTGCGACACCCGTGTCTGGAAACCGATCATTGCAAAATCGCCGATGCGCACGAACTGGTGTATTCCGCTGATGCCGCCGATCAGGGTGTGATTGCCGACAGTCACATGCCCCGCGAATTGCACCGAATTGGCGATGACATTGTGGTCGGCGATATGGCAATCATGCGCCACGTGTACATAGGCCATGATCCAGTTGTTGCTGCCGATAGAAGTGACCCCGCCGTCCTGCACTGTGCCCAGGTTGAAGGTGCAGTTCTCGCGGATCGTGTTGTTGTCGCCGATGACCAATCGCGTCGGCTCGCCTTTGTACTTTTTGTCCTGGGGTATCTCGCCGATCGAGCTGAACTGGAAAATGCGGTTGCCCTTGCCGATGCTGGTATGACCGTCAATCACCACATGCGGGCCGATGATCGTCCCTGCGCCGATCTCAACGTTTTCGCCAATGATGGAATACGGGCCGACCGAAACATCGTCTGCCAGCCTCGCATTCGGATGAATGATCGCAGTTGGATGACGCAAGCCGTTCATTCCTTGGTCCGCAATGTGCAGATCAGATCCGCCTCCGCCGCAACCTGGCCATCCACTTCGGCTTTGCCGCTGAATTTCCACATGCCGCGTCTGTTCATGGCAATGGACACCTTCAGGATTAACTGGTCGCCTGGGCCGACCGGGCGCTTGAAGCGCGCGTTGTCGATGCCGACGAAGTAATACACGGAATCGTCGCTCGGCAAAGTCCCCATCGTTTTGAACGACAGAATGGCGGCGGCCTGCGCCATTGCTTCGATCACCAGCACGCCCGGCATCACCGGATGGTGCGGATAATGGCCGGGAAAGAACGGCTCGTTCATGGAAACATTCTTCAGTGCAACGATACTTTCGTTCGGCACGACATCCAGCACGCGGTCTATCAACAGGAACGGATAGCGATGCGGCAGGTGTTCCAACACTTCATGAATATCCATCGTCGTACTCATATTTTCTCCCCCTTCAATGATTCGATTTCTTTTTCCAGCGCTTTGACGCGTTTAACCAATTCGCCCAGATGCCGCAAATGCACGGCATTGTTGCGCCATTCGTCGTTCTTGCTGAACGGGAATATTCCGGCATAGCTCCCCGGCTCCGTGATCGATTTTCCGATCAGGGTAAACGATGCGATCTCGACATGGTCCGCGATCTGCAGATGTCCCAATATCCCTGCACTGCCGCCGATGCGGCAATATTTGCCGATGGTGGCGCTGCCCGCGATACCGACACAGCCCGCGATGGCGGTATGCGCGCCGATATGGACGTTGTGCGCGACCTGTATCTGGTTATCCAGTTTCACATCTTCTTCAATCACGGTGTCGTCCAGTGCACCGCGATCGATGGTGGTGTTCGCGCCGATCTCGACATGGTCGCCGATGACTACGCGGCCGATCTGAGGGATCTTCAGCCACTTCCCCTCTTCCCAGGCCATACCGAAACCGTCGGCTCCGATCACCACTCCGGAATGTGCGATGACATGATTGCCGATGACGCATGCGTGATAAACCGTCACGCGCGGATAAAGCAAAGTGTTCTCGCCCAGTACCGCGCCCGCACCGATACTGCATCCCTCCATCACCGTTGTACCCGCCCCGATAATCGCGCCGTCACCCACCGTCACCAGCGGGCCAATGTGGGATTTCGGGGATATCTTGGTGCCTTTGCCAATGACGGCGGAAGGATGGATGCCTGGAATGCACTCGGGCAACGGATTCAGGAACGACGAGAGTTTGGCGAAATACGAATAGGGATTGTCGCAAACGATGCGCGGCAACGCTGTTGCATCGGCATCGATTGCGGACAGGATGACTGCCGAGGCCTTGCTGTGATCAAGCTGATTGCGATATTTTGCATTGGCCAGAAAGGCGATCTGTCCCGCGGTCGCGTGCTCCAGAGTACCTATCTGCTGTACTTGCGTGCCAGCATCTCCAATCACTTGCCCGCCGAAACGTGCCGCTATGTCTGCCAGTCGGTAGGCTTTACGTTCCATCGAATACAACTCTTCAGTTCATTTATCGGACTTGTCGGGAGCCTCTTTGGAGAGGTACTTCAACACTTTGTCGGTGATGTCCACTTTGGGATTGCGATAGACCGCTTCCTGCAAGATAACATCGTACTGTTCGCTTTCGGCGATCGCACGAATCGCCTTGTCAGCCTGCGCCAGCACAGTTGCCAATTCCTCGTTCTTGCGCAGATTCAGGTCTTCGCGAAATTCACGCTGCAAGGTTTGCAATGTCAGGTTCATATTGGCCAATTCACGTTCTTTAACGCGCCGCACGGGCTCCGACATCGCAGTACCGTCCTTCTCCAGGGATGCCTGAAGATCCTTGCTTTGTTGGATCAGCTTTTTGATTTCCTGGTCCCGCGCGGAAAACTCCCGCTCGATCTTCTTTTCGGCACGTACCGCTTGATCCGATTCGCGCAGGATGCGCTCGGTATCCACCACGCCAATACGAAAATCGGCGGCGCAGGCTTGTGTGATGGTTGCCAATAACATCAGACCCACACAAAGTAATGTCTTCATCTCAAGCTCCTGGTAGAGGTCAGAACATCGAACCCATCGTAAACTGGATGTGTTGTATGTTGTCTTGCGGCTGCTGGTTCAAAGGCTTTGCCCAGCTCAGTTTGAGGGGCCCTGCCGGTGAGAGCCAAGTCATGGCCAGACCCGTAGAATAGCGCATTCCCGTGGAACCCGGAAGCTGTCCGCCAGTGCCGATAATCTCGCCGCCATCCAGGAAAACGCTCAACCGCACTGATTTTTCCTTTTCCATTCCAGGCATGGGGAACAATACTTCGATATTACCAACGGCCTTCTTGCTGCCGCCCAATGGCAGGTTATTGGCATCTCTCGGCCCCAGGGACATGGGGTCGTATCCACGCACAGAACCGACACCGCCTGCATAGAAATACTTGAAGAAAGGCAGCGGTGCACCACTGTATCCGGCGGCCGTACCAAAGTCGCCGTTCAGCATCAATGTGTAATCGCGATTGAGAGGGTAGAACACCTGGTGTTGATAGGTCAATTTGTAATAGTGCTGATCGGATACCGGCACACTGACTTCAAGGGAGGCACGCTGCATCGTGCCCTCAGTGGTGGTTATCGCGCTGTCACGCGTGTCGCGCGACCAGCCTACGGTACCCAGCAGGTTGTCGACCGTTTCGCCAAACAAGTTGATGTAGTCTATATATCGCTGCGGACTGAGCGGAGTCAACCCGATCGTCGTCTGTTCGACTGACGTGCCTACATGGAACATCTCATCGTCCTTGATCGGCAGTCCAAAACGCACCCCTGCGCCATACGTATCGGAAGTATAGGGACTGATCGCGATCATAAGCGCATTCGTTCTACGCTTGTAAACGTCGAAACCCCGACTGATTCCGTCATCCGTATAGTAGGGGTTGGTGTAGGAGACCGAATAGACCTGATTGAATTTGCTGGTGTTCATTTGCGTGGACAGGGTACTTCCTGTGCCGAACACGTTCGTCTGTGTAACACCGGCCATCAGCGTCACCTTTTCCAGGCTGCTGTATCCGGCACCGATCTGGAAACTGCCTGTCGACATCTCTGTCACCTTAAGGTTGACATCCATCTGGTCGCTTGTCCCCTGGACCTGGGACGTATCGACGTTGACTTCAGAGAAGAAACCCGTTCTGTCTAGTCTCTTTTTTGAGTTTTTGACCTTGGAAGTGGCAAACCAGCTACTCTCCATCTGACGGAACTCGCGGCGTATGACCTCATCGCGTGTCTTGTCGTTGCCGGTGATGTTGATACGGCGGATATAGGCTCGCTGCAACGGGTCGACCACAAAGGTGAAAGCCACCTGGTGTTTATCCTTATCCACTTCCGGCGCCGCATTCACATTGGCAAACGCGTAGCCCTCCTCCCCAAGACGCTCGCTGATCTTGCGTGTGGAATCGGTGATCGCATCCCTCGACAGCACATCGCCGGGCTGGATGTTGATCATTTTGCGCATTTCATCGTGCGTAAGGAC
Organism: Sideroxydans sp.; assembly: GCA_027310725.1. GTDB lineage: Bacteria > Pseudomonadota > Gammaproteobacteria > Burkholderiales > Gallionellaceae > Sideroxyarcus. Next base: position 9,870 of record DAIDAG010000005.1, on the reverse strand, counting down.
AGCCTCCGTGCCGACCACCTTGATGCCTGAAATGGTGTATTTCTCCCCCTCGGAAATATTCAGCGTGATGAAAATATCTTTTTTGTCCGGCGAGATCGAAACCTGTGTCGATTCGATATTGAAATCCATATAGCCGGAGTTCATGTAGTAGGTACGAAGGCTCTCCATGTCGGCCGACAATTTCTGCTTGGAATATTGGTCGTTTTTGCTGAACCAGGTGAACCACCCCGGCGTGGTAAGTTGAATTACGCCGAGCAGTTCCTTTTCCGAGTAGACATGGTTGCCCACGATATTGATTTCCCTGATCTTGGAAACCGAACCTTCATTCACATCGAAACTGACCGCCACTCGGTTGCGCTCGAGGTCCTTGACCGTAGCCTTCACGTCCACAGAATATTTCCCTCGAGCCACATATTGCCGTTTCAGTTCCTGCACGGATTTGTCCAGCACCGATTTATCCAGGATGCGACCTTCCGCCAATCCCAAGATTTTCAGATTGTCGTTCAATTGAGACTTCGGGAATTCCTTTACGCCGTTGATTTCGACGCTGGCGACCGTCGGGCGTTCTTTAACTACCACGACCAGTACGTTTTGGTCCACTTTCAACGCCACGTCTTTGAAAAAACCCGTAGCGAACAATGCGTGCAGCGAGGCAGTCGCACGATCATCATTCAGCGTATCGCCGACTTTCACGGGCAAATAGCTGAACACCGTACCCGGTTCTGTACGCTGGATACCTTCAACACGAATATCCTTGATGATGAACGGATCAAACGACCAAGCAGATGTGGCATGCAAAAGCGGGAGCAAACCCACCCATTTTTTTAATTTCATTATTGTGTTCAACCCAAAATCAGGCGACTGATGTCGTTATACAACGCAAAAGCCATCATGGTAACCAATAGCGCGATACCCACTTTCTGCCCCGCTTCCCACAGGCCTTCCGAGACCGGACTGCCCTTGATCAATTCGACCGAATAATACAGCAAATGCCCGCCATCCAATAAAGGGATAGGCATCAAGTTCAATACCCCCAGACTGATGCTGATCAGCGCAAGGAAACCGATATACGCCCCCAACCCCATCTGCGCCGATTGCCCGGCATAATCCGCAATGGTAATCGGGCCCGAGAGGTTTTTTAGCGAAACCTCGCCCTGGATCATCTTGCCCATCATCTTCAGGCTCACGACTGCCGTATCCCAGGTCTTGCGCAGTGCCTCCGACAAAGCTGCCAGAGGCGGGTATCGCACTTCGTTCAACATCGCCTCAAATGCGGTCTTGTCGATATAGGCTGCGGCGCCGATGCGGCCAATTGTCTTCCCGCCATCGTTGAGGACTTCGGGAGTCAACGCAAGTTTCAATACCGCACCCGCACGTTCGATCTCAATATCCAGCTTTGTGCCGGGGTGGCTGCGCACCATGCTCACCCAGTCTTCCCAAAGCGAAATCTCCTGGCCGTTTGCCCGAAGGATACGGTCGTTTACTTGCAGTCCGGCACGTTGCGCAACACCTCCGTCGACCAGCTTGCCGATGATCGGATAGATGGGAGGTTGATAGGGTTGCAACCCGAGCTTCTGCATGAAATCTCCGTCCAGATCAGCCGCGGTCAGACTGCTTATGTCCAGCGTTCCGTACGACTTCTCACCCTGGGCATTCTGCAACTCAAATTTTGCCGTTTTGTGTTGCAGCACCAAATCCAGCAATATCCAGCGTATCTCTTGCCAGCTCGGGGTCACCTGTCCGTCGATACTGATGATCGTCTGTTTGCTTTGCAGCCCCGCTGCCGCCGCCGGCGTGTTCGGCGTAATCTCCCCCAACACCGGCTTGACGCCCGGCACGCCGTGGATGAACAGGACGAAATACAGGGCAACGGCCAACAGCAGGTTCGCTATTGGCCCGGCCACGACGATAGCCATGCGCTGCAGCACCGGCTTACGGTTGAATGCGCGCGGCAGATCGCCTTCGGGCACTTCGCCCTCGCGCTCATCCAGCATCTTGACGTAACCACCCAACGGGATCGTGGAGATCACCCATTCCGTTTCGCCTTTGCCAAAGCGTTTTGTGTAAAGTGCCTTGCCGAACCCGATTGAGAATTTAAGCACTTTCACGTCGCACAGTCGTGCAACGGCGTAATGCCCCAATTCATGGAATACCACCAGTATGGCAATGGCAACAACGAATGCGATCAAGGTTGTCATCGTGCGATCCAGTCCTGTGCCGCCGCACGCGCCGAAGCATCCGCATCCAGCAAGTCCTGTAACATTTCCACTTTGGCACTGGCAATTTTACCCAGCACAGTTTCAATCAGACGCGGGATATCGAGGAATGAAATGCGCCGCTCAAGAAAAGCGGCAACCGCCACTTCGTTTGCCGCATTCAACAGCGCCGGTGCGGTGCCGCCTGCGCGCAGCGCTTGGTACGCCAGCGCCAGACAGGGGAATCGGGAAAAATCGGGGGCGGTAAAATCCAGTCTGGCCACCTGGAACAGGTCTAGCGGCGCGACACCCGCCTCGATACGCTCCGGATAAGCCAGCGCAAACGCGATCGGTGTACGCATATCCGGATTGCCCAGTTGCGCCAGCACCGAACCGTCGACATATTGCACCATTGAATGGATCACGCTTTGCGGATGCACCACCACCTGGATATCGTCCGCTCCCGCATTGAATAGCCAGTGCGCCTCGATCACCTCCAGCCCTTTGTTCATCATGCTGGCCGAATCAACGGATATCTTGCGCCCCATGCTCCAGTTCGGATGCGCACAGGCCTGCTCCGGAGTGACATGCTGCAATTCGGATATCGGCGTGTTGCGAAAAGGTCCGCCGGACGCGGTAAGCAGTATCTTGCTTACTCCGCTCCGCTTCATGTCTCCGGCATAGCCACGCGGCAGTGCCTGGAAAATGGCATTGTGTTCGCTGTCGATGGGCAACAACACGGAACCGCTGCGATGCACGGCTTCCATGAACAGGTGCCCGGCGAGCACCAGCGTCTCTTTGTTCGCCAGCAATATCTTTTTGCCTGCACGCGCTGCCGCCAGCGTGGATTGCATGCCAGCCGCACCGACGATGGCTGCCATCACCGCATCCACTTCAGGCAACGTCGCAACGCGCTCCAGCGCCTCAACTCCGCACAGCACCTCGATATCCAGCCCTGCAGCAGCGATGCGCTTGCTCAACCGCTCGCTGGCAGCCTCGTCCAGCAGCACGGCGAAGCGCGGCTGGAAACGCTGGCATTGTTCGAACAGGAGTTCGTCTTGTTGCTGCGCGGTAAGCGCAATGATCCGGTATTTGTCGGGATGACGCGAGACCACGTCCAGCGTGCTTTTGCCGATGCTGCCGGTTGAACCGAGTACGGTGAGTCGGGTGAGCTTGCTCATTCCAGTCTTTGCAGAATGAGCGCGAGACCAGCGAACGGCAAGGTGGATGTCAGGGCATCGATGCGATCCAGCAGGCCGCCGTGTCCGGGTAGCAACGCCCCGCTGTCTTTGACTCCTGCCTGGCGTTTGACAGCAGACTCGAACAAGTCTCCGATCACGGCCAGCGCCACCCACCACCATCCCGCGACGACGATGCCCGGGAACAGAGCGTAATGCTTGTAAAGTCCGCTCGCCCAGGCAACGACGATCACATATAGGGTCACGCCGACCATGGCCCCGAGGACGCCTTCCCAGGTCTTGCCGGGACTGATCGAGGGTGCCAGTTTGTTCTTGCCGAAACGCTTGCCGGTGAAATAAGCTGAAATATCGGCCATCATCACCACCGTCATCGCGAACAACAATATCCATGGACTGAAAGCGCGCAGGTCGATCATTGCCAAACCGGTCGGCAACAGCACGATCCAGCCGACCAATCCCATCAACCACCGACTCTGCGGGCGCCAACCCAGCATCAACCAGGCTGGAACGACCAACACCCACAGCAACACGGCCATGGCATACCACGCCAGGTGCAACAAATTCTGCCGTTCCGGCGCAACACTGCTATCGAACCACAATATTCCGGCCATGAGAGCCAGAGTGGTAAGCCAATAGGCCATGGCAGGACGCCCGTTCAATCCGGACAACCTTGCCCATTCCACCGCACCTTGCCACATCACGACCAATATCAATGCTTGCCAGCCCGCGGCAGGCAGGCCGAACAAGGCTGCCAGGAACAATACGAACAAGATGATCGCCGTGATGACGCGCTGCTTAAGCATTGGTCTTGCCCTCGCTCAATTGTTCGCTGGTGCGCCCGAAACGACGCTCGCGTTTTTGATAGGAATGGATGGCTGTCTCCAACGCGGCGCGGTCGAACGCCGGCCACAAGGTGTCGGTGAAATACAGCTCGGTATAAGCCAATTGCCACAGCAGGAAATTGCTGATGCGTTGCTCGCCGCCGGTGCGGATGAACAAGTCCGGCTCCGGTGCATAGTGCATGGAAAGATAAGGGGTGAGTTCTTCTTCGTCGAAAGCAGTGGCACGTTCGGGATGCGCCTGGCTCAATGCATGCATCGCCTGCATGACGTCCCAGCGCCCGCCGTAATTGGCGGCGATGGTCAGCGTCAGGCTCGTGTTATTGGCGGTGAGTTGCTCGGCTTCTTCGATATATCGCACAAGCTGCGACTCGAACCGGCTGCGGTCGCCGATGACTTTCAAGCGGATATTGTTTTCATGCAGCTTGCCGACTTCGCGTTCCAGCATCTTCAGGAACAGCTGCATCAGGAAGGATACTTCATCGGCAGGACGGCGCCAGTTCTCGCTGCTGAAAGCGAACAGCGTCAGATACTCCACCCCCAGCTGGCGACACGCCTTGACCATCTCGCGCACCGTTTCCACGCCGCGCTGGTGTCCCATGACGCGCGGCATGAAGCGCTGCTTCGCCCAGCGCCCATTGCCATCCATGATGATGGCGATGTGACGCGGGACAGTGGTGATGTCGGGAATCGTGCGGGTGGAACTGAAAAAGGGCAGCGCCATTATCGATGGCCCGTCTTACACGGCCATTAAATCGGCTTCTTTAACCTGCAGGGCCTTGTCGATTTCGGCAACGAAGCGGTCGGTCAGTTTTTGCACATCGTCCTGCGCGCGACGCTCCTCGTCTTCGCCGACTTCCTTGTCTTTCAACAGCTTTTTCAATTGCTCGTTCGCATCGCGGCGGATGTTGCGCACGGCGATCTTAGCGTCTTCGCCTTCATTCTTGACCACCTTGATCAAGTCGCGGCGGCGTTCTTCGGTCAGCATCGGCATCGGCACACGTATCAGATCGCCATTGGTGGCCGGGTTTAAGCCCAGGTCGGAATCCCGGATCGCCTTTTCGATCGGGCCGATCATGTTTTTTTCATACGGCTGCACGCCGATGGTGCGCGCGTCGGTCAAGGTGATGTTTGCCACCTGGTTCACCGCCGTCGGACTGCCGTAGTAGTCCACCATCACATGATCCAGAATGCCGGTATGCGCACGTCCTGTGCGGATTTTGCTCAAATCCGTCTTGAGCGCGTCCAGCGACTTGTTCATTTTTTGTTCAACGTTCTTTTTGATGTCAGCAATCATCTTCGTTCTCCGTCAAGGATGCCTTTAAAAATTCAAATTTCTAAGCTAGGCAAGGCGCGAGCAAAAAATCACGACGCAGCATATAGCCTAATATGTAAGGAGTTATTTTTTGCGAGCAACGCAGCATAGCGACGAAAGTTGGGTTTTTAAAGGCATCCTTCAATCACAGTGTACAAGCGTTCCTTCATCCTGCCCCATCACCACACGCTTCAATGCACCCGCCTTGAATATGCTGAAAACGATGATGGGCAGCTTCTGGTCGCGGCACAGCGTCAACGCCGTGGCGTCCATCACTTTCAAATCCTTGCCGATGGCTTCGTCGAAGCTCACCTTCTGGTAACGCACTGCCTTGGGATCCTTTTTCGGATCGGCGGTATACACGCCGTCCACCTTGGTCGCCTTGATAACAACTTCGGCATCCATTTCCACGCCGCGCAGTGCGGCTGCCGTATCGGTGGTGAAGAACGGGTTACCCGTTCCCGCACCGAAAATGACGACCTTGCCCTCTTCCAGATAACGCAGGGCCTTGCCGCGTATGAACGGCTCGGCCACTTGCTCCAGATTCAGTGCAGACTGCACGCGGCACGGCACGCCACCGCGCGTCATCGCATCCTGCAAGGCCATCGCGTTCATCACCGTAGCCAACATACCCATGTAATCGGCAGTAGCCCGGTCCATTCCGACCGCAGCCGGCGCGACACCGCGAAAGATATTGCCCCCGCCGACCACCATCGCCACCTCGACCCCCAGTTCGGTCACTTCCTTGATCTCGGCCACGATGCGTTCGATGACAGTGCGGTTGATACCGTAGCTGTCATCGCCCATCAAGGCTTCGCCGGAAAGTTTGAGCAGGATACGTTTGTAGGCGGGAGCAGTCATCGATGTGGTTTCCTTTTAGCCTTTCTTGACGGCAGCGGCAGCGGCGGCGGCGACTTCAGCAGCGTAGTCTTCGACCTTCTTTTCGATACCTTCGCCAACGATGAACATCTGGAAAGCGCTCACCGAAGCGCCTTTGCTTTTCAGCAATTGCTCGATGGTTTGCTTGCCGTCTTCGGCTTTGACGAACACCTGGCCCAGCAGCGTGACTTCCTTGAGGAATTTCTGCACGGTACCTTCGGCGATCTTCTCCAGCATCGCTTCCGGCTTGCCGGATTCTTTGGCCTTCTCGATGGCGATACGGCGTTCGGTGGCGATGTCTTCCGGATTCACGCCGGATGCATCGACAGACTTCGGCTTGCTCGCTGCGATATGCATCGCCAGATCCTTGCCCAGGGCCTCGTCGCCGCCGGTGTAATTGACCATCACACCGATCTTGTTGCCGTGCAGATAGGTCGCCAGCTTGCCGGTGGTGGTCGAATAGCGTTCGATCCGACGCACTGTCAGGTTCTCTCCCAGCTTCATCACCAGGGCCTTGCGTGTCTCTTCAACTGTGCCCGAACCGTTGGCGATGGGCATTGCCAACAATGCGTCGATGTCTGCCGGGTCTTTTTGCGCCACGGTCTGTGCCACATTCCTGGCAAAAGCCATGAAATCGTCGTTCTTGGCCACGAAGTCGGTTTCGCAGTTTACTTCTGCCACGGCGCCGGTCTTGCCGTCAGTCGCGAGGAAAGAACCGATCACCCCCTCTGCCGTCACGCGGGAAGCCGCCTTGCTGGCCTTCGCTCCGCTCTTGATGCGCAGCAACTCTTCAGCCGCCTTGGCATCTCCATTGGTCTCGATCAACGCCTTCTTGCATTCCATCATGCCGAGGCCAGTCGCCTCGCGCAGCTCTTTCACCATACCTGCGGTGATTTCTGCCATGTCACACTCCTAAAAGTAATCTCAACTTGAAATCTGGTTACAAAAAAGGGGGCTTGCGCCCCCCTCGTTGCGGGAAGGCTGCTTACGCGGCGCTTTCCGCGACTTGAGCAGTCAACTCGTTCAGCGCTTGTTCGCGACCTTCCAGGATCGCATCGGCCACGCCGCGCGCATACAGGCGGATCGCCTGGCTGGAGTCGTCGTTGCCGGGGATGATGAAGTCCACGCCCAGCGGGCTGTGGTTGGTATCCACCACGCCGATGACCGGGATACCCAGCTTCTGCGCTTCGGTGACGGTACCCTTTTGATAGCCGACGTCGATCACAAAGATGGCGGATGGCAAACCTTGCAGGTCCTTGATACCGCCCAGGCTGCGATCCAGCTTTTCCAGTTCGCGGCGCAACATCAGGCCTTCTTTCTTGGACACCTTGTCGATGCTGCCGTCTTCGATCATGCCTTCCAGTTCGCGCAGGCGCTTGATGGACAACTGTACGGTCTTGAAGTTGGTCAGCATACCGCCCAACCAGCGGTGATCGACGAAGGGAGAGCCGCAACGCTGGGCTTCTTCGCGGATGATCTCGCGCGCCTGGCGCTTGGTTGCCACAAACAGGACAGTGCCCTTCTTTGCGGAAATCTTGCGCACTTCCTTCAGCGCGTCGTTGAACATCACGACGGTCTTTTCCAGGTTGACGATGTGAATCTTGTTGCGATGGCCGAAGATATAAGGGGCCATCTTGGGATTCCAGAAACGGGTCTGGTGACCGAAATGGACACCCGCCTCCAGCATTTGACGCATGGTTACTTGCATTTGATACTCCAATCGTTAAGGGTTAAGTCTTCCACCCGTCAGCCTGATCCCTCTTAAGGGACACCCCAACATGAACGAGTGTGTGAATTACCGTTTGTCCAGTTGTTGCCGGATAAACAGGGCGCGCATTGTAACCGAAGCGGCGCTTTGACTCAACGTTTGGATTTCGGAGACTGGAATGAAGGTACAGGCGATTGCATCGGAGCCTCTAGACCAGCTTATGCGGATTTTCAATCATCTGCTGATAGATCAGGCTTTGCAGAATGACACTATCGTTCACCTGCATATCCTTAAACTCGATGCCGTGACGGATGAGCGCGGTTTTTGAATGATCTGCCGGATCAACCGTGAATACGGCACGAATAACGCCCTTAAGCGACAGGTAGGCGTCGATATTGTGCAACTGCACGCGAAACGCCAGATTGAGCACGTCCCCTTTATCTCCCAGCATTTGCCTGGCCTCAAGGGATACTCCATTGGCGCTGATGTCGGAAATGAGGGCGGATATTTGCTTTTCTGCGCCGGTCTTGGTGTCCTGTACTGCCGCAATGATGCGCGTTTTCACCCTGGGGGCTTTGCGTATCATGATTCCCTGAATATTATCCGGAAACGACAAATGCATGTATTCATAGGGAATCTTGCATATCCGCTCTATCGTGCAGGCAAAACCGAAGGCATTCTGTCCGGAGAAAGATCGCATCACGAGCTTTTCTTTTTCCATTAACTGCAAACGAAGGCCGTTGGCGGTAATCGGCATGGAAACCAGTAGACTGGCCCCCCTGAGAAAGCCGATGACTTTGACCGTGAAGCGTTCGCGGGTCAATTGTGCAGGGGGCTCGAGCTGCAGCCTGTCTTCCGCCTTCAACTTCATGTCGTCGAAGGTAAAAGTCCTGTCGGTCGCTTTTACCTCAAGCTGGCCGGCAGATGGGGCATCGTCAGCGAATAGGCTGTCATCGACACTCTCGAAGTCGGCTGGCATTTCCAATAACAGCTCGTGGCAGGCACCGCTACCGAGCAAGGCATCCCGGTGCGCGTCGTCGCGAACCTGATCGCCTTCGCTCAAAAGCAGGTTTCGGTTCTGGTCATACAATGACCAGGGAATCGGCTCACCGACTACGATTTCATTGCTATTGACTAAGATAAGGCTCATCAAAGGGGCCGGGGCGCAATTGCATCATTGGCAGATGGATTCTCGACCCATCCGGTTCATAAACAGCAATAATTACAATGCTGATTCGTCAGTCTCGCCGGTTCGAATGCGGACAACCTGCTCCACCGAACTAATGAATATTTTGCCGTCACCGATCTTGCCGGTATTTGCCGCCTTGACGATGGCCTCGACTGCCGTATCCAGCATGGCTGCGCTGATCACCACTTCAATCTTGATCTTGGGCAGGAAATCGACCACGTATTCCGCGCCGCGGTACAGCTCGGTGTGCCCCTTCTGCCGTCCAAAGCCTTTGACTTCGGTTACGGTCAGGCCGCTGACGCCGAGTTCGGATAGTGCTTCGCGAACTTCGTCGAGCTTGAACGGCTTGATGATGGCTTCGATCTTCTTCATATTGTTCTCCCGAGATAGGTGCCGCAAGTATAACTAAAAGTCATCCTGATAACGTACTGTGATCGGATAGCGCCAGTCCTTCCCGAATCCGCGATCCGTGATGCGGACGCCGACCGGGGCCTGACGGCGCTTGTATTCGGCGATGCGGATGAGTTTCACCACGCGCACAACGTC
>DAIDAG010000072.1 GCA_027310725.1 Sideroxydans sp. | reverse complement strand
AGTTGCGCAGCCCCGCTTGTTGGCGAAATATCGAGGGAACCCGAAGGGCGGCAAACCGGGGTCGCCTTTTCTTTGGTTACTTTCTTTTTGGCGAAGCAAAAGAAAGTGACTAGCTGTCGGGCTACCCCCGACGGTGTTGGTTTTGATGTTGGGTTACGCGATGAAACTGCTAACCCAACCTACGCTACTGGGCTTCGTCGGGGGTAGCCCGACGAAGTTGGTTTACTGGAACGTTCATGCTTCGACAGGCTCAGCACGAACGGCTGTAATTGTGGGCTTTGCCCATCCTTCGATACGGCCGCACCTACTGATGCAACTACTAGCCATTCGACTAAGCCCGCAAGCGGGCAAGTTGCTGGTTATCAGGACGAACGGTTGTTCAAATTGGGAGAATAAATGCAATCCTTCTGCCATTGGGAAAACGACACCCTCGTCCTCAACATCCTCGGCCGCCCCCGCGCCAAAAAGACCAAGATCGGCAAAGTCATCGGCAAACAACTGGAGATCCACGTCGCCGAGAATCCGGTGCGCGGACGGGCGACGGCACATCTGGTGACATTCCTTGCCGGTGAGTTTCAGGTACCCGAGAGCGCGATCACGGTGGTGTTTGGGGTATACAACGTCAACAAGCAGTTGCGCATCGCTGCGCCGAAGCGGCTGCCTGCGGCGATCGCGAAGCAGCAGAAAGCAGCCGCTGCTTTACCGGGTGTGAGCAAGGAGATTTGAATTCCGCCGATGTCGCGGGCAGAGCGAATGGAGCCGCGTATCAGCCGAAAAATTTCTTCAACGCTACGCCCAGCCAACCTCCGGCAACTCTACCCTCCATGCCTTCGACCCCCAGCATCTTCCTGACGCTCTCCGCATAGTCCGCGTCGTCGCCCTTGATGTGATTGACCAGCCATATCTTCAGCATGGAAAGCAGTTCCGGTGCGACATCGTCCCCGGCTGCTGCGCGCTTCTGGAATTCGGCCACACGCTTGGTAAAGATGTCGTGTACGCGCTTGTGCGCCCTGACGAAAGGATAACCAGCCTTTTCCTGCAACTCTTCCTCGAATGCAAAATGGGTGAGGGTGTAATCGACCAGTTCGTTCAGCACATGGTTGGTTGCCTGCCTGTCGCCCTTGTCGTTGGCTTCGTTGAGTTCGTTCAGGTAGTCGACGATGCGTTTATGCTGGCCGTCGATGACCTCTATGCCGGTATCCAGGTCACTGGACCAATGCAGGTATGCCATAATTCCTCCTAGTACTAGTAAACGCCAATTTGTATTGGTCTAATTTCCGAAGCGGGGCATTGTTTCTTACCCTTACTTCTGAGTCAATCATTAAAAGTTTAAGCGATCTCCCCGGGCTCCGCGTATGAGCACTTCCTTACCTGCAAAGTCTCGCAGCCTGTTGCGCCGCTACCTGGTGGCGGGCTATGCCGCGTTCATTGTGTATGCCAGTCTTTCGCCATTCCTGGGCTGGCAGGAGCAGGGTCTGGAGTTCTGGGCCGTCCTGACTTCGCCGCTGATGCTGACCTATTCCGGTTTCGACGCGCTGAGCAATTTGCTGGCCTACTTTCCATTTGGCATCTTGCTGGCGCTGAATCTGCTCACCTATTTCGGCAACGTGCGCAGCGTGCTGTGGGCGACCCTCGTTGCAATCGGACTTTCCGTTGCGATGGAATATCTGCAGATGTATCTGCCCATGCGCACCAGTTCCAACGCGGACATCCTGACCAATGGCATCGGCGCTTTTGCAGGCGCGTTGCTGGCGGTGTCCATCGCGAACCGTCCCTGGTTCATTCGCGTGACGAAATGGCGTATCGGGCTGTTCAGGCGGGGGGCCGGCGTGGATTTCGGGCTGGCGCTCGTGATGTTGTGGATGTTCGCGCAGATCAACCCTTCCTTGCCCATGCTGGGCAATGTGTTCATCACCGAGCCGGCTTACCGGATGTCCGTCGCGATCCCTGAGGCGCCGTTCAATGTATGGGAGAGTGTGGCGGTCGCATTGAATCTGCTGATGGTCGGGGCGTTGCTGTTGACCCTGCTGCGGGTGCGCCGGCATGCGGTCGTCGGGCTGGCGCTCATGCTCGGCGTGGTCGCATTGGCAAAATTCATCGCTGCTGCGCTGCTGCTCAAATCCTGGGCGTTGCTGCTATGGCTGAACAGTGAAGCGATATTGGGCATCGTGATCGGTGTGATGCTGATCACCGGTATCTCGTGGCTGCCGCGGTCGCGGCTCATCTGGGCGACCGCGCTGGGGGCGCTGAGCTACGTGGTGCTGGCGAACTGGGTGCTGGACAGCGGCACGCCGTCCGCCGCGATGCGTCTGTATCAATGGCGATTCGGGCACCTGCGCAATTACAACGGATTGTCGCATAATGTTTCGCTTGTTTTTCCGCTGCTGCTGGGCGGTTATCTCTGGTGGGTGCGGTCCGCCCGCCATCTTGAAGAAGGAAAGAAATGAGTCACTACGACAAGCACGTGTTCTTCTGCGTGAACCAGCGCCCTGCCGGCGAAGATTGCTGCAACAACCACCAGGCCCAGGCGGCGCGCGACTATGTCAAGGACAAGGTCAAGCAGCTTGGACTTTCCACCGACAAAAGAACGATGCGCATCAACTCAGCTGGTTGTCTGGGGCGTTGCGAATTGGGCCCGGTGCTGGTGGTTTATCCCGAGGCGGTCTGGTACACCTATGTCGACCGGAGCGACCTCGACGAGATCATCGAGGAACACCTCAGGAACGGGCGCGTGGTGGAGAGACTGAAGATCTGATGGCGACCGTACTGGAAAAATTTTCGACCGCCGGTCCGGCGGGGCTGATCGAGGGTGTCGTGCACACGCCCGATGAGATCGCTTGCGGCATCGCCGTGGTGGCCCATCCCTTGCCGACCATGGGCGGTACCATGGAGAACAAGGTGGCGGTGATGCTGGCCAAGACTTTCGCCGAACTCGGCTGCGTCACGCTGCGCTTCAATTTTCGCGGCGTGGGGGCGAGCGAGGGCGAGTTCACGGGCGGCGACGGCGAAGAGCAGGACATGCTCGCCATCGTGCGTTTTGCGCAGGAACAGTTCGGCGAAGAACTGCCCCTGATCCTCTCGGGATTCTCTTTCGGCGGCTATGTCGCCGCGCGCACCGCATTGCTGGTGCATCCGCGGCATCTCATTTTGGCCGCGCCGGCTGTCGGGCGTTTTGCCATGCCCGCTGTCGCGCCCGACACGCTGGTCATACACGGCGAGCATGACGACGTGGTACCGCTGGCAGATGCACTTGATTGGGCGCGCCCGCAGCATTTGCCCATCGTCGTGCTGCCACAGGCCGAGCATTTCTTCCACGGACGACTGACACAATTGCGCGATATCGTGAGGCGACATTTCACCGGGATCGAGTTGTGAAGCAGAAACGCAAAAACAATCAGCCACAGAGTTCACAGAGACCACAGAGAGATTCGAGCCGGGTGTTCTCTGTGGCTTATAAGGATCAAACATGAATGTAGTCATCCGTGCGAGGGGCCTGCAAAAGTCCTATGGCGGACAGCGTGTGGTGGACGGGCTCGACCTGTCTATCCACAAAGGGGAATGCTTCGGCCTGCTCGGCCCCAACGGTGCGGGCAAGACCACGACCTTGCGCATGCTGCTGGGATTGATCACGCCGGACGCGGGAACCGCGATGCTGCTCGACCTGCCGGTGCCGCAGGCCGCGCGCGAGGCGCGCATACGCGTCGGCGTGGTGCCACAGATGGACAACCTCGACCCCGATTTCACCGTGGCCGAGAACCTGCTGGTGTACGGCCGCTACTTCGGGATGCAGGACAGCGAGATCGAGGCACGCATCCCGTCGCTGCTGGAATTCGCCAGTCTCACCCACAAGCGCGATGCGAAAGTGCCGACGCTGTCCGGCGGCATGAAGCGGCGACTGACGCTGGCGCGCGCGCTGGTCAACGACCCCGATGTCATCTTCCTCGACGAGCCGACCACCGGACTCGACCCGCAGGCACGCCACCTGATCTGGCAGCGGCTGCGCGAACTCACGCAGCAGGGCAAGACCCTGTTGCTCACGACACACTTCATGGACGAAGCCGAACGCCTATGCCACCGCCTCGCGGTATTGGACAACGGGAAGCTGATCAGCCAGGGCACGCCGCGCGAATTGATCGAGCAGAACATCGAGCCGCAAGTGGTGGAAGTGTTCGGCGAGACTTCCGGGCAGTGGGCGGGCGAACATGCCGCCAGATATTCGCAACGCTTCGAAGTCAGCGGCGAGTCGGTGTTCTGCTACGTAAAAGATGCGCAGCCACTGGTTGCCCATCTGCAGGGACAAAGCGCGTTGCGCTATCTGCATCGCCCGGCGAATCTGGAAGACGTGTTCCTGAAGCTGACCGGCAGGGAGATGCGCGAATGAATTTCAAGCCACATTCATCGCAATCCCCGCGTTGGCTGCGGTCTTCGGCTCCTTGCCGTACTATCTGTACTGTCTTCGTCGCCTCAACCTTGCCGCCTTGGCCTTGCTGCGACTGTGACTTGAAATGAACCTGATCTTCCGCATGCTGTGGGTCATCATCCGTTCCTTCTTCATGAAGCGGCTGGACAACGGGAACTATACGAGCTCGCTCACGCTGCACGTGCTGCCCAACGATATCGACATCAACTTTCACATGAACAATGGCCGCTACCTGACCATTTGCGACCTCAACCGTGTGGATGTGTTTGCGCGCAGCGGTCTGCTGAAAGCGATCTTCAAACGCGGCTGGATACCGGTCATCGCCGAGCACACCATGATCTACAAGAAGCCCCTGAACATCTTCCTGCGTTACGAAGTGAAACTGGAAGTGCTGCGCTGGGACGAGAAATACTTTTACATGACTCACACCTTCATCCACGGGGATCGTGTCGCCGCGGAAGGCACATCCAAAGGCTGCGTGTACGAGCGCGGTGTCGGGGTGGTGTCGCCGGACCGCGCGTTCGCGGCAGTGGAACAGGACAGGACGAAATGAACAACCGCGATTTTGCTTTACCGAAATTGAGCCTGCGTTTCTTCCCCATCTGGCAGCGGCACTGGCTGGTGTGGAAAAAGATCGCGGCGCCCTCCATCCTTGGCCATCTGGCCGATCCGGTGATCTACATGCTGGGTCTGGGTTACGGTCTGGGCAGTTTGCTGCCGACCATGGGCGGCATGTCCTATATGGCATTTTTGGCCGCCGGCACCGTGTGCTACAGCACCATGAACAGCGCCAGCTTCGAGGCACTGTATTCCGGGTTTGCCCGCATGCATGAACAGCGCACCTGGGAGGCCATTCTCAATACCCCGGTCTCGCTGGATGACGTGGTGCTGTCCGAGATCCTGTGGGCCGCCACCAAGAGCCTGATGTCCGGCGCGGCTGTGCTGGCCGTGATCTGGGTGCTTGGATTGTCGCATTCGCTCATGTCGCTGTGGATGATCCCGCTGGCCTTGCTGATCGGTCTGGCCTTTGCCTCACTGGGTCTCATCATGACCGCGCTGGCGCCCGCCTATGATTTTTTCATGTACTACTTCACGCTGGTCATCACACCGATGATGCTACTATGCGGCGTGTTTTTTCCGGTCACCCAGTTGCCGGAAAGCATGCAGGTGGTCGCCGGCGCTTTGCCGCTGACGCACGCAATAGACCTGGCGCGGCCATTGATGGGCGGCACGATTCCGCCGCAGGCGTTGCTGCATATCGGCGTGTTGCTGGCATATACGCTGATCGCTTTTTACGTATCGCTTGTGTTGTTCCGGCGCAGATTGTCGCGCTAACACCGGCTTGGAAGGCCGTTCGTGGTGAGCCTGTCGAACCATGAACGACTCTTCGCCAAACTTGTTCCGAGCGCCGTTCGTTCCTTCGACAAGCTCAGGACGAACGGACTTTTCAAGTGTTGAGGAATTGTTATGTTGTGGTTAAAAGCTTTTCATATCTTCTTTGTGGTCAGTTGGTTCGCGGGCCTGTTTTACCTGCCGCGTATCTTCGTCAATCATGCGATGGCGGAAGAACAGGCGGTGCGCGAACGTTTCAAACTGATGGAACGAAAACTCTACCGTTTCGTCACGCCCATCGGCGCGCTGGCCGTGATCACCGGGCTATGGATGTGGTTCGGTTTCGGTTTCAGTGGCGGCTGGTTGCATGCCAAGACCACCCTGGTGGCGGTACTTGTCGCCTACCATCTGTATTGCGGTCATCTGGTCAAGGTGTTTGCCGCAGACCGCAACACCAAAAGCCATGTCTGGTTCCGCTTCTTCAATGAAGTGCCGGTGCTGATCCTGCTTGCCGTTGTCATTCTTGTTGTTGTGAAGCCCTTCTGATATGCCTGATTTCTTCGCCCCCTGTCCGCGCGGACTGGAAAAACTCCTGGCCGGCGAGCTCGATTCATTCGGCGCCGCCGATGTAAGCACAACCGATGGCGGCGTCGCCTTCTCGGGCGATTGGCCGCTGTGCTATCGCGCCAACCTGCAGAGCCGTCTTGCATCGCGCATTCTGTGGCGCGTAAAGGATGCCACGCCGTTCCGCAACGAACAGGATGTCTACAAGACCGTTTACGATCTGCCCTGGACGCGCTGGTTCGACGTGAACGACACCATCCTGGTCAAGGTCACCGCCATCAAATGCCCGCTCAAGAGCCTGGAGTTCATCACGCTCAAGATCAAGGACGCCGTGTGCGACAAATTCCGCGCCGAGAAGGACGCACGCCCCAGCGTGGCCAAACTCGATCCTGACATGCGCATCCATGTCTTCTTCGAGGGCGAGAAGTTCACCCTGTATCTTGATACCTCAGGCGACGCGCTGTACAAACGCGGCGTGCGCATCCACACCAACATCGCGCCGTTGCGCGAGAACCTGGCCGCGGGAATTCTGATGATGGCGGGCTGGAAGCCGGGCATCCCGCTGCTAGACCCGATGTGCGGGAGCGGAACCTTCCTGATCGAAGCGGCGCAGATGTCGCTCAATATCCAGCCCGGCATCGCGCGCGATTTCGCTTTTCAGAAATTCAAGTATTTCGAAAGTGCAAAATGGAATGAGCTGCGCGAGGCCGCCATCGCCGCGCAACTGCCGGTCAGCGAACTGCCCATCTACGGCAGCGACCTGTACGGCGACGCGCTCAAGGCTGCGCACCAGAATCTGGAAGAGGCGGGTATCCGCGAAACCGTGGACCTGAAACAGTGCAACGTGCTGGAAGCATCTCCGCCGGAGAAAGAGGGCATCCTCGTTGCGAACCTGCCCTATGGCGAGCGCATGGGCGATGAAGACGAACTGGCGGAGTTGTACCCAAAACTGGGCGATGTGCTGAAACAGCGGTTCGGCGGCTGGAACGCCTACCTGTTCACCGCCGACCTGCGCATCGCCAAACTGATGCGGCTGACGCCCTCCAGACGCACGCCGCTTTACAACGGTGCCATCGAATGCCGTTTGTTCGAGTACAAGATCGTGGCGGGGAGCAACCGACCGAAATGATGGACGGAGCGGATTAGACACCGGGTTCGGAGAGGAAATCGTGTTTTGAACAGGGGCGATCTTGCTGCCCTGCCGATCAGGGCGAACGAACCTCAAACCCAAGCCGACCGTCTGGCAGTCAGTGGCGGGGTTTATCGTAGAGCTGCTTCAGTTGCAGTATCTCTTCCCACGCCTGTTCCGGAAAACCGTCGCGATCCATCCTGCCGCCGCCGCGGCCATTGGGCTGCAACAAGTCGGTGAAATAGGGTTCTGCATCGGGTGTATTCCAGAGCTTGAGGATGTTTTCCAGCACATGGGGAAACTTTTCATCAAGCATTCTCGGGTACTCGTACGGGCTGCACTTCAGGGTTTGCATAACGGTTTCTCTGCTGATCATAATATTCTCCTTTATCATCATGCTTGCCATTTGCAGGATATCGATTGCGCGAACCTTCATCCCGGACGAAGCCTAAATCGGAGCGGCTGTCGCGTCAATACCATTGATTTATCCAGTCAGATCAGCAGGGATATTATGCAAAACTACCTGGTCGATCATTGATATGCAAACAGAGAACCACCAGCGCTATTTGGAAATAAGACGGATCGTGCCGGAAGGTACGGCCATCACCTTGCTGCATATCGGCGATCAGGAAACTTCGGTTGCCACCGGAACGGGAAGCGAACCTGAAAAAGTGCTGCTGCTTGACATCGGTTCACGCAGAACGGCGGCAGAATTCTTCTTTCATACGCCGCCAACGCCGGGAGAGATCGAAAACGCCATCATGCGCGTCGAGGACGAGGTCACCCGCGCGAGGGAAATCGTTGCGGCTTACCCGATGCTGATTTCGTCGGATGTATCCATCCTCGAGATCGCGCAAATTGCCGGCGGCCCTGCTGGATCAACGTTACCACTTCCAATCGAAGCCGTGGAGCACGCATTTGCGCTGCTTGCCGGCCATTCGCTGGGCAGGCCTGCATCAAGTGCCGGCATTCCCGGCGACCCGGCATTCGCTGCCACGCTTTTGATACTGCGCGAGTTCATGCATCACCTGAGATTCGCCGCGATCAGCGTAACCTGACAATCGATTATCGGCGGCAAGGGAAATTGCGGGCCGGTTCCTATTTCGGTGCCAGCATCGCTTCGAATTCCCGAACCGGAACCGGCTTGCCGAACAGGTAGCCCTGAAAGTTGACGCAGCCGTTGGCCAAAAGGAACTGTCGCTGCTCCTCCGTCTCCACACCTTCCGCAATGACGTCCAGATCGAGGTTTTGTGCCATTGCAATGATGGTGCCCACGATCTCTCTGTCGCCGCTGTCGGAGGCAATATCGCGCACGAACGACCTGTCTATCTTGATCTGGTCGAGCGGCAGTTGCTTGAGGTATTGCAGGGACGAATAGCCGGTGCCGAAGTCATCCAGCGAGAACTGGACCCCGATCTCTTTCAATGCGTGCATGGTCCTGATCGTGTCTTCGATCTTCTCCAGCAGGATGCTTTCGGTGAGCTCCAGCTTGAGCAGTACCGGGGCGATGGCGTGGCGTTCCACGGTAGCCTGCACCCGGGCGACGAAATCGTTCTGGTGAAACTGCTTCGCGCTCACGTTCACTGCCAATGCGAGGTTGCGCGTGAGCGTATCCTGCTGCCAGGTCTTGAGCTGGGCACAGGCCGTATCCATCACCCATTGCCCGATGGGCAGTATCAGATCCGTTTCTTCCGCCACCCTGATGAATTCGTCGGGAGACACCAGTCCGCGCTCGGGGTGTATCCAGCGGATCAATGCTTCTGCGCCCAACGGCCGGTGTGATCCGTCCACCTGGATTTGGTAGTGCAAACGGAATTGCTGTTTCTCAAGTGCCTTGCGCAATTCGCTTTCGAGCAAAACGCGGGCATTGACAGCATCCTGCATCTGCGGATCGAAGAAGCGCACGGTGTTGCGGCCGGCTTTCTTGGCCTGATACATGGCAATGTCGGCCTGCTTCAGCAATTCTTCTTTTGCCGACCGATGACCATTGAACAGGGTCACACCGATGCTGGGCGTGCAGCGATACTCGTTGATGGCAAGCTGGTAGGGCTCGCCCAGGATAGCGAGGATCTTCTCGCCGACGGCTTCCGTCTGCGCCGCCGCTTCAAGATCGTATTGCCCCAGGTCTTCCAGCATCACCACGAATTCGTCGCCGCCCAGGCGCGCCACGGAATCGCCCTCGCGCACGCATGAACCCAGGCGTTGGGCGACCTGTTGCAGCAGCAAGTCGCCCATGTCATGGCCCAGCGTGTCGTTCAGGGCCTTGAAATTGTCCAGGTCGATGAACAACAGCGCGCCTTCCATGCCGCTGCGTGCGCTGGTGGCCAGCGCCTGCTGTAGCCGGTCCAGCAGCAGCCGCCGGTTAGGCAGATTGGTAAGGGGATCATAGAACGCCAGATTGTTGATCCTGTCCTCCGCGACCTTGTGCTCGGTGACGTCCTGAACGATAGAGATACCGCCCACGATCTTTCCGCTGCCGTCCCGGACTGGCGCACAGGTCATGTATATCCAGGCTTCGGCTTCGCTGTAGGTGGCTTGATAATGGCCTTCGTAATAAGCCATCTCGCCTTGCAGGGCCCTGCGCAGGCTGGGGAGGCTGGCCTGGTCCTTGACCAGTGTCATATCCAGACCGACGATGCAATTAACGGAGTTGCGCAGCATGGCGGCACAGCGGTCGTTGCAGTAGGTGATGACGAGATCGGTGTCGTAGTGGAATATGCCCACGGGCAGATGGCTCAGCAGCAAACGATAGCGTTCCTCGCTATCCCTCACCTTTTCCTCGCGCCCGGCAGCCTCGATGCGCAAGGTGATATTTTCATACACGTTCCGGTTGATGCGCCGCATGCTCATGATCATGAAGCCGAGATACAGCATCACCGCCACGCCCATCGTCACGGATAAACTGTCTCCGGCAACGAACAGGCGGGTTGCGATCGGCAGGCTGAGCAACGCCGAGAACGTGACGGCACTGATCAGGTCGGCAGAAAATGAAATGACGCCGCCGGCGGTCATCCCCGCCAGTACAAAGATCAGGAACATCACATGTTGCGGATGATCGGCAGGGAAGAGCAGGAAACCGGACGAACCCCACACCGCGCCGGCAACCATCACTCCAAGGCGAAATCTCTTCAGCCGGATCCGGGCAAAGCCGCGATTAAGCCGGGACGGCTGGGGGAAACAGACAAGGGCAGCCCGCAACAGGGAGGCAGCCACCATGAGAGAACACCAGATCAGGAGCGAAGCGGAAGGGATCACCGTGCTCTGCAAATAGGCGAGGATGGCGGCGAGAGATATGCTGGCGATCAACGAAACCTTGCTGACGGAAAGCAACTGTCGAAGCTGGGCAGATTGTATTGCTGTCTTATTGTTCAATGGTCTGTCACTTGTGAGCTAGTGATCTGATGATCGTATCAATGGTGCAATATCAAGTTACATGTTGTTCGAGCCGCGCGGATTATGCCTGAAATTCGAACCCCGACAACTTCAGTTTTGTAACAAACGCGACGCCAATTCGTACGCCGAACTTGTCGAAAAATCACACGGACGGAGGATCCAATCTTCGTTTCCAAAAACAATTCTTTGCCATCAATAGTTAACCGCCGGTCTCGGCTCTGCGGAGAGTCGCGGAAGAGCAACTTGCGACAGGCAACGTTGATGGAGGCGGGCAATGCCGGCCCGGCAGAAGATCCGGCTCTGCACTTGAATTGTTCCGGAATGACCAGAAAGATGCGCAGGTCGCCCCTGAACACCATGACAAAAATGGTGTTTTTAATCTTTCGCATTCTGTCAGAATAAGACACGGTCACTGCATGCAGCCGGCTCTTCCGCGGTCCGATTTCTTCAGCCGCGAAGGATGCGGGCCGGGATTCCAAAATGCAGAACCGAACCATTCCAGACTAGTTGACCATCGATAATTCTGACAGGAGAGCGACATCATGACGTTGAAATCAATATTGGCTGCTATTGTTCTTTGCCCGGCTTTGCTTGTGTCTGTCGATTGCTTTGCCGAGGATGCCAAGCCGGCAAATCCACTCGATACCGTTCCCGAAAAAATGAATTTCGATATTCCGTACGGTGCCCCCATTTCCCTGGAGCGTGCGACGGCGGCCATCAATGCCGCGGTTGCAGAGGCGAAGAAACGCGGCTGGAAGATGAATGTCGCGGTGGTCGATTCCGGCGCCAACCTGGTTGCGTTCCAGCGCATGGACGGGGCGCAGCTGGCATCGATCCAGATCTCGGAACACAAAGCCCGTGCGGCAGCCAGCTTCCGGCGCGAAACGAAGATATTCGAGAATGCGATCCAGGTGAACAACATGCCCTATGTTGCAACGCTCGATGGCGCCATCGGTTCGCGCGGCGGCATTCCCCTGGTCGAGGACGGAAAACTGATCGGGGCGATCGGTTGTTCGGGCGGAGCCGGTTCCCAGGATGAGGTCGTGTGCAAGGTTGGCGCCGCGATGTTCAAGTAGTTCGAATTCCGACCCGGTTTGAAGAATGGAAGCGGCAGGGTGTTGTACCGTACAGAGGAATATTTCCGGAGCTTATAACCTTGCAATCGTTTAACCGTAATCGGAACGATCGTTTATTCGAACCGGAAGGAACTTCACGATGAAAAGACAATTCAAGTTTTCAGTGGCTATTCTTTGCATACTGACAACATTGCTATCCGGTTGTTATTTTCCGGGTGAAGGGTGGCGTCACGATGGTGACCGGGGAGGCGATCATGATGGCGACAGGGGCGGTGAGCGCGGAGATCGCAGGTAAGCAATCCGGATTGAAGGCGACCATGCGTCAAGCGAACTGGAACAGTCGGCCAGACAGTCAGGTGTCGCCGCTGAACGGGTTTGAAAACGACGTCGGACCTTTGGGAACTGTTGCGGTATTTCAAGCTGCCTGAATCAGAGTAATATGCGCAGCACTTGGCAAACGTGCTGAAAAGTATGGGCGCAAAGTCTCCGGCCTAAGGGAAACTATGGTAGCGGGACTGCGGCATGGGTTTTCATTCCTGTGCCTCTCTCTTCTTCCGACGGCCGAAGCACGAGTTTGCTCCCGGCACATCTGCTCAATGTGTGCCGAGAGTTGCAACACGCTGTTGATCAAGGAAGATGCCAATATGAACAAGAGCTTGCACTTCAAAAGAAAACTGCCAACTCATCCAACCTGTGACAATTGTGTCCACACGTTCAGAAAGAAAGGCGGGCACGGCATCGTTGTATGCATTCCCCATTTAAAAGATATGCACGGTCATAACTCATCGGTCTGTGAGTTGTACTCGATGAAAAGCAAAAAGCACGGTGCGCCCTAGCTTCCGGTCGAAATCCCCCGGGCAATGAACGTCGAGGCAGTCCTTTAATCCTGTCCCGCACCAAAACGCCGAAACAACCGTGCTATTCTTTGAAAACCGCGCTACCGCAACATCCCGGCGCGCTTCTCGCGAGTGCCATCCCGGCTTGCCCGGCCTTCAACGAAACGTGCGCAACCATGAGCAGCCGCGACAACGCACTCTGGCAGCAATGCTGGCGTGACCGGCAGACCGACTTTCACCAGCAAGAAGTCAACCGGTTTCTCACTCGCTTCTGGCAGGGCCTTGAACTTGCTCAAGGCAGCAGGGTGTTCGTTCCGCTGTGCGGCAAAAGTCTGGACATGATCTGGCTGGCGCAGCAGGGACATGAAGTGGTCGGCCTGGAGCTGAGTCCTGTCGCAGTGCGCGCATTCTTCCGCGAGAATCACATGCAACCGAGCCGGCGGAAAGTCGGGCGATTCACCCTGTGGCGAGCCGGCAAGATCAGCATCCTCTGTGGAGACTACTTCTCCGCAGGCCGGGCCGATCTGGGAGAAATCGATGTCGTCTACGACCGGGCAGCGCTCACCGCACTGCCGGAAGACATACGCCGGCTCTACGTCGCCCACCTCAAACTGATCCTTCCGGCGGCCTGCAAAATGTTCCTGTTAACGGTGGAGGATGCCGATAAAGGCGAGACGCGGGAAGTGACGCTGGGCCCATCCGCGGAGGTCATCGCGTTATATTCGGAAGCTTTCGGGATCGAGCTGGCTCACGTCGAAAGCATTCTGGAACCCGACCCGGATCGCGGCGACGGGATCGCAAGATGTTCCGAGCACAAGGTGTACCGGCTCATCCCAAAACAAGGTTGCCAAGAACAGCACGAAGCCGGTCCCCGTACGTCCGCCGTGTGCAATAATTAACGCAGGCGGCTCGCTGCGCCCATATTGAAGTTCCACCGCCCGATTCCCACCCCTATGGAGAATGTCGATCAAAATCGACCACTGCCCAAATGATTGAAGTCTCACTTGAACTCGAACTCGATTCTTTCCTGGTCAACAGCATGGGGAAATCCGAGGATATATCGAGCCAGAATTCAGCCAGGGCGCTGAGACTTTCATGCGAAAAGATCGCTTCCGTTCGACTGCTGACCGAAAACAAACCGAGTGCCGATTTTGAGTTCCTGGCCACTTCGAGCAAGCACGATACCCAGGTCGTATCCGACAAGGAATTCGAAGACCGGCTCTTTGCCTACCTTACGACGCACATGGCGGTCGATACTTCCAGGGTCAATATTTCCTCCGGTTCTTCAGGCTATATCGCGGCACAAAAGGGAACCGGCAGCGGAGAGATCGGCCGGATATATGTCACCGAGTTGCCAAACCAGAGCAGCCTGAATCTAGAACTGGTATTCAAGCCGGATGAGTTTGATGCCGCGTGGGAGTTGATGACACAAGAAAAGGTACGCAAGGTGATCGCAACCCTGGCATGCTTCAAACTGATGCCCGGTGCATATTTGGGGCAAAGCGAAAATCTGTTTGTTGCGGGCGTGCTGTCCTGCTCGCTGCAGTTCGCGCCGAGCGATTAGTACAAAGGACGCAGGGGATCGCCTCCCCTGCGTCTTTCTTGAACGATTCGATGCAGCCCGGCGTGGTCGCGCCATCCATCGTGATTCGGGCGCCGAGTCTTGTCAGCGAAGGGAGAATCATGTCTATCCAAAGCAAATTCCTGTTGGACCCGGCAAAGGCCGTGCTGGTCGTTATCGATGTGCAGGAAAAACTCTGCGCAGCCATGGAACGGAGCGCGTTGCAGCAACTAACAAAAAACACCGGCATCCTGCTGGAAAGCGCGAAAGAGCTGGCGATACCTGTGATCTTCACCGAACAGTATGTCAAAGGGCTGGGGCCGACATTGGGCGAACTCAGGCAAAGGGCACCCGCCGCCCCCGGCTTCGAAAAAATGACTTTCAGCTGCTGCGGCAACGACGTGTTCATCAAGCAACTGAAACAGAGCGGCAGGACGCAGATCATCGTCACCGGCATGGAGACGCATGTCTGCGTGCTGCAAACCGTCATCGATCTGCTGGATGACGGTTTCAACGTCCATCTCGCCAAGGATGCCGTAATGAGCCGCAGCAGCGACAACAGACAGACCGCGATCGAGGCCATGGTGCTCGCCGGCGCCGTGCCCACCTGCACCGAGGCAGTCGTGTTCCAGTTATTGAAGATCGCCGGCACCGACTCGTTCAAGAAACTCTCGAAGCTGGTCAAATGAGAGGGCTGGCAATATTCGCCAGCCTGCCCGGGCCGGCGTGTTCGCAGACAAGGAGACCATGATGCCATTCATCATCACATCAACATCCTTCCAGCACAACGACGCGATCCCCGCTCGCCATACCTGCGACGGGCAGAACGTCTCGCCGCCGCTCAACTGGAACGGAGTGCCGGCCAGCGCAAAGAGCCTGGTCCTGATCGTCGACGACCCGGACGCGCCCGATCCCAAAGCGCCCAAGCGGACCTGGGTGCACTGGGTGTTGTACAACATTCCGACTCACGTACACGGTTTGTCCGAAGGCATCGCCGCCGCCGCGCTCCCGCCGGGCACCCTGCAGGGCAAGAACGACTGGCAGCAGACCGGCTACGGAGGCCCGTGCCCGCCGATAGGGAATCACCGCTACTTCCACAAACTGTTTGCGCTCGATACCGTGCTGCCAGACCTGAAATCGCCCACCAAAGCTGCATTGGAAGCTGCGATGCAGGGCCACATAATCAGCCACACCGAACTGGTCGGCCTCTACCAGCGGCAGCATTGATTTCATACAGAGCATCGAAGCGGGACGGCAGAAACAAAACAGCATCGCCGGGCTGACGGATTTGCTTGATACTGCGGCGTCTAACGGCTTCTTTTGACACAAAGAAACAGGCAGGGCAAAGCGTCGATCCGGAGCTTTTCGGCACGCTGGAACACCCGTGTATTTATGGCGTACACTGGGCATCGCGCATCCAAGTATTCCGCTTGATTCCTTCGCATCGCGACAAACATCCTGCGTGTCCTGTCGCACAGATAAACCACCATTCAAAGCGCATCTTGGGCAACTGAAGAAGTTCACGTCGATATGCGCAAGTGACGTATATCGGTTTTCAACTCACGGTATTCGCCGGTGTCTTTCGCGCTCACTCTAAAAGGAGAAAAAAATGAAAAAGCCAGACTATCATTCCAGGTCCAGGCCACTAACGTGGTTGATGGCATCATTGCTTGCGGTGCTTGTCGCCGGATGCGGTGGCGGTTCAAGTGCCCCGGCACCGGGCACGCTCGGCGTCTCCCTGACTGATGCGCCAGCCTGCGGCTACGACGCGGTGAATGTGACGGTCAACAAAGTGCGTGTGCACCAGAGCGCGTCCGCTCCCGATACCGCTGCCGGCTGGACCGACATTACGCTGAACCCGCCGCGGAAGATCAATCTGCTCAGTCTGAACAACGGCGCGCTCGACAGTCTCGGCGAAACGCCGCTGGCAGCGGGACAATACACGCAACTGCGCCTGGTGCTGGACCCGAACACCGGTAGCGGCCTCGCCAACTCGGTTGTCCCCACGCGCGGAGTCGAGACCCCGCTGGTTACGCCAAGCGCGATGCAGAGCGGGATCAAGCTGATCAATCAGTTCAACGTGGCATCCGGACAACGCGTGGACCTGGTGCTGGATTTCGACGCCTGCAAGTCCATCGTGCTGAACGGTGCCGGCGTCTATATGCTGAAACCCGTGATCAGAATATCCCCCTTTGCCTTGAACGGCATCGACGGATTTGTCGATCCCGCGTTGCTGACCAGCAACGTTCTGGTGACGGCGCAGCAGGGCGGTGTCGTCGCGCAAACCACGGCGCCGAACGCAACGACCGGCGAATTCTTCCTCGCCCGTGTTGCGCCCGGAAACTATGACGTTGTTATCACTGCCGACGGCCGCGCCACGGCGGTCATTGCAACGGTACCGGTCACCACCAGCACCAGCGTGGTGAACATCAGTACCAGCGGCGTGCCGATCACCTTGCCATTGTCCGCCACCCATATGATCAGCGGCACGGTGACGCTGAATCCGGTCAGTTCGACTGCAGTCGCCTACACGATGGCGCAGCAGGCGGTCAGCACCATCCCGGTCGTGACGGTGAAATCGCAGGCCGCCGATCTGTCATCCGGCGTGTATTCGTTGACCTTGCCTATCGGCGCTCCGCAGTTCGCCACATACGGTGCACTGCCGCTCACGTTTGCCAACGGAACTTACACAGTCGGGCAATACACCGACGCTGCTTCCGCAACCGGATACACGACCCAGTCAATCATGGTGAATATTTCAGCGGCGAATTTCATGCAAAACTTTACCTTGATACCGTAACTCAACACGAAATGGCCTTGGCTCATAGCCAAGGCCATTTTTTCGTCGATCGCGCCACCCGGAATTCCCATCGCTCAACGCAGCAGCCACTTCAGCAACCATCTCTGGATGATCCCGCCGTAGGGCGGGTACATGAACTTCATCGAGTTTAGTCGGCCCTTGCTCATGATTGCCTTCGCTTTTGACAGAGTCAGGAAGCCTTCGTGGCCGTGGTACTGGCCCATGCCGGAATGGCCGATGCCGCCGAAAGGAAGGTCGTCGATACCAACCTGAATCAGCGCCTCGTTGATGCACATCGAGCCGGAATGCGTGTGGGTTGCCACATGGTCCTGCAGCGCCCGGTCATGCGTGAACAGGTATAGCGCCAACGGACGCGGATGCAGGTTCACATAGTCCAGCGCTTCTTGCATGCTGTCATAGGGCAAGACCGGCAATATCGGCCCGAACAATTCCTTCTGCATGATCGTCATCTCGTCCGTCACCTGCGTCACCAGATGCAGGGGCATGCGAAAGGTCCCGTCGGTAATGGCCTCATCGCTCACCTTTTCTATGCGCGCACCCTTCGCTGCAGCATCCTTCAGCCAATGCTGCAGCAACTCATGTGCTCGTGCATTCACCACGCTGGTGTAATCCGCATTGCCGTTGATCGTGGGGTACATCCTGTTGAACGCGGCCCTGTAAAGATGGATGAAAGATTCGAGTTTGCCGCGCGGCACCAGCACGTAATCGGGCGCCACGCAGGTCTGCCCGCCATTCAACGATTTGGCGAAGCACAGGCGGTCCATGATGTCTTCCAGCGGAATGTCGCCGGCAATGATGGCCGGCGATTTGCCGCCCAGTTCCAGCGTGACCGGGGTCAGGTTCTCCGCCGCCGCGCGCATCACCAGTTTGCCGATCGGTGTGGAGCCGGTGAACAGCAGATGATCGAACGGAAGCCTCGCAAACGCGGCGCCGACATCGGCCTCGCCGGTCACCACCGCAACGTGATCCTCCGCAAAGCCCTTGCGCAGCATCTCCCCGACCAGTGCCGCAGTCCCCGGCGTCAGCTCCGACATCTTGATCATGGCCCGGTTGCCTGCAGCAAGCGCAGTCACCAGCGGCACCATGGAAAGGTTTACCGGATAGTTGAACGGCGAGATGATGCCGACCACGCCCAGCGGCTGGTAGACCACGCGGGCTCCGGCGGGCAGGAAATGCAGGCCCACGCTGCGGCGCCCGGGCTGCATCCAGCGGCGCAGGTGCTTCAGCGAATAGTCGATGTGATGCACCGCGGGCATGATCTCTGCCATGAGCGTTTCATCGACGGAATGCGACGTGAAGTCGGCGCTGATCGCTGCGGCAATGGAGTACCGGTGTTCCAGCAGCAACCTTTTGAGCGTCGAGAGATGCCGTCTGCGTTCGTCCAGGGTCGGCATCGGGGATCGGGCATAAGCCGCCTGTTGCTGTGCGAAGATGGATTCCATCCGTGCCAGAGCGGCTTGGGACGATACAGTTGCGGAGACGGGTGGCGTCATGGTGATCTTTCTTCTGCAATCGGAAACTGGATGAGCCGTGCTATTCTGACACGCCAGCATTGCTTGCGGTCGCAGTAAATGCGGTCTCGTTACACCTTGAACGTGCGCTGCAGCACAGAAGCTTTGGGCCGCAGGCACATAATCGCGACGTAGCCATTCTGGAGCGTACGACCAGGCCGCCGACCTGTGTTCCGGACGATATCCATGCTGACACCCCGTGCCGGCGGGGAATTCCAGGGCGCACTGTTTGACCTTCCTGAAAACACATTAAGGGGATTCAACATGAAACGTATTCTCGTTGCAGCAGCGATAGCCGTTCTTTACATAGCCACTCCGGCTGCCGCAGCCGACGTTGGCGTCTCCGTCAGCATTGGCCAGCCCGATTTCTATGGCCGAATCGACATCGGCGACTTCCCGCAGCCACAAGTGATATTTGCCCAGCCGGTGATCATCGAGCGGGGACCGATGCGCCCGCCGATCTATCTGCGCGTACCCCCGAGCCACGCCAGACATTGGAGCAGGCACTGCGGTGAATACAACGCCTGCGGCGAGCGTGTCTTCTTTGTGCAGGACAACTGGTACAAGCGCGAATACGTTCCGCGTTACCAGGAGCGGCATGGAAATCGCCATGACGGCGGCCGCAACGAACGCCGTGATGACGGCCGGGGCAACCAGGGGAACGACCGGCACGGCAGAGGCAATGACGAAGGCCGCGGCCACGATCACTAAAGAGAGCCGGTAGTTCAATCAGGCTCGGGACAGGCCGGCCTTCGGTCTGGCCGATGTGCGTTTAATCAATGCTGTCACTTATGTATCCGGAACGAACCGATGACTGACTCACAATGGTTCATGTTCGTAGGCGGACTATTGCTGTTCATGGGCCTTACTGCTTCCATCCTGAAACGTTCGGTGGTTACCTCCGCCATCATCTACCTGGCAGTGGGCGTGCTGGTCGGGCCGACCGCGCTCAATCTGTTTCATTTCAACCCGCTCAAGGAATCGGCGCTGCTGGAAGTGCTGACCGAAGTCGCGGTGTTGATCTCCCTGTTCTCTGCCGGCGTCAAAATGCCGGTGCCGTTCACCTTTGCCCGCTGGCGTGCGCCTATCATGCTGGCGACGGTATCGATGACCGTCACCGTCGCGACGGTCGCCGCTTTTGCCTACTATGTGCTGAATCTGCCATTGGGAGCGGGCGTGCTGCTGGGCGCGATCGTTGCGCCGACCGATCCGGTGCTGGCAACCGATGTGCAGATCCGCCATCCCGGAGACCACGACCAATTGCGCTTCACCATCACCTGCGAGGCCGGCATGAACGACGGCAGCGCGTTCCCGTTTGTGATGCTGGGGATGGGGATGCTGGGCCTGCATGAAATCGGCGATTACGGGATCAACTGGCTATTGCTGGATGTGTTATGGGCTACCGTGTCGGGCATCACCATCGGTGTTGTCGCGGGTGTGGCGCTCGCGCGTCTGGGCTGGAAGCTGCGCAGCAAGCCGCACAAGCACGAACTGATGGACGACTTCCTCGGCCTCGGCCTGATCGGCGTCGTATACGGGCTGACAACGCTGGTTAACGGCTGGGGATTCCTGGCGGTATTCTTTGCCGCCGTCGCACTGCGCCAGACCGAATTGAAACTGGCCGAGGCGGCCCGGGTAGCATTTGACAGCAGCAAAACCCAGCAATCCGCACGCGCAGCCGGAAAGGCGCAGGCCGAATTGGAACCGCCGGAAACCGTCAGCCAAGGATCTCTGGTATTCAAAGAACATCTGGAAAGACTTTCGGAAGTGATGCTGGTGCTATTGATCGGCGGATCGCTGTACCTGAACTCGTGGACCTGGGACGCGGTGTGGTTGGCGCTGTTCCTGTTCGTGATCGCACGCCCGGTCAGTGTCGTCGTCGGCCTGCTGGGCACGAACACGACCTGGCGCATACGCGGCATGACAGGCTGGTTCGGCGTGCGCGGGATCGGCTCGCTCTACTATCTGATGTATGCGATAGAGAACGGCTTGCCGGAAGCGCTGTCGCTGCAATTGATACAAATGACACTGATCGTCGTCACGCTCTCCATCCTTCTGCACGGCACCAGCGTCAAGCCGTTAATGGGACTTTTCTGGCGGCGCGGCAAATAGGGTCGACAGCATGGATTTCATGCTGAAATGAAAAGCGGGGCTAACGCTTCAGTCATTCAGCCACCGATCAAGCAGGCTGCGGGATTTGATTCCGAACTGCGCCTTCTGATTTCTTTATGTTCTTGTTGCCGGGAACCGTTCGAGTCGGGTACCTTTCGTCGTAACCGATCGCGCCACGTCGCCCATCCACATCAAACCATCATGTCCCACACCCAGTCCAGAACCGAAATCATCAACGTGCGCGGCTTGAGTTACTGCGTCCGGCATTGGGGCTCGCCCGACGCGCCGACCGTATTCTTTTTGCACGGCTGGATGGATTCCTCTCCCACGTTCCAGTTTGTCGTGGATGCGCTCAAACAATCGTGGCACATCATCGCGCCGGACTGGCGCGGCTACGGCGCATCGCAATGGCTGGCGAGACCTTACTGGTTCCATGATTACTATGCAGACCTCGATTGCTTGCTGGAGCACTACTCGGGCGACAAGCCGGTGCGCATCGTCGGCCACAGCATGGGTGCCAACATCGCCAGCATGTATGCGGGAGTGCGCCCCGAGCGAGTCGCACAACTCGCGATGCTCGATTTCCTCGGCATGAAACTGGAAGCGGATATCGACACACCGGCCGCGATGGCAAAGTGGATCAACGCCATTCGGGAGCAGCCGACAACGCGGATCTACGCGGATCATGCAGCGTTGGCACGGCGCCTGATGCTGGCCAATCCCCGCCTGGATATCAAGAAAGCGGCTTTCCTGTCCCGCGTGGTAAGCCGCATGCGCCCTGACGGCCAGATCGAGATGGCCTGCGATCCCTGGCACAGGATCCCGTCGCCGATCCCTTACCGGATCGAGGATTCCAAGGCGACCTGGCGCAAGATCAAGGCGCCCGTTCTGATGCTGGTCGCAGACAAAGGCTATGTGTACGATCGCCTGGGCAACGACCCGGATGAATATCGCGACCGAATCGGGAGTTTCACAAACGTGCAGGTTGTCACCATCACCGATGCGGGCCACAATGTTCAGCACGACCAGCCCGAACAGGTCGCATCGGCTCTGGAAGCATTCCTGCATAGAGACTAGCCCGGTAAAGGGAAGTGCTGATCAAATCAGCGCTTCCAAAATCATTCAGCAAGGAAAGTAAAAAGCAACCATGCCAAAACAAGAAACAAGTGAAACTGAAGTGACGCTCGCACTCTCCGAAAAAGAAATGGACGAGCTCGACAGCTTCCTGATGTCCGACGCTACGACAAATGAAGTCATGCTGCTGGATTGCCTGGATGGATTTCTGACCGCCATCGTTTCCGGCCCGGCAATGCCGAACCCAGGCGAATGGATCCCGCGAGTGTGGGGCCCGACAACAGAAGATGCGCCGACATTTGCTTCCGGGACGCAGGCAGAAAGAATCACCGGCCTGATGACGCGCCACCTGAATGCAATCGGCTGGAGCTTGCACCAGGACCCGGAACATTTCGAGCCCGTCTTTGATCTGCAAGTCTATGAAGGCGACGAGCGCGAATACATGGACGGTGAAATGTGGGCGCACGGCTACATGACGGGCATCAACATGCGGCGGGATAGCTGGAAGGCCTTATTTGAATCCAGCCACGGGCCAGTGGCATTGCGGCCGATCTACCTGTTGGGTGCAGCGGAAATCACCGAGGCAGAAGAAGAGTTGGTGAAGACACCGGCTCAGCGCGAAGAGCTTTCAAAACAGATCCCGGCGAGCGTCGGCTGGATATATAAATTCTGGGCGCCGCAACGTCGTGCTGCAGACAGCGCCAGTGGCAGGACCTCTGAAAATGAAAATCCAAAAATAAGCCGCAACGCACCTTGCTCTTGCGGCAGCGGCAGAAAGTACAAGAAGTGCTGCGGAGCATCCCATCAGGTTGAAGCCTGAGAAGGCTTAGCCGGAGTTTGTTCGCGCCTCCAATTGGCGAACGATATTTTTTCCGAAACTAAAGCCCCACTATTGTCGCCGCAGGATCGGCATTGCGTACCATATTCAATATCTGCATGCCCTGGATCGCATCAGGATCATACCTGACCATCATTGCATGGTGATGCGTATGAGAATCGAATTGCGCGCAATCGACCCCGAGACGCCCCTCAACCGTTCTTTCCAGAGCGCTCCTGCTTTGCGCATCCAGCTTGGGATGCACGTAGATCAACATATCTGCAGTGTTCATGATTTTCTCCTTGCGTTGATGAGAATCTGCGACAGCACAACAAAACTGCGTGGCATGCTCAGCCGGCCCAGCCGAACGAGGGATCGCTCGCATTGGGAGGGACGGGCACGCCCGCCAAACGCGATCCCTGGCTGACAGGCCCTTTCGGGAACAGCTCGTAAAGGTAGCGACGCCCGCCTTCATCGGCAAAATCCTGCGCCAGCATTTGCATGACGACGCGCGTATTCTCCGGACGTCCCTGCTCCCGATACAGGTTTCGCAGCGCATGGATTACGTGCCAATGCGCCTCGGTGAGCTCCCCGATCCCCTCGTCAAGCGCCAGTTGCTTGGCGATGAGCGGAGACCAATGTTCAAGGTCGTACATATGGCCTTCAGGATCAAAGCGGCCATTCGCCTGTTCATTAAGAACGTGATTGATATCGAGCATGGTGATCTCCTTCTCTTGATCTTGCAGAAACTGATTCAGCTAAACTCAGGTGAGTTCGCTGGTCCATTCATCCAGAGGCATGCGAAGTGGCGCGATCTTTCCAGGCGATCAACTCGGGATCGGCCAGCGCCATCGTAAATGCCATTGCCTTCGGAGCCTGAAAACGCGAGGCAAGGGATCCACTGGCAAGCGGTTGGGGAACATTGGGATTCTTCATGATTTACTCCTCGCCAAATCTCGAGGGGCATTCCGTCGTCGGACGGGACGGCGGGAGCCGTATCGGGAAATGATTGTTATATAGCCGACTGCCAATGTCAACAATACCACTCCTGTAAACGTCAGCTTCGGCAGCAGGCCGTATCCGCCAATAGTCAAGCCAAGGCGATTGCACTTCGGAATTTCGCAAGGCAATGTGCGCTGTCGCACAGAAGCTTCGGCTTGCAAGCACATAATCGCGGCGCAGCTTTTCTGAAACGCACAGCCGGGGCCGCGATCACTAAGAGGCCGGTGTACATAATTGAAAATATCATGCCGGCGTACGCACAAACAGACTGACGGATTTGGTTGTTGAAAAAACTCGATCCTGCTCCTTTATTACATGACTCTGTATTGCTTTGTTCATTTATTCATAGGAGCCAGCCATGAAAGCATTGGAACGCGTACCACTATTGTCGGCAGTCACCTTCATTGCGGTAAGCGTTCTTGGCATGCAACCGGTGTGGGCGGAGGAATCGATTTCAACCACTGGTGCAGGCACCGTGAATTCAAGCAATATTCAAATCGACAGCGACCACCCTGCAATGATCCCGGAACCGGCCGCGCAAATCGTCGCGGTCTCCGAGGCATACACAGGTAAGCCGCTCTACCAAATTGCGGACAAAATGATCTATGACCGCATGGTCAACAGAATTGCCCGGACCTATGGTGTGGAAAGCGCGCTGCTGCATGCGGTGATCTCGGTCGAGTCGCGCTACCGGCCCGCTGCGATTTCCAGGGCGGGCGCAATAGGGTTGATGCAATTGATGCCGAAGACCGCCAAGCGCTATGGCGTCGCCGATCCGCTTGACCCGATGCAAAACGTGCGCGGTGGCGCAAGATACCTGCGCTACCTGCTGAAGAAGTACCACAACGACAGAAATCTGGCGCTCGCCGCTTACAACGCTGGCGAGGCATCGGTTGCGAAATATGGCAACCAGATCCCGCCTTATCCGGAAACAACAGACTATGTGCCGCGTGTGATGGAATATTATCGAAGGTATCTGGTAAAGGGCTGAGTACCCAAGAATATCGTTTTGACCCTGTCGTTTAATTATTCCCACGGAAGTTCTCAATGTGTTTTTGTGCTGCGGCAAGTTTTACAGCGGGTGCCGTTCTGTCCCTTATCGGCGTGGCTACCCTGAGATTGACAAAACGCAGAGAAGAGATCTTCTTTGCGATGATTCCGCTCTTGTTCGGATTGCAGCAATTCATCGAGGGCCTGCTATGGTTGTCATTTCAGTTTGAAGGAAAGCTCCTCAACGTTGTCATGACGTATGCGTTCGTATTGTTCTCGCACGTCCTGTGGCCCGTATTTGTCCCGTTCTCCATCGGACACATGGAAACAGTCCCGTGGCGCAAAAAGGTGATCCGGGGATTTCAACTGACAGGCGTTGCGGTCGCCGCCTATTTGCTCTATTTCATCGTTCGCTATCCGATCATCTCAGAGATCCGCGAACATATCGTTTACGTCTTCCCGCATTTTCATATCCCGCCCGTCCTGGCTTTGTATATCGCTGCCACCTGTGTGAGCGCGCTCTTTTCCAGCCAGCGTATCGTCGTTCTTTTTGGTGTGCTGGCTTTTGTCCTGTTTGTGGTGGCGTTCTGGTTCTACTACGTCGCATTCTTTTCAGTGTGGTGCTTTTTTGCCGCGATACTCAGCGTCGTGATCTATCTGCATTTTCAGTTAAGGCATGTGCGGAGGTCATACATGCATTCGCTCATCGCATAATTGCCGATTACAAGGGGGCTGCCCCTTTGGCCCCAATCGTTCTGAATTACAAAAACAAAGCTGCCGAAACACCAAATCGCTCAGCCAAAGCTTTCACCTGACGAGCATTAAACCCGCGCCGACCAGAGAGCAACTCGGACACCATACCCTGGCTACCCAGTTCGGGTAGATCGACCTGACGCAAGCCATCGCGCTGCATCAGGTAACGTAGCGCATCCGCACCGGTTGCGGCGGCCGGCACCTTGTCTTTGGCCTCGTATTCGGCAACCAAATCGCCGAGGTATTCAACCAGACGCGCGAGCGGATGCTTTTCATCCGCGCCGCCCGCATCGATCGCCGCGTCCAGCGCCTCTACCAACAGTGCATACTCCTTTGCATTGCGCGCAGGTTGCAACAGCGGTGCAACGAAGCCCCAATGCTGTATTGCTGTTTTAGCTCGTGCGTTCATTTCAAACCTACCCGGCCGTATTACTTACGCGGCTACGTGTTGGTCCGGCTCCACCGAAAGTTTCATGCCTACCACCTTCAGCACGGCGAGCAGCGTTTTTAGCGTTGGGTTACCATTGGCCGAGAGAGTGCGATACAGCGATTCGCGACTGATACCTGCCTCGGCGGCAACCGCACCTAATCCGCCATATGCCTCGGCAACGGTGCGCAGTGCAAGTAGACCAGCTGCGCGATCATCGGGATCGTCGAGAGATTCCATGGCGGCTTTGAGATATTCGACAGCCAGTTCGCGATCTGCGCGCAGCTCGGCTACTTCAAGTTCGTGATGTGATACCGCAGCTTTAATTTTCTTGCTCATGTTTGCCTCCGCTTCCAATCTTGCCAATATTCCTTGGCGGTCTTGATATCTGCCGTTTGCGATTTCTTGGTGCCACCGCACAGCAAGATGACGACTGTCTGGCCATGCCGACCGAAGTACACCCGATACCCTGCACCAAGGTGCTCGCGCAATTCCAGCACGCCATCACCTACCGGATCACAGTCTCCAAAATTGCCGGCCTCCAGTCGTTTGAGGCGGACGCGAATCTTGGCCTGCGCTTGCTTGTCTCGT
Organism: Sideroxydans sp.; assembly: GCA_027310725.1. Taxonomy (GTDB): domain Bacteria; phylum Pseudomonadota; class Gammaproteobacteria; order Burkholderiales; family Gallionellaceae; genus Sideroxyarcus. Next base: position 20,713 of record DAIDAG010000072.1, on the reverse strand, counting down.
AGCGACTGCAACCAAGCGGTTATTGGCTCTGTGCCATCTTCAGTCTGGTATCGGAAGACTTCGATCATGGGCATAATGTAGCTTATAAGCTACTAATAATCAAGCAGGCTTATGGGTGACGGCTTCGATGGATGGAGATCAATGTAGTCTCCTTGATTATTGATTTGTCGGTACGGATCAAATGTGAACAGAGGGCGTGCTAGAAAGCCCGACGGATTAGGTTCCTGAAAACAATCCGAACCTGACTCCTTTGGCTATATTCCTTTGCTTTGCTATCCTTCGTGTACCAGCCGACGTTGGCGGTCGATTTTTTCAGGGCGCCTCTAATAATTCAAAGTTCTAAGCAAGACAAGGCGCGAGCAAAAAATTGCGACGCAGCATATGCAGTCATGACACGGTGCGGCGGAGCCGTCTGGTGCGGGAATGACCGCTGGCGCCATCTCCCGCAAACGGCTGCTTTGCAGTAACGTGTCGATGGCGCTATATGTAAAGAGCAATTTTTTGTGAGCAACGTAGTATTGCGACAAAACGCAGTTTCAGTGAAGACTAATCTTTAGGTTATGTCGTAACTAAAATTTGGATTATTAGGGGTGCCCTTCATTGAGTTCGGGAGAATGCATGCGTGTCGGCTACTTGCTGTTGGGATTGATTTTGTCCGCTTGCGGGGGAGGGAGCGTAGGGTCGCCGGTGAGCAGCAGCCCGGTTATGGATTTCAGTGTGAGCACAACACCAGCCAACTCAACGCTGAGTACGCCTTTCATGGGGCACACCAAGGTGATGGTGGGTTTCTCGGGAAGCAGCACTTCTGGCGACTCGGCACCTTTCGACATGCAGTACCAATATCTGAATTCGGCCAGCTTCAGCACCTATGACCACGCAGGGTGCATGAGTGGCACGGTGCCCGTGTCATCATGCTCCTGGTGGGGAGCCTGGCAGGAGAATATCCCGCAACGCGGTTTGTTCGCGACGCGCTTTATCAGCACGGCCAAGGCACGCACCTGGAACTCCGTGTCTCGTCCGCAAATTCCGTATTTCACCTATTACATGGTATTGCCCGCTTCCGGGCTGAGCGAAGGGCCATCTCCCACTGGAGAAACGGCTGCGCTGAACGACCAGACATTTTTGACCACCTATTTCGACGATTGGCGTTTCCTGTTGCAGAAGATCGGCACCGAAAAAGCCATGCTGCACATCGAGCCCGACCTGTTCGGCTACCTGAAAGCCAGAGCCGACACGACTACGGGCCTGCCTAGCGCCATTCCCGCCAAGGTGACAGCGAGCAGCCGAACTGACTGCAGCACGGGATATACCGACGATGCCGCCGGCTTTGCCAAGTGCATGATCCACATGGTGCGCATCTATGCGCCCAACGCCACGGTGGGCCTGCATTTCTCACCCTGGACCTATACCAATGCGGGTGATGCCACATCCTGGGCCAACTTCATGCTTGCCATGGGCGCTGCTGATGGCGACTTCCTGGTGACAGACCCCAGCGATCGCGATGCCGATTGGTACCTCCTGGTGAAGGGGCAGCCAGGGCATGACTGGGATGTCACCAAGATGACCGCCTTCTTGCAGTGGACGAAGGATGTTTCGACGGCCGTGGGCAAGCCATTCTTTCTCTGGCAACTGCCACTGGGCAACTCCTACCAGAACGACACCTACCAACACTACAAGGACCACCGTGTGGAGCTGCTTTTTTCCCACATCGCAGAAGTGCGCGATGGCCATGTGGCGGGCATGCTGTTCGGCAGCGGCGAAACTGCACAAACCTATGTGGAGTCGGATGGAGGCCTGCTGATTGGAAAGACAAAGCAGCACTACATCAGCCGTGGCGGCGACTAGTTCGCTGAGTCCAAGTGATGGGGCGGTTGGCGCTGCCAGACCTTGAGAAGAATCAAAGGGGCTAGGCTCAATATGGTTTCCCGAAAAATCAATTCGAGCCTGGCTCCTTTGAGTTAGAAAATGGCTGCGTAGAAATTAGGGCGCTGTCCCTGATTATTTCGCTGAAAAGCCTGAGGGTTTTGGTCGCTGGGAATAACTCGAGCCTGGCCCGTTTAATTTGCGTGGTCTGTCCCCAATTACTTGCGAATTGATTTGAAGAAAGGCATGGCTGAAAAGAAATCGACTCCTGTACCTTTAATTTGAGTTCTCTTATTCGATGCTCGCAGCAAGTACCTTGGCGTATTCAGTAGACACTATTTCCCAGTTCTTCCGTAGCATCTGCAACGAGTGTTCAGTGGCATTCACGAGGCTATCTCTGGGATTGCGGCCGGATGGGGCGTTTGTTTGAATTAGTGGCTGGCTATTTGCTGCATCGCGTAGCGAATGCAAGAAAGAATTGGATGGCGTACTGCCCCCAGAGAAAGGCGTTTTTCTAAAATACTGAATGATGGCATCGAAGAATGAATGGTAGTCAGCAAGTGATTTATCTAAGCGCATCGTTTTCGCATGCTCAATTATTGCTCTACGCTCTGCCTCTTCTTCTAACCGACGTGATTCGAGTAAATCCGCAACTGTGCTCAAGGGGGAGCCTGAGGCGAGTTCTTTCCGAGCTGTCTCGAATATGGATAAATAGTCTTGGTGAACTACCTTTAGAGCAAGGTACGTGGGTTCAATTAGGATTTTGAATTGCCGTGCCCTTCGCTCGTTGCGATACTGGAGGAGTTCTGTGATCTTTTCTGTGAGTTTTATAACGCTATCCAGCATATGAATCCCTCTCGTAGTTCTTATTGCCCTGATTGTTTGAAAATCCATTTTCCTGTCTAAGGCTTCGAAATGGGGCAGCATCAAATTGCCTTCCTCACTCTTGCCGAGTATCTATGAAGGCAAGAAAATAATGCGACGCTAACCCCTTTAGCCTCCGCGACGGTTTTGGTTGCAGCAAACAATCCGAACTTGGTCCCTTTAATCGGCCCCCTTTAACTCCTTTAACTACTTTAGCTCATAACTTTATCGATTTCGCCTACTTGATAGTTCTATGCGCTGTGTTTCGGTCGAGAACATGCCGAACTGAACTAAATGTATCTTCTTGGCTTTGCACCAGGGTCGCAAAATCGTAGTAGTTGGCAGCGAAATTTGATAGATGCCACTGATTTTCAAGATACGATTTAAAACAATCTGCCTTCTGATATCGATCTTCAATCTCGAACGAAGCCGCTAACTTTGAAATTTTTTCTCGAGCTTCCCGATTAAAAATAGGCGTGTCTGTTGAAACGGCATCAAGAAAAGCAAACGAACCAGTCCAGAATCTTATGTGGTAGATCCCCACGGATGTCGCTCTGAAATGGAACTGTTCGGGCGGTTCATGATCATCCACCTGTAGCTCTCGATAATGCGAATGAGGCGTCTCTATTAGACGCTTGGTGGCCAGCCGCCGCAGTGTGCAACGTATTTGATCATCAACAAAACCATGGCGGACCATCTCGGACATTATTTCTTGCCCATTTACAAAGCCATCATTATCCAAAACACCAGAATTCGAACTTAGGAATGCCACAATTAGACTGGCTAAGAAATGCTCCCTCGGATCAGCCGTACTGACGTCAAAAATATTGCACGCCAAAAAGGAAGATTGTGAATTGAAGTATGCATATTCACCTAGTAGTGCATGTTTGGTGAATTCATGAAGAGGAATTTTATAGGTACCAGTTTCTTCCTCTAGTCGAACTATCTTCCGGGAATCAACATTGGGACTGCCAAAGAAACCAGTTATTAGCTCGATAACTGCGCGTGTATTTCCGCCAGTTATATTGCTTAGAAACTGCTTTATCGGTTCGCTGTTACGAATAGATCTTAATGTGGCGTTAAGAAAAGATACAACGCTGCCAAGGTGTAATCGGATACCTGACAAAGCAGTTGGCTCTACTTTTCCCTCGGCAACACGAGCTGCAAAAATTAGACGTTTTTGCACAACTTCATCCGCTGGTGGTGGGGAAATTGTAAGAATTTTATTCTGATAGGCAGATAGTGCACCAGTCGTTTTGGAGAGATAAAACGTGCTTGGTCGTAATGCGACAAACACTAGGAGATTCCGAGATGCTGCGAGCTCTTGGGCTATTAGGGAGGCTTCCTGTTGAACAGCAAATGAGCGTTGGTCTGCGTTATCAAGCACAAGAATGATTTGCTTATTGCGGCCACGCGCCAAATGCCCAAGCGATGCTTGAAGATGTCTATCACGGTTGCAAATCTTGTCAGAAAGAAAAGCAATCTTTTCTCTCCGATATGCGTTTTCATCGATGCTCTTTAATCCACCTTTAACGCTGGTATCGAAATCCAACAAATCCTTGTGATAAATCGCGTTGGCAAAATCAGCAGAATCGATGTCAACACCATACTTGTTCTTTAATACGAATGGGATTTCAGTTAGCACAAAGGACTTTATATCAGTAGCTAAATTCGCTTTGGTACCTAGGTTAAGATGGATAAAGTAGGTGTTGGCCTTCTCGGTACTTTCAAGACTTTCAAAAAGATTTTCAAAGAAAGATGTTTTACCCACGCCGACATCGCCAATAACGACTATAGGCCGAGATCCAGTAGAGCCTGCTAATGCGGGGTCTGTGAGTTTCAGCTCACCTGCATTATCTATTGTGGTTGCCGCTTCTAGCGATGAGGGAACTACCCCATCCTCGCTAACGCGTCTGTATCGTGCGGAAATAATATTCTTGCTTAGCAGCAAGTGCCTATTATTTGCCTCAATGGGTACATAACATTCCTCATAGAAAGAAGATTTTAATTTTGGGTTGTCTTCAATTTCCTCAAGGAGGAGTGCAGATAGTGATCTAAGGTCTTCTTGAAACGCATTTCTATAGCGATATTTTAGTGGTTCAGGAATAGAGGTAGATGCCTTTGGTGGAATTCTAGGATTGCGGTGCAACGATAAATCTCTATAGGCACAGTTTTCTGTTATACCCTCGGGTGATAGTAATTTCCAAAGAAGCGGAAAATATTCCACATAGGAGCTGAAGCCATTAAAAAAATAGCACTCGCCCTCAAGCGGTGCCTGGCCTGGTACGATCGCTTGAAAAATCGCGAGCTGGGGGCCATTACAAACTATCGCTATTTGTGCTCCATGAATAGCGCAATACGGAATTACTTGGTGGACAACTTCTTTGAAATTCTTTGATGATAGGAGCAATGGTTGAATCTTGCGTACAACAGTAGGGTTGCCAGTGGGTGGAATTTCAAAGAGCTTTGCTTCCCTTTTTGCTTCTAACACTGCCTTCGGTGGATGCCCTAATAGATAATCTGACTTGCCACCGAGTTCGTCGGAGTTCTCCAACTCGACGTCGGGCTTATCCCAACCTAGGCACTCAGTAAGCATGCGATCAATGAACTGAAAACGATTCTGTGCTTCATTCCAATGAGGGCTGTCGATTGGAAAAGATTCAATCAAAGCCTGAAGTCGTTTCTTTCCCTCAGTAAGTTCAAAAAGTGCCTGCATATTGAATTTTCTCCCTCACTAAATGCTTACTGTTTGGCTTCGCAATATTAAGAAACGAATATGCACGCTTATGATTGTCCAAGCAAATACTCTGTGACAGATGAAAAAAAGTTAAGGTGCCAGCTCTTGAATCACATTCTCAGATCTACCGGTCAAATTTTAGCGCCTTCAACTTACTCTCAACCACCTTCCCAGCCCTGGCCCTTGCCCCAAAGTAGTCCTTCAACTCTTTCCCGCCAATATGCAACTGCTGCACCTTGCTGCCCGCCGTGCCGCTCAAGTTAAGCGCCGGTGAATTCACTACCGTGCAAGCCGTCAGCTCGTCGCCCTCTTTCAAGTCGATCAGCATCATGCCTTTGCCGCCGCCTTGCAGCAGTTTCAGTTCGGAAAGCACGAACACCAGCAGCCTTGCGTTCTTGCTCAGCACGGCAACGAGTGAGTTCTGCGTCGGGGCCAGGATGACGGGCGGCAGGATGGTGTCTTCCTTCACGCTGATGAACTGTTTGCCCGCCTTGTTGCGGCCGACCATGTCGCCGAGGAAGCAGGGGAAGCCGTAACCCGCGCTGGTGGAAATGAGCACGGGGGTTTCAGTCTTGCCGCAGAAGGCGTGCGCGATCTTTGCGCCGGGGGCGAGTTCAATGAAAGTGGCCAGCGGTGCGCCGTCGCCGCGGCCGGAGGGCAGCGACGAGACGGGGATGCTGCACACGCGGCCGTTGCTGCAGATGACGATGCACTGGTCGGTGGTGCGGCATTCATAGGTGGCGGCGATGCTGTCGCCGTCCTTGAAGGCGATGCTGGTCGCGTCGATGCCGTGGCCCAGTCTTGTGCGCACCCAGAAGCGTTGCGAGATGAACACCGTCACGGGTTCGTCGCTCACTTGCGCGGTTACCTTGGTCACCTGCGCTTCTTCGATCAGCGTGCGGCGCTCGTCGCCATAGGTCTTGGCATCGGCTTCGATCTCGCCCACTACCAGCTCGCGCAATGCATCTTCGCTATCGAGCACGCGCTTCAGTTCTTTGGCTTCGGCCTTCAGCGCCTTGATCTCTTTCTCGATCTTGATGCCTTCCAGACGCGCCAACTGGCGCAGACGGATTTCCAGGATGTCTTCGGCTTGCCGTTCGGAAAGTTCGAAGTGCGCCATCAAATCTTCTTTGGGATTGTCCGAGCCGCGGATCAGCGCGATCACCTCGTCGATGTTCAGGTAAACGATCATGCGCCCGGCGAGGATGTGCAGGCGGTCGTTGACCTGGTCCAGTCGATGTCCGCAACGGCGCGTGACGGTGCGCAGGCGGAACTCCACCCATTCGCGCAGCACCTGCGTCAGCGACTTCTGCTGCGGACGTCCGTCCAGACCGATCATGGTGAGGTTGACCGACACCGAGTTCTGCAGGCTGGTGTGGGTGAGCAGCACCGCCATCATGTCATCCGGATTCAGCTTCGATGTCTTGGGCTGGAACACCAGACGAATCTTCTGCGATTTGTCCGATTCATCCGCCACCGCATCCAGCACCGAGAGGATGAGCTGCTTGTTCTGTACTTGCTCTGGTGTGAGCGATTTCTTGTTGGCCTTGACCTTGGGGTTGGTCAGCTCGTCGATCTCTTCCAGCACCTTCTGCGCCGAGACGCCGTGCGGGAATTCGCTCACCACCACCTGCCACTGGCCGCGCGCCAGTTGCTCCACGGTCCAGCGCGCGCGCATCTTCAGCGAGCCGCGTCCCGTGGTGTAGGCATCGCGGATGTCCGCGTCGGAAGAGATGATCTGTCCGCCGCCGGGGAAGTCGGGCCCGCTGATGTAAGACAGCAGCTTGTCGTCCTTGAGGTTGGGGTTCTTCGCCAGCGCGACTGCGGCCTTGGCGACTTCTTTCAGATTGTGCGAAGGGATCTCGGTCGCCATGCCCACCGCAATACCGGATGCGCCGTTGAGCAACACCATCGGCAGGCGCGCAGGCAGCATCGCCGGTTCCTGGAATGCGCCGTCGTAGTTGGGAATGAAATCCACCGTGCCCATGTCCAGCTCGGACAACAGAAGATCCGCAATCGGCGTGAGCCGGGCCTCGGTGTAACGCATCGCTGCCGCATTGTCGCCATCGCGCGAACCAAAGTTGCCCTGGCCATCCACCAGCGGATACCGCATCGCAAAATCCTGCGCCAGCCGCACCATCGCCTCATACGCGGAAGAGTCGCCATGCGGATGGTACTTACCCAGCACATCGCCGACGACTCGCGCCGACTTCACATGCTTGTTGCCGTGCGTGAGGCCCATGCGCAGCATCGAGAACAGGATGCGCCGCTGCACGGGCTTTTGTCCGTCGCAGACTTCAGGGAGAGCGCGGCCTTTGACGACGGAGACGGCGTATTCGAGATAGGCGCGTTCGGCGTAATCGGCGATGAGGACTTCGTCGCTGTCGGGGAGCTTGGCGAGCGGGGCGAATTCGCGCTTGCCGCCGGAGCTGGATTCAGCGGGGGCGGGGGCTTCGATTTCGGGTGTGTCTTGTGGTTCGTTTTCGTTCATGGTCATTCGTTGTTGGTGCTGTGTTAATTAGTTAGTGACGCATAACTTCTTTGTCGTCATTCCGGCGAAGGCCGGAATCCAGTGTTTTTAATCAACTGGACACCGGCCTTCGCCGGTGTGACGAATTTCTCCCTTCCGCAGTCCCGCTCGCGGGGAGGGACTAAGAAATCTGTTCGCCCAATGTCCTTCAACCCCGTTCGTCCTGAGCTTGTCGAAGGATCGAACGGCGCTCAGTTCGTACTTATCAAAGTGCTGGCAGATTTAGTCATGTTTCCTATTTATTCCGATCATGGTTCGACATAACCAGCGACTTGCCCGCTTGCGGGCTTAGTCGAATGGCTAGTAGTTCCATCAGGTTCGCCACGAACGAACTTTGCGCTTCAATCTTCATTCCGGTGTGCTCCGCGATTCCCAATTCCGTTCGTCCTGAGCTCTCTAATCCCGTTCGTCCTGAGCTTGTCGAAGGAAGGAACGGCGCTCAGAACTGGCTTATCAAAGTGCTGGCCAAATAATATGTTTCAATTCAATTCATTCACGGTTCGGCGTTTGCGCCTAATCAATTCCGCTAGTCCTGTGCCTGTCGGCGCGCCGTTCAATCCTTCGACAAGCTCAGGACGAGCGGTGGAACAGGCTGGCTGTTATTCCGTTCGTGGTGAGCCCTTCGACAGGCTCAGGACAGGCTTGTCGAACCATGAATGGAATACATCAAATATCCACCTCAACCTCATTCCCGTGATACTCCAGCCACGCACGGCGGGTCGAAGCTTCCTGCTTGCCCATCAGCATGTTGAATATCCCCATCGTGGATTTGAACGAGGCCAGATCCGCCTTCACACACAGCGCACGCCGCGTATCCGGATTCAGCGTTGTATCCCACAGCTGCTCCGGACTCATCTCGCCCAAGCCTTTAAATCGCGAGATGGACCAGCTGCCTTCGCGGACTTTTTCCTTTCGCAACCGGTCGAGGATGCCGTTCATCTCGGCTTCGTTCAGCGCATAGACCTTGCTCGCCTGCTTCTTGCCATGCGCGGGCACGTCGATGCGGAACAGCGGCGGTTGCGCGATGTAGATCTTGCCCGCTTCCACCACCTTGTAGAAATGTCGGTAGAACAGCGTGAGCAGCAGCGTGGAGATGTGCGAACCGTCCACGTCGGCATCGGCCATGATCAGGATGGCGTTGTAGCGCAGGCCGGAGAGGTCGACGGTATCCGTCGGCGCGTGCGGGTCGACGCCGATGGCGACGGCGATGTCGTGGATTTCGTTGTTGGCGAACAGGCGGTCTTTCTCCACCTCGAAGGTGTTCAGCACTTTGCCGCGCAAGGGCAGCACGGCCTGGAATTCCTTGTTGCGTCCCTGCTTGGCGGAGCCGCCGGCGGAATCGCCCTCGACCAGGAACAGTTCGGTGCGGGTGGAATCGCTGGAGCTGCAATCGGTGAGTTTGCCGGGAAGCACGGCGACGCTGGAGCCTTTTTTCTTTTCCACTTTTTGCGCCGAGCGCAAACGCGCTTGCGCCTGCTGGATGGCGAGTTCGACGATCTTCTTGGCCGAGTCGATGTGCTCATTCAGCCACAGGTCGAGCGGGTCCTTGATCATGGAGGAAACCAGGCGCAGCGCTTCGCGCGACACCAGCTTCTCCTTGGTCTGTCCCTGGAACTGCGGGTCCAGCACTTTGGCCGAGAGCACGAAGCTCGAGCGCGAGAACACATCTTCCGCGACCAGCTTCACGCCCTTGGGCAGCAGGCCGTGCAATTCGGCGAACGATTTCACCGAATTGAAAATACCTTCGCGCAGGCCAGACTCATGCGTGCCGCCGGAGGGCGTGGGGATGAGGTTGACGTAGGACTCGCGCACCACGTTGCCTTCGGCACTCCAGGTGAGCGCCCAGGTTGCGCCTTCGCCTTCGGCAAAGCCGCTGTTGTCGTCCTTGCGTGCGAATTTTTCCTGCAACAGGATGGGCGTGGTCAGTTCGAATTCGGAAAGCGATTCGGCCAGATAGCCGCGCAGGCCGTCGGCATAGGTCCACGATTTGGTCTCGCCGGTCTTTTCCAGGTTCAGCGTGATGGTGACGCCGGGCAGCAGCACCGCCTTGGAGCGCAGCGAGTGCTCGAACTGCGCGAGGTTGACGTTGGGTGCGTCGAAATATTTGGGGTTGGGCCAGGCGCGTACGGAAGTGCCGGTCTTGGTTTTGGGGCAAGAGGCGGTCTTCTTCAGCGGCGCTTCGGCCACGCCTTCGATGAAACGCAACTCATGCTGGCCGCCTTCGCGGAATACCGTGACCTCGACCTTCTTCGACAGTGCATTGGTCACCGCAACGCCCACGCCGTGCAGGCCACCGGCGAACTGGTAGGCACCGCCTTTTTCCTTGTCGAACTTGCCGCCGGAGTGCAACACGGTGAATGCGACCTCGACCACCGAGCGGCCTTCTTCCTTGTGGATGCCCACCGGGATGCCGCGCCCGTCGTCAGAAACAGAGATGGAGCCATCGGCGTGTGCCGTGACGACGATGTTTTTCGCGTACCCAGCGAGCGCTTCGTCGCAGGCGTTATCCACCACCTCGGCGATGATGTGGTTGGGCGATTCGAGATTGGTATACATGCCGGGGCGCTGCCGCACCGGCTCCAGACCGCGTAAGACTTTGAAACTTGCTTCGTTGTAAGTAGCCATTATCTGATTGATTGGTAACTGGTATTTCCGTAACAGGGTGCCGTTTGGCGGCCTATTTTACCGGACAGAGTAACAGAGAGACGAGTCCCCTTCGCTATTGTCGGCATAACCGGTCGTCGGTTTGATCCTCAGGGCGCGCTTGTATTTGGTGCGCATCGAAAGCAAGAAAGCCGGCATTGAGCCGGCTTGTCTCGGGGTATCGCGTTTTAAAATCTATTTATGGGTGGGTCGTGGCCAGGCTTTGCTCGAACCTCACCAGTTCCTCGATCTTGGCTCTCTTGGCGCCGGCCAGATCATTCGCGGGCATGGGCATGGAACCCCAGTTGCCGGATCCGCCTTTGGATACTTTCATCACGAGCCCTTCGATCAGCGGGTATTCCTTGCCCCTGTAGGTATAGGTGGTGACGCCCTTGCCTGTGTATCTGTTGGCCACGTCGCGCCATGCCGGACCGACTACCTTGTGGTCGATCGCGTGGCAGGCAACGCAGTTGAGTTCTTTTGCCAGCGGCGGCATATCTACTGCAAGGGTATTGCCGGCGATCATGATTGCTGCGGTTGCTGCCATGCTTACGATGATGGATTTCATTTTTCCCCCTAAGAAATATTTCTACTAAACCAGGCAACGGTTAAGGATGTGGCAGCTTCGTTGATTCAGACATCCGGGCATCAACTTTTTTAGCTGGCAAACATATAACGTCTATCCTAAAAGATTGTTGACGAATCTGCTTGGTTGTTTCACAACAAATCAGAATTTTCGTCCGACTTTAACCTTCCTTTAACATTGGCCTGAAGTTTGCCGCCTGTTTCCGGCATCGGCTGTCATCGTGACCTGTGCTGTATAGCCTTATGCAGGCTTTGCTGATAAATTTTGGACCTGACGGCTCCGGATGATTTTGATGTCATTAATAACCTGCAAGAAATGCAAGAAGATCGTCGACTCAAGTGCCGAGTCCTGCCCCTATTGCGGCGAGAAAAATCCGGGTGGCGCGCAGGGCGAATGGAGTACGCAGCCAGGGGTTTTCAGATACGCGGGAATCGGATTGATCGTTCTGGCTGTGCTGCTGATTTTTCTTTTCTTTTGGTCGCAAGATCGTGATCTGTCCAACGGCACGAACCCGGGTGAGCCTTCCGATGACCATAGGGCTGACGTTTCGCCAGTCCCTTCAAGTTGTCGGGACTCCGAGTGTCCGGCAGGAACGAAAGCCGTGACCTACGCGACGCAGCAGGAACCGTTCTACCTGTGCAAAAGCAGCGAGCTTTCAGAGTACGCAAACTTTGTCCTGGGTGTGATGGTCAAGCAGGCACTGTATGCGGAGGTCGCGCCGTCAATATCCGGCAAGACCGGCGAGCCTGCAGCCGAGGGCGACGATAAATTGCTGCTGGACAAATACCGTGCGAAAGCGGGTGTTTCGTCGTTCGAAGAAGCCATTTCAAAATGCTACAAAGGCAGGCGGGACATGAAAGTGGTTGTGCTGTACAGCCCGGCCGACAGCGGCAGCATCTATGTCGCCGCGGAGGACGACCAGGGCAAGCTCTGGCTGCCCAAGGCGAGGCTGTTCAGGCAATAAATGGCCTGGTGTGCCCCGCCTTATTTCAGTTTTTCCTTGTTCAGGAACGGGGTGATGAGATCCATGGGCAGCGGAAATATGATGGTCGTGTTCTTGTCCGCGCCAATCACCGTCAGGGTTTCCAGGTAACGCAACTGAATTGCCTGCGGTTCCTGCGCCAGTATCTTGGCTGCCTGATACAACTTCTCCGAAGCCTGCAATTCGCCCTCGGCATGTATGACTTTCGCACGCCGTTCACGTTCTGCCTCGGCCTGTCTGGCGATGGCCCGTATCATGGATTCGGTCAGGTCGACCTGCTTGATCTCGACGTTGGCGACCTTGATCCCCCATGAATCGGTCTGCGCATCCAGCGCTTCCTGTATGTCCTTGTTCAACTTTTCCCGCTCCGCCAGCATGTCGTCCAGTTGATGCTTGCCCAGTACCGAGCGCAACATGGTCTGTGCCAGTTGGCTGGTGGCATTGAGGTAGTTCTCGACCTGGATGATCGCTTTTTGCGGGTCGATGACGCGCAGATATACGACCGCGCTGACTTTCACCGAAACGTTGTCGCGCGAGATCACATCCTGGGTCGGCACCTCGAGCACGATCGTCCGAAGGTCGACCCTGACCACTTGCTGGATACCGGGGATGAGGACGATCAGTCCCGGTCCTTTCACCTTCCAGAAACGTCCCAGCATAAAGACAACGCCGCGCTCATATTCGCGAAAGATCTTCAGGCTTGAGAACGCCAGCAACGCGAGCAGCAACACAACAACGCCAAAACTCAAATTCAGGTCCATGTCATTCTCCTTATCGAAAGTGTCAGCAAAAAAATGATTATTGATCTTTCCATAATTAATTACACAAAATTTGTGAACTATCGTCATTCCGGCGAAGGCCGGAATCCAGTCAGAAAACAAATTCCTGCAACGCGGGACAAAAGCTAAAAGCATGTTGAATAAACCCGCTGGATTCCGGCCTTCGCCGGAATGACGAGATAACAGGTTTCGTGTGTTGTCACCAATTATGGAAACCTCAATAAGTCTGTTTCTCTCCCTTCGGGAGAGAGTACTTGTTCGGTATTTATCCGATCATTCATACCTGCCTTTCCGGCTCCACCTCCAGAATCAGCCCGTTCATGCGAACGACCCTGACACGTTGTCCTTGGCTCAGCGGCTGCTTGCTTGCGATGCGCCAGCGTTCGCCGTGAACCCGTGCCCATCCATCCTTGCCGTCGAAGTCTTCCAGTACTTCGCCGATACCTCCGATCAGTTCTTCCCTGCCGCTAACGACAGGGCGACTTCGCGCCTTGAGCGCCATGCCGACTGCAAAGAAGATGAACAGCGCGCAGGCGAAGGCGACCGGCAAGATCACCGACCACGGAACGCCATATCCCGAGACGTCGGTATCGATCAGCATCACCGAGCCGAACACGAATGAGGCGATGCCGCCGATGCCGAGGATACCGAAACTGGGCACGAACGCTTCGGCGGTCATGAAGGCGATCCCGAGCAGCATGAGCACCAGCCCGACATAGTTGACCGGCAGCACCTGAAAGGCGAACAACGCGAGCAGCAGCGAAATGCCGCCGATCACGCCGGGCAAGATGAAACCCGGATTCGAGAATTCGAAAAAGATTCCGAGGACCCCCGCGAGCATCAGCAAATAGGCCAGACTCGGATCCGCGATGGCAGACAACACGCGATTACGCCAGTCCGGTTCCAGCGTGACGATGGCGGCTCCGGTTACATTCAGTGTGCGCTCTTCATTCAACACCTTCACTTTGCGCCCGTCCAGTTTGCGCAGCAGGTCGGGTACGTCGTCGGCGACCACATCGATGACCTTGAGCTTCAGGGCTTCGGCCGCAGTCAGGCTCACGGCTTGCCGTACCGCCTGTTCCGCCCATTCGACGTTGCGGCCCCGCATCTGCGCCAGGCTGCGGATGTAGGCCGAGGAATCATTGACCAGTTTGTGCTCCATTGCGGAAAGCGGCGCGGCTGCGACACCGGATGCCGGTTTTGACTTGTCGTCCTTTTGCGTTTGATCGCCCGATCCCGGCAGGCCGCCGATACCGATCATGACGGGCGTGGCTGCGCCCAAGTTGGTGGCGGGCGCCATCGCGGAAATATGGCTGGCGTACAGGATATAGGTTCCCGCACTCGCGGCCCTGGCGCCGTCGGGTGCGACAAAGGCAACAACGGGAACCGGCGAAGCGATGACCTGCTTGATGATCTGGCGCATGGACGTATCCAGCCCGCCCGGCGTGTCCATCTTCAGCACGACCAATTGGGCCGATTCGGCTGCGGCAGATTTCAGGCCGCGCACAATATAGTCGGCGGTGCCGGGACTGATCGCGCCGTCCACGTTGAGTACGACCACTACAGGTGCAGATGCAGCCGGACAAGTCCCGGCGATCAAGAACAGGCCGGACAACAGCAGCGCAATAACCTTGCTCATGATGTGCTCCTCGGGAAGCCATCGTTGACGAATTCAAAGCATGCGCCAGCAGGGCGGGATTATCAATACATGATGCCGATGATGTTTGAATTCCTTGCGCCGGCTGCTAGGATGATCCAATTGTAGGAGTACCGATATGGTCGACCCGTCTTCTTCCAACCTGAAAACATTGCACCTTGTGATCCATGGTCGCGTGCAAGGCGTGTTTTTTCGCCAGTCGATGCAATACGAAGCACAGAGTCTGGCGATCTGTGGCTGGGTGCGGAACCGCAGCAACGGGACGGTGGAAGCGGTGGTGCACGGCGATGCCGGTGCGGTCGACGCGATCGTGAACTGGGCGCAGCGAGGCCCGCAACTGGCGCAGGTGGAGCGGGTCGATATCGATCCGACAGATGGCGATTACACCAATTTCGAGATCATCAATTGAGCATGAAGACGATACTCATCACCGGGGCGACCGACGGCATCGGCCTGGAGACCGCGAAGGCACTGGCGCGGCAGGGACATGAACTGGTGCTGCATGGGCGCAACCAGAAAAAGGCGAGGAGTGCCATGGATGCCGTGCATGCCGTTGCGCCCAATGCGCCATTGGAGACGGCCTGCGCCGATCTGGGCGACCTGGCTGCCGTGGCGCGCATGGCACAGGACTTGTCAGCGCGTCTGCCGCGGCTGGATGTGCTGATCAACAATGCCGGCGTTTACATGACCGAGCGCAAGATTTCGCGCGACGGGTTCGAGATGACGCTGGCGGTGAATCATCTTGCACATTTCCTGCTCACCAACCTGCTGTTGCCGCTGCTGAAGAAGTCGGATGCACCGCGCGTGGTCACGGTTAGCTCGATGGTGCACAAGAACGGGCATCTCGTGTTCGAGAACATGAACGGCGGAAAAAATTTCGACGGCTATCAGGCTTATGCCAATTCGAAACTGGCCAACATGCTGTTTGCGAACGAACTGGCGCGGCGCGCTCCCTGGCTGACTTCGAACAGCCTGCACCCGGGCGTGGTCGGCACCAAGCTGCTGCACGCGGCTTTCAGCATGCAGGGGGACTCGGCGGCCACAGGTGCACGCACGTCCGTGTATCTGGCGACTTCACCGGAAGTGGAAAAGGTGACGGGAAGATATTTCAGTAATTGCACTGCGGCGACGGCAGCGGCGCAGGCGCTGGACCAGCAACTGGCGCAGCGCTTGTGGGAATGGTCTGAGCAGGCGGTAAAAGCATATGTGCCGGAACTGAATTAGGGAAATGCCGATTAAGTCCGTTCGACCTGAGCTTGTCGAAGGGCAAATTCCGCAACAATGTGATTGTGTGTCGTCCTCCATTCATGGTTCGACAAGCTCACCACGAACGGAGGACTTAATCGGCGTTTCCTTAGATCCCTGCCGGGATCAGGCAGCCAGTTCATATACACGTTGCGAACGCTGGATATCGAAGTCCTGGTGTTCGCCCAGCGCAACCGCACCGTGCCGCTGCAGTTGGGCGACCAGTGCCGGGATCGCGTCCGCGCTTATGCCGTAGCCCGAGAGCCGTGTCGGCACTTGCAACGATTCGAAGAAACGGCGGGTGTGCTCGATGGCCTGGTCGATGCGCGCATCCGCGCTGCCGTCGTGCAGTCCCCAGACACGATCGGCATACTGCAATAATTTCTCGCGCTTTTCCTCGCGCCGCATCTGCAGCATGGCGGGAAGGATCACGGCCAGGGTCTGGGCATGGTCCAGCCCGTGCAGCACGGTGAGTTCGTGCCCGAGCATGTGGGTCGCCCAATCCTGAGGCACGCCGGCGCCGATCAAACCGTTGAGCGCCAGCGTCGCCGTCCACATCAGGTTGGCGCGCACCGAATAGTTCTCCGGTTCCTGCAAAGCCTTCGGTCCTTCCTCGATCAGTGTCAGCAGCAGTCCCTCGGCAAAGCGGTCCTGCACCTTGGCATCGACCGGATAGGTGAGGTATTGCTCGATCACATGCACGAAGGCGTCGACCACGCCGTTGGCAACCTGGCGCGGTGGGAGGGTGAAAGTCTTGACCGGATCGAGCACGGAGAAGCGCGGGAAGACCTGCGAACTGAGAAAGACCAGCTTGTCGTTGCTGGCGCGCCGCGTCACCACGGCACCGTTGTTCATCTCGGAACCGGTTGCGGACAGCGTGAGCACGCAGCCGAAAGGGATCGCGCTCTTGACCTTGGCTTGCTTGGCCAGGATGTCCCAGGGATCGCCCGCAAAGGGGGCGGCGGCAGCGATGAACTTGGTACCGTCGATCACCGAACCACCGCCGACGGCGAGCAGGAAATCGATCTTCTCGCGACGCGCGAGTTCGACTGCCCGCATCAGCGTTTCGTAGGTCGGATTGGGCTCGATGCCGGAAAATTCGAAGACTGTGTAGCTTTTGAGTGCGGACTTCACTTCATCCAGGGTGCCGGTCTTGACGACACTGCCGCCGCCGTAAGTGATCAATACGCGCGCATCGGCCGGGATCTCGCGTGGAATATCGGCGATGCGGCCTTTGCCGAAGAGGATGCGTGTCGGATTATGGAAGGTGAAGTTTTGCATGGGTTCGTCCTTGTGGTTCGGGTTGGGGTAACGCGGAATGGATGGTCAGTGTAACGATGTTAAAGGCAAAGTGAAAAAGGTATCCGGAATTTGTGATTGATTTTACATGCACGCTGTTGGAGGGATAGCGTAGATACGCCGGTTTCTGGTTGGCTGTCGCTTCCTAACCCGAAGCCGGAATTGATCTATGCGAATTGGTTGCCCGACAGCAGCAGTAGACCACGGACGACCTCCGACAGGTTGCGGCCTTCGGCGAATGACCGTGATCCGGCAAGCAAAGAATGTAAGCGACAAATTGCGTCACTTAATGACTCGGATAAGGATAGGCCTGCGCTCTACAGCTTACTTTGTACGGGGTAGGATTCCCTTGAGTCGACATAAAGTCACCGCGGCCTGTACTGGCAATGAAATCCGTATCGGACGGTCTCGCCACTTTTCGTATCGCCAATGAAAGAGAGCCCGTAGAGCGGGGTGCTTCATATGCTCCCGCAATTGCCTCGATGTAATCACCAACGCTAGCATCCAAATCCAAAGGCAAGCGAACTTTCCAAACAACCCATGACTCAATTCCGGTGGCACAGTCGCCTATGACAATCCTCCTCTGCTTTAGATCATCATCGGTAATTTGATCATTTCTGGCTTCTTCTGCCTTCGCATCGTCATAAAGCCGGGTCTCTACTTCAAAGTAAGCCTGTACGAATAATTCGTTTTCCCCGGCATTCTTGCTACACCGATAAGCCACATTTGATGCTGCGTACTTGTAGGGAAAAAAGTCTGCGTCGATTGCATGATGTAGTTGAACATATCTTCCGAAGTAAAGACTTTGCCACCTGTCGGCAACCGCCTCCTCTATTGTTGTTTTAAAAACGTCGCCCTGCTTTATCGCGACGCCAGATGGCAATAAAGACAGTACCTGCCGTTTGTATATGCTTCCGTCCTTTCCTTGCTCGTAGCATCCGGAAATCATTAATCGTTTGGAGGCGATATCAGTTCTCGTCACGCCGCGTTTTAGTGCGAGAGAAAGTGCGGGGTTGTGCTGGAGCTGCTGTCGTGTGCCTGGTATATGTGTAACACTCATAACAAATTTCTCACCAGGTGACGGCGTTGTTGTACATCCTGGAAATATTATGAATGCTGATAAGCAAGCTAAAAAACGACCCGATCGAATATTTTTCATGGCGATTGAACGAACGACCCAGGAAAGCATTTAATTGCGAAACACCCGC
This sequence comes from Sideroxydans sp., assembly GCA_027310725.1. Classification (GTDB taxonomy): domain Bacteria; phylum Pseudomonadota; class Gammaproteobacteria; order Burkholderiales; family Gallionellaceae; genus Sideroxyarcus. The sequence continues at coordinate 2,320 of DAIDAG010000072.1, read as the reverse complement.
TGAACGATTTGGCCTATCTGTTGCATCGACCGGTTGAATCCCCGGGACATTGCCGTCCGTAGCGAGGGTCGGCTTTCCGGCACCGAGTTTTCAACGTTGACTGTCGCTTCGTGGCCGCATTCTGCCTGTTTGTCTCCGCTGACACCACCGCCTGTTCCTATGCCGAAACCGGCCAGTCAAGGCTCCTTAAAAGCATCCTTCTCGCTTTCAGAAATCCGATGGTCAGGATGTTGCGTTATCCGATAGCACGTCAAGGCGAATCCAATGACTAGAATGGCGATTGTGCACGCGAGGCCTTTCCCGGGCAGTAACCGGGAATACCATTGATTAATGTCGCTGGAAACAACGGCCAGTTTACACTCACCACGTTCGATATCGTATTGATAGCGTTTGAAATCGTCGGCGTTGATTGGATACGCATGCCCATCAACAAGTCCATACCGTGGCAGGCAGACCAATAGCTGGACTCTTGGAGCTCTATGACAAGTCGTTAGGGCTGCGCTGATGCTGTAACGCTCCAAAGTATCACTCTGAATAGCGACCAGTTACAAATCAGGGCTATGTTTCACTAACCTGATGTGGTTATAGACGCCCGATAAATGATTGCGCCTAATGTCGAATCTTTGTTTTCACATTGTGTCGGCTTTATCGGGTCATGTATTGAAAACGTGGCTAATCATAAAGCACCGCTCTTATATCTTCTTACTCAGGGGAAAATAGCTATGAGACTTATTCTTCTTGGCGCGCCTGGTGCTGGCAAAGGTACACAAGCCAACTTTATCCACGAGAGATTTGGCATCCCTCAGATTTCAACCGGGGATATGTTGCGTGCTGCGGTCAAAGCGGATACATCGCTTGGTCGGGCAGCGAAAAAAATCATGGATGCCGGAGGGTTGGTATCGGACGAGATCATCATCGATCTCGTGAAAGAGCGCATCAAGGAAAACGACTGCAGCAATGGTTTTTTGCTCGATGGTTTTCCTCGCACCATTCCCCAGGCAGAGGCGATGAAACAAGCGGGTGTGCAAATTGATCACGTTGTCGAGATCGATGTCGCCGACAGCGAAATCATTCAGCGTATGAGCGGTCGCCGCGTACATCCCGCCTCGGGCCGCACTTATCACGTTGTATTCAATCCATCCAAGACGGCAGGCAAAGACGATATCACGGGTGAGGAATTGGTACAGCGTCCGGACGATGCCGAAGAAACCGTCCGCAAGCGTCTTGACATTTATCATAGCCAAACGAAACCTCTCGTTGGCTACTACACGACCTGGGCCAAGTCGGGTGATACGCACGCGCCAAAGTACGTCAATATCCCGGGAGTCGGCGGCGTAAATGACATCCGCGACAAGATATTCGTTGCGCTCTTGGCAAAGAAATCATGATGCACACTCGGGCATTGAGAGCTGGAAAACAGCAAGGGAAGCAGTTTTAGTTAAACTTGGAGGAGGTGGTAATGAAATCGATTTTCATGAGCATGACGGTTGCAGCAGGACTAATGGCAGCAGGTTCGGTGTTGGCAACCGATATGCCGGCAGCTGGTAAAACCAGGTGCGGCGCTTGCCATGCCATCGATAAAAAGATGGTTGGCCCCGCATGGAACGATGTTGCGAAGAAGTACAAAGGCGACGCAAATGCAGCAAGCAAGATAGCAGCAAACATAACCAAGGGCGGCGAATTCGGCTGGAAGATGAGCAAAATGCCACCAAAGGGAATGGGCGCCACTGACGCTGAGATCAAAAGCCTCTCGGAGTTTATTGCCGGACTTAAATAAAGCCAATTTTTTTATAGATAATGCCATTGAGATGTCTCTCAATATCGGGGAGTGGAAAGTATGAGTATCAAGAAGTTTGTAGCGTCGTTGTTTTCTTTGAGCGCGGTAGTTTCGCCTTTGGCATATGCAACAAATGGCGATGAAATGATGGCAGTAGGATCGCAAAGCACGGCATTGGGCGGTACGGGTGTTGCGAACTTCATAGGCGCTGAAAGCTTGTGGGCAAACCCCGCGATGCTGGGCAAGGCCAAAGGCTCTGAAGTGGCGGGTGGCGTTAATCTGTTCAAGCCGAAGGTAACCAATACCGGTATGGCGAATAATGGCGCCGGCAGCAGCACGGCGGATACGAGCTACATTCCGGACATATCCTACGCCAGCAGGATCAACGACAGCCTGACCTACGGCGTGGCAGTGGCCGGCATTGCCGGTATGGGCGTTGACTATACGGGCGCTAGCCCGACGTTAGGTTTGATCAGCGCGAAATCTTCTCTCAGCATTCTTCGGGTGGTGGCCGACGTTGCCTACAACACGGACAAATACGGG
>DAIDAG010000068.1 GCA_027310725.1 Sideroxydans sp. | reverse complement strand
TGTGCGTGATGACACGTGTCTTGCCGCTACCGGCCCCGGCCAGAACCAGGAGGGGGCCATCCAGATATTTGATCGCTTCGCGTTGCGTGGGGTTAAGTTTGCTTGACATCAGTCTGGTACCCGAAACCGGAATTGAACCGGTATGCCGTTTTCAAAGCAACGGGTTTATAAATCCGTAAACAATATTACAGTCATCTTATATTAATCAATATGTTATGTTGGATGGTGAATGCTCGTCCCGGCCAGCAAAACAAGAGGCTAATTATGGCAGTTATTTCGGCTTTTGATTCGACTGCCATTCAGTATTGCTGCGAAATGGTTGCCTGAATACTCAAAGTAGATTTTTGATGATATTGATTTATGGCGGCGCCTCAACCAAGTCGAGCATCGGGTCAGTGCGTTCAACGATGCCCGGTGAAACGCTTATTACGTAAGGGCTGAATCAATTGATCACGTGCTGAACCGGGATTTTTACACGCATTCCCGTCAGGTTCATTACAGCCATTGTTAAAATGGCATATATTGTTAATTCACACTCCTGATTTTTTAGACGCGACATGAAATACCTGGAATGGATGTCACCCGAATGGGTACAAGTTCTTTTTGTACTGTTTCTCTCTTTTCTGATCGGACTGGAGCGCGAGGAACGTAAGGACAGCGAAGGCCATTATTCGTTTGGGGGGGTGCGCACTTTTCCGCTGATAGGACTTATTGGCTATTCCATGGGCTTGATATCCGGAGGAGAACTCTTGCCGCAGGCGCTGGGTTTTGCAGTAGTGGCCGGATTCCTGATGATTTCCTACTGGCATAAGCTCACCTCATCCACGTATTCCGGCGTGACCTCCGAGATGTCGGGTCTTACCACCTATCTGGTGGGCGCACTTGTATATCACCAGATGTTCTGGATCGCCACCACACTTACGGTGTCCAGCATCATCCTGCTTGAACTCAAGGCAGGACTGGAAAATCTGGCAAAACGCATCGAGACGACCGACATTCTTACTTTTGCCAAATTCCTGCTCCTCTCGTCCGTAATCTTGCCGTTGCTGCCCGATGCCCAGTTCAGCCAATTCCAGATCAATCCCTTCAAGACATGGCTCGTCGTTGTGGCGGTAAGTGCGATCTCATATGGCAGCTACGTGCTCCAGAGATTGACCAGGGGACAAGGCGGCATCATCCTTGCCGCCTTTCTGGGAGGAGCGTATTCGTCCACGGTTACGACAGTAGCGCTTGCGAGGAGGTCGAAAAGCGAAAATCAACCCCATCTGTTTTCTGGGGGATTATTGATTGCCTCTGGAATGATGTACCTGCGCCTTGCAGTCCTGTTGGCGCTATTCAATCAGGAATTGATGGCAAGATTGTCGCTTCCATTTTTGGGGCTAGGTATTTTTGCCGTTGGTGTCGGCTGGCTGTGGTCGAGGCGGAGGGATGAAAGCGAGTTGAAGTTGATCAGCGAGTCCAAACCAAAGAATCCGCTCGAAATAAGTGCAGCGCTTCTCTTTGCCCTGCTTTTCGTGGTTATGCTGATCGCGACTCATTTTGCCATCGCGTACCTGGGAGAGGGGGGCGTGTACACCCTTGCCGCTGTTATGGGAGTCACGGATGTTGATCCGTTCATCATGGGCCTGACCCAGGCAACACCAACGCTTACGCCATTGCATGTGGCGTCGTCCGGTATCCTGATTGCTGCGTCCAGCAACAATGTCATCAAGGGCATTTATGCCTTTGCCTTGTCTTCCCGACGGACAGGCACAATGAGCCTGGTCTTCTTGTTGGCCCTGGCTGCATTTGGCCTGGCGCCGCTGTTTTTCTGATCCATGGCTTGGCAACTGTTCAATTTATCTTTTTGGCAGCATTTCATCCGACCAAATCAAAATGGGAAATAACATCGAATGAAAAACTACGATGAACTGATTGCGGAAGTGATCGTGGGTGTGAAAGAGATCATGCCTTGGGATTTGAGCAGGGCGATCGCTGCAGGCAGCAAACCGCTCCTGCTCGATGTGCGCGAACCGTCAGAGTTCGCCATGCTGCGCATTCCCGATTCCGTCAACGTGCCGCGTGGGGTACTGGAGCAGTCCTGTGAATGGGATTACGATGAAACTGTGCCGGAATTGGCGGCCGGGCGCGAACTGGAGATCGTGATCATCTGCCGTTCCGGGAAGCGTTCGGTTCTGGCAGCAGATACGCTGATGCGGATGGGGTTCACCAATGTGGCTTCGCTCAAGACCGGGGTGCGTGGCTGGAACGACAGCGAGTTGCTCTTGGTGAATGCGAACGGAGAAGCGATAGATGCGGATACCGGCGATGTGCTGCTCGCACCGCGGCTTCGACCGGAGCAGCGAAAACCGAAACCGACCCGATAGACTGTTAAAACGGCTGCCGTCCCAGTTTGTTGGATCGGCCAATAGATCAATGCTGGCCCAGGATCGCGAGCATCGCCTCCACATCGACGATTTTGTCGCGTGGAGCGTCGCGCCGCACCCCGCGAGCCATCTCGACCTCGTCGAGTTGTTTCCAGTCGTCGAATGAGACTGTTTTCACGTCCCGCTGATGCAACATGCCGATGATCGCATTACGGTCTGGCAGCACCCGGGTTGCAAGCCCGGCGCCATCGGAGATCATGTGTGCGACAACATGCGCAGATGCGGCCTTGTGCGATCCGATAAGGCCTTGCGGTCCGGTACGTGCCCAGCCGACGACATATTCATTTGGAATTACAGAGCGGATGACGGGATCGACGACCCGACCATCCTCGTTGGCAACGATGCGCGCCTTTTCGTCATAGGGAACACCTGCGATCCGCTCTGCGCTGAATCCGATCGCAGGCAACACCATTCCGATATCGAGGACTTCAGTTTCGCCAGTACCGCGTACGGTGACCGTGCCGTCAGCCTGCACCTCAAGTCGGTTCTTTTCGAGTTTAAGGCCCGACACACCGCCATCAGGACCGCCGATTATCTCTGTCGGGGAAAGAAGGAACCGCAGGTGAAGCTTTCTGGATTTCACACTGGCCTGCCGCGTCGCAAAGGACTGAAGAATTTCAAGGATTCTCTGTTGCTGCTTGTTGCGCGCGGCTTCCGGGATAACCAGACCGACAAGTTCGCTTGGTGCAACGACCGGTTCGGCATCTTCCATCTCGCCGAGCTCTTCAAGCTCAGTCGCCGTGAATGAAGCCTGCTCGGGGCCGCGCCGGCCGAGAATGAAGACTTCGCGTACCCGGCTTTTGCGCAGAGCGTCCAGAGCGTGTGCGGCGATGTCTGTTTTTTCAAGCTCGGCGGGTGTTCGCAGCAGAATCCGTGCGGCATCCAGTGCCACATTTCCATTTCCCACCACCGCAACACGCGACACCGACAAATCGATCTTTGCATGACGGTAGTCCGGATGACCGTTGTACCAGCCTATAAAGACTGTTGCGGGGGTACAACGCGGAACGCCTTCCCCCGGAATGCCGAGTCGGCGGTCAGCCTCGTTGCCCACGGCATAGACGATCTGATGGTAGTGCCGGCGCAAGTCATCCACAGTTATGTCAGTTCCGAGGCGGACATTTCCAAAGAACCTGAATGTCGGGCGTGCAGCAGTCTTTTCATAAACGCGGGTGACGGCCTTGATATTCTGATGGTCTGGTGCGACGCCTCCGCGTACGAGACCATAAGGGGTTGGGAGGCGGTCGAACATATCGACATGTACAATTTCATCGGTACGTTTGAGGAGCGCCTCTGCGGCGTAGAAACCGGAAGGACCGGAACCGATAATCGCGACACGCATGATTTTCTCCACAGTCCGAATAAAGCGCAACCTCTGCCACTGTATCAGTGTTATGCGGTGACTAGTGCACGGGCGAAGTGCTCGTATGGCGAGTCGCCCCTATTTGAACCATTTGTTCATTGATGCAAGCAATTTATCAATCAAGCCGGCACGTGCGAGTACGAAAAACAGGATTATGCCCAGAATGATTCCTATACCGAACGCTTGAGCAGTCGGATTCATGATTTTCCTCCTTTGAATTTGGCGTTGAGCCGGCCACACAACCTGTGCAGGTCAACTAGCGGAACTACCACGACGCTTCATCAAAATATTGTCACGACCTTGTCCCGATTGATATATGCAAGAGCCCAAGCGCCGATTGTCAATGCGCATGCAATGACTTTGGCGATGGGCGAATTGATGATCAGCACATTTAACAGCAATATTGCGGTAAACGCGGTGATATTAAACGCGATGATCATATAGATGATTACCATTGGCAGTTTGAACATGTAACTCTCCTTCTCTTTCTCTTTTGTATGGCGCATATCGCGCTTTGATTCTCAAGCATCAAGCCTTATTCCAAACAGCCGGCTATTTGGGCTTGGTGGATTCCCGGATGCCGTGCAGTTTTGAGTTACGTCAGGATTTAACCCCTAATGGGCAATGTCGAAAGCAAGGGAGTAATATAGATATATGCAAGTGATGTCATATCGATAATACCGCACTATTTCTCTCATGTTATTTTGATTTCGACTCGTATTAGAATGCCTACCGGATGGTAACTCTTGATCGCGAATAAGAGAATATGCGCCTTGGAAAGTTGTCCGGATACGATTGGGACGTTAGTCTTACCCATATGGGTCATGTCATTGTCACGGATAGCTGATAGGATATTCAATATGTGTATTGGCATACCCATGCATGTCATCGAACTCGACGGTGTATTCGCCTGGTGCGAAGGACGCGGTCGACGTGAACGGCTGAATGCGCTTTTGCTGGAGGAGCTTTCTCCCGGCGATTGGGTCTACGCAACTCTGGGGCAGGCTCGCGAAATAATCACTCCTCAACATGCCGACGAGATTAACCTGGCGCTCGATGGTCTTGCTGCAGCTTTGCAGGGTGAGACCAATCTGGATGCTTACTTCCCCTCTTCTTCAACCACATCAATGTTGCCTGACATTGCGCCGTCCCTGCCGTTCAAGCCGGAGCAGACAGCATGAGGATACTTGTTCTGGGAATTGGTAACACGTTGCTCGCCGATGAAGGGGTGGGTATTGTTGCCATGAACGAACTGGAAACACGATTCGGCACGAGCGAGGACATGGATTTTATCGACGGTGGTACGTTGTCTTTTACGCTGGCTGTACCAATCAGCGAATGCGACGCACTGCTGGTGATCGATGCGGCCGAACTTGGTGAATTGCCGGGTACGATGCACAGTTTCGAAGGCGAAGAAATGGACCGTTTTCTGGGTGAGAACCGGAAGAGTACCGTGCATGAAGTCGGATTGCTCGATCTGCGCGCCATCTCGCTCCTGACCGGATACTGGCCGCAACAGCGCGCGCTGATAGGTGTTCAGCCAGCTTTTGTTGGATGGGGAGATGCGTTGACACCTTCGGTAGCAGCAGCTCTGCCGGAAATATGCAGCACCGCATCTGAAATAATCAGGCGTTTCGCAGGGAGTCGGTCACAACAAGTACTTATGGGGTGAGTTGAGTAAGCAAAATCGGTCGCGCGAAATTTCTCGCACATTCCGTGGTTCATTGAACGCAGGGAGTTGACATGAAAAAAACGCAGAAGACGGAAATATTGCCCGGGACAGTGGGTGAGGGTTTGGCACAGCGCGGGGTCACCCGACGCGAATTTCTCCAATACTGTACCTCGTTGGCGGCGTTGTTGGCATTGCCGCCAGCGATGGCCAGCGTGATGGCAGAGGCCATCAGTAAAGCGCGACGGCAATCCGTGATCTGGCTCTCGTTTCAGGAATGCACCGGCTGTACAGAGTCCATTACTCGCTCGCATTCGCCGACGCTGGAAAACCTGATCTTCGACATGATCTCCCTCGATTATCACCATACGCTGCAAGCTGCTTCCGGAGAGGCTGCCGAGCATGCCCGCTTGCAGTCGATGAAGGACAACGAGGGCAAGTACCTGTTGATCGTCGACGGTTCGATCCCGATGGGCAATCCCGGCTATTCCGTCATCGCCGGGATTAGCAATCACGATATGCTGGTGGAAACCGCCAAAGGCGCGGCAGCCATCGTGGCGGTAGGAACTTGCGCGACTTACGGTGGCATTCCCATGGCCGATCCAAATCCGACGGGCGCCGTTTCGGTGAGCGACATCGTCAAGGACAAACCCATCATCAACGTGCCGGGCTGTCCGCCCATCCCTGTGGTGATGACCGGTGTTTTGGCCCACTTCCTGACTTTTGGCGGGATACCCGAACTGGATGCACTGGGCCGGCCCAAATCCTTCTACGGCGAGACCATCCATGACCGTTGCTATCGCCGCCCATTCTACGATCAGGGCAAGTTCGCGGAGACTTTCGACGACGAGGCGGCGAGGAATGGCTGGTGCCTGTTCAAGCTCGGTTGCAAGGGGCCGGTGACCCACAATGCCTGTGCGACGACAAAGTGGAATGACGGTACAAGTTTCCCCATCGAATCCGGTCATGGCTGCATCGGCTGCTCGGAGCCGAAGTTCTGGGACGCAGGCCCATTCTACAAAGCATTATCGATGCCGGTCTCGGCAACAACTGCGATGCTGGGTGCATCTGTCGCAGCCGGCGCAGCTGCCGGTGTGGCCATCACCTGGCACAATCGTTCGACCAAGGCTGCGGCCAAAGCGTCTCACGAAACAGTGACGGTGCAGGATCTAGCGCGGGAGGAAAAATGAACCATCTTGAACTTCTGACTTTCGCGCGCGGTAATGCGTTGAACTGGGCGTTGATGTTGTTTGCAGCAGGTGTCGTATTGCGCCTGTTCGAGATATTCAGCCTCGGTCGCAAAGCCGATCTTTCCAAGCCTCGCGCCAACTCGCCCGGCAGCGGTTGGCGCACCGTATTTACCCGGTCATTACCGGCGGAAGGGATGTTGAAACGCGATCCAGTGACCTATATCAGCGGTTATGTTTTTCACCTGGGACTATTTTTGGCCATCTTCTTCCTGGCTCCGCATATCGAATTCTTCCGCAGCATGACGGGGTTGCGCTGGCCGAATCTTCCAACGCCGCTGGTCGACGCATCGGTAGTGGCGGCGATGGTGGCTTTGGGTGTACTGCTGGCGCACCGGCTCAATAATCCGGTGAAACGCATGCTGTCGGGTATCGGTGATTATCTTGCATGGGCGGTGACATTCCTTCCCTTGTTGACCGGCTACATGGCTTATCACCACCTGTTTGTGGAATACACCCTGATGCTGGCGCTGCATCTGTTCTCGGTCGAGTTGCTGCTCGTACTGCTGCCATTCACCAAACTGTTCCACACATTCTCCCTGTTCATTTCCCGCTGGTACAACGGCGATATTTTCGGGCGGAAGGGGGTGGCGTCATGAGCAGCGATCAGGGGCCCCGCACAGCGGGGATGAGAGCGTCCGCGAGTGGCGCCGGAGGCCGACGCCTGAAATTGAGGTTTACAGCCGAAAGCACAAGAGGCCGAGTCATGAGCAGCGATCAGGGGCCCCGCACAGCGGGGATGAGAGCGTCCGCGAGTGACGCCGGAGGCCGACGCCCGAGTTCGTGGAGCACTGCCGGTCGAAAGGAGGCATCAATATGAGTGTGAACCTCGCCAAAGGCATCAATGCCTTCAAGGAAGTGATCGATGCGCCGATCGCCAGTTTCTTTTCAAGCTGCGTGCATTGCGGACTGTGTGCAGAAGCTTGTCTGTTCTACACGGAAACCGGCGACCCGCAATACACTCCCATCCACAAACTTGAGCCGTTGCGCCGCGTCTGGAAGCAGGAATATACCTTGCTGGGCAAGCTGGGAAAAATGCTCGGCCTGTCCAAGCCGGTCACCGATGCAGAACTTGAGGAATGGAAGCCTCTTGTTTACAACAGTTGCACCATGTGCTCCCGTTGTGCCATGGCTTGCCCGGTAGGCAACGACATGACCTACATGATCCGCAAGATGCGTGAAGGCATGGCCGCTTCAGGCCACGCTCCGGCCGATTTGATCGGGGCAAGCACGCGTTCTGTAGAGATCGGCAGTCCCATGGGCATACGCCTGCCTGCGGTGAAGGCGCAGATGAAGCATGTGCAGGCAGACACCGGCATCGAGATCCCGCTGGACGTGGCAGGTGCGGAATACCTGGTATTGATGTCCTCGATGGAGATCATCAACTTTCCGGAATACCTTGCCGCGGTAGCCAAGATCATGAAGCAGGCCGGCAAGACCTGGACGCTGTGCTCTGAAGCGTTCGAAGCCACAAACAGCGGAATTCAGATCGGTGTTTCCGACATCGCCAAGATACTCGTGCAGCGCATCGTCGATGGCGCGGAAAAGCTCAAGGTCAAAACGGTGATCAGCCCGGAGTGCGGCCACGCCTATACGGCATTGCGCTGGGAGGGCCCAAATCTGGTGGGGCGTCCGTATACCTTCGACGTACTGCATATCCTGGAAGTGCTGGACGGCTTCCGCAGCGCCGGGCTGCTGAAGACCACGGGCTTCGAGGATGCGCTGCTTACCTTCCACGACCCTTGCCAATTGGTGCGGCGCGGAGGCGTACTGGAGCAACCGCGCAACCTGCTGAAGATGGTGGCGAAGAATTTTGTGGATACGACCGACCACGGGCAGATGAACTGGTGCTGCGGAGGCGGAGGTGGCGTGAGTGCTATCGAAGAAGCAGAACCATTACGACTGCAGGCGTTCAAGAAGAAGAAATCGCAACTGGAAGAGACCGGCGCGAAGACTCTGGTGACTGCCTGTGCCAATTGCCGCATCGTGCTGGAGGAAGGATTGGAGCACTACCACATGAATATTCCAGTGGTAGGGCTTACCGAGATGATCGCCGATCACCTGACGGAAGGAGAATAGACGATGGCCATCGATAACGACAGCGATTTCAAGGCCGCCTTGAGCAAACTGTCCAGGGCAGGGCAGCGCTTGGTCGCGGCGCGTTTTGCAGAAAACGTGCTGGTGCTGAGCAAAGATCCCAGAGTAAAAGGCGCGATCAACGCAGCCAAGCGCGCAGACATTACCGAGGACGAGCTTGCCGCCGCTGCTCAATCGGCCAAAAAAGCCAGCGTGGACAGTTTTACCCAGTGCGGAAAAGAGTGCGACTGGAATAGTCAGGCTGGTCATTTTGTTGCGCAGGCCGCGGTAGCCAGCCTCAAGCCTGCCGAGCCAGGCGACAGCCCTGCATGGAATGCCGCGATGCACGCACGCATGGCGCGAACCAGCGAGAGCATCGCTGCCGGTCGCGGCACCGACAATGCCGAAAGCGCAGCGCAATACCGCATTCTGGCGGAATTTCTGAACGTTTGAGGAACACGACATGACGCAAACCATCGTAGTTGACCCAGTCACACGCATCGAAGGCCACTTGCGCATTGAGGCGGAAACCGACGCGAACAACCGCATCACAAGAGCCTCCAGTGCGGGCACCATGGTGCGCGGCATCGAGATCATCCTCAGGGGGCGGGATCCGCGCGACGCCTGGGCATTTGCGCAGCGCATCTGCGGGGTGTGTACGCTGGTACATGGCATTGCTTCCGTGCGCGCCGTTGAAAATGCGTTGAAGATCGAGGTGCCGAACAATGCGCAATTGATCCGCAATTTGATGATAGGCGCGCAATACATCCACGACCATGTGATGCACTTCTACCATCTGCATGCGCTGGATTGGGTGGATGTGGTTTCGGCGCTGAAAGCCGATCCAAAGGCGACTTCCGCGCTGGCACAGAGCCTGTCGGGTTACGCCAAATCGTCTCCGGGCTATTTCAGCGACGTGCAGAAGAAGTTGAAAGGCTTTGTAGATGCCGGTCAGCTGGGTATTTTTGCCAACGGCTACTGGGGGCATCCGGCCTACAAGCTGCCACCCGAAGCCAACCTCATGGCAGTGGCCCACTATCTGGATGCGCTAGCGTGGCAACGTGATGTGGTAAAGCTGCATGCCGTGTTCGGTGGCAAGAACCCGCATCCGATGTTTCTGGTTGGCGGTGTGCCGTGCGCTATCAGCATTGACCCTAACCACCCGGGGCAGGGCAACGGCCCGCATTTTCATGGAGGAAATTCCGGTACCGCGCTCAATGAAGTTGGGCTGCAAACCGTGCAGAACGTCATCAACCAGATGCGCTCCTTCGTCGATCAGGTCTATGTGCCGGATACGCTGGCCATCGCCGGGTTCTACAAGGACTGGTTCAAACAGGGCGAAGGCGTGGGAAATTTCCTCACTTTCGGTGATTTTCCGGCCAAAGGCATGTCCGATCCCTCGTCTTACATGATTCCTTCCGGGGTGATCCTGGATCGCGATCTGAGCAAGATACATCCCATCGATATGAATGCCGAAGGCGAAATACAGGAATTCGTCAGCCACGCCTGGTACGACTACTCGGTAGGCAAGGAGCAGGGGTTGCATCCCTACAAGGGCGAGACCAAGCTCGACTATACCGGGCCGAAGCCTCCGTACGAACATCTGGACGTGGACAAGGATTATTCATGGATGAAGTCGCCGCGCTGGAAAGGCAAGGCGGTCGAAGTCGGTCCGCTGGCGCGCGTGTTGATGTTATATGCCTCCGGGCATGAGCAGACCAAAGAACTGGTCGGCATGACGCTGAAGAAACTCGATGTGCCGGTACAGGCGCTTTATTCGACCCTTGGACGCACTGCGGCACGCACGCTGGAAACCAAGATCATCGCCGACGCGATGCAGGGTTGGTACAATCAATTGGTCGCCAACATCAAAGCTGGCGACGTTAAAACCTTCAACGAATCAAAATGGGAACCTTCGACGTGGCCTAGCCATGCGCAGGGCGTCGGTGTCACGGAGGCACCCCGCGGTGCACTTTCGCACTGGGTCGTCATCAAGGATCAGAAGATCGACAACTATCAGGCTATCGTACCCAGCACCTGGAATGCCGGACCGCGCGATACTCAGGGAAATCAGGGGCCGTACGAAGCAGCATTGAAGGGACATCAATTGTATGACGTGAAACAGCCGATCGAGATTCTGCGCACTATCCACAGTTTCGATCCCTGCATCGCCTGCGCGGTGCATCTGACTGACCCGAATGGCAAGGAGTTGATGCAGGTTAAAGTTGTCTGAGACAGGGATTTTCACCGACGTCTGTTACTACGGACTGTTTCCACCAGTTCGCGACCGCAAGGGCCGGTGAATGCGTTTTTTGTAACTGAACATTTCACTTTCGAGCATGGTTTTGGTCGGACCGGCTCATTCCAACGCCACTAAAGTTGCAGATGCCACGAGCTCATATCGTCGATGGCGTGGCGCCCCATTTTTTTCTACCACCGCACGAAGCTAATCAGCAAGTTGAACATATCTCCCGATTCTTTGAACGGGTTGAGTATGGTGTCATTTGTGGCAGTCACGGCGGGTATTGAATGTCACTTATGGCGTATCAATCAATTCATTGTCAATAGCATTTATTCATATCTTTTTGAAAAATAAAATCAAAGGTAATAATTTACCTTACTGGCATGATGGTTGCTCAATAGGAATTGCATACAACTTGTTTGCAATGAAAGCAGTTTGACGCCTCACTGATTGGATACTCCCTCCATTCAGACTCTTCCTGTGACGCGAAGCGTCACAGGTATTTTTTTGGTGTGCAAGACGTCCTCACTTGCGCCGGTCATTGGAATCACGAGGTGAGCTTCATTGAGGATGTGAACAGGTTTGCATTGCTTTTGCGGTGCGAGAAAACAAATGGATCAAGTTTTAGGAGTGAGAGATGGCTTTGTATATTACTGAAGAATGTATCAACTGCGATGTGTGTGAGCCGGAATGTCCGAATGGGGCTCTCACTCAAGGCGAGAACATGTATGTCGTCGATCCCGAAAAATGCACTGAATGTGTAGGCCACTTTGACACGCCGCAATGTGTAGAAGTATGCCCGGTCAACTGCATCACCCAAGATCCTGCCCACATGGAAAGCAGGGAGCAGCTACAGGCCAAGTTTGAAAATATGTTGGGCAAAGAAGCATAACTTTTTCAAGAGTCTTGTAACTGGAATAAACGATATGAAAATTGCGATTACCAGCCAAAACTTCAAGAGCGTTACTGGAGATGCCGGAAAGAGTCGTCGCTTCATCATCTTCGAGGTCGGTACCCCTTGCGATGTCCCTGCGATAGTGTGGCTCGATCTTCCCATAAAAATGTCTTTCCATGCGTTCTCTGGAGGCAAACATCCGCTGGACGATATGGATGTCATTCTTACGGCGAATGCCAGTCAAGGATTCGTCGAGAAGCTGGCCCAGCGTGGTATTCAAGTGATCACCTGTGGTGAAAGCGATCCGCGAAAAGCGGTGTGCAACTTCCTCAATGGTGTGATCAAGCCTGCTATCTCACATAACTACAGGATCCAGAGGCAGCATAAGCTTCCTGGAGGGGGTGGTTGCATTTGTTAATGAGGCTATCTACGCATCGCGACGGAACGGGCCATACATGCTGTTAACTGGTCTGCATTCATTCATTAATTATTTTAAATGACGCTAAAGGGAGGGTTCCAGGATGTTGAAAGTCGTCGGTGGTTTTATCGCGGGAGCGTGTTTTTTCGGAGTGCTCGTTTACAACTTCATGGGGAGCATGATGTTCAGGGAAGTACAAAGTCCATTCGGTGTGGAAGAGACTGTCGCTCGCATTCAGCAAAATATTCAGAATACAGGCAATGGCTGGGCGCTATCCGGCCTGCGCAATCCGGGAAAGGCAGTCGAGGCGGATGGCGGGAACACCTTGCCGGTGCTCTTGATCGAAGCTTGCAGTACAAAATATTCCGGACCGATTCTCAAGGATGATTCGGTTCGTTTCCTCTCCAACCTGATGCCTTGCAAGATATCGGTCTATAAGAAAAACGATGGTAAAACCTATATTGGCATGATGAACGCAGGATTCATGGGAGGGATGTTCGGTTCCATGGTGGGCGAGACCATGAGTCATGTCGCCGCAGATCAGGCCAAATTCATCCAGTTCGATCCGAGCAAACCTGCGCCCGCAATGATCAAGGGCACTCCCGGTGCCGGAGCTAGCGGCGGTTCAGGTGCTGGCGCGGCGGGCGGCTGCTAATACAGACATCGCGATCTGCGTCCATGTAATTTTCACACCCAGTCAAATCAAGGGAACATCATGTCATCTAGATTCAGAATGACTTTGCCGGTATTGACCACCGGCATGGTACTAACAACGCTGACCGCCTTCGCTATGCCCGCCAAGCAAGATGCGGCGATCGCTCCGCAAGCGGTGCAACAAACCGCTTCAACCAGCAAGTCCAAAGACGCTTCCACGGCAGACCACAGTAAATTCAAAGAACTGCAGAAAAATTTCAAGACCGGTCCGGAAGTGACGCAAGCCTGCCTGATCTGTCACACCGAGGCTGCAAAGCAAGTTCAGCACACCAAGCACTGGACCTGGGAATCGGTCGATCCCAAGACCGGGCAGAAGCGCGGCAAGAAAAATATCATCAACAACTACTGCACCTCTCCGATTTCAAATGAAAAGGATTGCATGGCATGTCATGCGGGTTACGGTTGGAAAGACAGCAGTTTCGACTTCAGTGTCGAAAAGAACGTCGATTGTCTGGTATGCCACGACACGACCGGTACTTACCGCAAGCTGCCGGGTGACGCCGGACGCCCGGTGTACAAGCGCGTTGAGTTTCCGAAGGGATCAGGCAAGTTCGTTGAACCTGCTGATCTCAAGAAAGTGGCGCAGAGCATCGGCAGGCCAAGCCGCAGCAACTGCGGTTCCTGCCATTTCTTCGGCGCAGGTGCTAACGGTGCGAAACACGGCGATCTCGATAGTTCGTTGCAGCACCCTGGCAAATATCTCGACGTGCACATGGATGAAAAAGGTCTGAATTTCACCTGTGTAACGTGCCACGCCACATCCAGTCATCAGATTTCTGGGAGTCGCTACAACGTTGCGGCGGCAGTCAGCGGCCCGGCACATATTCGTGGCAAAACGGACGAATCACCTGCATCCTGCCAATCATGTCACGGCGACAAACCACACCATGGCTTTATGGCTATTCTTAACCAGCACACGGAAAAAGTCGCTTGCCAGACTTGTCATATTCCGGAGTACGCACGCGACGATATCGGCACCGAGTTGAGTTGGGACTGGTCCCAAGCTACCACCATGGGACCGGATGGCAATCCGATATCGCGCAAGGATAGTGCGGGGCGTCGGGCTTTCGACTCAAAAAAGGGTGCATGGGTGTGGGATTCCTACGTCATACCCGAATACCGTTGGTTCAATGGCGTTTCGACTTACAAGGTGATAGGAGACAAGATCGATCCGAGCAAGACCGTGCAGATCAATGAAGTGGGTGGCAGTCCGAACGATCCCGGCTCACGCATCTGGCCTACCAAGGTTCATCGCGGCAAACAACCCTATGACAAGGTGAATAGCATCCTGACCGTACAACATACGGCAGGAGAGGACGAGACGGCCCTGTGGCACAACTACGATTGGCAGAAAGCAATCGGTGCCGGAATGAAGGCTGCTGGCCTGAAATACAGTGGCGAGTACGGATTCGTCAACACCGAGATGACCTGGCCGATCACCCATATGGTTGCGCCCGAAGAGGACGCTTTATCCTGTGCTCAATGCCACAGCAAAAACGGGCGTTTGAAGGGTATAGAGGGTGTGTATATGCCCTCCCGCGACAGCAACCGGTTGCTCGATATGGCGGGGTGGACGCTGGTTCTGCTGTCGCTGATAGGAATAATGATTCACGGTGGCCTTCGTATTTATACCAGTAAGAAAAAAGGGCAAAACAAATGAACGCAGAGAACCGTATCTATCTCTACAAACGCTATGAACGTTTCTGGCACTGGTCACAGGCCGCACTCGTCATCGCCATGATGGTCACCGGCTTCGAAGTGCACGGCACATACAATTTGTTCGGTTTCGAACAGGCGGTAAACCTCCACACCATCTTTGCCTGGACTTTGCTGGTTCTCTGGGCCCTCACCATTTTCTGGCAATTCACCACTGGTGAATGGAGGCAATACATCCCGACGCTGAAGAAAGTGGATACGATGGTTCGTTACTACGCCTTCGGCATTTTCCGCGACGCACCGAATCCATTTCATAAAACTGCAGAGAAAAAGCACAATCCGTTGCAACGATTGGCGTACCTCGCGCTACTGTCGGTACTTTCGCCTATCATCTGGGGTTCAGGCCTGTTCTACCTTTTCTACGCCTATTGGAAAATCTGGGGTGTAGATACCTATCTGAGTCTCGAAATCGTGGCGCTCGTGCATACGGCCGGGGCTTTCATGATGCTGGTTTTCTTTATTGCACACGTCTATCTGACAACCACAGGGCATAAGCCCACTGCGCACATCAAGACGATGATCACAGGTTGGGAAGAAGTGGAGTGAACCTGCCGCTTTCGGCGCCAACAAACACCGCTACAAGTAGCGGCGTTTGTTGCGGTGATGATACGAAAGTCATGCACGAACATTCGACTGGCGTCGATGGAATGCGTACCGAGTCGACAACATCAATGTTCGGTCTTGATATTTCCAGAACCGTAATATGGCCTGCGCTATCGATCCTGATCTGTTTATTTCCATTGACTGGGCTTTCGGCGACATTGGGCAACATCAAGGCGGTTCCACATCTGGACAGTGCAGGACAGGATGCCTACAGTGAATTTCTTGCGTCCGGAAAACACAGGGCTTTCGCCATCGCGCCGGGTGGTGCATGGTCTTGGAAAAGCGGAGAAGCCACTGTCCAATCCGCTTCCGACCGCGCCTTGCAGACTTGCAGGGATGATAGCGGCCAAACATGTATCGTCTATGCACTGGATGATCAGGTGGTATTTGATGCTCATGCTTGGGCCCGGCTTTGGGGCCCGTACCTGAATCTTGACCAGGCTAACCGCGCTCATGTCGGACTGAATCGCGGCGAGCGATTTTTCAATCTGGCTTTCACGGATGCATCAGGGAGGGGCATAACGTTATCCGAATTGCGCGGCAAAGTGGTTTTGCTACATTTCTGGGGTTCCTGGTGCCCACATTGCCGCAGCGAAATGCCTGATTTGCAGCGTCTGCATAAATCATTGGAACCTTTAGCAGATATACAGATGGTCTTGCTTCAGGTGCAAGAAGATTTCCAAAAATCTAGCCAGTGGATGTTGGAACAACATTTGAATCTACCGTTGTCTGATTCGGGAATAAGGGCCAAGGAGATGAGTATGCTATCTTTGGGAAATGGCATGAAGATACGGGATCGCGACATTGCCCCAGCTTTCCCCACCACGTATATTCTGGACAAACATGGTGTCGTAGTGTTTTCCAACATCGGCCCAGTTGCGCGCTGGCCGCAGTACTTGCCATTATTGCGCGACGTGGCCGCCAGGTCGGGCAAATAAGGAAATTGGCTCAGAAAAAAAGCCCCGGGATTCCGGGGCTTTTTGGTTGGTTCTGCAGCTGGAATTATTTCAGCTTTTCGATTCCCAACATTTTCATAATACTGCCTTCGTAGAATGGTTCAGACGTGCCTTTTTTCATCTTGCGGATGAAGTATTTCTCGAAAGCGACTTTGGCAAGGTGCACCCATTTTCCTTCGGAGAACCAGTTCACGTTGCGCGGTGGAATTTGCGGAATGGCAACGAACGCTACTCCGCTTTCACCAAAGTCGGCCAGGCAAACTGCATTCCATGTTGCTTCCTTGTCAGCAGGTTCGCCGACCAGATCTGCATGGATGTTATGCACAGTGGCGGTCACCATGGATTCGATCATGTAGCCGGTTTTTGGCGTGCCGCATGGAACCGGAGTGGCTTCCACTGGAGGGATTGCGACACACACACCAACTGCGAAGACATTCTTGTATTTCGGATTGCGCTGGTGCTTGTCCACGACGACGAAGCCACGCGCCTGTACCAGCCCGTCTATTCCGAACACCGCATCGACTCCCTTGAAGGCGGGTAGCATCATGCTGTAGTTGAACGGTAGCTCGTGTTTCTTTTTTTCCACGCCCATGTCGTCATGTTCGGTGACGAACATTTTTCCTGCTTCAATCTTGGTGACCTTGGCATTGCATATCCATTTGATACCCTTATCGCGCATGCCGGACTCGAGAATGCCCTTGGAGTCACCCACGCCGCCCAGTCCCAAGTGGCCGACGTAAGGTTCAGAAGTGACGAAGGTCATCGGCACTTTTGTGCGAATCTTGCGCTTGCGCAGATCGGTATCCATGATGAAGGCATATTCGTAAGCCGGGCCAAAACAGGAAGCGCCCTGCACAGCACCGACGACAATGGGGCCGGGATTTTCGCAGAAGCTTTCCCACTCATCGTGCGATTTCATCGCGTGGTCTACATGACATACAGAATAAGTGTGGCCGCCGTTCGGACCCAGTCCCTCGACTTCGTCAAACGCCAGCTTGGGGCCAGTGGCGATCACCAGATAATCGTAATCGACGCTCTTGCCATCGTTCAATTCGAGCTGGTTTTTGTCGGGATGAACACGTTTGACGCCAGTGGAGATGAATTCGATGCCCTTGCGCTCCAGATAAGTGCGCACGGGAAACTCGATCTGCTTGCGGTCACGCCACCTCACACCTACCCACGGGTTGGATGGGACAAAATGGAAGTTCTCGGTGTTTGAGACAACCGTAACCTTGTGCTTGCTGTCCAATTTGTCTCGCATTTCGTATGCCGCCGGCATGCCGCCAAGACCTGCTCCCATAATGACGATGTGTGCCATGTTATTTCCTCTCTGTTTGTTTATTAATGGAACTAATGCCTGGTTTACTTGCTTCCTTGCTTCTTTGAGCTGATCTGCATATTCGATGACGATTCGCTGTTTTCCGGTGTCCCTTGTTCCTTGGCAAAAAGCACAGCAGCCTTCACTCTCGACGACAGGTTGAGCTTGTTCAGGATGTGACGCACATGTTGCTTTACGGTGTCGTAACTGATCGACAGGGTGAGAGCGATGGCCTTGTTGCTTTCACCGCGAGAGAGCAATTGCAGGATTTCGCGTTCGCGCTCGGTCAGTAGTTTGAGTGAATTCTTCGGCTCCTGCCCCGGCTGATCTCCGCGCAGCATTTCGATCATCTTCACCGTCATGGTCGGTGCGACCACCAATTCGCCGGCAGCAACGCGGCGAATGGCATCCACCACTTCTTCCGGTGCCATATCCTTGAGCAGATAGCCACGCACCCCCGCACGTATCGCATTGCCCAGATCCGTTTCTGAATCACTCATGGTCAACATCACGGCAGGAATGGTGCAGCCTTCCTTGCGCAGCTGCTCAAGCATGGCTAGACCGTCCATCGGTTTCATACGCAGGTCCATGACCAACAGGTCCGGCTGCTCCTGAATAAGAACGCGCAAATCTTCGATTGAACCGACTGCGCCGAGTACGTTGAAATCGTAACAGTGCGTGAGCAGTTCGCTTAGGCCGCGCCGACACAGGCCCTGGTCGTCTACCAGCACGATCTTTAGTTTGTTATCCATGCGCAGTTCTCCAGTTCAACTCGGGTTCAGGGAAGAACAGTTGTACGCAGGTTCCCAATCCTTTCGTGCTTTCCACTTTAATTTCACCGCCGATACGTTGTGCGCGTTCGCGCATGATGATGATCCCGTAATGCCCTTCCAATGGTGAAAATGTTCCAACGCCATTGTCTTCAATTGTGAATACATAGTAGCCGCATAGATGATCGACTATCAACCGTGCATGGCTCGCGCTGGAATGTTTTGCAATGTTGGAGAGTGCCTCACGTACGATGTGATACGTCTGAATCTCATGTTCCAGGGGTAGGTCTAGATCGGCGACACGGATAGAACAATCAAGAACAATGTAATGCTTCAGGACAAACTGCTCGACAAGGGTCTGCAGTGCATGCAGAAGGCCGGCCGGATCCATATCGCTGCGAAAATCAGTGATCAGCGTACGAACGGATTTTTGACCGATTTCGAGAGCCTCATCGATATCGCGAACATATTTTGTTGCCATCACTTCATTGTTGTTACGTATCGCGTCACTCAGCAGCGTAGTACTCATGCGTGCATAGTTTAAGGTCTGTGCAAGCGAATCATGGATATCGTTTGCTATCGATTGACGTTCCATCAACAATTCTTCCCGTTTGGCTTCGCGTGTGGATTTGATGTGTTCGATTAGAGAACCAAGCAGGTCGGCGAAACTGCTCGCCATGGTTGCCGAATTGCCGGATGAGGATTGGGGCGTGTCAAAGAAAAGCGTGAAAACACCGAGCACAACTTCAGGGGTGTTGCGGCATACGAGTGGAATGGAGATCACAGAACGAAACTGTCTTGGCTGGTCGCCGCTTCGGGTAGTGCAACTCTCGATGTTGGTTGAGCAGAGGCCATGTTTGAAAGCGTCTTTGCCGCAATCTTCGCAGGCCAGTTCGACGATGCGCTCGGCTTCCAGTTCTTCCCCGGTCAGTCCGACTGCGCTGATAACTTGCAGGGTCTGCTCGTCAGGGAGCAAAACCCGCACCACAGCGGCCTTGGCCTTGATAAAACTGGTGGCTGTTTCCAGGAAAGTGTTCAGCAGTGTCTTGAGGTCACTGGTGCGGGATGCAGTGAATTCCTGCTCTACGCAAGCCTCCAGCCCGCCATTCTTGCCGGGAAACACCAACTCAGGGTCGCGTGTCCAGTAGAAATCCACGTTGGCCGACTCATTTGTTGACTTGAACTTTGTATCCATAACATCCATCGATAAAATGTCCGAAAGTCCTAATTTTTGCCTGAAAATAACTGTAAGCTGATATTCCAAATAGCCATACTAGGGTATGCCGCTTTCCCTTTAATATCAACATAACCTTGCTGAATTTTTAAATACTACCCCTTCAGGGCTATGGCAGCCCCCACCCGATGTGGTTATAGACACTCCGAGCATGAATTTTGCCTAATAGATGGAACCCACGCGACACAAATTTAGGTATGAAGATCTGTATTGTTTCCGACAGCCATGACCGCTCAGATCCCCTTGTGGAGGCTATTGTAGAAGCACAGGCTGCCGGGGCACAAGCGGTCATCCACTGTGGTGACCTGATCGGCGTCAATACCTTGCGCGCTTCTGTCAAGCTGGGTATTCCTATCCATGCCGTACATGGCAACAATATTGGGGATGTCGCGGCACTGTACCGCATGATGACGAAATCCAACGGACAGTTTACTTATTACGGACAGGAAGCGGCGCTGGAACTTGGCGGGCGCAAGATATTCGTTACGCACATGCCGCATCACGGGCAGGCTTTCGCCTGTACCGGAGAGTACGATCTGGTTTGTCATGGACACAGTCATACCGCCCATGTCGGGAAGCAAACGAACATTACCGGCGGACATAGCTGGCTTGTCAACCCCGGCTCGGTTGCGGGCATCGATGCCCCCGGTGTTGATGCCATATCAACATGGATACTGGGCGATCTGGAACAAATGAATTTTGAAATACGAACCTTGCAGCATTCTGAATCGGAGGCTTGAGATCGTGGTGCTGAAATGATCGTAACTCCCTGCCAGTTGTGCCAAGCCAACGTCGAGATTTACCAGTCGGAGATCAACAAAAAGTAGGCTACTAAATTCGCCATTCCGGTGGTTTACTATTCACAATTGATGAGCGTAGCCTATGGCGGCAGTGCGAAAGAAGCAGTGCTGAACGGGCATGTCATTCAGCCGAAGAAATTGAAGGATATCGCAGGCAAGTAATGCATCAGCCCGTTCGTCCAGATAGATGGACAGGGCTTTAATACATCAGCCCGTTCTGGGCGCTATAATCCAACCTTCAGAACAAATCAACCTGGAGGGCGGATACCATGCGGCACCTTAACCCCAAGGAGGCATATGACTTCCTGCAAGCCAATCCTGAGGCGGTTTTCATCGATGTGCGTAGCGAGATGGAGCACATGTTCGTCGGGCATCCACGCGGTTCTATCCTTATTCCTTGGGTGGACGGGCCTGATTGGGAGATCAACCCCCATTTCGTAGCGCACGTGCGCAAGGCTGCCAGCGTCAATCGTCCTATAGTGCTTATTTGCCGTTCGGGACGCCGCTCTGCAGATGCGGGACTCGTTTTGGAAAATGCCGGATTGAGTGACATTTATAACGTTGCTCACGGTTTCGAAGGAGACCTGGACGATACGCATCATCGCAATTCACATAACGGCTGGCGTTTCGACGGCCTGCCTTGGGCCCAGACCTAACATCGACCCCGAAGTCGAGCAATATGGCACTGGCAGGGACGAATATGACAATCTGGAGAATTGCGTTCTGACCTTACTGCAAGTCCAGGCTGACCATGAACGCCAGCTTGCGAATGTTTCCTCAGGCGCCACAGCAGCCAGTCTCAGAGACGACGAGCATTTTTGGACTTTTGCTGGTCTAGTCATAGACCGAACACTTTCAAATATAGCGGGATTGTATAGGGCGTAAAACGGTAATCTATTGAATACAAATGTATAATTATGATTCGATGTTCAATATGTTAGAATATGCTTATATTGTGTTATACTGAAAATGTGTAATTGGCGGAATGATTTTACCGATTTCGCTAACATGTTCAAAATGGCTGTTGCAATGGGAAGATACGGGCAAATATGCTGATTGATAAGGACGAGGACTTCATCATCACAGCGGCCTCATTCAAGGCTATCTCGCATCCCTTGCGTCTCAAGATCTTGTGTGCGTTGGCTGACAGCGAATTGAGCGTGCAGGATATCGTGGAACGGGTAGGGTCGACGCAGAGTAATATTTCACAGCATTTAGCCATATTGAGATACAAAAACTTGCTTGCAACGCAAAAAGATGCCAATCGTGTGTATTACCGCATCAGCGATTCGCGCACTCTTAACCTGGTAAGTATGGTGCGGGATGTGTTTTGTTCTATGTGATGAGTTCTAAATCATCCAGAAAATCATTTACGTAATAGAAGATATTAAGTTACCCGATGACGATGGAAGAGAGATTAATGATGAAAATTATTGGCTTGATGTTATTGATTGTTGCCCCACTATCTATGGCTGAACCGCTGGCGACTACCCCGGTTCAAATGCGTGAGGTCGAGCAGACATACAGCATTGACGGTGTAGTCGAGGCAACTCGTCAATCAACCGTGTCGGCGCAAATTTCCGGGCGGGTGAAAGGCATATTTTTCGACGTGGGTGACCGCGTGAGCAAAGGGCAGGTAATTCTGCGTATTGACGAGCGCGAAGCTAACCAGGCCCTGGCCGGTAGCAAGGCGCAATTGTCGCAGGCCGAGGCTTCATTGCAGAACGCGCGTTTGAACTATGAGCGTTCAAAACAGTTGTTCGAGCAGAAATTCATCAGCCAGGCCGCGCTGGACAAAGCCAAATCGGATTTCGATGTCGCGCAGGCCCAGGCGGCTGCGAGCGAGGCAGGTGCGCAGCAATCGGCGTTGACGCAAAGCTATACCGCAGTCATTGCACCTTATGCGGGCGTTGTGTCGGCGCGCATGGTCGAGATGGGCGAGATGGTCACGGTAGGCAAACCCCTGATGACAGGTTTCGATCCGTCGCAGCTGCGTGTCATCGCCAATGTGCCGCAAGATAAATTGAAGGACATCGGTAGTCATCCGAATGTAACTGTTGAGGTACCTTCCTTGAGTCGCTGGATCAAGGCCGCATCGGTCACGGTGCAGCCTTCAGCGGATGTACGCACGCACAGTACACAAGTGCGTGTCGAACTGCCTGCCAATCAATCAAACGTTTATCCGGGCATGTTCGTGCGTACGCATTTTGTGGTGGGCAAGGTCAGCAAACTGCTGATTCCGGTGAGCGCGGTACTGCGCCGAAGTGAAGTAGTTGCGGTGTATGTGGTGGACGAGAAGGATATGCCACATCTGCGCCAGGTTCGTCTCGGCGACGCCAATGAACAAAACGAGATCGAAGTGCTGGCCGGATTGAATATCGGGGAGCGAGTGGCGCGTGATGCAGTCAAGGCGGGTATGGTCGCGTCGGAGAACAAGCAATGAGCATGGGCATATCCGGCCGTATCGCTAGGACCTTCCTGCATTCGCAGATGACGCCGTTGCTGGCGCTGGTGGCAGTATTGCTCGGCTTGTTTGCAGTGATGGTGACCCCGCGCGAGGAAGAGCCGCAGATCAACGTCACCATGGCCAACGTGCTGATCGCCTATCCTGGTGCCTCCGCCCAAGATGTGGCGAATACTGTCTCAACGCCTGCTGAACAGGTGCTGTCGCAGATCGCAGGCGTCGATCACGTCTATTCCGTATCGCAGCCGGGCATGGCCGTGCTAACTATCCAGTTCAAGGTCGGCGAGCAGCACGTACCTTCGCTGGTCAAACTCTACGATGTGATTAACTCGCATGCCGACTGGTTGCCGCCCACGCTGGGTGTGATGCAGCCCATCATCAAGGCCAAAGGCATCGATGACGTGCCGATCATGGCGCTCACCTTGTGGCGCGAACAGGCAGCAGGCGGTGTGGCGCTGACCCAGGTCGCGCATGCCATCGAAGCCGAGTTGAAGCGCGTCAACGGTACGCGCGAAGTGATTACCTTGGGCGGAACTCCGCGCATTGTGCGCGTGTTGCTGGATCCTGAAGCATTGAACGCACATCAGCTCTCGGTGCAGGAAGTTCGTTCGGCATTGCAGGCGTCCAACGTGTCGCACAGCGCGGGGAGCCTGGTACAGAACAATCGTGAAGTGCTGGTGCAGACCGGCAATTTCCTCAGCGATGCGAAGGAGGTCAGCCAGCTGGTCGTCGGTGTGACAGACGGCAAGCCCGTATTCTTGCGCGACGTGGCTGAAGTGCTGGATGGAGCCGATCAACCCACTAGCTACGTGTGGCTGGGTACGGGTGCGGCCGCGGGCGACAAGAGCATCAAGGCACATGGTGAATTCGGCGCGGTAACCCTCGCAGTGACCAAGAAGCCGGGCGAGAACGCTGTGGATGTGGCCAATAAATTGCTCCAGCGAGTGGAAGAACTCAAAGGCAGTGTGATTCCCTCCGATGTGCAGGTGACCACTACCCGCAACTATGGTGAAACCGCAAACGACAAGGCGATGAAGCTCATCAAGAAACTGTTCTTCGCCACATTTGCCGTGGTCGCGCTGGTGTGGTTCGCCCTAGGACGGCGCGAAGCGGTCATAGTCGGAGTTGCGGTATTGTTGACACTGGCAGCGACGCTGTTTGCTTCGTGGGCATACGGTTTTACGCTGAACAGAGTGTCGCTGTTTGCGCTCATCTTCTCAATCGGTATCCTGGTGGATGACGCCATTGTTGTAGTAGAGAACATACATCGCCGTCGCGAACTGGCGCAGCATCAACCGCTGTCCGAGATCATTCCAGAGGCGGTTGATGAGGTTGGGAGTCCGACCATACTCGCGACTTTTACCGTGATCGCTGCGCTGTTGCCGATGGCTTTTGTCAGCGGCCTGATGGGGCCGTACATGAGCCCGATCCCGATCAACGCCAGCATGGGTATGCTGATCTCATTGGCCATCGCATTCATCATCACCCCCTGGTTGGCGCTCAAATTGGCTGATGCGCATCACGCGGTGATCAAGGACGAGCGCGACACCAAAATAGCCCGTTTCTTCCGCAATCGTTTGACGCCATTTCTGAACGGGGCGCATGGAAAACCGGCTAGACGCAAGCTGTGGCTGGGAATATTGGGTGCATTGCTGTTCGCGGTATCGCTGGCCGTGGTCAAGCTGGTTGTGTTGAAGATGTTACCATTCGACAACAAGTCCGAATTTCAGGTTGTGATCGATATGCCCAGCGGCACAGCGCTGGAACAGACCTCCGGGGTGATGCATGAGATCGGCGCTTATCTGGCGACCGTGCCGGAAGTGACGGATTACGAGGCCTATGCCGGAACTGCTTCGCCCATCAATTTCAACGGACTGGTGCGCCAGTACTATCTTCGTAGCGCATCCGAGCAGGGTGATATCCAGGTCAATCTGCAGGACAAGCATCATCGTTCGCGCAGCAGTCACGAGATCGCAACCTCGGTGCGTGAGCCGATCGAAAAGATCGCCAAGGTATGGGGAGCCAAGGTAAAAGTCGTTGAAGTGCCGCCGGGTCCGCCGGTTATGTCGCCTATCGTGGCCGAGATCTACGGGCCGGATTATCAGGGTGCGCGCCAGGTGGCTACAAAAGTGCGCGAACAGTTTGTCGCCACTCCGGATATCGTCGGGATCGATGATACCGTGAGTGAAGTCGCGCCCAAGATGATTTTGCACGTGATGCAGAGCAAGGCTGCCTTGCTTGGCGTCGCACAGCGCGATATTGTGGACGCAGTGCAAGTCGCATTGTCCGGACAAGACGTGACGGCCTTGCATGATGCCAATGCCAAATATGCTCCGCCATTGCGCCTGGGTTTGCCTGCCGAGAAGCGCAGCCGCATCGACGATGTGCTGAAGCTAAAAGTGCGAGCGCGAGACGGTGCCCTGGTTTCCTTGTCCGAAGTGGTACAGGTACTGCAGATTCAGCGCGACTACCCGATCTATCACAAGGACTTGCTGCCGGTGGTATACGTGACCGGCGACATGGCGGGCAAGCTGGATAGCCCGCTGTACGGCATGTTCGGCATCAACGGCAAGACCAGCGGCATGCAACTGGAGCAGGGAGGTTCGCTGAAGTCATATTTCTTCAAGCAGCCCTCAGATCCCTACGCGAGCTATGCGCTGAAGTGGGATGGAGAATGGCAGGTGACGTTCGAGACTTTCCGAGACATGGGTATTGCCTATGGCGTCGGGCTGATCTTGATCTATTTGCTTGTGGTGGCGCAGTTCAAGAGTTATGTCGTGCCGCTGGTCATCATGGCGCCGATCCCGCTCACGATCATAGGCGTGATGCCCGGTCATGCATTGTTCGGCGCCCAGTTTACCGCGACATCGATGATCGGAATGATTGCTTTGGCCGGCATTATCGTGCGCAACTCGATATTGCTGGTGGACTTCGTCAATCTGCAATTGCGTGACGGCATTGACCTGCAACATGCAGTCATCAATGCGGCATCAGCGCGTGCCAAACCCATCGTCCTGACCGGTCTGGCCGCCATGCTGGGGGCGCTATTCATCCTTGATGACCCGATATTCAACGGTCTGGCGCTGTCCTTGATATTCGGCATACTCGTCTCGACATTGCTGACACTGATCGTCATTCCGGTCTTGTATTACGCGGTACTGTACAAAAAAGTATCGTAAATATTTACCAATTTTTACAGGAGAGTAGTAATGAATTCAGAACGTATCGTTCGTATTGTTGCAGGAACATTTGTCATGTTGTCACTGGCGTTGGGTGTCCAGAGCAGCCCTGTTTTCGTCAGCAGCTATTTCTTGCTGTTTACTGCGTTTGTCGGTTTCAATTTGTTCCAAAGCGGGATCACCAGGTTTTGCCCGCTTGACAGCATTCTTGCCAGACTTGGTGTGAAAAAAATGTGCTAATCGAGTTTGCTTGCCAGTGTGAATGCGATGCTGAGGCCGCCTGAAATTTCGGGCGGCTTTTTTGTAGCCGATGGTGACCTTATTTGTCCGATCATACGCCCTGGAAGAAATAGATCGTCAGAACGATGCCCAGCACCGAGATGATCAGGTTGCTGATGACTCCGGGATCAGTGCGGTAACCAACCGGGATTTCAACGGGTTTGAGGGTGTCGAGAACTTTCCTGTATTGCACTGTGGAAAAGGCGGCGGTGACCGCTCCCAGTAACACAAAAATCAATCCAATCCAGAAGGACAGTCCACGCTGCAGAGGCATGTCATGTTTGGGCAAAAGGATGTGCACAAACAGGCCGAACCGCTCGATAACGAAGCCGAATGCCATCAGGGAGAGGCTGGTTCTGTTCCATGCAAGCAAGGTGCGCTCGGCAGCAAAAAAGACTCTTGGATCATTGAGATCTGACATCGAAATTCCTTTTGAAAATGGCGTTAATGCACTAACTCTCTATAGCCACGATTCATCATCATACATCCCATCTCCGTCTGCAGCACGTCTCTCGCGAGCCTCGGCTTCGAGTTGTTGCAGTTTCTTCTCAGCGATCTCCATACGCCTGGCCGCGGTCTCTTCGTGGATCTTGACGGTGTTCTCGCCGAACAGCATCTGCTTGAGGAAGCGGAAACCGAACAGCATGAGTTCGGTGTCGTCGGAGAGCAGTTCTTCATCTCATCGGTGGGATGTCGCGGAGCTGCCTTCGCTGACCAAGAATTCTCGGAAACGTTCGGTGTCGTAACAGACCATGAAGAACAGTTGCAAGCTGCGCTTGGTCGGCTTGCCGATGCTGGGGCGAGAGATGCTGGAAAATTCGGGGCTGAAAAGGGGCTATAACGTCTCGCGCGGATTCGAGGGCGAACTCGACGACAGTCGCCATCGCAACTCCCCACAATAGCTGGCGGTTTGATGGGCTTCCCTGAGCTCAAACATAAATTAGCATTTTTGATTTCCCCAACAGCGATCAAAAACGCGTCTCGACCTTGCTTCTGGAGCGTTAAGGCAAGGTCGTGACGTCGCAACTGGCCGATAGCGAACTACAGCTTGGCAGTAATCCCGGGTACCACACAATAACTCTAAAACGTAAAAGCCGCGCGACCATTCAGGCTCGCGCGGCAGAGTTATTCTTTGCTGATTACTTTAGGGCTTCTTGGGAGTGGTGTAGGGCACTTCTTTTTGGTGCGGTTCCCAGATAGTTTCATAGCCTACAAAAAACTGCCCAGGTACAATTTCTTTCTGACGGGTAGTTACGCGAAATGCGTGGCCATCTGGAATCTTGGGGCGCATAAAAGGTTTCTTATCATCACTCATGATCCTATCTCCTTGGGTTAAAAAAAGTGGTGGTTGAAAACGGGAAGTATGAAAACAGGCATATCGACCCCTCCCATTTTGCTGCTGAAATTATACTATTCAGCGTGTGTAATATGCCTTCTTTGGTATCACATGCCGCACACCCCCTTGGGGATTCTCAACGTCCCCTTTGTAGCGGGGGATGATGTGAATATGGACATGGAAAATGCTTTGCCCGGCCGCTGGTCCGACATTGACGCCGATATTGTAGCCATCCGGATTGAATTCCTTGTCGATGAGTTTTTTTTCCTCTTTGATGAGGCCCATGCAGGCAGCCACTTCTTCCGGCGTCAGGTCGAAAAAGCTGGATACGTGCCGACGTGGGATGACCACGGTGTGCCCGGGACTCGCCGGGTATGAGTCACGAGCACTGTAAGCAAGTTCATGCTGTATCGATACCCCACGCGGATCTTTGCAAAACAGGCATGGATCATTGGGGTCTCTTTTCTTCTCTTGTGTGGCTTCAGACGACAACAGAACACCTCCGGTTCAATCTATAGGGAGTTTCCAAAATTCAAAGTTCTAAGCAAGACAAGGCGCGAGCAAAAAATTACGACGCAGCATATGAGTGATATGTAAGGAGTAATTTTTTGTGAGCAACGCAGTATTGCGACGAAATTTGGATTTTAGAGGCTCCCTATACTTTATACTTCGACACATAATCTTGTTAACGAGGAAACTATCTTGGCATCGAATAAAGGACGAGCTTACTTTGCACTGCTTGGTTATCATTTCAACCCCGACGACATCACACGCCTGCTCGGGATAGAACCCACCTCCGTCAATGCTGCTGGCGCATACAGCGGCCTTGATAAACCCGTCATAAGTTCCTGGGAGTTATCCACGGAGACCCTTTCCGGAGAGGTGAACGTATTTGCCTTGACGGATATCATCGTTAAGCAGCTGGAACCGATTAAAGAAAAAATCGTTGAAGTCTGTAAAAGTCACAATCTATCTCCAAGGTTGGGCGTGACGCTGACTTTATCTATCGATAAAAGTGAATCAAGCCCCGAAGTCGGGTTCGGCGCCAGAACGATCCGTTTCCTGGCGGATACCGGCTCATTCATTGAGGTGGAAAATAAACTTTCCGAGCGGATTTGATTTCAGTCCTCTCTCAAGCAATCTGGCTGTTAATCGCTTGCAGCTGTGCCTGCGCCATTTTCAGCTGTTCCTCGCAATGCTTCAAACAGAGTGGTTGTAGTGCGTGAGGAAAACATTCGATGATCACCTCGAATTCATCCGCGATCTCTTCTGCAAGCATAGCGTCATTTGTTAATTGAGCCAGTACATTTTGTGCTGTCGCCTTGTTCACTCGGCAGATGACTGCCAAATGGATAGGCAACTGCTGCTCCATGCTGACGGTCCATGCCAATTCGTAGGAATTGATCGCTTCTTTTAAGCGATCAGGGTTTTCTTCCGACTCACCGAGATGATGCAAAGCGGCAGCCCGATTGTTATGGGTGGCAGTCAGCTCCAATGCGTAATTGTCTGCGTCCAGTGCGGCAAGGGCATTCTTATAGGCAACAACGGACTTTTGAAATTGACGGTTGCCTTTAAGCAGTTTGCCGAACGTATGTAAGGTGGCCCCCAGTTGATGCATGCTGTACATCCAGTTTTCCGGTGACTTTTCTCGTGTCCAAACCAGCAAAGCATTGGTGTATGCATCTACAGCGATCTTTAAAGGCTGTGTAGATTCAAGTAACCGACCAAGCGCCTGGTTGGCTGTGCCCAGGTTATATTGCGTGGCTGCCCATTCCTCGGGAGCGCTTTCGTGTGTGAACTCCTCCAATGCCTTGCTGAAACATTGGATAGCCCGTTCAAACAACGTTGCATCTCTGCGCTGCTGCCCCAGTGCGGCAAGAATGTTTCCGAGATTGTTCTGCGTCTCTGCCCAGACCAATGGCTCTCGTGCGCGACTGATCTTTGCAGCAAGACCACCTGTATCGGTAGCGTCTGTCAGCGATGCCTCAAGTGCCTCGCGTAAACTCTCATAGATTCGAGAACTGAAACGGTGCTGCTCATAATTTCCCCGAGCGTAACGAAAATTATCCGCTACAGCAACTTTGGTATCCGGAACAGCCGCTGCGGCCAACTCTTCACTTAGTATGCCAATAGAATTCGCTATTGCACGTTCCAGAGCCTTGTTCGGCAGGGAAATAATGTAATTGATTGAGTGGTTCATTTTGCCCGATCGAGTATTTCATTCAGGTCAGGATCGGCCCCGACCGCTCCGCCAAGCTCGATCTCTTCCTCGGTAGCTTCGCGTATAGACAAGACTTCCAGCATGAAAGTGACCTCTCTGCCGCAAAGGGGATTATTGCCATCTACAGTCAATGTCTTGTCGTCGAATCGGGTAACGATGAAGTCTCTGGGCTCACCCTGTTCATTTTCCATGGTGATGGTCATACCGATTTCCCGATATTCTTCCGGGACATTTTCTAAACGATCGGTAAATACCAGCGATTCATCTCTCTCGCCGTATAACTTCGTAGTGTCTATTGGCACTTCTATGATGTCGCCGACTTTTTTTCCATACAGTTCCTTTGTCACTTCTTCAGACATCACATCATTCACGCCATGAACATAAGCCAGCGGATAATCCACAGTAACCAATACGTCACCGGTTTTGTTATCGATGACCTTGTAATTTAGTTCAACGAATTTTTCGTCTTCAATCGTATCTGACATGACTGGAACGCCCTGATAATGATAAAGTTTTCTTAGAACAACGTAGCGCCGAAAATTCTTACCTTGTCCTTTTCATAACCCAGCACCAGTCTTCCCAGCCATTCACTTTGATTTTTTTTGTTTATCACTTTGTACAGAACAGTGACATATTCCCCACGGCGTATCATGCCCAGATAGGAATAATCCTCTGACAGGTTTTTCGCAAGGTCGCTTCTCGCAAACTGCTTACCCATTTCAACCTCATTGGCACCCGCAATAAAAGAGCTTGAAAAATTACGCGTGAAAGCGCCGTAGTTTCCTTCATTAGAGTACTTGATAAGATCAGCCCACATCGGGTGGGCCAATTCTAAAATCTCTTCATCTGTTTTTTCAATAATGTTCATAAAATATCTCACACTACACAGTGTTTCATGATTTTATCTATAGCGATGTCACACTACTCGCCGGTTAGATAAAAAAAGGACCAACAAAAATATGCCGGTCCTTTCTAACATACTAACAAGTTATGGCAAATATATTTTCGCAGGCCTGATTTTACAAAATCGGTAAATCGGGCCTGCATTTGCTTAGTGGTGGTCTACCGGCGCCGCTTTCTCTACATCACCTACCAGGTGGTAGAGCGGTGCTTTTTCCATCGTGTACTCACCCGTCTTGGGGTCACGACGCGAAACTGTCAGCACGTGCCAGTTCTTGTCATCCAGCTTCATGACATCACCACGGTAATAGTAACCCGGCCAACGTGTCTCCTTACGGAACAGCGTATGATGGAACACGCTTTCGGAAGTCAGGAAACGATGCTTCAGCTCCCATGCACGCAGCAGTTCATGGATATCTGACGCGGCAACCTTTTCCAGATCTTCCCCCAGAATCGACATCTTCTTCAGGCCGATGTTCAGGAGCTTGTCGTTGGTCATGTAGTTGACACCAAAACCACCACAGTACTCATCCATCATCTTCTGCAAACGATCAAGGCCCTGTCTTGGATTGATGAAGTTGGGATTGACGGTACCGGCAACCACCTCATTACTGAAAACACGGTAAGTTTCCAAGGGCTTGTAGATCTGTTCCCTGCGACGATTGATCTGAGCGTCAGAAACACGGATGCCTTCTGCTTTGCCATCATCGATATATTTACAGGCAGCCTTGGCAGCCAGACGACCTTCGGTGAAAGAACCCGATGAGAAGGCGTGAGGTGTGCCGCCTACCGCATCTCCGGCACCGAACAGACCTTCAACAGTCGTCATGCGGTTATAACCCCAGAAGTACTCCGGCGGAGAGAGATCTTCCGGACCTGAACACCAGGCGCCGCAACCGGTAGCATGTGAACCCATAACATAAGGCTCAGAGGTGGTCAGCTCAGGATTCTCGTACTTGGGATCAACGTCTGTGGCTGCCCAAAGTACCGCCTGACCAACGGTCATGCCCAGGAAGTTGTGCCAACCGATCTCTTCAAGGTGAGGATCCTGGAAGGCTTCCATGGTGACCATGTGAATCGGGCCGCGACCTGCATTAACCTCGTTGATGATCGCGTGGTTACGCAGGCAGGTCGGAATGGGCCTGTGGGTTCTGTGCGAAACTTCCGGGTCCAGGTATTCCTTGCCCACCATTTGCTGCAGTGCCGGGAACCACTTGGACTCATACTCTTCGCCGTAGCCATTCTGGGTATAGGTCTTGAGGTGCAGGAAGTAGGCACCGACAGGGCCGTAACCATCCTTGAAACGAGCCAGCACGATACGGTTTTCCATTTGTGTCATCTTGGCACCGGCTTCGATCATCAGGCCATATGCAGAGCCTGAAGACCACGGTGCGTACCAGACACGACCCGCACCTTCGCCGACAGAGCGCGGCTTGAAGATGTTGGAAGCGCCACCGGCACCGCAGATAACAGTCTTGGACTTGAACACGTGGTAGTTACCCGTGCGGACATTGAAGCCCACGGCACCGGCAACACGGTTCTCTTTGGATTCGTCCATCAGAAGGTGAGTCACGCAGATGCGGTTGAAAACCTTGTCCGCCGACTTCTTGG
The DNA here is from genome assembly GCA_027310725.1 of Sideroxydans sp. Classification (GTDB taxonomy): domain Bacteria; phylum Pseudomonadota; class Gammaproteobacteria; order Burkholderiales; family Gallionellaceae; genus Sideroxyarcus. The sequence continues at coordinate 31,749 of DAIDAG010000068.1, read as the reverse complement.
CGGCTTCAGCAACGATAGGCTTGTAGGATTCACCATGAATCATGATCTGCCAGCGACCTTCACGCAGATACGAACCCTTCTTCTCGTTGCGCATGATGGGAAGGCCCCATTCTTCAAAGTTATGCACAGCGGAATCTACGTGGCGTGCCATGTCGAACAGCAGGTCTTCACGCACCATACCCATCAGGTCGATACGCGCATAGCGCACGTGATCTTCGGGATTGTTCTCGCCAAAGCGTGTACCCATGTAGCAGTTGATCGCATACAGGCCCTGGGCGACGGCGCCGGAACGCATGATGTTTGCCTTTTCGGCGATGACGATCTTCTTGTTCTGACCCCAATATCTTGCTTCGAATGCCGCACCCGTTCCGCCCAGGCCCGCACCGACAACCAGGATGTCGATATTGTCTTCAATAATTGTCGAGTAGCTCATTAGTATTGCACCCCTTTTTTGATTTCCAAGCCATTGGATTGCAGTGTGTGCAGTCCGCCGTCATCCATACGGATGTACTTAGGCTCATTGAACAGCAGTTGGCTGTCGCGCATCTCCTTGCTGGGGGCAGGCACCTTAGCGAGGTCCGGTGTCGCAGAACCCCAGGGTTTGGTCGTGATCGGCGCCAGCAATTCCATGTCTTTCTTGCCGTTGCGGAACTTGATGCGCCACGCAATCGTGCCTTTCTCTTCATCACGGATCACGCGAACACTGTGTCCAAGCGGAGCAAAGTCGGCATAACCGCGCACATCGATCGCCTGGTGCGGGCATGCCTTTACACAGGAATAGCATTCCCAGCACATACTGGGTTCGATGTTGTAAGCGCGACGCAGCTTCTTGTCGATGTGCATGATGTCGGACGGGCAGATGTCAACGCATTCTCCGCAACCATCACAACGTGTCATATATACAAAGGTTGGCATTCGATACTCCTCTATTTCTTATAGAAAATTAGTCAAGACAGCATTAGTAATGGTTGGCTCTTTCGGCCTTGATGCAAAGCCCCATGTTGGGCGGGTTCTTGCCCATGTACTGAGGCACATCCGGAAACTTGCGCTGCACTTCAGGATCCGTCAGATCATAGTCGGGAGGCAGATTCTCGCGGCCACCGTCGGCCATGATGACGCGTTTCTGGAAGGCTGCAGCGGGCTTGAAGAACATGTGGGCGAACTTGGACCAGTACACGCCGCCGAAGAGCACGGTGCTGGACAGGATGAACAGGGCGAAGAGCACGCCCACGCCGCCGCCGGTGAACGACCAGGCCAATGCGAAGGTCGAGGTAGCCAGAAGCGAGAGAATGAACAGATCCGCACGCTCGAGCCGGAAGCTGGAAAGGCCTTCCGCAGCCACATCAGCGCGGATAAAGAACCAGAACCAGTATCCGCCGACAGCCAGCATCAGCGCACCGATGTGCCACAGCTGTGGCAGCAGGGTGGAGGTGGACCCCGGCGAGAAGATCATGATCGCGGTCGTCACGATGAAGATGATGGTTCCCCACATGGTCAACAGATGGGAAATCCTGCGGCGCGGATTGTCGAATTCGCCGGAGGTCAGCACTTCCTTGACCAGCACGGCAGTGGCCATCGCCACCTTTTCACCACCGCTCACTTCGCGTTTTGCACTCTTCTGTGCTTTTTCCGCATTTGCGAAAAAGTACTGCGCGCTTTTCTTATGAAGCATGTCAAGTATCGTCCCGCCCATGACCAGCAGGAACATCACGACGATATACCCTTGCATGTAGACGGTTGGAATCGATGCCGAAAGTCCGGCAAAGGGATTGCTTGTGAACATTAGTTTCTCCTCAAAAATTGCAGACGAATGACCATCCTACATAACCGGAATATCCGCTGGCCTTACTTCGCGGAATGCCCAGTCAGTTTTACTTCTACCTTCTCATGCTCTTGCAGCCCCGCATAGTACTTGCGCAATATCTCCAGCACTTCGGGACGGCTGAATTCCGGTGGTACATCGGATCCTTCGGAAAGCATCTTGCGCAACTTGGTACCCGAGAGCAGTAGACGTTCTTTATCGTCGTGCGGGCAGGTACGCGCGGAGGCCATGCCGCCGCACTTGTAGCACCAGAAAGTCCAGTCGATCTTGAGCGCTTGTGTTTCGAGCGAGCCCTTGGGAATCTTGTCGAAAATGTGATGCGCGTCGAACGGGCCATAATAGCTGCCGACCCCGGCATGATCGCGCCCGACGATGAGGTGCGAGCAGCCGTAGTTCTGGCGGAACAGCGCATGCAACAGGGCTTCCCGCGGACCGGCGTAACGCATGTCGAGCGGATAACCTGCCTGGGCGATGGTCTTGGCGACAAAATAATGTTTGGTCAGCGCCATGATGGCATGGGTACGCACTTCGGCCGGGATGTCTCCGGGTTTGAGGTTGCCGAGCAGCGAATGGATAAGCACTCCGTCGCAAACTTCGATGGCGACCTTGGCCAGATATTCGTGCGAACGGTGCATCGGGTTGCGGGTCTGGAACGCTGCAACTTTGCTCCACCCCAATTCGTTGAAGAGTGCGCGCGTCTCTTTCGGCGTCATGAACAACGTGCCGTATTTCTCCGGAAAGCCGCCCTGCGACAACACCTTTACCGGACCGGCAAGATTTACGTCGCCTTGTTCCATGACCATCTTCACCCCGGGGTGTTCGATGTCGGTGGTACCGAACACAGTGGCGCATTCGTGCCCTTTGTCGATGGTGTACTTTTCGGTGACTTTCATCGTGGCAAGAATGCTGCCGTCTTCGGGGTCGATGAGCGCGATCTCGTTTCCAGTAGGGATGGCGTCGGCAGTGGATTTGTCGGTGGAGAGGGTGATGGGGATGGGCCAGAACAGGCCGTTGGTCATGGTCATGCCGTCGCAGACACCTTGCCAGTCGGCATGGGTCATGAAACCGTTCAATGGGGTGAAGCCACCGATGCCGAGCATGATGATATCGCCCTTTTCGCGCGAACTGACTTTGACTTGAGTCAGCTTCTTGGCTTTCTCGAGTTCCGTCTTATGGCTGGGGCCATCCAGCAACAAGGGATTGAGTTCGCCTCCACCATGCGGGTTTACCAATGCCATATGCGTCTCCTATAATCTAGTAATCTAGTCAGGTACTTATGATTTCTCAGGTACCGCACACTAGAGCAAGCTCATCCTGTCCGCGATAGCTCTCATGGGTTGAGGGGCGCACCCCCCTTATGGGTTATGCTTTAATCCCTCATCACAGCTATGGCAGTACTGGCAAGGGATACGCATACTTGCGACCCTGATAAAGCCGACTATTTTGGTGAGGCGGCATTGCCTCTATAACTATTAATTCAGCCAACTGCCCATGTCATCGACTCCATTGCACGACCCGCTTGCACCGCCAGTTGCGGATGCAAAAATCGAAGTTCGCAATACTACTTGCTATATGTGTGCCTGCCGTTGTGGCATTCGTGTGCATTTGCGCAACGGTGAAGTGCGCTACATCGACGGCAATCCGGACCATCCGCTTAATAATGGCGTGATTTGTGCCAAGGGTTCGTCCGGCATCATGAAGCAGTATTCGCCGGCACGGCTGACCAAGCCCTTGCGCCGCAAACCGGGTTCGGAACGTGGCGCAGGCGATTTCGAGGAGATCAGTTGGGAAGAGACTTTCTCCATTCTCGGCGAGCGCCTGGGCAAGATACGCGCGACCGACCCGAAGAAGTTCGCACTGTTTACCGGACGCGACCAAATGCAGGCGCTGACAGGTTTGTTTGCGCGCCAGTTCGGCACACCCAATTATGCTGCGCACGGTGGCTTCTGTTCCGTCAACATGGCAGCCGGCATGATCTATACCATCGGAGGTTCGTTCTGGGAATTCGGCGGGCCCGATCTGGAGCGCTCCAAGCTGTTCATCATGATAGGTACGGCGGAAGACCATCACTCCAACCCCATGAAGATCGCGCTGTCGAAGTTCAAGCGCGAGGGCGGCCGCTTTATTTCCATCAATCCGGTGCGTACCGGCTATTCAGCCATTGCCGACGAATGGGTGCCGATCCGTCCCGGTACCGACGGAGCGCTGATGCTCGCACTGATCCACGAGATCATTGCGCTCGGTTTGTACGACCGCGACTTTCTGGTGCGTTATACCAATTCCGGGCAGCTGGTGAATCTCGATGCCGCGCATGACGAGTTCGGCATGTTCGTGCGTACGGAAGTACCGCAGGAAGAGGGCTGCTACGACCCGCAGAACAAGCTGTGGTGGGATCGCAATACTGAAAAAGCAGTCGTTACCCATACTGAAGGTGCCGATCCTTACCTGTTCGGCGAATTCAAGCTGGCGGACGGCACGCCGGTCAAGCCCGCATTCCAATTGCTACAGGAACGCGTGAAAGATTACACGCCGGAGTGGGCGGAGCAGATTACCGGCATTTCCGCCGAAACCATTCGCCGTCTGGCGCATGAGATGGGTATCACGGCACGCGACCAGAAGATCGAACTACCCATTGCCTGGACCGATTCATGGGGCAAAGAGCACGACACAGTCACCGGCAATCCGGTGTCGTTCCACGCCATGCGCGGTCTGGCGGCGCACTCCAACGGATTCCACACCATACGTGCGCTGTCAATCCTGATGACACTTTTGGGCACCATCGATCGTCCGGGTGGTTTCCGCCACAAGACTCCGTTTCCGCGCCCGATTCCACCCTGTGCACGTACGCCGAACGATCCGCGTGCAGTGCAACCGAATACGCCGCTGGACGGTATGGCGCTGGGCTGGCCATCCGACCCGGACGACCTGTTCGTCAATGCCGACGGCAGTCCGGTGCGTCTCGACAAGGCATTTTCCTGGGAATATCCGCTGTCTGTACACGGGATGATGCATAACGCCATCACCAATGCCTGGCGCGGCGACCCGTACAAGATCGATACGCTGATGCTGTTCATGGCGAACATGGCCTGGAATTCGAGCATGAATACCGGCGAAGTGCGCAAGATGCTCGTCGACAAGGAAGAAGATGGTGAATACAAGATCCCGTTCATCGTGGTATGCGATGCCTTCCATTCGGAAACGACCGCGTTTGCTGATCTGATCCTGCCGGATACGACTTATCTCGAGCGCCATGACGTGATGTCCATGCTCGATCGCCCGATTTCCGAATTTGACGGTCCGGTGGATTCGGTGCGTATTCCGGTGCTGCCCCCGACGGGTGAATGTAAGCCGTTCCAGGAAGTGCTGATCGAACTCGGCACGCGTCTCAAACTGCCGGCCTTTGTCACCAAGGAAGGTCAACGCAAATATCGCGACTATCCCGACTTCATCGTCAACTGGGAAACGGCGCCGGGTTCCGGCATCGGTTTCCTTATGGGATGGCGCGGCAAGGGCGGGGAGAAATCAATCCGCGGCGAGCCGAATCCAAACCAGTGGGAGATGTACGCCAAAAACGATTGCGTGCATCACCATGTATTGCCGCGCTCCTACCAGTACATGCGCAACTGGAACAAGGGATATCTCGAATGGTCGCAGCGCAGCGGCATTACGCGCTATGCCGAACCGATCCTGATCCATCTGTATTCTGAGGTGCTGCAAAAATTCCGCCTCGCTGCACAGGGCAAGAGCATTACACGTCAACCTCCGGCGCATCTGGCCAAACGTATCGAGACCTTCTTCGATCCGCTGCCGTTCTATTACGAGCCGCTGGAAACCCAGACCTGCGACAAGCGCAAATATCCGCTGTCGGCGCTGACGCAACGACCGATGGCGATGTACCACTCTTGGGATTCGCAGAATGCCTGGTTGCGCCAGATCCACGCGCACAATTACCTGTATGCCAATTCCAAGACGGCAAAGGATGCGGGTATCGCAGACGGCGATTGGATATGGGTCGAATCGCAATGGGGCAAGGTACGCTGCATGGCACGCTATAGCGAGTCTGTGGAACCCGGTACCGTGTGGACCTGGAATGCCATTGGCAAGGCAGCCGGTGCGTGGAATCTGTCTCCCGATGCTAACGAATCGCAGCAGGGCTTCCTGCTTAATCACGTCATCTCGGAAGAACTGCCGCCGGAAGCGAGCGGCAAGCGCTTTTCCAACTCCGACCCGGTCACCGGGCAGGCAGCCTGGTACGACGTGCGTGTACGCATCTACAAGGCGGAAGAGGGCGAGCCAGAACAGACCTCGCCGCAATTCGAACCCATGAAAAAATATCCCGGCATGAAAGTACATCCGAGCTTGCTGGCCTATTTCGGCGGCGGCAAAAAGAAGGGCGGTGCAAAATGACCCAATTGGCACTTGTGATCGACCTTAACGTCTGCGTCGGTTGTCATGCCTGCGTGACCAGTTGCAAGGAATGGAACACCTCCGGTTCGGCCGGACCGTTGTGCGACGAGAACCCTTATGGCGCCGATCCGACCGGCACGTTCTTCAATCGCGTGCAGACTTTCGAGATCGGCGAATATCCGAACAGCGAGACGTTGCATTTCCCAAAATCCTGCCTGCATTGCGAAGATCCGCCCTGTGTGCCGGTGTGCCCGACCGGTGCGTCATACAAGCGCAAGGAGGATGGCATCGTACTGGTGGATTACGACAAGTGCATCGGCTGCAAGTATTGCACCTGGGCCTGCCCGTACGGCGCTCGTGAATTCGATGAAAAAGAGAAGGTGATGAAAAAATGCACCTTGTGTGTGGATCGCATCTACGACGAGTCGCTGGCCGAGATCGACCGCAAACCGTCCTGCGTGAAAGCGTGTCCGACCAGTGCACGTCTGTTCGGCGATATCCACGATCCCGAATCCGAGATATCGCAAGCGATACGCGAGGACGGCGGCTATCCGCTGATGCCGGAGTGGGGTACGCATCCCGCCAATCATTATTTGCCGCGCCGCAAGACCAAGCTCAAGATACACATGGACGAGCTGGAACGTGCGGACAATCCGCTCAAAGTGGACGGCCAACTGCCCAAACCTGCAAAGGGTGCGCCGTCAATGGACGATGCTTCTGCCTGGTAACGAGGAATTATGAAACCTGCTTTTTCCGTGATTTTTTTGACGACCTTGCTCGGTGCCGGGCAAGGCTTGTTCCTAGCGCTGTTCACACATCAATCTTATGCCCTGTTCGGCCTTCTGCCGATGCAGTCGGATGCCTTCTATGGTTATGGAAGCGCCATTGCGCTGCTGCTTCTGGGAGGAGGGTTGATCGCTTCGTTCTTTCACCTTGGTAGGCCGGAGCGTGCATGGCGCGCAGCGTCGCAATGGCGTACCTCCTGGCTGTCGCGTGAAGTGATTGCATTGCCGATATTCATGGGGGCGATATTCGCTTATGGCGTCTCTCACCTGGCCGGATTGCGACCCGAAGTGGTGACCTTGCCGAGCGGCCTGCTTATCGATCTGTCAGTCGTGATAGGCTACATCGGTACATTTCTGGCGTTCGTGCTGTTCGTCTGTACCGGTATGGTCTACGCCTGCCTGCGCTTTCTCCGCGAATGGTACTCTCCGCTGACGGTCATCAACTATATCCTGATGGGAGGATCTTCCGGTTTCATACTGGCGGCTTTTTATGCGGCATTGGCAGCACCGTCACAGACCTATTTCTTCGTTGGCTGGGCGATTATCATCACTTTGCTTGCATTCGTCGGACGCATCGCATCCTTGATACGCAACGCGCGCCTCAAACCGAAATCCACGATGCAGACTGCCATCGGCGTAAAGCATCCGCACATCGTGCAACGCTCGATGGGCGCCATGGGGGGCTCGTTCAATACCCGCGAATTCTTCCATGGCAAGAGTCCGGCATTCCTGCGTACGATCAAACCGGCCTTTCTGCTTCTGGCTTTTGTGATGCCGCTGCTTTTGCTGGCACTGGGCATATTTACTCCATCGCTTCTCGGTCTCGCGTTTGCGCTGCAGTACATCGGACTCCTTGCCGAGCGCTGGTTCTTCTTCGCGCAAGCCAATCACCCGCAAAATCTTTACTATCAAACCATAGGTTGAACGTGGAGATGGAACAATGAACCCGCAGGCAATTTGGCGCAATTTTGTTGGGCGTTTTGACATGCGGGCCGGCACTCTTAAGGCCGATCTGGTTGCCGGCATCACGGTCTCCCTGGTTGCGATCCCACAGTCATTGGCCTATGCACAACTTGCGGGAGTTCCGGCTTATTACGGCTTGTATGCTGCATTGATTCCAACGGTGATTGGCGCCTTGTTCGGTTCGTCCAATCAATTGTCGACCGGTCCTGTTGCAATGACATCCCTGCTGACAGCAGCCAGTATCGCGCCGCTGGCAGGACATGGCAGTGAGCTGTTCTACTCCTATGCAATTTTATTGGCGTTGGTTTCCGGCTTGTTTCAAATTGCGTTCGGACTGTTTCGGGTAGGCGTTCTGCTCAATTTTTTGTCCAATCCGGTGCTGATGGGATTTATCAATGCCGCGGCAATCATTATCGGGCTGTCGCAATTGCCGACTTTATTGGGCATCCCGGCCGCGCAGTCGGAACATTTTTTGCTCGATATTAGCCGGGTGCTGATGCATATAGATACCGCACATGCGCTTTCGATCGGGTTCGGCATATCCGCCATCTTCATGCTGCTTGGCTTCAAGAGATTTGCACCCAAGCTGCCCGGCGTGTTGATGACGGTTGCTTCACTGACCTGGATCAGCTATGTGATCGACTATGCCAATTTGGGGGGCAGGGTAGTCGGGGTCGTGCCACAAGGCCTGCCGACCCTGAGCCTTCCGCCTTTGGATTGGCACGCGACTGTCGCGCTCTTGCCCGCCAGTTTCGTGATTGCCCTGATCAGTTTCATGGAAGCCATGTCGAGCTGCAAGGTGATCGCCATCAAGACCCGCCAACCCTGGGATGAGAACAAGGAACTGATCGGGCAGGGGCTGGCCAAGGTGGCGGCTGCATTTTGCCAATCGATGCCGGTGAGCGGCTCATTCTCCCGATCGGCGCTCAACCTCGCATCGGATGCCAGGACGCCATTGTCATCCATCATCTCTGCAGTTTTCGTGCTTCTCACATTACTCTTCTTTACGTCTTTGCTTTTCCATCTGCCTAAGCCGGTTCTTGCCGCCATCATCATGATGGCAGTCATCAATCTCATCAATTTCCAGTCCGTCAGGAACGCGTGGAGGGCAAGCCGGGATGATGGCATTGCCGCGATTGTCACTTTTACAGCGACCCTGGCTTTTGCGCCGAATATACAAAACGGTATCCTCACCGGCATCATCCTGTCTCTCTCGCTGTTGCTCTATCGCATGATGCGTCCAAGGATAGCCGTGCTGGGTCTGCATAGCGACACCACCCTGCGCGATGCCGTACGCCACAACCTGCCTCCGTTGCACCCGAAGCTGGGAGCGATCCGTTTTGACGGCGCATTGCGTTTCGTGAACGTCTCGTATTTTGAAGATGCGCTGCTGAAGCTGGAACGGGAGAACCCGGAGATGGAATGCATTCTCGTCCAATCGAGCGGCATCAACGAGATCGATGCATCTGGTATCGAGATGCTGCGCAATCTGCTTGAGCGTTTCCAGAAGAGCGGGATCAAGCTGACGTTCAGCGGGTTAAAGAAGCAAGTATCCGACGTGATGGATAGAACGGGTCTGACCGATAAAATCAGCGCGGAAAACATTTTTGCGACCGACAGGATGGCGATCGATGAAATCTGCCTGCGTCTGGACCGGCAGACTGAATTCCATTGAAGCCGTGTATTTCATTTGAGCCGTAGATATTGAACTCTATTGACTCACACGCGCGCTTTTCGCGCGGGTAGGCAAGATACCGACTGGGCCGTGCGATATTCCTGATGCTGGGAGTAGTTTAAGATTGGGAGTACGATTGTTGTCGCCGGCGGGACCATATATAAGCAGATGCTTAAAGATAACCCTAAAGAGCTATCGTATTTTACCCTTGGTGGCTATGGACGTTGTAGGGTTGCTTATCCCTATAATGCAACTCAAGTTATGTGCGGCGACGCACTTTTTTCGGTAGTAGTTTTAATTCACTCGTGGGAGAAGAAATAATGAATTTTGATAAAGAACTGAACGCGCGCGGTATGTCTTGCCCCTTGCCCATCGTGAAGACCAAGAAGGCGCTTGCAGACATGACTTCCAATCAGGTCCTCAAGGTCATCTCGACCGATTGCGGTTCGGTGAAAGATATGGCCGCATTTGCCGAGCAGACTGGCAACCCGCTATTGAGCCAGGAAGAAGTCAATGGCGAATACGTGTTTTACATGAAGAAGAAGTAATCGAATCACCTGCAACCAAACATATTAAGGGGCAAGAATGGCTACCAAAAAAATGGCGATCATCGCCACCAAAGGCACACTGGACATGGCGTATCCGCCGTTCATTCTGGCTTCGACAGCCGCTGCATTGGGTTATGACGTACAGATTTTCTTTACCTTCTACGGCCTGCAATTGCTGCGCAAGGATCTGTCGACTGTGATGATCAGCCCGCTCGCCAACCCGGCGATGCCGATGCCGATACCGATGCCGGTGATGGTGCAGATGCTGCCCGGCATGGAATCCATGGCGACCATGATGATGAAGCAGAAGCTCAAGAAGCATGGTGTCGCTTCGCTGCAGGAATTGCGTGACCTTTGCCTGGAAGCGGATGTGAAATTCGTTGCTTGCCAGATGACCGTCGATTTGTTTGAATTCGACAAGAGCGAGTTCATCGAACAGTGCGAATACGGCGGTGCAGCCACGTTCATGGGCTTCGCCGGAGACACGGATATCTGTCTGTTCATATAAGACGAGGTTTGTTGTATCAGGGTGTTGTAACTTGAGATGCCATAGGGGCATTTTCACAATCAGGGGAGAGAAGCATGAGAATCAAAAAGATCGTAGCTTCATTGTTTTCGTTGGGTATGGTGGCATCGCCGTTGGCGAATGCCACCAATGGTTATTTTCCAATCGGCTATGGCTCGCAAAACGAAGGTATGGGCGGAGCAAGTATTGCGCTGCCCATGGATTCACTTGCGGCTGCGAATAATCCAGCCGGTATGGTGATGGTCGGAGATCGTGTTGATGTCGGACTGATCTTTTTCAAGCCAACTCGCAGCGCAGAAATAAGTGGTGCCCAAAATCCTGGTTTTACGAATGGCAATTTTGACGGAAACGGCAGGAGCATGTTCTATATTCCGTCGTTCGGCTATAACAAATTGATCAGCGCTGACACTTCAGTCGGTGTCTCGGTATTTGGCAATGGCGGCATGAACACCCAGTACGATACCAATTTCCTGGGAGGAACGGGGCCGTTAGGTATCAATCTGGAACAACTCTTCATCGCGCCAACCTGGTCACAGAAGATCAATGCAAACAACTCAGTTGGTGTTTCCTTGAACCTGGCCTATCAGATGTTCAGCGCAACCGGATTGCAGGCTTTCGATAATGCATTCTTTTCCAGCAATCCAGGTTTTGTAACCAATAAAGGAACGGATACATCGACGGGTTATGGATTAAGGATCGGCTGGACTGGAGAAGTTAGCCCCATGGTGACCTTGGGTGCTACCTACCAGACCAAGACCAAGATGAGCAAATTCAGCAATTACAAAGGCCTGTTTGCTGATCAAGGAAGTTTCGATATACCGTCCAACTATGGTCTTGGTGCAGCAGTCAAAGCTACCCAACAGACCACGGTAGCTTTCGATGTCGAGCGTATCAATTACAGTGGAGTTGGCTCCGTAGGTAACTCGTTTACGGCTTTGCCTACTACAGCTGGCGGTACTGGTCTTCCGCTTGGTGCGACCGGTGGTCCTGGTTTCGGCTGGCAAGACATGACGGTAGTCAAACTCGGGGTTAGTTATGCTTACGACTCGACGCTGACTTTGCGTGCCGGTTATAACCATAACAACCAGCAAATTCCGGGCAGCCAGACTTTATTGAACGTATTGGCTCCAGGCGTTGTTCAAAACCACCTGTCTCTGGGCAGCACATGGAAACTCGCAAACAAGCAAGAAGTGACGTTTGCCTACATCCATGCCTTCAATCAGACCGTCAGCGGAACCATTATCCCAGGATTGGGTGGTGGCAATGCGAACATCAGCATGCACGAGGATTCGCTCAGCCTGTCTTTCGGTTGGTACTAGTACTGGCTAGTACTAATAGTCTGACTTGAATTAAAAAGCCCGCCTTAATGGCGGGCTTTTTAACGAGCAGAATTTGTTTTACACAATCGAAGGGGGTGATTCTTTCTTATAAAAGCTTACCAAAGCTCACACTACAAATTTCCTGGTAGTTGAATTAAGATCTTGCGCCACCTGAATCATGCGGCCTGCCTCTTTGATACAAGCCTTCGTGAGATCGGCGACACTTTCCGTGCGTGATTCACTTTCCGACATGCGCGAGAGAACGATGCCCACCAGCATCTGTTGATCGTCTGCGGCTTCACGCACAGCCTCGACCGAGTGCCTCATGTCTACAGTCGCTTTTTCAATCTGATCGAATATTTCAGAAGATGATTTGGCTGCCCGGAGTCCATCCTGGACTGCGATGGCGTTCTCTTCCGAAATGCTGACTGTGGAAGCGACATCGAGACTGACTCTTTTGAGAACGGCATCGATGCGTGTGGTGGCTTGCGCGGCCTGTTCAGACAGCTTTCTGACCTCGTCTGCCACGACAGCGAACCCGCGGCCTTGTTCACCCGCACGTGCAGCCTCTATGGCGGCATTGAGGGCCAGCAGATTGGTTTGCTCGGCGATGGCGCGTATGGCCGACACGGCTGTCTCGACCTCTTTGGCGCTGAGCGCAAGACTGCCTGCATTGGCTGATATTTTGCGACTGGCTTCATCAAGTACGGAAATGGCCTTTTCGGTATTGGCCACTTGAGATACGCCGTTGTGCACGAGCTCATCGGCAGAAGATGCGCTATTTCGTGCGGCATCCGACAAAGTGAGGATGGTGTCGGCAGCATCGGCCATTCCATTGATGACTTTGATAATCTCCTGTGCATCCTGGCGATATTTATCCATGTCGTCCCCCAGCGTTTGCATGGACGATCCGATTTCGCGTGCAGTGGTGTCGACAGAATCGGCAGACTTGGCCACTTCGCCCATAGTCTCGCGCAGGCTGGAGGCCATGGCGTCGAAGCCCTCAGTGATCTCGCCGACTGTATCCGAACTGCGCACGCCGCAGCCTTCACGTAGATCGCCCTTGCGGATGCGCTCTGATGCGACTGCAACCATGCGCAATTTGCGTACGAGCAGCCATTCGAGCAGCTTATGATTGGAGATGCCGATTGTAATGCCGGCGACGATGCAGCCCAGACAGAACCAGACCAGCATGCCTTCTTTCCAGTTAACGAAGAAGTTGGCATACAGCGGAAAAACCAAACCCATGGTCAGGCCGAAGCCTAAAAAGGAATATTTGAGTTGCCTGAGAATTGAAGGTGAATGGGTGGTCACGGATATCCTTTACAGTGGGATTTCTTCAATTGAATTAAAAGCGAGCCTGCCTGTAAGGGTATCGACTTGAATCGTGAAAGCTTTAGCAGGTTCTCAAGTGTTCATCCTGTCCAGATAACGTGCGCGATAAAGCAAACGCGAAGGCTGGCCGGGGTCGTCGATAAATGCACTGCGGTCATGCAGCACATTGTTGCATAGCAGACCCATGCCGGGATCGAGGCGGGCTTGGAAGATGTGCGGCGTATCGGATGCCAGTAGCCGTTCCAATGCAGCCACCGCGGCCAAGGTTGCCGCATCCTTTTTCCATTCGATACTGCGGGTGCGGGCGGTGTAGCGCATATGCAGATTTCCGCCACTGTCCAGAGAGAACACCGGGCCGCTCTGTGCGGTACGCACTCCGTCCGTCTCATCCACCCGATCCGGAATGGTCATCGCATCTGCTTGCATCAATGCCAGGATGTGTTGCGGGTTCTCGTCGCGCAACTGCAGATATGCCATCTCGTGGTCCATCAGTTGATTTTCTCCGCCACTGCTGGCCGTGCGCACGCAATGCAGCACCATGCCGCGGATAGTGCGTTCCGGCGGGTTGTAATATCCGTCGGTGTGCCACTTGATCGGTTTGTCGGTGTAGGGGATGTAATTTTGGCGCGTACCGTTATCGAATACGCGGATCTCGGAGATGCCGTCTTCGCCCGCCAGCCAGTTGGCATCAAGGCTTTCCAGACCGAATTGGGCGCCCAGCAAGCGCGGGATTTCGGTGTCGGCATCGTGGAAGGGGCTGGCGTAGATCGCCATGTTGCTACGGCGAACACACTCGGCCAGCGCATTGTGTTCAAGCGGCGTCAGTGCGCGCGGATCATGCACTTCGACGATGAGTTCATTCACCGATTTCGGCGCGGAAGCGAGTTTCTGCTCGCGCCAGCGCAGGTAACTTTCGGTATCACTCAGATCGAACGGGCTTTTCATTCAGTCCCCGCTGGTCGATGTGCGGCGGCGCGTCTTCTTCGGTTCGGCTTCATATAAGCCGCGCAGGGTCTTTTCGATCATCTGTATTGCCTCGGGCGCTTCGAAGCTGATGATCTGGTCGATGATCCAGCCGCTGTCTTCATCGGTCATGATCTCGCCGATGCAATAGGCGAGATAGCGATAGAAGGTATAAGCGGGGCCGTTTTCATCGTAGCCGAATTCGGCGTATTCGCCTGCGCGCTGGTTGAGCAGATCGATGAAGCGCCGCTTGCACTCTTTAATGTCTTCGACGAGCAGGCGGCTGCGATTCTCGGCATAGGTTTCTGCCACGCGGTTCGCCAGATTGCTGGTAAAAACGAACCTGTCTGCCTCCGAAAGTTTGCCGTAGACAATACGGTCTGCGGAAATGATGAGGAAGAGCGAGAATTCGGCGAGGAACTCGAAATATTGGGGACCGACTTCAATTTCGAATTTCGCCTTCCGCGTGTTCTTCAGGGCATTATCGGCAATACGCGAGACGACGAACGCCAGCGCGTCCGATATCTCTTGCGGAGTACGTTCGCGGCCATCCTTGAACCAGCTGCTTTTGATGCGCAAGGCTCAGCCTTTACGAATGTAGAACTCGTGCACGCCGGCCGCAGATTCAACGGTTTCCAGTAAAGTCATGCCGGTGGCGGAAGCCCAGCCGCCGATGTCTGACTGTACGCCCGGGCAGTCGCTGACCAGTTTCAACACTTCGCCTGTTTGCATCCCGTTCAGAAGCTTTTTGGCCTCGACGATGGGGCCGGGACAGACTGCGCCGCGTATGTCCAGCGTGACGTTGGCGTTGTGTGCATGGCCTTTGCCTTTCTGGATGTGATACCCGGTTCCGCCATCCGGCATCTTTTCGGTTTTCAGTATCTGGTTGCCGGTCAGTTTCGCCCAGGCGAACAGATCATCCTGTGTTCCAGGACAATCCGACACCAGCAGTAACACCTGCCCTGCGGCAAGCTCATCGACCATGCGTTTCGCCCCGATGAGCGGCCTGGGGCAGGAAAGCCCCTTCATGTCGAGTACGACGTTGACCATATCCATTCCCATCTTCATCTCCTTATAACCAGCGATTTGGCTGGTGTCGGTTCACTGCTTTTGGTAGTGCCGATTCCGTTCGCGACTTTTTGCCTAGTCAATTGCCCGCATCTGGGTACGGACACGGTGCACCCTTGCTGATGCGTCGTTTCAGTAGCCGCCTTTGCCCAGAGGTTGCGGCAATCCGGCGACCTTTGCAGCCTGTTTGGCTGGACCCATCGGAAACAGATCGTACAATGCCTTGCTGTCGGCTTCCGGCCAGAATTCGTTGATGTCTTTCAGCATGTTGCGAAAATTGGGTGTGTGGCCATGTTCGCGATACTGCTCGCGCATGTAGTTAATGACTTCCCAGTGTTTGGGGGTCAGTTCGATCCCTTCAGCCGCCGCGATCACGTTTGCCGCTTCCTCGCTGTAATCCGGTTCCAACAGAAAACCGTCATCATTGGTTTCCAATTCGTTTCCTGCAACTGTGTATCCCATCTTTCTTTCCCTTTCTCTCAATAAAACGTCACTCCAGACCGGAGATGACCTTGTACGGCACGAAAATACCGCAGCCAAGCCGCCGTTCCTTGCCCAATCCGGAATATTGCACGCGTAACGAATCTTCCGGACTGAGATCATGCAAAACCAGGCTGTATCCTTTGATCGCGCGTTCACCGTTTGTCAGGGTGAGGCGTTGGCCGCAGATCAATTTTGCTTCGACTCCCATCCCTGCGAGAGCCGATTCCACTTCTTGCATGAATGCGATTTCATCATCGGCGCCTGTCACCAAATGTGAATGCAGGGTAGGGTAGTGCGATATTGGCCTTTTTTTGCATGAACCCAGCTGTATCAGACTATCTGCCACACGCATTTGTTTCTGTGCCAGGTCGGAAACGATATCGGCAAGCGCATGCGGCAACCGCAACACCAGCTTGGCGCGTTTAGGGAGCAACATTCCTTCCTTGCTTGTGGCCATGCGCAAGGGGATGACGCCGACATTTTCATCTTCCCCGAGTTGCGGGACGAGCCGGACCAGTTCGTCCCATAATGTATAGGGATAAGCGGTGGGCAATGTTCCGCCGCTTATTTCGAAAACCACATCGATCATTTCAGTGTGCGGGGCTGTCACTTGTCATTGCCTTGTGAGTTGGCCCATTGCAACATGGTTGCCGCCCATTGTCCTGCCGTTGCCGGATCAATATCGAAGATGGTGAATCGCTTGCCCTCGCGGATGCGAACACGCAACATGCTCATGCCGTCTTCCGTATGGTCGACCTGTTGCAGCTCGATTTGTTGCCCCCCCAGAGGAACATGGATCTTGTTCAATTCCGTGATTTTCGCCATGTTTTCCCTTAAGTTTAGTTAAAAGCACCGGACCGAGAATCGACTAGTCCTATGTATGCGCCAAGTCTAGCGCTATTACCGCCCTGATTGGAATACTACTGGGGATGTGAAAAGTACCCCCCTTAAGGGTTACTTTGGATAGTCGCTAAGGGTGATAGTTAGGCTTGATATTGCGCCGTACCATGCGGAACCATTAAGAAACCGGGTCGGTGGTTGTGATTTCAGTACCAGAGCCCGTACGACATTAGGAATTCCAGGCCCCGCCGGGCAATGTAGCTCAACGCGACTTGAAAGGAAAATATCATGGCAAAAAAAATGTATGACACTCCGAATCTGGATGAGCTGGAAAAAGGTAAGTGGCCGAGTTTTGTGACTGGCCTGAAGCGGCTCGCCAAAGACAAAGACCTCATGGTCGATCTGCTCGGGCAACTTGAGACATCGTACAAGACTCGCAAGGGATACTGGAAGGGCGGTACCGTTGGCGTCTTCGGTTATGGCGGCGGCGTGATTCCGCGCTTTACCGAACTCAAGGATGAGAACGGCCAGGCCGTCTACAAGGATGCTGCAGAATTCCACACTTTGCGCGTTATGCCTCCTCCCGGCATGCACTACGATACCGATACACTGCGTAAATTCTGCGATATCTGGGAAAAGCACGGCTCGGGCCTGATCGCGTTCCATGGCCAATCCGGCGACATCATGTTCCAGGGTTGCACTACCGAAAATGTGCAAAAGGCCTTTGACGAGATCAACGAGATGGGTTTTGACCTCGGCGGCGCTGGCCCTGCGGTACGCACCTCGATGTCTTGCGTAGGTGCGGCACGTTGCGAACAGTCTTGCTACGACGAGGCAAATGCGCACCGTGCGGTTCTGAATACTTTCCTGGATGACTTGCACCGTCCTTCGCTGCCATACAAGTTCAAGTTCAAATTCTCCGGCTGCCCGAACGATTGTATGAATGCAATTCAACGTTCCGACATGGCCGTGATCGGCACTTGGCGCGATAACATCCGTACCGATGAGGGGTTGGCCAAGAAATGGTTCGCCAAGCACGGCATGGATGAGCTGGTGAACGACATCGTTGCACGTTGCCCGACCAAGACCTTCCAGGTCAAGGAACTCAAGAAGATCAAAAAAGGTGAGCATATTTCCAGTGTGGCAGTGAGCGATACACACGGGATCGAGATCGACAATCAGGATTGCGTGCGTTGCATGCACTGTGTCAACGTGATGACCGGTGCATTGGCTCCAGGCAAGGACAAGGGCGCAAGCGTACTGGTTGGTGGCAAGAGCCACCTGAAGATCGGTGGCCTGATGGGCACCGTGGTCATTCCGTTCATGAAGCTGGACACTGAAGAAGAAGTCGAGAAGCTGGTCGATTTCGCGCAGCGCACTATTGATTTCTTTGCCGAAAACGCATTGGAACACGAGCGTACCGGCGAGATGATCGAGCGTATCGGGTTGGCCAACTTCCTGGATGCAATGGAGGTCGAAGTCGATCCTGCGATGATCAATTCACCACGCATGAACCCCTACGTCCGTACCGATGGATGGGATGACGAAGTCGCTAAAATCAAAGCCAAAAAGCAAGCTGCCTGAGGAGATTGAAAATGAATGCACCCGCACCTGTACAGATGCGCAAGCCTAAAGAGACTGGCGTACCGGACAACAAGAAATACCTGCACCCGTTGCTGGCAAAGAACTACGGCAACTGGAAATATCACGATCGTCCCCGTCCGGGCGTGCTACACCATGTGTCGCACTCGGGTGATGAGGTATGGACAGTGCGTGCCGGTACGCAACGCCAGATGGACGTCTATACCATTCGCACGCTTTGCGATATCGCCGACAAATTCGCCGAAGGGCGCGTACGCTTCACCATTCGTTCCAACATCGAATACATCGTGTCGGACGAGAAGAAGGTCGCACCGCTGATCGCTGAACTGGAAAAGCATGGCTTCCCGGTTGGCGGCACCGGAAACTCGGTGACCATGATCGCGCACACCCAGGGTTGGCTGCACTGCGACATTCCGGGTACGGATGCATCCGGTGTGGTGAAAGCGCTGATGGACGAACTGATCGAAGAGTTCAAGCAGGAAGAAATGCCGAATCGTGTGCATATGTCCACATCCTGCTGCGAGATCAATTGCGGCGGACAGGCCGACATCGCCATCATCGTGCAACACACCAAGCCGCCGGTCATCAACCATGACCTGGTTGCCAACGTGTGCGAACGCCCGGCCGTTGTAGCGCGTTGCCCGGTAGCTGCGATTCGTCCGGCAATGGTGAACGGCAAACCTTCGCTGGAAATCGATGAGTCAAAATGCATGTGCTGCGGCGCTTGCTATCCTCCCTGCCCGCCGATGCAGATCAACGACCCGGAGAATTCCAAGCTGGCGATCTGGGTAGGCGGCAAAAACTCCAACGCACGCGGCAAGCCGACTTTCATGAAGATGGTCGCATCCGGATATCCGAACAATGCTCCGCGCTGGCCCGAAGTCGGCGCAGCGGTAAAGAACATCCTTCGCGTTTACAAGGCAGATGCCCGTCCTTGGGAGCGTATGGCCGACTGGATCGACCGTATCGGCTGGCCGCGTTTCTTTGAAAAGACCGGTTTGCCGTTCACCAAGTATCTGATCGACGATTGGCGCGGTTCGCGTTCCAACCTGAACGCTTCGACGCATATTCGTTTCTAAGCGAGGAGTTCTTGATGAAATTCGGAATCGTCGTCAACGAAGGGCCATACCAGCATCAAGCCAGCGATTCGGCTTATCTGTTCGCCAAGGCCGCAATCGCCAAAGGGCATGAAGTGTGGCGCGTGTTCTTCTATCACGATGGCGTCAACAACGCGTCCAAATTGACCGAGCCGCCGCAGGATGACCGGCATATCGTGAATCGCTGGGCGAAGTTGGCGGAAGAGCACAAGGTCGATCTGGTGGTCTGCGTCGCTGCTGCTCTGCGTCGCGGTATCAAGGAAGAGAACCTGGCCCAGGGTTTCCGTATCTCGGGGCTGGGGCAGCTGGTGGAAGCCGGTATCAAGTGTGACCGTCTGGTCACCTTCGGCGATTAAGGAGAGACGGAATGAGTGATGCTAAAAAATTCATGTTCGTCAACCGCAAGGCGCCTTACGGCACGATCTACGCGCTGGAGTCGCTGGAGGTGGTATTGATTACCGCCGCCTTTGACCAGGATGTGTCGCTGGCATTTCTGGATGACGGCGTGTACCAGCTGAAAAAAGGGCAACAGACAAAAGGGATAGAAACCAAGAATTTCTCGCCGGCTTATCGTGCCCTGGAAGACTACGACATTGAAAAACTGTATGTGGAAAAGGAAGCCATGGAAGCACGCGGCCTTACCGAGGAAGATTTTCTGGTACCCGTGACTTTGCTCAGCCGTGCCGAAATGGGCAAGCTGATGGATGAGCAAGACGTGGTCTTGAGTTTCTAGGGGGAATGCATGTTACATATCATCAATAAATCGCCCCTGACCAGTGTCTCGCTAGAAAGTTGTTTGAATACGGCGACGGGCGGGGACATTCTGCTTATCGAAGATGGTGTCTATGCGGCGACGCGAGGCAGCGCTTTTGAGGCAAAACTCCGGGCCGCTATGGGGCGCTTCAAGGTACATGTCCTGATGCCGGATCTCGAGGCGCGCGGTCTGGGCGACAGGCTCATCGAAGGTGTTTCACCAGTCGATTACGGCGGGTTCGTCGATCTGACCAGCAATAATAAAACCTGCCAATCTTGGCTTTAATCAGCAACATATAGAAGGAGAAAAGCATGTCAACAATCGAAGTCGGCGGTAAAAGTTACGAAACTGATGAAGAAGGTTATCTGACCAATCTGGCCGATTGGAACACCGAGGTCGCGAATTACATCGCACAGACTGAGAATGTCACCATGACCGATCAGCACTGGGAAGTCGTCAACTTCCTGCGCGAATATTTCGAGGAATACCAGATCGCTCCGGCAGTGCGTGTTCTGACCAAGGCTATCGGCAAGAAACTCGGTGCGGAAAAAGGCAACAGCGAATACCTGTATGGCCTGTTTCCTTACGGTCCAGGCAAGCAGGCATGCAAGATTGCCGGTCTGCCCAAGCCCACCGGTTGCGTTTGATTCAGGTCAGGCTATAGGGACTCTCTCATGGCGAGCATCGTTTTTGCGATCCTGTTTTATCTCGCGACGCTGTTGCTTGTCGTAGGGCTGCTCTATCGTATCAGCACCTACGCCCGCACCCCGGTTCCGCTGAAGATACCGACTACGCCTGCGCCAAAAACGACCGGCGGAGTCGTGTTGCGCATGACGCGCGAGGTGGTGTTCTTCGAAAGCCTGTTCAAGGCCAATTTGTGGATATGGGGTCTGGGCTGGTTGTTCCATGCCAGTCTGTTGTTGGTGATCCTGCGCCATCTGCGCTATTTCACTGAACCGGTTTGGGAATGGGTCGCATTCATCCAGCCGTTCGGAATGTATGCAGGTATCACCATGCTGTTGGGATTGTGCGGATTGTGGGCGCGACGCATGTTCGTCGAGCGCATCCGTTACATCTCGACACCGTCTGATCACCTGATGCTGCTGTTGCTTATCGGTATAGCCGCTTCAGGTTTGATGATGAAGTTCGCTGCACACACCGATGTGATTGCAGTGAAGACATATTTCCTTGGCTTGATGCATTTTGAAGTCGGAATGCTTCCTGCCGATCTGTTGTTAATGGTTCATCTGTCGTTAGTTGTGTCACTCCTGGTCGTGTTCCCCAACAGCAAACTGCTGCACGCGCCAGGAGTCTTTTTTTCGCCGACACGCAACCAGAAAGACGACTCGCGGGAGAAGCGCCATCTGAGCGCTTGGGCTGCCAAGTTGGAATCGGAGAAATAGCATGGCGGACATAACAGCACCGGCCTATCGCGTTTTCCCCATCATCCCCGCATTGAAGCCGGGAGCGATGGAAGGAAAGGGGCCATTTGTTGCAGGCGAAAAGCTCAACGAAGCCCTCGGTTTTCCCGGCCAACTGGTGGAAGACTGGCATGACCGCGCCATCGGCAAGATGGGTGATTTGCTGTCCAAATACCGTTCGCTAAAAGTATTTATGGATGCCTGCGTGCATTGCGGCGCATGCTCCGACAAATGCCATTATTTTATCGGCACGCAAGACCCTAAAAACATGCCGGTGGCGCGTCAGGACCTGCTGCGCAGCGTCTATCGCCGCTACTTTACATTGCCCGGCAAGCTGTTTCCAAAACTGGTCGGCGCGCGCGATCTGACGCGCGAAGTGCTGGACGAGTGGTACAACTATTTTAACCAGTGTTCCGAATGCCGCCGCTGCTCGGTGTTCTGTCCCTACGGCATCGATACTGCCGAAATCACCATGGCCGCGCGCGAGATACTCGATACCGTCGGTTACGGACAGAAATATTCCAACGAGATCATTGGCAAGGTACACAAAATCGGCAACAACCTCGGCCTGCCCGGCCCGGCGTTGCTCGACACGCTGGAAGGTCTGGAAGAAGACGTCAAGGATGCCACCGGCATTGATGTGCGTTTTCCAATGGACGTGAAGGGGGCGGAAGTGCTGCTCATCACGCCGTCCGCCGACTTTTTCGCAGAGCCGCATATCGACAGTCTGATCGGTTACGCAAAAGTATTCCATGCCACCGGTACCAGCTGGACGCTATCGTCGATGTCGTCCGAGGCGGGCAATTTCGGCATGTTCATCGGTAATTACGACCAGCTCCGCACCATTGCCATGCGTATCCGCCAGGCAGCGCTGGAGCTGGGTGTAAAGCGTATTGTGGTCGGTGAATGCGGTCATGCCTGGCGTGTAGCCTACAGCTTCTGGAATACCCTGACCGGGGTTGGAGAAGGTGCGGATGCCAACGATCGTTTCGCCCAGATGCTGCAAAAACAACTGGATCATCGCTACAAGCAACCGGCTCATATCTGCGAATTCACTTGGGACATGATTCAGGATAATCGTCTGACCTTCGACAAGTCGGCCAACGATAAGCACATCATCACCTTCCACGACTCCTGCAATGTGGCGCGCGGCTCGAGCATGGGCGATCTGCCCGGCGGGCAATTCGAGATTCCGCGCAACATCATCAGAGCGGTGGCCAACAACTTCATCGAGATGGCGCCCAATACCACGCGAGAACAGACCTTCTGTTGCGGCGGCGGCGGCGGACTGCTTACCGACGATCTGCTTGAGTTGCGTGTGAAGGGCGCTCTGCCGCGTATGGAAGTGTTGCAGCAGGCAGTCGATGAGCACGGCGTCAACTTTATGGCGACTATATGCGCCATCTGCAAGGCACAATTTACCAAAATCATGCCCATCTACGGCTTCGACAGAAAGATGGTGGGCGGCGTGCATCAGCTGGTGAGCAATGCGATCCAGTTAGGACCGAAATAAAGAGGAGATGAAAAATGTCAGTAGTGAGCGAAACCCCGTTGAAAATCACATTCCGTCGTTATAAGGACGGCGATAGCAAAGCCGTTCGCTTTAACCAGCAGATTTTTCAGGCCAGCCATACCTACAAATGTCCGACTTATATACAGTCCACACCACCATGCCAGGGAAGCTGCCCGGCGGGTGAGGACATTCGCGGCTATCTGGCCATCGTGCGCGGTACCGAAAAGCCGCCTGTCGGCGCAGATGGCAAGCCGACAATGCCCTGGCAGGAATACGCGTGGCGCCGTTTGACTGAAGCCAACCCGTTCCCGTCGGTGATGGGGCGTGTCTGTCCGGCTCCGTGCGAGACGGGTTGTAACCGCAACGAAGTGGAAGACCATGTCGGTATCAATTCGGTCGAACATTTCCTGGGCGAATACGCGATCGCCAACAAGCTCAAATTCAACAAACCTGCTCAAACAACAGGAAAGAAGGTCGCTATCCTCGGTGCTGGACCGGCCGGTTTGTCCTGCGCCTATCAACTGGCATTGAAAGGACATGAAGTCACTGTGTTCGACGAGCATGAATTTCTGGGCGGAATGATGCGTTACGGTATTCCCGGCTTCCGTACGCCGCGCGATGTACTGGACGCGGAAATCCAGCGCATCCTGGACCTGGGTGTGAAGACGCGCATGAAGACACGCGTCGGCACCGACATTACCATGGAACAGATTCGTAAAGAATTTGACGCAGTGTTCCTCGGTATGGGGGCGCAAGCAGGCCGTGCATTGCCTATCGCGGACAGTGCGGCTCCTAATGTCGTGACTGCGACAGCCTTCCTGAAAGCCTTCAATGACGGGCGTCTGCAGCATGTCGGCAAGCGTGTGGTAGTGGTGGGTGGTGGCGATACTTCAATCGACGTGGCGACAGTAGCGCGCCGTCTCGGTCACATCAAGCATGCCAAACCGACCGATGCCGAACTCGCTATCGCCGGAAGACTCGCACACGATGTGGCGGATATTTCCGCCAAACAAGGTGCTGAAGTCACGCTGACCTCGATTTTCAACATCGACAAGATGCAGGCCAACAAACACGAAATAGAGCAGGCACTGGCCGAAGGCATCCAGATCATCGGCAGTCTGGCACCTGTCGGCCTTGTGCGCGACGCCAACGGTCGTGCCACGGCACTGCGAGTGGTGAAGTGCGAAGCCAAGATGGCGGGCGGCAAGCTGGAGATCAAGAACATCGAAGGCAGCGAACATGACATCGAAGCCGACCTGATCGTTTCTGCGATCGGCCAGGCGGTCGATTTCACCGGACTGGAGCAATTCAACAATGGCAAAGGTGCCGTCTCGACTGACCGCAATTACGTGGTGAACGGACAGCCCGGTGTATTCGCCGGCGGCGACGTGATTCGCCCGCATTTGCTCACCACCGCTATCGGACACGGCTCCATCGCGGCCGACGGTATCCATCACTATATGAACGGCCAGGAATTGGAAAAACGTCCCAAGATCGACGCGCACCAATTCGACCTGATCAGAAAATTGGCGGAAAAAGGCCTCGAGCCCAAGGAAAATCACGAGCCGATGCGCGGCACGTGCGATTCCAATGCCGCGGTACACAATTTCGATAACCGTTCCGACCGCTACATCATCCCGCATGACAAGCTGTTCCTCGGACACTTCTCTTATGTGGCTCGCAACCAACGAGCAGTGACCACACTCGATAAGGAAAGCGCATTGGGCAACTTCCAGGATCGTTTGGGAGTGCTGGATGAGAAACAGACTGTTGCAGAAGCCAAGCGTTGCATGAGCTGCGGCATGTGTTTCGAGTGCGACAATTGTGTTGTGTATTGCCCGCAGACTGCCGTGTATCGCGTCAAGAAGACCGAGTCTACCTTGGGGCGCTACGTTGCTACCGACTATGACAAGTGCATCGGCTGCCACATTTGTGCAGACGTATGTCCGACCGGCTATATCCAAATGGGCTTGGGCGAATAATGAAACTGCTCGTATCTCTGCTGCTTTGTCTTTGCATCCCGTTGGCATGGGCTACCGAGGCGAACGCGCCCAAGCTGGATATCGGCAAGGGCGGGCAGTGTGTACGAGATCCCCAGTGGATGCGCAAGAACCATATGCACCTGCTCATACATCAACGCGACGAGGCGGTGCGCAAGGGGATACGCGACGAGCAGATCAGCCTGAAGAACTGTGTGGAATGTCATGCCAGTTTGAAGGACGACAGCGTGATCGCGCGGGAGGACAGTTTCTGTGCCGGTTGCCATCGTTACGAGGCGGTAAAGATCGATTGCTTCGAATGTCACGCCAGCAAACGCAGGGTAGCGCTCGTCAATAAGGATGAGAAATGAGCGATCACGATACACAACGCAGACAATTCCTGAAGACATCCCTGGGAGCTGCGGCGGTTGCCATCGCGCCCGGCATGTTGTTGTTCGATACGGCACACGGTAAAACGGAAGCCGACAGCAGCAAAGTGCGCTGGGGCATGCTGATTGATACAGCGCAGTGCAAGACCGGCTGCAACGATTGCGTCACCGCTTGCAACAAGGAGAATGGGTTGTCGGGAGGAACGTTGCCTACCGATTCCCAATGGATGCGCAAGATCGATATCAAAGACATCAGCAGCGGACGCGAAACGTCGCTGCCGATGATGTGCCAGCATTGCGAGGAACCCCCCTGTGTGGATGTGTGCCCGACCGGTGCTTCGTTCAAGCGTGCAGATGGGATCGTTCTGGTGGACAGACATCGTTGCATCGGTTGCCGCTATTGCATGATGGCCTGCCCGTACAAGGCCCGCTCTTTCGTGCACGAGCCGTTGCATGACCAGAAACCGGACGTACCGCGCGGCAAGGGAACAGTCGAGTCCTGTACCCTATGCGTACATCGCGTCGATAAGGGACAGCAGCCTGCCTGCGCGCAAGCATGCCCGAACAAAGCCATTCTGTTCGGTAATCTGAATGATGCGAACAGCGAGATAGCCCAGAAGTTGCGCAGCGTCGCATCCGTTCAGATACGTGCCGATATGCAGTTGAATCCTGGCATCCGTTACCAAGGACTTTAAACATGGCCGATCTTTACGCATTGCGTTCCAAGAACCGTTTGTACTACGTGCTGCTTGCTATTGCAGGTCTGGTCGTTCTGGCCGGGCTATATGCCGTGCACATGATGGAATCGCACGGTCACATCATCACTGGCATGAACAACCAGATCGTGTGGGGTCTGCCGCATGTGTTCGCGATCTTTCTGATCGTAGCCGCGTCCGGGGTGCTTAACGTCGCTTCCATCGGGTCGGTGTTCGGCAAGGCTATCTACAAGGCGCGTGCACCGCTGGCCAGTCTGCTGTCCATTGCCATGCTGGCGGGAGGCCTGACCGTGCTGATGCTGGATCTGGGCAGACCGGACCGCATTATCGTGGCGGCGACCAATTTCAATCTCACCTCCGTATTTGCCTGGAATGTGGTGTTGTACTCGGGCATGTTCTCGCTCGTGATCATTTATCTGTGGACGATGATGGAACGCCGTATGAATCCCTGGAACAAAACAGCGGGATTGGCTGTTTTTGCCTGGCGTTTCATCCTGACCACCGGTACCGGCCTGATCTTTGCATTTTTGACTGCGCGACAGGCATACGGCTCGGCCATCCTGCCGCCGATGTTCATCGTGTTGTCGTTCGCTTGGGGCTTGGCCGTGTTCCATGTGGTGCAGACCGTAATCTATGCCTGGAACGAAAAGACGCTTGATGCCGACATCCTGCGCCGCAAGAAGAACCTGCTCGGGGTGTTCATTATTGGTTCGTTGTATATGGTAACCATTTACCATATGACCAATCTGTATTTCGCGCACAAATCCGCTTTTGAGAACTTCATCCTGCGCGATGGTGGTGTTTTCCCGGATATGTTCTGGTGGGGGTACATCGTGATCGGCAATCTGCTGCCATTGTTGTTGATCTATGTACCCGGTCTGGGGAAAGCCAAATGTGTCATGGCGGCTTCACTGCTGGTGGTCCTGGGAGCCTTGTCGCTGTTGTATGTATTCATCATCGGCGGACAGGCTTTCCCGCTCGACATCTTCCCGGGCTTCGAGGTCAAAAGCACCTTCGGTGACGGACAGATTGCGTCATATCATCCATCCATCTACGAATTCCTGCTGGGTATCGGCGGTCTGGCAATCGCTTTCGTGATCACCACTGTTGGCGTGCGCGTGCTAGATTTCATGCCCCATGACAAACCCTACGTAGCAGATTGACCCTGCAGGAGGCTGCCATGAACCGTATGCTGATCTCGGCAGCACATAAATCCTCCGGGAAAACCATGGTCAGTATTGGCCTTTGCGCGGCGCTTGCTGCGCGCGGCCATGTTGTGCAGCCGTTCAAGAAGGGCCCCGACTACATCGACCCGATGTGGCTCAGCCAGGCCGCCGGCCATGCCTGTCGCAATCTCGACCTGTACCTGATGGAAAACGACGATATCGTCGCCACCTTCGCTCGCCATAGCGCGGAAGTCAATCTGGTCGAGGGCAACAAGGGGCTGTACGACGGCTTGGCGCTGGACGGCAGCAACAGCAACGCAGCGCTGGCTAAATTGCTGGACCTGCCTGTTATGCTGGTGATCGACGCTCGCGGCATGACACGCGGCATCGCACCGCTGATCCTCGGTTACCAGGCATTCGACCGCGACATCAATATCGCCGGGATCATCCTCAACAATCTGGGCGGCAGCCGGCACGAATCCAAGCTGCGCGCCGTCATTGAGCATTACACCGATGTGCCGGTGGTCGGCGCGATCCATCACGACGAGCGACTGAGCATCGTCGAACGCCATCTCGGCCTGATGCCCAGCAATGAGTCTCATGTGGCCACGTCCAAGATCAAGCAGATCGGCGAGGCCATTGCGGAGCAGGTCGATCTCGACAAATTGCTCGTGCTGACTAAAAAAGAACCGCTGGCCATCCCGCACAAGGCCGAAGTGAGCCCCTTGCCCTGCGGCGAAAAGGTGCGTATCGGCATCGCGCGGGACCGCTCCTTCGGCTTTTACTATGCAGACGATCTCGATGCATTGGAAGCCGCAGGGGCGGAACTAGTGCCGTTCGATGCCTTGCGCGATGCACAATTGCCGGAAGTGGACGGGCTCTATATCGGAGGGGGTTTTCCGGAAACCTGCGCTACCGAACTGGAAGCGAATGCGGCATTACGTTCCCAGATCAAAAAAGCCATCGACGGCGGTATGCCGGCCTATGCGGAATGCGGCGGATTGATGTATCTGGCGCGCGGTATCGAGTATCAGGGACAGACTTACCGGATGGTCGGAGCGATCCCCGGCGATGTGAAGATGCACGACAAACCGATCGGTCGCGGCTATGTCCATCTTAAGGAGGATGAAGCGCATCCCTGGCCGCGGCCGAATACGCCCGCCAAGCAGATCAAGGCGCACGAGTTTCATTATTCCAGCCTGGAGAACCTTCCGCCGGATAGCCGCTTCGCTTACCATGTCGAGCGCGGATACGGCATCGACGGGGATCGGGACGGAATTATCGTTCATAACCTGTTGGCGTCCTATACCCACCTGCGTACCATCGGCAGTTGCTATTGGGCTACCCGCTTCGTCGCTTTTGTACGGCGATGCAAGGAGCAGCAAGCAATCGCGACATCAACCAACACTGAGAAAGCACTATGACACAGCAACTCTATCAGGCCGCCATTGCGGCCTTTGACAAGGCGAATGCAGAAGATCCGAACAAGGAAATGGCGAATGGCAAGGAATATCCGAAAGAACTTCTCTACGCGCAACGCATGACGGAGATGCAGGAACGTTATGCGCCGGAAGCATCCGAGGCGGTGAAACTGGCTGTGCGTGCCCAGCATATCCAGCGCTGGAAGAGCCCGCGCAGCAACTTCCCCATGGATCGAAATGGCTATCTGCAATGGCGCACCGGACTGTACAAATTCCACGCCGAGACCGCCGGCAATCTGATGAAGCAGGTCGGCTACGACGACGAGATGATCGAGCGCGTGAAGACCATCGTCGGCAAGAAGGCGCTCAAAGTCAATCCGGAGACGCAGTTGATGGAAGACGTGGTGGATCTGGTGTTCATCGAGTATTACATGATCGGTTTTGCCAGTGGCCATCCGGAGTATGACGAAGCCAAGTGGATAGAGATCATCAGAAAGACCTGGAACAAGATGTCTTCCCGCGCTCATGATTTCGCATTGGCAGGCAAGATCGCTTTGCCGGAAGCGCTGGTGCCTTTGATTCTCAAAGCGGTCAAGGGATAACGTGGATTTCCTGCCCGTATTTCATAACGTCAAAGGCAAGTTGTGCCTTGTGGTCGGTGGCGGCGAAGTCGCCAAACGCAAGGCAGGCGTGTTGCTGGAGGCAGGCGCGATCGTGCGCGTGGTCGCTCCCGAGATCGATCCCGCATTGGCAAAGCAACAGCGCGTTCAACCTGTCGTTGCGAGATTCGACGCATCACATCTTGAAGGTGTAACGCTGATCATCGCCGCAACGAATGATCGTAGCGTCAACAAGCTGGTCTCCGAGCTGGCGCAAGCGCGCAATATTCCGGTCAATGTGGTCGATGACCCCGAGTTGTGCTCCATCATCATGCCTGCCATCCTTGATCGCTCTCCGCTGATGATCGCTTTTTCCAGCGGCGGCGCATCGCCGGTGCTGACACGCATGATGCGCGGCAAGCTGGAAACGATCATTCCGCAAAACTACAGCCGGCTTGCCGCATTTGCCGAACGCTTCCGCGAACTGGTCAAAACGCGTGTCATCAATCCGGCGAAGCGCCGCATATTCTGGGAGAACGCGCTGGAAGGTGTGGTCGCCGAGAAGGTGCTGACCGGGGATGAAACTGGCGCGGAAGCCATGCTGCAAAAGATGCTGGCCAATGAAGACAACATCCAGCGCGGCGAGGTGTATCTGGTCGGCGCAGGCCCCGGCGATCCCGACTTGCTGACCTTCCGCGCATTGCGCCTGATGCAGAAAGCGGATGTGGTGGTGTATGACAACCTGGTGTCCAAGCCCATCGTCGAGATGACCCGGCGTGATGCAGAACGCATCTTTGTTGGCAAGAAACGGGCCGACCATACATTGCGGCAGGAAGAGATCAACGAACTGCTGGTAAGGCTGGCCAAGGAAGGAAAACGCGTGCTTCGCCTGAAAGGGGGCGACCCGTTCATCTTCGGCCGCGGTGGCGAAGAGATCGAGACTCTGGCAGCAGAGGGCATTCCGTTCCAGGTGGTGCCCGGCATCACCGCGGCTTCGGGTGTGGCCTCTTACGCGGGCATCCCGCTGACTCATCGCGACTATGCACAATCCTGCCTGTTCGTGACCGGTCACCTCAAGGACGGCACGATGAATCTGGATTGGGATGCGCTGGCACGGCCCAAGCAGACCGTCGTGGTGTATATGGGGCTGCATGGACTGGATACCCTGTGCGGCGAACTCGTCAAACATGGCATGCCTGACACCACACCGATCGCGATCGTGCAACAGGGAACCACGCAAAATCAGCGCGTCTTCACCGGCACATTGGCGACATTGCCCGGCATTGCCGAACGCGAGAAGCCGCAGGCACCGACTCTCATCATCGTCGGCGGGGTGGTTGCGCTTAGAGAAAAACTGGCCTGGTTCCATCCGCAAAAATCATAACAAGCAGTCCAAGTCCGATAACAACAGGGAGAGAATAGATGATGAGTATGACAATCAGAAGTATGTTGCTGCCAGCGTTGTTTCTGTTCATTAGCGCGAACGCGCAGGCCTCCGACGTGATACTCAAGCCTTTTGTACTGGCTTCGAAAAGCGCAGGAACGATAGCCGAAAAATCGGTTCAGGTGAAAACGGCACTGACTGCGGCCGGCTTCTCGGTTGTCGGTGAATATGCGCCCTATGCCGGTGCCGACATTATCATCGTCACCAACGACGAATTGAAAAAGAATGCGGCAGCATCTGATTTCGGCGGATACGGGGCAGTGCAGCGTGTGTCAATCACCGAGGCCGGCAAAGAAGTGCAGGTGAGCTATACCAACCCGGTTTACATGTCGAACGTATATCGGATGCAGGGCGACCTGGGCGGCGTGGCAGCATCGCTGGCAACTGCATTGGGCAAAGTGGAGGAATTCGGTGCGCAGGGCATGACGGCAAAACAGGCGCGCAAATACCATTACACCATCGGCATGGAGTATTTCGATGATCCCAGCGTGCTGGCGGAATACGGCAGCTATGAAGAAGCCGTGCAGGCGGTGGATGCCAAGCTGGGAAACAACAAGAATGGTGTGTCCAAGGTCTATCGCGTCGATATTCCTGGCAAGAAGGAGAGCGTGTTCGGCGTCGGGATGAAAGGCAGTGATGACAACAAGTACATGGACGACAAGTTCATCATGAACGAGATCGATTTTCACGATGTGAAATCGACAGCGCACCTGCCATATGAAGTGCTGGTCTCGGGCAACAAGGTCTATGCGCTGTATGCGCGTTTTCGCATAGCGATCGACTTCCCCGATCTGAGCATGATGGGCAAGAACAGCTTCATGAACATCATGAAGGCTCCCGAAGCGATCCGTCACGCTTTGCAAAATACCGTACAAAAGTAGACTACACGGAGGACAGCATGGACACAGATTTGA
>DAIDAG010000062.1 GCA_027310725.1 Sideroxydans sp. | reverse complement strand
CAGTTGTTCGACACGACGGTCATTGCCGAGCAGAGCGGCCTGCATCTCGATTTCCTTGACGAGGTAGCGCACGTATTTGTCCGCTTTGCTGAAGTCCTTGGTTATGACCTTGTTACAGGCACAGTAGAAGCACAGGGTATTGCAGAACGGGATGTGCACATACAGCGACAGCGGCCGGCTGATCCCGCCAACTTCACGCTTGCCCACCCATTGCGCGTACAATTCGGCATTGAACGCCTCAACGAACCGGTCCGCCGTGGGATAGGAGGTGTAACGCGGGCCGTTCTTGTCCAGGCGGCGTATGAGGTCCAGATCGACTTCCAACTGGGGACTTATTTCTTTATTGGCAAGCATGGGGTATTCGACGAATTATTCGGATTCCGGAATGTGCCAGCATACCGCAAAATACGTTTGATATAGGTCAAAAACCATGTCATATTTCCATTCCCCAAAGCGCAATACCCCTATATAAACAAGTGCAAAACGCCGTTTCAAATACAGCTTTACGCATCGCCTGTTCAAGCTGCAACCTGCGTGAACTGTGCCTTCCCGTCAGCCTGGATGGTGCGGAGATGCAGCAGCTAGACGCACTGACCAGCCTGAAACGCACCTTCCGTCGCGGCGAATACCTTTACCGATGCGGGGAGAATTTCCATTCCCTGTTTGCCATCCGCACCGGCTTCTTCAAAACCCAGGTTTTGCATGAAGACGGGCGCGAGCAAGTGACCGGATTCCAGATGCCCGGGGAAATCATCGGGCTGGATGCGATCAGTTCGGATGTGCATACCTGCGACGCGGTGGCGCTGGAAGACAGCGAGATATGCGAGATACCGTTCGACCGGCTGGAAACGCTCAGCCGCGAGCTGCCCAGTCTGCAGCGTCATCTGCACAAGATCATGAGCCGCGAGATCGTGCGCGACCAGGGCATCATGATGCTCCTCGGCTCGATGCGTGCCGAGGAGCGCCTGGCTGCCTTTTTGCTTAACCTCTCGCAGCGCTTCAGTGCGCGCGGCTATTCGCCGACTTCTTTCTATCTGCGCATGACGCGGCAGGAGATCGGCAGCTACCTCGGATTGAAGCTGGAAACGGTCAGCCGCACATTTTCGCACTTTCAGGAAAATGGCCTGCTCAACGTGAGAGTGCGCGAAGTCGAGATCATGGATATGCTCCGCCTGCGCAGTTTCGTCAGCCACACTTGATGCGCCACCGCGTTCTATAAATACACCGGAACTGGTATCCTGCGCTGCTGATGGCGGATTTCAGCTTTTTGATTATTCGAGGGAGAGCAGCATGCACCAGCACTTCAACATTTCGCCCGCGGAGACCGTCCGCGCCAAGTGGCCGCACGAGATTTTTCTGATCAACCTGGTTTTTAACCATATTCTGGTGTTCGCTTCCACTTTCGGCGTATTCAGCACTTTTCCGCAAATGGTGTTGATCGTACCGATCACTTCCTTCGTGATCACCGGCTACATCGTCATCAAGGCAAAACAGGTCGCCAGGAGCGACGAAACCTGGTTCGTGAAGTCGCACTGGGTCATTGCCGACAAGCGCAACAGTCATTTCATGAAGCTCCTGACCATCACCTGCGCCGTCATCGGCATCGGCCTCCTGCTCTCGAAAGTCATGGGATGGTCGAAGGTCGCGACCATCGCGCTGCTTGGCGGTGTCGGCATGTTGCCATTCATGGTTTCGTTGCTGGTGCTGATCGTGCTGGGCAATGACTCCATGTATCAGGCACGCCACGGCAAGTTGCCCAGGCGTTTCGTCGAACAAAATCCCGATCCGTCAAATTCCGTCACTTCCGTTTAACCCCCAGGCCCGCCATGTCATCTGAAAGCAAGATATATTGGGGCGTTGGCATCGCGTCCGTCCTTTTAATCGCCGGCTCCATGCTCATACCGGGAGAACCCAAACGCAGCGATGACCTGCCATGGCACATCGAGCACCCGACGCCCGATTCAGTTCGCGTCTTCGGCCTGACTCTCGGCGAATCGGCCACCAATGAGGCCGAGCTGCGATTCAAGGAAAAGGCCGTACCCAGCCTGTTCAAATCACCCGAAGGCAAATTGATCGCTGAAGTGTTCTTTGAACAGGTCAATCTGGCCGGACTGCCTTCCAAGATCGTACTGACCATAAACGTACCCGAGAAGGAATTGCAGGATATGTATGAGCGCGGCTTGCGCATGGCGACAACCGGAAGCGGCAAGAAGATCACCATGACCCCGGAAGACGTCGCGCATCTGCGTACGTGGCCGATAAACAGCCTGACTTACTTGCCCAACCTGCGCGTGGATGAGGAGGTATTCCTCAAGCGCTTCGGGCAGCCTGCGCAGCGCGTGCAGGAAACCAAGAGCGGCCTGATTCACTGGTTGTACCCGCAGGACGGCCTGGATATCACCCTGGGGAATGGTGAAAAACCCCTGTTGCAATATGTCCCCCCGAGGAATTTCGACCTATTGGTTCGGCCTTTGCTGGCGAACGGGGAAGTTTTGAAATAGTTCCCGGTGTGAACGCCTACTTCTTGCCGGCGTTGGCTTCCTTGGGTTTGTCGGAGCGCAGTAAATCGTCGTCGTCGTCCAGCAGGATACGGTTTGCGTTGCCTTCCATATCCTCGTACTGCCCTTTCTTTACCGCCCACACCAGCACGATAACGAGTAGTACGCCGAAGAACATCATGCCGGGTATCAAACTGTAGATCACATCCATGAATTCACCTCAATGCCTGTTGAATAGTGTGCGTATGCGCGCTGCATTGCCGATCACGATCAGCGAGCTTATCGGCATGCTGATGGCGGCCACCAGCGGATTTACTCTCGCCATCATCGCCAGCGGCACCATGATCGCGTTATACACGAAAGACAGCCCGATATTCTGTTTGATGGTAAGCAGGGTTCGCCGCGACAACTGCGTGGCCTGACGCACCTTGTCCAGTTCGTTGTACATGAGCACGATGTCCGCGCTCTCCACCGAAACATCGGTACCGGACCCCAGTGCGATGCCGACATCGGCCCGTATCAGGGCGGGAGCGTCGTTGATCCCGTCGCCCACCATGGCCACCACCGCACCGCCCTGTTGCAAACGACGGATCACCTGGTCCTTGTCCTGCGGCAACACCTCGGCAATAACTTCCATGCCGCCGAGCTGGCGCGCAACGGCCTCGGCGACCGGTCTGCGATCCCCGCTCAGCAAAGTCAATGTGATACCTGCTGCGCGCAATTCGTCTATCAGTTGTCGTGCATCGCTGCGCAGCTTGTCTGCCAGCGCGATGATCGCCACATGCTTGCCCTCCCGTGCCATGTAAACACAACTCATCGCCTGCGTTTCCAGCTCGTGCGCCCGGGTCTGCAATACCGCATCCAACTCTATGCCGTGCCGTATCAACCATTCTGCGCTGCCCAGCAATACGGCCTGTCCCGCGACCCGGGCCTCGGCACCCAACCCTGCGGTCGCCTGAAAGCCGTCCGCTCCCAGGTCGCGGAACGACAATTGCCTGAACTCTGTTTCTTCAACGATGGCCTTGGCGACACTGTGTTCGCTGTAACGTTCTACTGCGGCAGCATACCGTAACAATTCCTGCTCGTTGCGGCCTGCCGCGACATGTACTTGCGCCACGCTCATCTTGCCTTCGGTCAAGGTGCCTGTCTTGTCGAACACGATGTGCGTGACCTTGGACAAAGTCTCGAGCACCAGACCGTTCTTGACCAGGATGCCGTGCTTGGCGCCCAGACCCGAAGCTACTGCAATGGACATCGGCGTGGCCATGCCCAGTGCACAGGGACAGGTGATAATGAGCACCGAGGTGGCGGCCATCAGGGCGATCTCGAAATCGTGGCTGCTCCAGATGAAGAAGGTGACCGTTGCACAAATGAGCGTGACCAGCACAAACCACGGCACGATGGCGTCGGCCAAGCGTTGTATGGGCGCTTTCGATGACTGCGCTTCTTCGACCAGTCTGATGATCCTGGACAAGGTCGTGTCCTGCAACTGCGCGCGCACCTCCACCAGCAGCGCCCCATTCGTGTTGGCCGTGCCTGCGAAGACCTGTGCACCCGCCGATTTGCTGACTGGAACGGATTCACCGCTCAGCATGGCCTCGTCCACTGAGCTGTGGCCTTCAAGCACTACACCATCCACCGGCACTTTATAGCCCGGTTTGATGAGCACGTGATCTCCCAGTTTCACGCCGCGTATCGGTGTCATCTGTTCCTCGCCGTCACGCATTACAATGGCGACGCGCGGCTGCAATTCCATCAGGCGTTTGGTGGCTGAAACCGCCTGGTGCCTGAACATCCCTTCCAGATAGCGCCCGATCAGAATCACAAAAATCAGATTGGTAACGGTGTCGAAATACACCTCACCGATGGTGCTGTGCGTTACGGTCACATACAACGAGTAGGCATAAGTCACGCTCAGGCCTATGGCAATAGGCATGTCCATCGTAAGATGACCGCCGCGCAAGCCGCCCAATGCGCCGCGGTAAAATGGATATCCGGAATACAGCAAAGTCGGTGTGGCCAGCGCCAGTCCGACCCAGTGGAAAAATTGCCTGAACTCGTCGTGGTCCGCACCGCTATACAGCGCAATGGATATCCAAAGCATGTTCATCATGGCAAAGCCGGCGAAGAACAGGCGGTAGAGCATGGCCCGATTTGATTTCTGGATTACGCCTTCTGCGCTTTCCGGATCGTAGGGTACGGCGGCATAGCCGATCTTTGCCAGCGCGCGAATCAGGTCGGATAATTTGCTGCGCGAGTTGTCCCAGCGCAGGTGCAGGCGCTTCGCCGCCAGATTGACGTCGGCCGATTGCACTCCGGGAGCGCGCTGCAATCCGCGCTCGATGAGCCAAACACAGGCTGCGCAATGAATCCCCTCGACCAGCAGATGGATATCGCGGATATCGCCCGATGAAGTGGTGAATTCCTGCTGCACTTCGTCAAAGTCGTAAATCTCGATGTCTTTGGGAAGCTCGGGGGGAGGCGCGAGTAACACACCCTCCGGCGTGCGCTGATAGTAGCCCTGCAATCCGGCCTCATAGATCGCACTGCACACCGACTGGCAGCCGAAGCAGCAGAAATCCCGCTCTGCATCATCCAGTCGAGCATGAAAATCAGCCTCTGGCGGTATCGGCAGCCCGCAGTGAAAGCAGCCGCCCGCGTCGGAATGGCTACGCAGCGTCATGCAGCTTTACTGACAACTACGACGCCGCAGCGACCATGAACTTGTCTGTCGCCACGTTAAAGATGTCCTCGCCGCGCTGTATACGAATATGCAACTCCCAATACCCCTTGAGTGGGAAACTGATGTATCCCTGATAGCGGCCGGGAGCAACTTCCTTGAATGTGGTAGAAAAGTCCTTGCTGGCATCGGATGCCCGATAGGCGACCACTTCCAGAACACCACTTACCGGCTGGTCTGCTCTGTCCGTCACGCCGATCTCATAGGGAGTC
The DNA here is from genome assembly GCA_027310725.1 of Sideroxydans sp. Lineage (GTDB taxonomy): Bacteria > Pseudomonadota > Gammaproteobacteria > Burkholderiales > Gallionellaceae > Sideroxyarcus. The sequence goes on along the minus strand of DAIDAG010000062.1, from coordinate 25,974 downwards.
GGAATGCCCATCACAACCGATGCCGGTTTTTTGACTTCCGTCTGCCAAGATAAGGCATGTTGCGCCCTAAGCTCGCTCAGTTCCTCCTCGTTCGATTTGCGATCCTTGGTCTGGTAATCGCGATCGACCAGTGTTGAGCGAGTCCCTTTGGTAGCGTACCAGACGAAGGTTGCATTCACTGCCAGCACTACCATGATCAAAACCAGCATGCCCCATACCCAGGGATTGCGCAAACCGGTTTTATTGTTTTGTGAAATCATTTTCTTCGCTCCTATTCATGTTTTGGGCCATTGAATTTGCTGTTGTATTCGGCTGAAACGGCTGGATCCTCAACCCCTTCCACCCTGAATTCAATTGGCGTTATCTCTTGCGTGACGTTTGCGCCTGGCGCCTTGACAAAGATGGTGAATGAGGTGCCGCGCCCATGATGCGTTATTGGAGGCTCTTCGGCGCCTATGATCACTTGCCCGGATATTCCACCCTCGGCTGATACTTTTACGTGGATATCCTTGTCCGTCTTGTTGACCACTTTGAATTCATACTTGTTCTGGATAGAACCGTCACTCATGGTAACAAACAAAGGCTGGCGGTCGGGAATCACTCTCAACGTCATGGCACCCAGGTGGGTCAGTCCGTACACGATACCGGAAAGAGCGACAAGGATAATCCCGACATAGACAAGCGTGCGTGGATGCTGATATATCTTCCTTGCCCGCTTGCCCGAGAATTCATCCAGCGATGCATACCGGATCAGTCCTCGCGGCTTGCCGATCTTGTCCATGACGGCATCGCATGCGTCCAGACACAGTCCGCAGGTAATACAGCCGAGTTGCTGACCGTTGCGGATATCCACGCCAGTTGGGCAGACTTGCACGCACTGGAAGCAGTCGATGCAGTCGCCTTGTTCAGCAACAGCTCCGCCACCTTTGCGCAATTTGCCGCGCGGCTCGCCGCGCTTCACGTCGTATGCCGGCAGGATGGTCTGCGAATCGCTCATGACTCCCTGTATACGCGCATAGGGGCATAACCAGAAACAGGCCTGTTCGCGCAAAAATCCCGCAAGGATATAGGTGCCAAAAAAGAACATGGCAAGCACAACCCAGCCAACCTTGGGGAGATTGAAATGAATCAGGTTATCCCAGTATGTGTGCGCATCAACGAACCAGACAGAGAAGCTGATACCAGTAAGCAAGGCGAGTACCATCCACAGAGCATGCTTGAGTCCTTTTTTCTTGATCTTGTCCAGGCTCAGCGGCGCATCGTCCAATTTACGCCGGGCGGCAGGGTTTCCCTCGATTTTATCTTCGAGCCAGGTGAACCAGTCCGTCCATGCTGTCTGAAAGCAGAAATAGCCGCACCACACCCGCGAAGCGACAGATGTCACTGCGAACAGCGTCATCGCCGCCATCAGCAGGACCAGTGACAGCATCCAGATATCTTGCGGCAACACCGTCAGACTGAAGAAGTGAAACTGGCGATTCTGGATATCGAACAGAATTGCCTGCTTGTCGTTCCAGCGCAGGTAAGGCCCCAAGAAAAACGGTAGCCATAGTGCCAGTTGCGTGTAGTTTTTAATGGTACGGAAAAAGCCGGGCATGCGCTTGGCATGAATTGTTTTCTCCCCAAGGTTTGCGTTCCACGACTCGAATTCGTGATAGATGGTCGTGACGGCACCCATCTCCTTGTTTTCTGCTTCATTATTCACGCTACTCTCCTAGAATTTTATTCGTCAGTTTTTGATATGACTGCAGTCAAGATGCTTCCGAATCGGCTTGTCCATTTCAAACAAATTGATTCGCAAATACCTTACGCACTATGAAAAAAGGAGGAGAGTATAGCTCTCCTCCCTTTCGCAATAACCAGCAAACTACTTCTTGTCCTTGTCCTTGGTCGCATTTCGAAACGCTACAAAGAGCAACCAGGCTGCAACAACCGCCGAACCAGCCACACTTATAAGTACACCCCAGAAAACCGCATCATGATTCATCTCATTTACTCCTTTTTTAGTAAACGTCTGCACGGCGTGACCCGTGCAGACCGAGACAGACTTATTTAGCTACCGGGGCGTCGGCCTGACCGCCGCCAAATTTGTACACATACACAGCCAATTTCTTTATCTCTGCATCGCTCAACTTGCCAGCTGCCTTGAAGGATGGCATCACAGCTATACGAGCATCGGGACCGGCATTCACACCATACGCAACCGTCTTCTTGATGCCTTCCAATGACCCGTCAAAGCGCCATACCTTGTCCGTCAGGTTAGCCGAGCCCATGGCCTGCATTCCCTTGGCATCTGCACCGTGACATGCAGTGCAGTCACTCTCCATGAACACTTTTTTTCCGGCGGCAACTGCTGAGTCGGCATCTGCCTTGTCCTTGCCTTCTTCACTCATTGCCTTGACATACTGTGCCACGTCATCGATCTGCTGGTCGGACAGCACGCCTTTGTGCGGAGTCATCACACCCTGGCGACCGCCAACAATGGATGTATGGATGTCGTCGATCTTGCCGCCATACAGCCAGTCATCGTCTCGCAGAATGGGCGCAAACAGACCTTGCTTGTCCACTGTGCCAACTCCGTTAGTACCATGGCAGGCCGCACAGTTGTCGCCGAACAGTACTTTGCCGGAACGGGTCACATACTCGGTCAGTTCGCTATCGGCCAAAATTGCAGCAGGCGTCATGTCTTTCAATTTGGCCTCATACTTGCCGCGAACCTCGTCCACCACGCTTTTATCAGCTTCCATCTCGTTAATCGCGGTCCAGCCACCGATCCCCTTGAAAAAACCGTGTGCGTTGGAAACCGGAATGGACGGATAGAACAGGCAATACACCACACACCAAATCGCACTGGCCGTGAGACCCAGCATCCACCACTTCGGGGGCTGGTTGGTAAAGTCCCCCAAGTCGTCGTCCCAAACGTGACCGGTTGTCGGCACGCCACTTGCATCGTGTTTATCACTCATCTTTTTTCTCCCATATTGATAGGGTCTTCGTCATCCAGCGCCATACTGCGCTGGGACTCGAACGTGGCCTTGTTAGCCGGACGGAACACCATGACATATACCGCCACCATTCCAAACGCAGCAACCAGGACAAAAAAGACGCCCAGCCAATCGTTGGTGGTCATGGCTGCGACATCCATGCCAAGATATCCCATTAGCTTAGTCACGATAGTTGACACCCTCTTCGAACTTGACGTGGTTGCCCAATCCCTGCAGGAAAGCAATCAGGGCATCCATATCGGTCTTACCTTCCAACTGCGCAGCAGCGCCGTCGATATAGGCAGGCGTGTAAATAGACTTGGGTACCGGATTGAACGGCATGATGGTCATGACCTTCATCGCTTGCACGGTCTCCGTCACATTCACAGGCATCTTTTCCAGCCAGAAGAAGTTCGGCATGACAGATTCCGGCACCACTTCACGCGGATAGCTCAAATGACGGCGATGCCATTCATCCGAGTACTTGCCTCCGACACGGGCCAGGTCCGGTCCTGTGCGTTTGGAACCCCACTGGAAGGTGTGGTCGTACATGGACTCCTCTGCAATCGAATAATGACCGTAGCGATCCTTTTCGTCGCGGAACGGACGTATCTGCTGTGAGTGACACAGATAGCAGCCTTCGCGGATATAGACAGCACGCCCAGCCAATTCCAGAGGCTTATAGGGACGAACACCGTCGCCGGGTTGCCAGTCTTCCAGAGTCTTGTGGGCGGATGTTGCCGGATTCCAGACGATTTTATCCATCGGAACAACGTTACCCTCTTTATCCTTGTGGGCCGTTCCGTTGTAAGTACCGTTCCCGCCGCTCATCGCGGTATTGGGCAGATAGAACAACGGAACGATTTCGACGATACCGCCGACCGCCACTGCAATTGCAATCATCACAAACATCAGAACAGTGTGGCGTTCAATATTGTCCTGAAATTTGGTCGAATAGATTTTGTCGTGATCAGACATGTCTCACTCCTTATGCTTTAGCGGGAACGGCGCCGGAAGAGCGCAAAGCGCTTGCCTGACGCACGGTCATCACGATGTTGAACAGAGCGATGATGGTACCGATGTTGAAAATCAGGCCACCGGCTGCACGCATCGCATAGTACGGATGCATCGCCGAGACAGATTCAACGAAGGTATAGGTCAATGTGCCGTACTCATCGTAATCACGCCACATCAGCCCCTGCATGATGCCGGAGACCCACATCGCAACGACATACACCACAGTACCGATGGTCGCAAGCCAGAAGTGGACGTTCACCAGACTGTCGGAATACATCTTTTCTACCCCCCACAGCTTCTTCACCATGTGGTACATCGCGCCGTAAGCAACCATTGCCATCCAGCCCAAAGCACCCGAGTGCACGTGACCCACAGTCCAGTCTGTGTAGTGAGACAGCGCGTTAACGGTCTTGATGGACATGACCGGACCTTCGAACGTGGACATCGCGTAGAACGCAAGAGAAACAACCAGGAAGCGCAAAATGTAGTCGGTACGCAACTTATCCCATGCACCGGACAGCGTCATCATGCCGTTCATCGCTCCACCCCAGGACGGGATGATCATTGCCAGTGAAACCGCTGCCCCCAAAGAGCCGGTCCAGTCAGGCAATGCAGTGTATTGCAGGTGGTGCGCGCCCAGCCAAACGTAGCCAAAAGTCAGCGCCCAGAAGTGCAGCACGGAAAGGCGATAAGAGAACACGGGACGACCAGATTGCTTGGGTACAAAGTAATACATGATGCCAAGGAAGCCGCCGGTCAGGTAGAAACCTACGGCATTGTGGCCCCACCACCATTGCACCATGGCATCCTGCACGCCGGAGAAGATGGAATAGGAATTAGTCAAACTGACGGGAATAGCCAGGCTGTTGACCACATGCAAATAGGTGATCATCACGATCATGGCCATGGTGAACCAGTTGGAGACGTAGATATGCGAAGTCTTGCGGATCGCCACGGTCATAATATGGTTCAGACCGAAGGACAGCCACACGACCGCGATCAGGATATCCACAATCCATGGTAACTCGGCATACTCCTTGCCTTCTGACATCCCCAGCGGCAGAGTGATCACAGCCAGCACGATAATCAGGTTCCAGCCCCAGAACGTGAACCAGGCCAAGCCATTGCTCCACAGTTTGGTGGCTCCGGTACGTTGCACCATGTAGAAACCGGTTGCCATCAACACACAGCCACCGAATGCAAAAATTACCGCGTTGGTGTGCAACGGACGCAAGCGTCCAAAAGTGATGTATGGGATATCAAAATTCAAAAACGGGAACGCCAATTCCGATGCGATATACACACCGACCAGTGTCCCAACGACTGCATAAATGGCAGCCGCGATGGTGAACCATCGGACGACTTCCATATCGTACTTTACTGGTGTCGCTTGCGTAGCTTCCACAGTAGTCTCCTCCTCGAGCAAGTTAACAATAAATACTCAAAATACTCAAAACACCCCTTGCATCTGTGACGTGTCTTGCGCACTTTCCCCTTACAGCATACTTACGGCTTTCATAAACTTTCTAATTAACAGTGGCATAGCCACCGGCAATGACTGAAATCAAAAGTCGGGTTTTGAATCCAAATTACCCGAGTAGTTTCATCAGGTTAGCGATTCAAGTACAGGCCAGCCGGCATCCTCTCAGTTAAAACCCCTTACGTCAAGCTTACGTTAAATATGCATAAAACATTCGTTAAACAGGCTGTGTCCACTCGAAAATTCTTCACAAAAAGAAACTGGGTGTATTTAAAGCCGATGAATTCAAGACAGTTGATTGGAAGCCAATTGGCATAGTCGTGCTTCGGCAACGCTCCAAAATATACGTAGTTATGCGTATGCCTCAGCCTTCAAAAAATCACAGCCTCGAATCATTTCGATCCCGAAAATTGAAAAACAGAGAAGGTAACGGGGGCGTGTCATCCGATGACAGCTACGCAGACATTAACGTCACAAAAAAGTCCCTGCTACGGTTACTGAAACACCGGTTCGATGCCTTTTCCTCCGATATGGTCGATACAGTGCGTCCATTTGCATCCAGCCCCGGGTAGATCAGCGTCTCCGGCGGCAATGTAAACAGCTTGGTCGTCACACTGTCAAACAGCGTCCCCGGATCCTCGCAAGGCATACTGGCGTTGGTGCAACTTCCAATGAGCAGGGTGGCGCCGGTAAACAGCCGGTCCCTCCAGCGATAACATACGCTACATAGCGTGTTACCGGGTGTGCCAATGACATGCACGACCTCATCACCGAATGCGAGGTACGCACCATGAGCGACCTGCACATCAGTTTCCAAGCGCTTACAGTCCGAACCTGCGATAACAGCTGCGCCTGTTCGGCTGCGCAGCGACGCAGCGCTCCTGCCTGCACTCGGATGCGCACCGGTCAATAGAATCAAGTGCAAATCCAGTCCCAAATCGCCAATCAGAGCAAGCAAAACATCCTGACTCTCTTCAACTGGATCCACGGCTATGCCTACCCTGTTGTTGCTGTCGCCCAGAACATAGCTATAAGCGCCGGTCGGAGCGTTTCTGATTTGCCGAAATATCATGCTTGAGTTCTTCAATATGAAAGCAGACAGGCAAACCCAACGCAAGATTCGCGCCACGCCTCAGAAAAATAATACATTTTAAATACAATCAATTAAGGCGTTTATTTTGTTGCAATCTCTTGCACGACAGTGCCAGCACTGCCATCATGGCAGTGTTTGTCACTCATGCGAATTGCTATCTTATGAAATCAACTCTACTTCCCGAACTGGTTTCATTCATAAACAACCTCTCTGAGCCGCACATTCTGTGCGATCGCCAGTACCGGGTGTTGGCTGCAAACAATGCCTACCGACGCAGTTTCGGTGAGAAGCAGGAGTACGCCGGCCGTACCTGCTTCGATATTTCCCACCACTTCAGCGTCCCTTGCAATCAGGCGGGAGAGACCTGCCCGCTCCAGCAAAGCCTCCGCTCCGGGCAACGGGAACGCGTTCTCCACCTGCATCAAACTCCGCGGGGCGAGGCATACGTCAATATCGAGCTATCCCCGATTCGGGATGCCGATGGCGAAATCGCCTATTTCGTCGAAAAGATGGAACCCCTCGCCGTTGCCCGCGGATTGTCTGACGCACAAGGGCTGGTTGGGCGAGCGCCGGCCTTCCAGCACATGCTTGAAATGGTTGCGCGTGTTGCGCCTTCCGAAGCCACCGTGCTGCTTTTGGGCGAGTCCGGCACCGGCAAGGAACTCGTGGCCAAGGCCATACACGACGCCAGCCGCAGAGCCGACAAACCCTTCGTGACGCTGGATTGCTCGGGGCTGACCGAGACCCTGTTCGAAAGCGAACTGTTCGGTCATGAACGAGGCGCCTTTACCGGTGCCACCACTAGAAGTACCGGACTGATAGAGGCGGCCAGCGGAGGAACGCTGTTCCTTGACGAAGTGGGCGATATTCCGCTCGTCATGCAAGTCAAGCTCTTGCGCCTGCTTGAAACCGGTACTTACCGGCGCGTCGGCTCCGCGGAGCCGCACAGGGCCGACATCCGGCTGGTGTCGGCAACGCACCGCAACCTGCGCGAAATGGTGGCCAGCGGCGGTTTCCGGCAGGATCTTTACTTCCGGCTCAATACTTTTCCGGTTGAACTCCCTGCATTGCGGGAACGCTCGACCGACATTCCTCTGCTGGCAGAATCCCTCTTGTCGCGCGTTGCTGCAGGCCGGAACCTGGCTATTTCCGACGAGGCCGTTGATCTGTTGTGCCACTACGACTATCCCGGCAACGTGCGCGAACTTCGGAACATCATCGAACGCGCCAGCCTGTTATGTGATGGTCAGGCGATCCAGCCGATACACCTGCCCGAAGAAGTGCGCTCGGGTCGCGCATTGCCTGCAAACGACGCCTACAAATCCGCAAGCCTGGAAGAGCTGGAGCGCCAGACCCTGGAGACCCGGCTCGCCCATCATCGCGGCAGTCGCAAAAAGCTGGCGGCCGAACTCGGCATCAGCGAAAGAACGTTGTACCGGAAGTTAAAACGGCTTGGAGATTGACCTCACCTGCCAGCCTGTCAGACGCCCTGCCACTCTGGCAGAAATGCCGGCGGTTTTCTGTATCTACTGCCTGCGACATTTCGCCGCAAGCGGATGTCGAAATTGCAACGAACTTAAGCTGTTAGATTTTTTATGACAAACATGGCACACGCCTTGCATTGCAGAGCTCATGGAAGCGGCGTAGCCTTTGCCGCCAGAAACAGTCAGGGTGCGCTCCTCTCGCAAACAGTACTTACCCGCTGCTTCGACGCTCGTCGCTTCCTCCCAACCAACAGTCAGGAGAATTTCATGCGCATAGCAGTCACCAGCCAGAATTACCGCACCGTCACCGGTCACGCCGGACGCGCACGCCGCTTCATCGTCTTCGAAGCCGACGGACAGGAACCTCCCCGCGAAGTGGAACGACTCGATCTTGATACCGACATGGCCATCCATGGCTTCGATCATCGCGCCGCACACCCCCTCGACAGCATGAATGTGCTGATCACCGGCGGTGCCGGTGCAGGCTTTGTCCAGCACCTGGCTGCGCGCGGCGTGCTGGTGGTCGCAACTGAAGAAATCGATCCCGGCATGGCAGTCGAAGCCTTCATCGCGGGCCGTGTGAAATCGCCCGGCGCAGGTTGCAATCACGACCACGGCGACCTGGACGACGACCACGCTCACGGCAGCGAACAGGGTCACACATGCAACTGCCACGGCTGAAACGCAACACTGACGGCGCGAGAAAGACGCTACGCCGCGAGATCACCATTGCACTGGCGATCAAGTTGATGGTGCTCTACGGCCTCTGGTATGCCTTCTTCAGCCATCCGTCGATCCACGGCATGACCGAGGGCATGGACCCGGACCGTGTCGCCGCCGCCCTGATCGCGCCACCGCCAGCGAACACAACTGAACCTCACGAGGAGAAACACAAATGATCACCCAAGAAGTCGTTGACCTGTCGCGGCTGCAGTTTGCCGCCACGGCCTTCTACCATTTCCTGTTCGTCCCCCTGACGCTGGGCCTTTCGTTCCTGCTGGCCATCATGGAAACGGTGTACGTCATGACCGGCAAGGAGATCTACCGGGACATGACCAAATTCTGGGGCAAGCTGTTCGGCATCAATTTCGCACTCGGCGTCACCACCGGCATCACCATGGAATTCCAGTTCGGCACCAACTGGGCCTATTACTCGCACTACGTCGGCGACATCTTCGGCGCGCCGCTGGCCATCGAAGGCCTGATGGCATTCTTCCTCGAATCCACTTTCATCGGCCTCTTCTTCTTCGGCTGGAACAAGCTTTCCAAACGCAGGCACCTGCTGATCACCTATCTCACGGCGATCGGCTCCAACCTGTCGGCGGTATGGATACTCATCGCCAACGGCTGGATGCAGAACCCGGTGGGCTCGCAATTCAGCTACGTGACCATGCGCATGGAGATGACGTCGTTCAAGGACCTGGTGTTCAACCCGGCGGCCCAGGCCAAATTCGTGCACACCGTGTCGGCCGGTTACGTCACCGGCTCCATGTTTGTGCTCGGCATCAGCGCCTGGTACATGCTGAAAAGCCGGGATATCGAATTCGCCAAGCGCTCGTTCCGCATCGCGGCCGCGTTCGGCTTTGCCTCGGCCATGTCCGTGATCGTGCTGGGCGACGAATCAGGCTATGCCGTCACCGAACACCAGCAGACTAAACTAGCTGCGCTGGAAGGCATGTGGAAGACCGAGCCAGCCCCCGCGTCGTTCACGCTGTTTGCGATTCCCGACGACGAAAAGCGCGAGAACAGGGCCGAGATCAAGATCCCCTACGCCCTCGGCCTGATCGCCACCCGCTCCGCGAACACGCAGATCCCCGGCATAGACCAGCTCGAAGCGCGGGCCGCCGAACGCATCAAGAGCGGCATCATCGCCGTCAAGGCGCTTGAACAATTGCGCGCCAAGACCGCCGACGATGCGACCAAAGCTAGCTTCGAAGAGCACAAGGCCGATCTGGGCTACGGGTTGCTGCTGAAGAAATACACCGCCGATGTCTCTTTGGCGACGCCGGAAATGATCGCGCAGGCGGCGCGCAACTCCATCCCCAGGGTCGCTCCCATGTTCTGGACCTTCCGCATCATGGTCGCTCTGGGCTTCTCCTTCTTTGCACTGTTTGCGCTGTCGTTCTGGTACTCGGCCAAGAACACCTTCCAGGAAAAGCGCTGGCTGCTGCGCTGGGCCTTGTGGTTCATCCCGCTGCCGTGGATCGCCTCTGAGATGGGCTGGTTCGTGGCGGAATATGGCCGCCAGCCGTGGACCATCTTCGGCATCCTGCCGACAAACCTTTCCACCTCGACCATTTCGGTCAACAGCCTGTACGGCTCGCTCGCCGGCTTCATGTTCTTCTATACCGGCCTGCTGGTGGTGGAGATGTACCTGATGTTCAAGTACGCACGTCTCGGCCCTTCCAGCCTGGGTACCGGCCGTTATGCGGGAGAAGCTGCACCCGCCCTGAAATCCGCACAGTGAGGAAAATATCATGCTCGATTATGAAACCCTGAAAATCATCTGGTGGCTGCTGGTCGGCGTACTGCTGCTCGGCTTTGCCGTCATGGACGGTCACGACATGGGCGTGGGCACACTGCTGCCTTTCGTCGGCAAGAACGACGTGGAACGCCGCGTGGTCATCAACACGGTCGGCCCGCACTGGGACGGCAACCAGGTCTGGTTCATCACCGCCGGCGGCGCCATCTTCGCCGCCTGGCCGCTCGTCTATGCGACCGCCTTCTCGGGCTTCTACTGGGCCATGCTGATCGTCTTGTGGGCGCTGTTCTTCCGTCCCGTCGGCTTCGATTACCGTTCCAAGGTGGCCGATCCGCGCTGGCGTAGCGCCTGGGACTGGGGCCTGTTCGTCGGCGGCAGCGTACCGGCGCTGATCTTCGGTGTCGCCTTCGGCAACCTGCTGCAGGGTGTTCCCTTCCACTTCGAAGACAACCTGATGCCAGTCTACACCGGCACGTTCTGGGGGCTGCTCAATCCGTTCGCATTGCTGTCCGGCGTTGTGAGCCTGTCCATGCTCACCTTCCACGGCGCGAACTATCTGATGATCCGCACCGAGGGTGCCGTTTACACACGCGCCAGAAAAGCTTCACTGATCTTCGGCACCCTGATGCTGGCTGCCTTCACCATTGCCGGTATCTGGGTTGCTTCGGACATGCCCGGCTATGTCATCACCTCCGTGGTCGATCCCGGCGCCTTGCCCAACCCGCTGGACAAGACAGTCGAGATTCAGGCGGGCGCCTGGCTGGACAATTTCGCAAAGCATCCAGCGCTCTGGGCAGTGCCGGGCGCCGCCTTCGCAGGCGGCCTGCTGGCCCTGCTGTTTGCCTGGGCGAGAAAACCGGTCCTGGCCTTCATCGCCAGCGGCATCGCTGAACTCGGCGTCATCGGCACTGCGGGCGTCGCCATGTTTCCCTTCATCATGCCTTCGTCCAGCGATCCGCGCTCCAGCCTGACGGTGTGGGACAGCGTGTCCAGCCACCTGACCCTGGAAGTCATGTTCTGGGCCGCGCTGATCTTCACCCCTATTGTGATTACCTATACCGGTTGGGCATACAGGATGATGGCGGGCAAAGTCACCAACGCCTACATCGAGACCAACGACCATTCCGCTTATTAAACTCAAGGAGATTCGCATGTGGTATTTCACCTGGATGTTGGGCCTTGCGATGGCCATCCTGTTCGCCGTGGTCAACGCACTCTGGCACGAGTTTCACGAATGAGACCGCGCGGCCTGCATCGCCTGTGGCTCATGGGCTTGCTGCTGGCGGGTCCGGCGCTGGCCGAAGATACGCGCCAACTGGCCACCCTGCCGCTGCCCGCCCAGGAGACACTGCGGCAGGAGATGCTGAACAATCTGATCGCCCTCAACGAAATCCTCACGCTGGTTGCAACCGACAAGCTTAAGGAGGCCGGCGCGATAGCTGAACAGCAACTCGGCCTATCCGCCCAAGGCAGGCACCGCGACAAACCCTTCGAGGCACGCCCGGGGCCGCATATGCCACCAGCCATGCATGCGCTCGGCATGGAAGGCCACCGCGCCGCCAGTGAATTTGCGAAGGCGGCGCAGGCGGGAGAACGCGACCGCGCGCAGGCGTTGCTGCCCAACCTGACCGGCGCTTGCGTGAACTGTCATGCTTCCTGGCGTATCCGCTGATCTGCTCTCGGCACATCCCCTTGCTATTGCCGGAGACTGCACATGTCCCATGAATCTGCCCGCATCGTCATCCTGGGTGCCGGTTTTGCCGCACTGACTGCCGCACGTGAACTGCGGAAGGGTGCACCGGAAGCCAGCATCACCCTGATCTCGCCGACGACAGATTTTGTTTACCTGCCCAGCCTGATCTGGATACCGCCCGGCATCAGGAAAGGTTCAGACCTGGTCATTCCGCTCGCTCGTTTCCTGAACAAATACCGCATCGATCATATATCCGGCAGCGTGACCGGCATGAAGAATGGCGGGCGCACCGTGCTGACCGAAGGCGGCGAGATCGAGAACGACGCGCTCATCATCGCCACCGGCGGGCGTTTCCTCAAAGGCATGCCGGGCATCGAGCACGCACTGACGCTGTGCGAGGGCGTATCCGCCGCAGAAGCCATCGGCAAGCGGCTGCGCGAGATGGAGGGCGGCAGCATCGCCTTCGGCTTCGGCGCCAACCCGAAGGAACCGTCGGCGATGCGTGGCGGCCCGATGTTTGAACTGCTGTTCGGCGTGGACACCTGGTTGCGCCAGCAGGGCAAGGGCAAGCGCGAGCGCTTCCAGCTCACCTTCTTCAACGCCGCCGCCGAACCGGGCAAACGCTTGGGTGAGAAGGCGGTAAAAGGCTTGCTCGCCAAAATGCAGAAACGCGATATCGCCACACAGCTCGGGCACAAGATCAAGGGCTTCTCCGCAACCGCGGTAAGCACTGAAGCGGCCGACATCCCGGCCGACCTTATCCTGTTCATGCCCGGACTCACCGGCCCGGCGTGGGCGGAAAGCAGCGGCATCGCATTGTCCGATGGCGGCTTCTTTCCCGCTAACGAGTTCTGTGAGGTCAAGGGTATGGAGCGTGTGTTCGTGGCCGGCGATGCCGGCAGTTATCCGGGGCCGGACTGGCTGCCGAAGCAGGCGCACATGGCCGACCTGCAGGCACGTGCAGCGGCAGAGAACCTGCTGCTGGCGCTTGCAGGCAAGGCACCCACGGCGCGCCCGCGTACCGAACTGATCTGCGTCGTCGATAGCGTTAATGCGGGCATACTGGTTTACCGCGATCCAAAACGCAACTGGGTGTTGCCGTCATCGCGCCTGTTTCACTGGGCGAAGCGCTATTTCGAGAGGCGCTATCTGCGTGAATTTCGCTGATCGAGCAATATGATTGGAGCGGGTGAACGGGATCGAACCGTCGTATGCAGGAGGGTAAGGAGGCGACCTCGCGGTCACCCCCTCCCCTAAGAACCGAACGTGCAAGTTTCCCTGCATTCGGCTCAAGCAACCCAGAAACATTGCTCAGTGAAGAACAATGCCAGCGGGGTCTTTACTCGTTAACGTGATGTTGTTGATGGCAATTCGGATGCAGCAACTCCAGATTCGAGAGCACATCCGAGCCTCCTTGAGACCGCTTAACCCGATGGTGCAAATGCCACCCCGTATCGCGCGTAATCTTTTGAAGACAGATCGGGCAAAGCCCTTCCTGCCACCACCACAACCAACGTAATTTTCTGCGTCCTTCGAGCGCCATATCCATCTTGCGGGCGAGCCGCCTGGTGAAATACTCGTCGAACGCCGGGTCATAAGGATTCGCTTCTGCTTGCACCTTGATATGAGCCCGTTTCCGGAACTCACCCAGGATGGGCAAAATTTTCTCCCTCTCGGCAAAGCGCCAATCGCGCCCCTTGGAACTCACGAAGTAACGCTGTTTGACCCATCGTTTTCCCTTGTTAGGGTGACGACGAACCGCCCAACGCCACAACATTTGCCAGATCAAGTGATCACATTTAGCGAAGGTGCGCGACGCCATTTGGCTTCGATGATAGTTTGCCCAGCCGCGAATCATCGGCATAAGTTTGTCTATCACCTCTTCCTGCTTGGCTGTTCGCATTGCCCCCAATGTTTCGCGCAACTTGGTCATGAATGCTTTGACGTTTTTCGTCGAAGGCCGCGTGAGCAGCATCCGATTGAACCGCCTTACATTCCATCCCAGAAAGTCGAACCCTTCCGTCACGTGAGTGATGGTGGTTTTCTTCTCTGAAAGAACCAATCCTCTTGCGGCCAGAAACTGCACCACCAGAGGTTTGACCCGCTCCTCCAACAACTCTCGCGAGCTGCCAGTAATCACGAAGTCATCCGCGTAACGCACCAAATTGACTTTCGCTTCACGCGCCTGTCGGACTGTGTGAAACAGCCCTTTAAGCTCGCGTTGCAATCCATCGAGTGCCATGTTAGCCAGCACCGGGGAAATGATGCCACCTTGCGGTGTCCCGGCATTGGTTGGGAACAATTTCCCCGTCTCTATAAACCCCGCTTTCAGCCACTTCCTTAGGATGCCTCTGTCCATACAGACATTGGCCGCCAGCCAGTCATGACTGATATTGTCGAAACACCCCTTGATATCACCTTCAAGCACCCACTGCGGCGACGCTTTTCGTCCAAGCGCATTTCGCACTTGTTCAATGGCATCGGCAGTTGAGCGCTCACGGCGGAAGCCGTATGAGTGCGAATCTCCGGTTGTCTCGGCGACAGGATCTAATGCGAGTAAGTGCAACGCCTGCATCGCCCGGTCGCGCATGGTTGGAATGCCCAGTGGGCGCTTGTCACCATTTGCTTTGGGGATATGGATACGTCGCAGCGGTAACGGTCTGTATCTCTTGCTGCCGAGACCTTGGACTGCTTCCCACTTTTCTTCTGGAGTGCTCCAAGTTTTACCATCTACACCCGGAGTTTTCCGACCACGGTTTTCCGTCACCCGCTTCACAGCCAATGCTTTCGCACTGGTGGATTGGGTTAGGAGCCGTTGCAGAGAGCGGGCTTTACGCCACTCGCCTGCTTTTACCGCTTTCGCGATTCGCGTCTGTAACCTCGCAACAGATTGGTGTGCGTCGGACCAATGAATCTGGTGCCAACTGTGCCAGCCTGCGGAGGCAACATCGCCGTTTTGATACCTAGCGTCCATATCAACCTCCGATATTGGAGCGGGTGAAGGGGATCGAACCCTCGTCACTTGCTTGGGAAGCAAGAGCTCTACCATTGAGCTACACCCGCGTAATCCCGAAGGGAATAGACGCATCACCCCCTAAGGGATAATACATCTATCCCCGTTGGGTACGATTTTACAAACCTGTCTCGCGACAGATCACCTAGTGGAAGTCTGCACGCTTTCGCGTCAGGGCAATCATTTCATCCCCTATCTGCACCATTACAGCACAGCATTCGCTTTCTCCACTTTCCTCTACCCACTATGGTATCGGATGACCTTGCGGTCACCTTTGTCCGCCGAACTGGCCGGACACCGTATTGGGCTTACCACGTTCCGCACAAGTAACAAGAGTTGGGAAGGTTCCGCCTTTTCGCCGGTGATCGTATGTCAGCGTATTTGCACCAAGCAAACAAATAGCCGATCACGTGCCATTTTGGCCAGAGCCCGATACTGCAAGTTGCTTTTGGCTCTACAAGCTTGACGACGTTTAACAGCGGTTCACATTACGTTAACCATCCAACTCAGCCTAGTGCCTCATTCGGGTGCAACTCCCGAAATCACACCAAACCCCTCACGGGGCTTGACATACCCCGTAAGGTGGCTACATTGTCAGAGCGCTCAGCACCCCACCGTTACCAGTGGCGCACTGCTCCTAGACTACGAGGGGCTGAACCCTCGGTTTTGTCAGCTTCCGATGCAACTAGAAACAGCAAAACAATTACTTATGCAGCTTTCGCCGCGTTCGCAGTCTTCCCGGTGTTCTGGGTCAACTGCTGTTTAAATGCTAGGCAATTAAATCCTAGCGGTAATAACGCACGACTCGTGTCGCACGCTTGGGAAGCTGCCGTTCTACCATTGAACTACACCCGCTTATAGTAGAATGCGGCGCAGATTCTATCATGGGCAATAACAGCAAAGTGATCACCGTCAGCATCAATGGCGAACCTCGCCAGCTTCCCGCCAATATGGCTATCGCCAGCCTCATCGATGAGATGGGATTGACCGGGAAACGCATCGCGCTGGAACGCAACGGCGAGATCGTGCCGCGCAGCACATTCACCACTCAGTCCCTGTCTGCGGGTGACAAGCTTGAGATCGTCGTCGCCGTTGGCGGCGGCTAAACCGCGGCTTGATCAGCACAGCCCGGCAATTCGGCAGACGCTGTACAAAGCCAATAACTTCATCAGGAACACGCTAATGAACGACAAATTAATCATCGCCGGTAAAAGTTATTCTTCCCGTTTGCTGGTCGGCACCGGCAAGTACAAGGATTTCGCCGAGACGCGCGCGGCGCTGGATGCCAGCGGCGCTGAGATCGTGACGGTCGCAATCCGCCGTACCAACCTCGGCCAGAACGCCAACGAGCCAAACCTGCTCGACGCAGTGCCGATGTCGAAATTCACCTACCTCCCGAATACCGCGGGTTGCTACACCGCGGACGATGCGGTGCGCACCCTGCGCCTGGCGCGCGAACTGCTGGACGGGCACAGCCTGGTCAAGCTCGAAGTGCTGGGCGATCCGCAATCCCTGTACCCCAACGTGATCGAAACCCTCGCCGCGGCAAAAACGCTGGTGGCGGAAGGCTTCCAGGTGATGGTGTATACCTCGGACGACCCCATCATCGCGAAGCAACTGGAAGACATCGGCTGCGTCGCCATCATGCCGCTGGCCTCGCTGATCGGCTCCGGCATGGGCATCCTCAACCCATGGAACCTGCAACTGATCATGGAACGCGTGCAAGTGCCGGTGATCGTGGATGCGGGCGTCGGCACCGCTTCCGATGCGGCGATCGCGATG
The DNA here is from genome assembly GCA_027310725.1 of Sideroxydans sp. Taxonomy (GTDB): domain Bacteria; phylum Pseudomonadota; class Gammaproteobacteria; order Burkholderiales; family Gallionellaceae; genus Sideroxyarcus. The sequence continues at coordinate 8,946 of DAIDAG010000062.1, read as the reverse complement.
GAGCTGGGTTGCCACGGCGTGCTGATGAACACCGCCATCGCTGCCGCGCAACAGCCCGTATTGATGGCCTCGGCAATGAAGCAGGCGGTCGAAGCCGGGCGCAGCGCATTCCTCGCGGGACGCATGCCGAAAAAACTTTACAGCGCGAGCCCGAGCTCACCGACAGCGGGGATCATCTCTTCGACGCGAAGCTGATACTAACTCCCGTTCCTGCTGAGCATGTCGAAGCATGAACGGATTCAACAGCCACACCATTCGCCCTTCGACAAGCTCAGGGCGAACGGCATGAAATCAATCGCCATGACCGACACCACCGATCTCAGCAAGAGACATATCCGCAGCTTTGTTCTAAGACAAGGCAGGGTTTCGACCGCCCAGCAGCGCGCCATCGACACATGGCTGCCGCGCTACGGCATCCATTACGTCGCGCGGCCGATCGACCTCGACCAGACCTTCGGGCGCAGCGCACCCAAGATACTGGAGATCGGCTTCGGCATGGGCGACAGCACGGCGACCATCGCACAGGCGCATCCCGAGAACGACTATCTGGCGCTGGAAGTCCATACTCCAGGCGTGGGTAACCTGCTCAAACTGATCGATGCGGAACAGCTCAGGAATATCCGCATCATGCAGCACGATGCGGTGGAAGTTTTGCGCGACATGATCGGAGACAACTCTCTGGACGGCGTCCATATCTTCTTCCCCGACCCCTGGCACAAGGCTCGCCACAACAAGCGCCGCCTGATCCAGTCGCCATTCGTCGCGCAACTGGTCAAGAAACTCAAGCCCGGCGGCTATATTCACGTCGCCACCGACTGGCAGGATTATGCCGAGCAGGTGCTGGCAGTATTGAGCGCGGAGCCGTTGCTGCAAAACACCGCGGCGGATTACGCGCCGCGCCCTTCATATCGGCCTCTCACCAAGTTTGAACTGCGCGGACTCAAGCTGGGACATGGCGTTTGGGATCTTGTTTTCCGCAAGATCCTCCTTTAATACCCACCTAATTTAGCATGTTAAAAATACGTTAAATTTTTCGGTATTTCTGTTACGATTTTGTTCGTAGCGTCGTATTTCTGTTACGATTTTGTATGTAGCGCCGTTATTTATCATTCTATAAATTTTATAAAATTTTATAAGGAGCTGACATGAAACACCTCATCACATTAACCTGCCTGTTGCTTGCCGCTTTCGCTGCCCCGTCCTTTGCACATGAATCGACCAACGATTGCGATAAACAAGCAGCCAAGATCACCGACACCGCCAAACACGCAGAATTCATAAAGTCCTGTTTGAAAAAAGTAGATGAAGAAAAATCCTACGAGCAAGACATGCATGACAAGAAACAGCATTGCGATACCAATGCGGACAACATGAAGCTGTCAGGCAAGAAGAAAGAAGAATATTTGAATCACTGCTATAAGGAAAACGACTTCGACAAGTCCAATCCGCATCCGAAGATGTAATCCGTAAAGAGGTCTTTGAGTCGGGATTATTCCCGCAGAAATATCTGCAGCAGGTCGTTCAAAAACCGTCGCCCCGATTCTGTCGGGGCGATTTTTTTGTGGTCCTGGAACAACAATCCCCGCTTTTCTGCTTCGGCAAGTTCGCGGCGTATCGACAGCAACGGGAGGCTGGTGCGTTCGGTGAACAGGGCACTGTCGAACCCTTCGTTCAAACGCAGCGCATTCATCATGAACTCGAACGCGATATCGTTATGCGAGACGTCGTGTTCTTCCTGCACCCCCGACACGTTACCGGCGCAGCCGGCCGATTGCGGGAGGGGGTGCAGTGCGGGCACTCTCGCACTGCGAGGCTCCGCCTCACTGTGTCGTGCCAGCACTGGTTCACCACGCGAGACCGCATCCATATAGGCTTGCGGCTGCTTGTAACGCACCTGCCGTACCACCTTATCGTGAAAACTCAGCTTGCTGTGGGCGCCTGCACCGATCCCCAGATAGTCGCCGAACTGCCAGTAGTTCAGGTTATGCCTCGCGCGTCGTCCGGGCTGCGCGAAGGCCGATGTCTCGTAGTGTTCGTAGCCATGTGCGGCAAGCAGCGCTTCGATGGATTGCTGCATGTCGCTGCTCGCATCGTCGTCCGGCAAGGGTGGCGGGTGGTGCGCGAACAGGGTGTTCGGCTCCAGCGTCAGGTGATAGCAGGACAGGTGTTGCGGCTTGAATTGCAGCGCGGCCTGCACATCCTGCAAGGCCTGCTCCTGCGTCTGGTGCGGCAGCGCATACATCAGGTCGAGGTTGATATTGTCGAAATGCTGCTGCGCGATCCCGATCGCGCATCTGGCTTCGGCGGCGGAATGGATGCGCCCCAGCGCCTGGAGGTGCACATCGTTGAAACTCTGGATGCCGAGCGACAGCCGGTTCACCCCCGCCTCGCGGAACGCGGCGAATTTGTCCGCCTCCACCGTGCCTGGATTGGCTTCCAGCGTGATCTCGGCGTTATGGTCCAGCGGCAGCAACATGCGTACCTGGCGCAAGATCTCCGTCACGCTTTCCCCGCTCAGCAGGCTGGGCGTGCCGCCGCCGAAGAACACGGTATACACCTTGCGCCCCCAGATCAGCGGCAGCGCCATCTCCAGGTCGCGCACCAGCGCAGCCACATACTCCCGCTCCGGCAGGCTGCCGCGCGCCTCGTGCGAATTGAAGTCGCAATAGGGACATTTGCGCACGCACCAAGGGATGTGGATATACAGCGACAGCGGCGGCAGCGCGCGGAAATTCACCGGCTGCGACCTGATGCCGAATGCTTGCAGCGGCTGTTCGCTCATGCGCGCGGGAAGCGCTGCATCAGCACCTGCAGCGCCTTGGCGCGATGACTGATCTGCGCCTTCTCGTCATGCGTCAGTTCCGCCGCCGTCTTGCCGAACTGCGGCAGCCAGAACATCGGGTCGTAGCCGAAGCCGCCCTCACCGCGTTCTTCATGGAATATTTCGCCCTGCCATTCGCCTTCGGCGATCAGCGGTTGGGGATCGTCTGCATGGCGCACAAGCACCAGCACGCAGTAATAATGCGCGCGGCGGTCGGCCACGCCCTGCATCTCGCGCAGCAGCTTTTCGTTGTTGCGCTGGTCTGATTTCGGATTATCCCCGGCATAACGCGCGGAGATCACGCCGGGCGCGCCGCCCAGCGCCTCTACGCAGATGCCGGAATCGTCGGCCAGCGCCGGCAGGCCGCTTTCGCGGCTGACATGGCGCGCTTTTGCAAGCGCGTTCTCTACGAAAGTGCAGTGCGGCTCTTCGGCCTCGGAAATGCCGAGCTGCGCCTGCGTCAGCACCTCGATGCCGAGCGGGGCCAGCATGCGCTGGAATTCGCGCAGCTTGCCGGGATTGTTCGATGCGATGACCAGTTTCTTCATTGCCTGTCCAATATCACGTTGCTTGTAGCCCAATGACGACGGCGATCTTCAGGCAGGACATCCCCGAATCGCCGATTGACGGTCGTTCCCGCGCCGGATGCCTGCAGATCGCCTTGCGACGCCGTTCGCAGGGAACTTGCATTCCCTTCCCCGTCAGCCTTGCAGCACCTTCAGCTGCATCTCCACCAGCTGCCCGATGCCGTGCTTGGCCAGCTCCAGCAGCGTGTCCATCTCCTCGCGCGAGAAAGGATGACCTTCCGCCGTGCCCTGCACTTCGACGAAATGGCCGCTGCCCAGCATCACCACGTTCATGTCGGTGTCGCAGGCCGAGTCTTCGAGGTAATCGAGATCGAGCACTGGCGTGCCCTGGAAGATGCCGACCGAGATGGCGGCGACGGCCTCCTTGAGCGGGTTCTCCTTCACCAGGCCTTTTTGCATCAGGCCGCTCACCGCATCGTGCAGCGCGACGAAGCTGCCGGTGATGCTGGCGGTGCGCGTGCCGCCGTCGGCCTGGATCACATCGCAATCGAGCGTGATGGTGCGCTCGCCGAGCTTGCCGAGATCGACCACGGCGCGCAGGCTGCGCCCGATCAGGCGCTGGATCTCCTGCGTGCGTCCGGACTGCTTGCCCTTGGCCGCTTCGCGCTGCATGCGTTCGCCGGTGGAGCGCGGCAGCATGCCGTATTCCGCCGTCACCCAGCCTTCGCCGCTGCCCTTCTTGTGCGGCGGCACGCGTTCTTCCACGCTGGCGGTGCAGAGGACCTTGGTGTCGCCGCACTCGATGAGTACCGAGCCTTCGGCATGTTTGGTGTAATGGCGGGTGATGCGGATAGCACGCAGCTGATCCGGCTTACGCTGGCTGGGACGCATAACTGGGACCTCTGGGAAATTGAAAACAGCGCGGATTATAACGGACTTGCTCAGAAGTTCCCCGGCAAGTCCTGCTCGTCCAGCGTGATGCACACAGGCACGTCGGTGGCATGCTCCTCCTCGCCATCGCCCAGGCGCGCCACCACGGCCGTGGTATTGTCGGCCCGCATCCCTTCGCGGTACACCGCCGTGACGATCAGTTCGTCGAGTCTTTCCCGCATCGATCGAATGGATGAAAGTTGCGACATTTCCCCGTCGGTCAACGGGCTCCAGAAGCCGTCGCTGCACAACAGCAGGGTGTCGCCGGCTTCCGCCACAACCGGCTTCGAGACATCGACATAGAACATGTCCTCCACGCCGCCCAGGCAGTTGGTGATCTTGTTGCGGTCGGGGTGCGTCTTCATCTCGTCCGGACTGATGATGCCCCAGTCCGCCCACTGCTGCACCACGGAGTGATCGTGCGTCACGCTCGCTACCGCATTGCCGCGCAAGAGATAGAAACGCGAATCGCCGGCGTGCGCCCACCATATCTGTCCGTCCTGCACCAGCGCCGCGACGCAGGTGGTGCCGGGATTGCCGCCGAGCTTTTCTGCGCGGGCATAGTCGAAGATGGCGTCATGCCCGGCGCGCATGGTGGCGCGCAGGAAAACCTCCGGCTCCTTTACGCGCGTTTGCTCGAGGCGGGCGAATGCGCGCATGAAGGAATGGACGGCGATCTGCGCGGCGATCTCGCCATGCAGATGCCCGCCCATGCCGTCTGCCAGCACCAGCAACAGCGCATCATTGGTATAGGCATATCCCACCCGGTCCTGGTTGTACTTCCGGCCGCCGATGTGGTTTGCCTGGTGAACTGCGAACTTCATCTTCTCCCTGTGTTTTGTGCACCCAATGTTCTCTGGGAGTCTGTGACTAGGTGCAATCGTAATATAATGCGCGGCGTTCAGCCTATGTTTTTTCCACTTCGCCGGAGACTTTGATGATTTACAGCATGACCGGTTTTGCCTCCGTCGCCGCCGAACTGGATTCCGGTTCGCTTTCCCTTGAGTTGCGCTCGGTCAACCACCGCTATCTCGACCTGCAATTGCGCATGCCGGACGAGTTGCGCACGCAGGAGCCCGCTTTGCGCGAAGCCATCGCGGCCCAAATGAGCCGCGGCAAGGTGGAATGCCGCATCAACCTTGCCGTGCGCCAATCCGCACAGGAGCCGGCGCGCCTGAACCAGGTCATGGTGCAGCAACTGTCCCTGTGGAGCAGCCAGATCCGCGAAACATTGCCGGATGCACGCGAACTTACCGTCAATGACGTGCTGCGCTGGAACGGCGTACTGGAAAGTCCCGCCCTTTCGGCCGAAACATTGCACGTCACGCTGCAAACGCTGTTACGGCAGGCATTGAAGGATTTCTCGGCCGCGCGGCAACGCGAAGGGGAGAAGCTAAAAACCTTCCTGCTTGCACGGGTATCCCAGATCGAGGCGCTGCGCGCCGCCGTCGCCCCCCGCGTTCCCGCCGCCATACTCGCTTATGAATCCCGGTTGCGCGCGCGCCTGCTTGAGGCGCTGGGCAGCGAGGATGACGAGCGCGTGCGGCAGGAGATCACGCTCTACGCCAGCAAGATCGACGTCGACGAGGAACTCTCGCGCCTGCAGACCCATCTCGCCGAGGTGCAGCGCGTGCTGGAAAAAGGCGGCGCAGTCGGCAAACGCCTGGATTTCCTGATGCAGGAACTGCATCGGGAAGCCAACACGCTCGGCTCGAAATCGGTGGACGCGGAAGTATCGCGCAGCGCGATGGAGATCAAGATACTCATCGAGCAGATGCGCGAGCAGGTACAGAACATCGAATAGGAGAACACAATGTCCGGCAATCTTTTCATCGTCAGTGCACCCTCGGGGGCGGGCAAGACCAGCCTGGTCAGCGCGCTGCTCAAGAGCAACAAGCATATCGCCCTGTCGGTCTCCTACACCACGCGCGCACCGCGTCCCGGAGAAACCGACGGAAAGGACTACCATTTCGTCAGCCGTGAGAAGTTCCTGGAAATGGCGAAGAATGGCGATTTTCTGGAAAGTGCCGAGGTTTACGGCAACCTGTACGGCACATCGCAATCGTGGATAGAGAGAGAACTTGCCTCGGGGCGAGACATTCTGCTGGAGATCGACTGGCAGGGTGCTGAACAGGTGCGCAGGCTGATGCCGCATGTCATCTCCATCTTCATTCTGCCGCCGTCCCTGTCCGCCCTGGAGACCCGCCTGCAGGGTCGCGGTCAGGACAGTGCCGAAGTGATCGCCCGTCGCATGCAGGCGGCACGCGATGACATCTCGCATGTGGCCGAGTTCGACTATGTTATTATCAACGACAAGCTGGACGAGGCATTGAAACAACTCGATGCAGTGGTCATCGCTTCCGGGCTGCACCGCGACAGTCAGCTCACTCGTCACGCAACACTCATCAATCAATTGCACAAATAGGAGCACACCATGGCACGCATCACCGTCGAAGACTGCATGAAGTATATCCCCAACCGTTTCGAGCTGACCCTGGCCGCCGCCTATCGCGCGCGCCAGCTGGCGAACGGTGCCGGATACCTGGTGGAGAACAGCAAGGACAAAGCCACCGTTGTCGCGCTGCGCGAGATCAGCGAAGGCAAGGTCGGGATCGAGATACTGAACCGCGGCATGGCCTGATCCCACGCCGCCGGGGTTTTTCCGGCGGCTTCGTTTCCACATGATCTATGCCACAGACAGATGCTGAAATTCTTCTCCAAGAGGTCTCTGCCTATCTGAAGCCTAAGGATGTGGCGCAGATCGAATCTGCGCTCGCCTTCAGCCGCACCGCACACCAGGGTCAGTTGCGCCAGTCGGGTGATCCCTACGTCACCCACCCCATCGCCGTCGCCCGTATCCTGACCCCGCTGCATCTCGATGCGCAGGCCATCACCGCCGCTTTGCTGCACGACGTGGCGGAAGACACCCACATCAGCATCGAACAGATCGGCGAGCAGTTCGGCAAACCCGTGGCCGAGCTGGTCGACGGCCTGAGCAAGCTGGACAAGCTCAAGTTCGACACCGTCATGGATGCGCAGGCGGAAAATTTCCGCAAGATGCTGATGGCGATGGCGCGCGACGTGCGCGTCATCCTGATCAAGCTCGCCGATCGCCTGCACAATATGCGCACGCTCGATTCCGTCTCGAAAGAAAAGAGCCGGCGCATCGCGCGCGAGACGATGGATATCTATGCGCCCATCGCCAACCGTCTGGGCCTGAATAATTTGTATCAGGAGCTGGAAGACCTCAGTTTCAAATATCTGTACCCGAACCGCTATGCGGTGCTGTCGAAAGCGCTGAAGGTGGCGCGCGGCAACCGGCGCGAGGTGGTCAGCAAGATACTGGAAGCGATCCGCCAGCGCCTGGAAGAGAGCCATATCAAGGCCGAGGTGCGCGGGCGCGAGAAGCATCTGTACGGCATCTACCAGAAGATGCAGTCCAAGTCGCTGGCCTTCGCGCAGGTGCTGGATATCTACGGCTTTCGCGTCCTGGTCGAGGATATCCCTTCGTGCTATCTCGCATTAGGCGTACTGCATAGCCTTTACAAGCCCTTTCCCGGAAGGTTCAAGGACTACATCGCCATCCCCAAGGGAAACGGCTATCAATCGCTGCATACCGCCCTGTTCGGCCCGTTCGGCACGCCCATCGAGGTGCAGATACGCACGCAGGAGATGAACAAGCTGGCCGAAAGCGGCGTGGCCTCGCACTGGCTGTACAAATCATCGGAAGCGCAGATCAACGACCTGCACCAGCAGACCCACCAGTGGCTGCAAAGCCTGCTGGAAAGCCTCGCACAGAGCGGCGCTTCGGTCGAGTTCCTGGAACATCTGAAGGTCGACCTGTTCCCGGACGAGGTGTATGTGTTTTCTCCCAAAGGCAAGATCTACGCGCTGCCGCGCGGCGCGACCGCGGTCGATTTTGCCTATAGCGTGCACACCGACATCGGCAACCGCTGTGTTGCGGCCAAGGTGAATTCCGAACTCGTTCCGCTGCGCACCGAGTTGCGCAACGGTGACCGCGTCGAGATCGTCACCGCCACGCTCGCGCACCCGAACCCGGCCTGGCTGAGCTATGTCGTCACCAGCAAGGCGCGCGGCGAGATACGCCACGCGCTGAAGACCATGCATCTGGGCGAATCGGCCAAGCTCGGCGAACGCCTGCTCGGCCAGGCGCTCAACTCGCTCGGACTCAAGCTGCAAGATATCGAAGATGTGTGCTGGGAGCGCGTGCTGAAAGAAAGCAGTGCGAAATCTCGGCAGGAGATATTCGCCGATATCGGGCTGGGACGACGCCTGAACATGGTCATCGCGCGCCAACTGGCAAGGATGAATGAAGGAGAAGGAAATCGGATGGAAGTCGGTTCCGGCAGCGGCATCATCACCCTGCTGGGCAACGAGGGCATGGCGGTCCAATACGCCAAGTGCTGCCGCCCCATACCCGGCGACCCCATCATCGGCGTCATCAAGAGCGGACAGGGACTCATCGTGCACACCCACGACTGCCCGACCCTGCGCAAGGGACGCAGTGGCAGCGAGGAATGGATGGATGTCGTATGGGACAAGAACATCAATAAACTGTTCGAGGTCAGCATCAAGCTCATCGTGGCCAACCAGCGCGGCGTGCTGGCCAAGGTCGCCGCCGCCATCGCCGACGCCGAGTCCAACATC